>JAAYRL010000029.1 GCA_012518795.1 Clostridiaceae bacterium
GCTAAATCGATTTTCCGGCACACTTTTCAAGGTTATCCCGAGAATCTGAGGTATAGACTTAAAAAGTGTGCATGGTCTTTGGCTAAATCGATTTTCCTGCACACTTTTCAAGGTTATCCTGAAAATCTGAGGTATAGACTTAAATAGTGTGCATGTCAATGGTTCATCCCGGATTTTTTGGATCGGACCTGCACACTTTTTAAACTTAGTCAATAATTTTACGGTATGACCTTAAATAGTGTGCACGCCCTACCGATCAAAAACATAAAATCGAATTTTTCTAAATACTTGTAAACTTTTTAAGATGTTGATATTATTATTAATACGCTTTTGGGTTTCGGTCTTAATTCGATATTAATAAGACAATTAATAAGACAAATATTATGTACTACAAAGGAACACAAAAACGAAAACTAAAGTAAGAGATACGGACTTACTAAAGTATCGACTTTACTTAATTTTAAACCGCTGCGAGGGGAGTGAGAAAGTTTAATGACAGAAATTAGGGTTAAGGAGAACGAATCCCTAGACAGTGCTCTGAGACGTTTCAAACGCTCTTGTGCAAGATCTGGTGTTCTCGCTGAAGTTCGTAAACGCGAACACTATGAAAAGCCAAGCGTTAGACGCAAAAGAAAATCTGAAGCTGCACGCAAACGTAAGCGTTAAAAGTCGGCTAAGAGTGTAATTCGAGAAGAGGTTCGGTCTAGAGTCCCGACCTCTTTTTTGTTATAAACTTTTCGGATCGGGTTTTATCTGAATTAACACCTGTGATAAAATAATAGATTAAACAACTAATTAATAAATAATGATTAAGTAACTAATTAATAAATAATGCTTAAACAACGAATTGATGAAAAACGATTATAATAATTAATTCTAAATCGATTTTGAGAAATTCTGAAAACTATTAAAATATAAAGATAATTGAAAAGATAAGAAAGCAGAGTGTTGGCATATTAGAAAAAAAGTATTGGAAAAACGTAAATGGTATCAAAACCCGATGACTCAATCTTTCAACCGGAAGATTCAAGATGCTGCTGAAGTTTCAATTAGTGAAGCTGAGGAAATGTGTTTTTCCGGTTTATTAGAAGCAAGAGGTTTGTACGATGCTGTTGCTCAAGCGGAATTTTTAGATCCTCTTTCGGGTAACTTTTTTGATCCTTTTTTATTTAAGGATATGTTATTAACTTGTGAAATAATTGCCGAATCTCTGTTGCAACAGGAAAAAATAATTGTTTACGGTGACTATGATTGTGATGGTTTAACTGCAACGGCAATTGTGGTTCGACTTCTGCGCAAGTTGAATACCGGTGCAGATGTGGATTATATGATTCCGGATCGGCTTAAAGATGGCTATGGTTTGACTGAGAAGACGGTTAATTTGTTGATCGCAAAACAACCGGATTTAGTAATTACTGTTGATTGCGGCATCAATGATTATCAAGAAATTGAAACTTTAATGCAGGCAGGAATTAAAGTCATTGTTACTGATCATCATCAGCCTGATGATGCAAAAGCAAACCAAGCTTTAACTGTATTAAATCCGCAATTAGCGGATGCCGGTTATCCTTTTACCGGATTGTCCGGAGCAGGTGTTGCTTTTAAATTGGCACAAGCTCTGGTTCAATATCTTGATAATGATCAGATTGATTTAGCCCCTGCTTTATGTTTGGCAGCTGTCGGTACAGTTGCCGATTCAATGCCTCTGGAATCGGAAAACAGAATTCTGGTTGCTTTAGCAGTTTCTGTTTTTCGCCAAAAAGCTTCTTTGGGGTTGAGACTAATTGCCGAAAAAATCAATAATTCGGCGAAGATAGATGCATCATTTTTTTCTTATTCAATAGGGCCCAGATTGAATGCGGCAGGCAGAATGGGCAATATTACACCTGCGATCACATTATTGTTAAGTGATGAATTAGAAGAAATTGAAAAATCATTAACTGAACTTGAAGAACTCAATGATCAGCGCAAAGAATTAGAACAGCAAATTTATTCTGAAGCGATAATGCAAATTGACAAGATGTCGTTAAAAGAAAAACAAAATATGATTGTGATAGCTGATGAAAAATGGCATACCGGGATAGTCGGTATTGTCAGCTCGCGTTTAGTTGAACATTATTCTGTGCCGGTAATAACTTTTGCCGGATCTGAAGAGGGATTGCAGGGCTCGGCACGTAGCGCAGGAGATTTTGATTTCTTAGCGGCAATAGATAGTGCAAGTGAATATACTGTGAACTATGGCGGTCATATACAAGCTGCAGGTGTCACAGTAGAAACTGAAAAATATCCGGCTTTCAGAAAACGCTTGCTGGATTATGCTTTAGCAAATCCGATTAAAAAATCGGATATTGAAGAATATCAATATCAATATGTCTTGCCACATAGTATTCTGACAGAAGATTTTGCTAAAAGATTGACTCTGTTAGAACCGTATGGACAAAAAAATGAAAAACCGAGTTTTGTTTTAGAAAACTTGAAAATTGAACAGTGGCGAACTGTCGGACAAGGTAAACATGTCAGCTTGACCTTGCGTTTAGAGGATGGTCGTTTGGTTTCCGCGATAGCCTTTAATGCACAAAGTTTTTCCAGATTATTCAGACAAAATGATTTGGTCAACTTATTGGTTAATGTTAATTGGCAAGAGTGGAATAATCGTTTTTCAATGCAGCTACAGGTTTTGGATTGGGTTGTTCCCGACAGCGATAATTTGATTTGGCAGGATAGTGCACGTATAGAAAACACATATCAATTAGATAATCAACAAATCGACAATTTACTAAATATGTATGGTCTGGATAAAAAACAATTTGAAATTAGTAATGATCAAATAATTGCAGTAACAAAATATATTCAACAGTATGTAGGCGAATTGGAAAAAGGTTTTAATATAACTTTATTGGCAAGAGCACTTGTCAGAGAAATGCAATTATTTATTAATCCTTTTATTTTGACAAGAATTTTGTCAATGTTAAAAGAAATTGGATTTATCGAATCTGATAAGATTGATAAAAATAACCGAAGACTCAGAATCAATCATCATGCAAATGAAAGAAAGAGTATCCAAGATACGGAAACGTGGCAGAATTTGAATGCACAGGAGTTGATGCTTAATGTCAAAAGATAGGATAGATTCGAATCAACAAATACCGGATCCGGAACGTTATAAAGAAACCGATCAAACCATGTTGCGCTTAATAGATCAATATCTGCAATATTCCGGAGCTGAATCCGGTGAAATGATCTTGGATGCATATGAATATGCTAAAACAGCACATGAAGGACAAAAAAGAAATACCGGTGAAGAGTATATCGTGCATCCGGTTGCAACTTTGGAGATATTGATTGATATTCAGGTAGATCAAGATACTTTGATTGCTGCTTTATTGCATGATGTTGCGGAGGATACGGAATATACTTTAGATGATATTAAAGAAAGATTCGGCGATAATATAGCCCAGCTGGTCGACGGTGTAACTAAATTAAGTAAAATTCATTTCTCCTCCAAAGAAGAAGTACAAGCTGAAAATTTCCGAAAAATGTTTTTGGCAATGGCAGAGGATATCAGAGTCGTTTTAATTAAATTAGCAGACCGTTTACATAATATGCGCACAATGAACTATATGACTCCGCAAAAACAAATTGAGAAAGCTCAAGAAACATTGGATATTTATGCACCTTTGGCTCATCGGCTCGGTATTTATAAAATAAAATGGGAGCTGGAAGATTTGTGCTTGCGTTATCTTGATCCGGATTCCTATTATGAATTGGTCGGAGCAATTTCCCAAAAGCGGTCTGAACGCGAGAATTATTTGGAACAAGTTGTTTCTGAAATGAATACAAAAATTTCTGAAATCGGGATTGAAGCGGAAATTGAAGGTCGTCCCAAACATTTTTACAGTATCTATAAAAAAATGCTTGCCCAACATAAGAAGCTGGATGAAATTTACGATTTGTTTGCGACCAGAGTTATCGTGCCAACGGTAGGTGAATGTTATGCTGTTTTGGGTGTCGTTCATGAACTTTATAAGCCGATGCCTGGCAGGTTCAAAGATTACATTGCGATGCCGAAAGCCAATATGTATCAATCTTTACATTCAACTTTGATCGGGCCGGAAGGTGTACCGTTTGAAGTACAGATCCGCACATTTGATATGCATCGTACGGCAGAATACGGTATTGCTGCTCATTGGCTATACAAGGAAGGGCGTGGCAATAGTAAACATAATGAGGAATTAGAGAATAAACTAACTTGGTTGCGCCAGCTCTTAGAATGGCAAAAAGATATGAGCGATGCTTCCGAATTTATGGATCTGTTGAAAACCGGTTTGGTTTTAGACGAAGTTTTTGTTTTTACACCTCAAGGGGATGTTAAATCATTAACTGCAGGTTCAGTGCCGATTGATTTTGCCTATCAGATTCATAGTGAAATCGGTAATTCCATGTACGGTGCCAGGGTAAATGGCAGAATGGTTCCGTTAAATTATAAATTGCGTAACGGGGATATTGTTGAGATTTTAACTTCGGACAAGGTTCAAGGACCAAGCCGCGATTGGTTAAATATTGTAGCAACCAATTCAGCGAAATCCAAAATCAGAAATTGGTTCAAGCGTCAGATGCGTGACGACAATATAGTACGTGGCCGCGAAATCATGGAACGTGAAATTGAAAAAACAGGCTTTAAACCTGCTAAATTATTGCAAAAAGAATTTTATAATCCGATTCTGGAAGCCCATTCTCTGAATAGACTTGAGGATTTGTTTGCGGCAGTTGGTTATGGTGGAATTTCTTTCGGCAAAATAGTTCCGCGTTTGAAAAATAATTATCTGAAATCTTTAACGGATGAAGAACGAGCTAAACTCGGTTATCGCATTAATAGCAGAGGTGAAGTAGTCTATAGCCCTGATACCATTTTATCCAGAGAAGAAATGCTGAAAGAGGCACATTCAAGTGATGTAGCAGAGCAGAAAAAACGCAAGAAGATGGGTGATCCGGGTGTTACCGTGACCGGTATTGACAATGTTTTGGTTAAATTAGCACGTTGTTGCAGTCCTGTTCCCGGTGACTCAATTGTCGGATTTATTACACGGGGTGCCGGAGTAAGTGTTCACCGCACCAATTGTCCCAATATCAGAAGTATAATTGAAAAAAGCGATCGTTCTCCGGAAGATGCGGCCCAGGCATCGAGATTAATTGAAGTAAATTGGACCGGATCTGATGCGACAGATTTTTATGTCGATTTAAACATTACGGCACGAGACAGACAAAGTTTATTGGCGGATATTTCAAATGCAATTGCAGAAGAACATATTGGAATTGTTTCAGGCAATCTTAAATCAGCTAAAGATATGACTGCCAGTTTGATTTTGACAATTAAAATCAATAATAATATTGAGCTGGAAAAAGTAATAGGCAGAATTAAAGCAATTTCAGGCGTCACCAGTGTCCAGAGAGGTCATTGATTATTATATTTTCCGGTATTAATAGAGCTTGATCACATGAATACATCTTGCAGAATAGAGGATGACTGATAATGAAGAAATTAAAGGCTGCTGTTGTAGGAATAGGCTCAATCGGTATCAATCATGTAAAGGCTTTACACGGAATGGGCATTGAACTGGCCTGGCTGATTGATCTTGACCTCAATCATGCCAAAACAGTTGCGGCTGAATATGATGCAACGAATTATTCAACCGATTTTGCTGATGTCTTAGATTCGGACGTAGATTGCATACATTTATGCACACCGCCTAATCTGCATTATGACCAAATGACTCAAATCTTGAACCGGGGTTTCAATGTTTTATGTGAGAAACCGCTTTGTTTTGAAGATCAACAGGCTATGGAACTCTATCAACTTGCTCGTAAGCATAATTGCCTGACTGCCATTGATTTTAATGTCAGATTTCACTTAGCTTTAACGGAAGTAAAAAGCATCATAGAATCAGAAGACTTTGGCGCGGTAAGATTAATCCACGGATCATATTTGCAAGAATTTCATGCATTTCCGGCACCTTTAGATTGGCGATATAATAAAGAGCTTGCAGGGAATATGCGTGCTATGACTGAAATCGGTTCACATTGGACTGATTTGGCTCAATATTTAAGTGGTAAAAAGATTACAGCACTTTCTGCCCGATTTGCTAACTTTTCTCCGGAGCGTGATTTACATGAAGGCATGATGTTTGAAAAAGACAGTATATCCGTTTCTGATAAAATTACAGTCGAGAGTGAGGATGCAGTGATTCTAAACATGCTATTTGAGGATGGTGTAATCGGATCTTGCATTTTGTCTGAAGTCTCAGCCGGTCGAATCAATCGGTTGGCCATTGAAATTACCGGTTCAAGAAAAAATATCTGGTGGAATTCAGAAGATAATAATGTTATTAACATAGGTATGAAAAATGCAGGAATCAATACTTTTGTCTATCCGTTCGGTAATAGTTTCGGAGATACTTTAGGCTTTCTATTTAAGGCGTTTTATAAAGATATTCAACGCGGTTATGCTGATGAAAATTCACGGTATCCTACTTTATATGATGGAATGCGTAATGTTTTAATCTGTAATGCAGCCTATACCAGTGCAACAAATCAGGGCAAATGGGTAGAGATAAAAATATAATATAAATGCAATATTAAGCAGTAAAATAAATCCTAGAGAATGAATAGAGTCTAGAATTTTGATTTTTAAAATTACAGGTGAAAAAATGAATAAGAAAAAACTGAAAGCTGAGCAAATAATCGAATATTTTAAGATGAGACCGATACCTGTGGAAGGTGCATATTTTACTGAAGGTCATCGCTTTAATATTTTTTTAGAAAAATCAATGTTACCTGCAAAATATCCTAATGGCAGATTAATTGCCAGTAATATTATTTTATTAATAACTAAAGATTCATTTTCCAGAATGCATCAATTGCCGACGGATGAAGTATATCATTTTTACATGGGCGATCCGGTTGAACAATTACAACTATTTACTGATGGTACAGGGAAAGTAATTCGCTACGGACATGATATATTATCCGGTGAACAAATTCAGGATGTAGTTCCGGCTGAGGCTTGGCACGGAACTCGTTTAGTTGAAGGCGGTGAATGGGCATTAATGGGTACAACGATGGCACCTGCATGGGATGACAGCGATTATACTGATGGTGTTAGAGATTATTTAATTAATAATTGGCCGGAATTTGAAGCGGAAATCAGAGCGAGAACATAGTAATAGCAAAGTCTTTTGGTTGAATTTACTTAATCGATAATTGTCGTTTTTCTTAACGTGAATTTTAAAATACATTTGTTGAAATTAGTTAGAATGTAGCCAATTCATTTATTTAAAATAACAGAGGTGTAAAAAGTGAAACAGGATATTAAATATTTTGATACAGTTGCCTTAGATGATCAAAACAATGCATTGCTGATTATTGATCAAACTCAATTGCCGGGTAATAAAGAAATATTATCTTTAACAAAAATAGAAGATATTTGGCAAGCGATTTATCTGTTAAAAGTCAGAGGAGCACCTGCAATCGGTGTTGCTGCGGCTATCGGAATTTATTTAGTTGCAAAACAGATTGCAACCGATTCCTATTCCGAGTTTCTTATTGAATTCCGGAAAGCAAAAGAATATCTGGCAAGCTCACGCCCTACTGCGGTAAATCTGTTCTGGGCTTTGGAACGCATGGAAAAAGTTGTACTGGATAATCCTGATACAGATATTAAGCAAATTAAAAATTTACTGCGAGAAGAGGCTTTGCTCATTCGGGAAGAAGATATCAGGGTCTGTAAATCAATCGGCGAATACGGCTTATCTTTAATTAAAGATGGAGACGGAATTTTGACCCATTGTAACGCCGGTTCCTTGGCTACCGTTAAATATGGAACTGCTTTAGCCCCGATTTATGTCGGATTAGAGCAGGGAATGAATTTCAAAGTTTATGCCGATGAGACGAGACCTTTATTACAAGGTGCGCGACTTACCGCATATGAATTAGTTGAACATGGTGTTGATACAACGGTTATATGTGATAATATGGCTTCCCAAGTTATGAAAAACGGTTGGATTAATGCGATTTTTGTCGGATGTGACCGAGTGGCTGCTAATGGTGATGCAGCAAATAAAATTGGTACTTCCGGTGTTGCAATTTTGGCAAAACATTATGGAATACCTTTCTATGTATGTGCCCCGACTTCGACTATTGATATGAACATTAAGCATGGTGAAGATATTCCGATCGAAGAACGTCCCAGTGAAGAAATTTCTGAGATGTGGTACAAACAACGCATGATTCATCAAAATGCGAAAATCTATAATCCTGCTTTCGATGTAACTGATTATGAGTTGATAACCGCAATTATAACTGAATACGGAATTATCCGGGCTCCCTATGAAGAAAACCTCAAGAAATTATTTTTTGATCTGCGGAATCCGTTTTAAATTTGAATGGCTGCCGATGAAGGATTTGAACCCTCACAAACTGAGTCAGAGTCAGGTGTGCTACCATTACACCAATCGGCAGTATAATAATTTTATATGAAGATTCTATCAGCCTAATTTTGAAATTTCAACTTGTTATCAATTTCATAAATAATAATTTTCTAAAAAAGCTGCCGGAATCTGATAGAATATAAATCCATATGCGAATAGAAATCCATATGCAGAACCATATGCAGAATCTGATAAAATAGATTTGATTAAAGTATAATGATTTTAATTTTTGAAAAGGGGTCTGAATGAGCAAAAATCCTAATGAAACACATCGCAATTTATTTGGTACTGAATCCAGAATAAAAATTGTTCCGTTAGGCGGAATGCGGGAATTCGGGAAGAATATGACAGCATTCCAATGGGGCAATGATATTATAATTGTTGATGTAGGTATCGGATTCCCGGATGAGGATATGCCGGGTGTGGATTTGATCATTCCTGATTTCAGTTGGTTGAAAAATCAAAAAGAGCGTGTCAGAGCATTATTTTTGACTCATGGTCACGAGGATCATATTGGTGCAATTACCTGGTTTTTGCGTGAACATAAGGTGCCTGTTTACGGTACGGCAATGACACTTAAATTGGTTGAGAATAAGCTGAATGACTCCGGTCGGGGAGCAAGAGATCAAGGTAGTGTAATTAAGAATCCGGATTTACATGTGGTTAATGACGGTGCCAGAATTCGCGCAGGTTCATTTAATGTTGAATTTGTTCATGTTAATCATAGTATTGCAGATGCTTGTGCTCTCTTAATTGAAACACCGGTCGGCAATATTTTTCATACAGGCGATTTTAAAATTGACTATACACCGGTACATGGTTTGCCAATTGATTTAAATCGGATAGCTCAGATCGGCTCGGACGGTTTGTTGGCAATGTTTGCCGAAAGTGCGAACGTAGAGATTGACGGATTCAGTCCTTCTGAGCAAATTGTCGGTGAAACTTTTACTGAATTATTTGCTAAAATTAAAGGTCGGATTTTTGTCAGTACATTTGCATCGAATATTTTTCGGATGCAGCAAATAATTACCGCTGCGGAACAATTTGATCGTAAAGTTGCAATGGTCGGTCGCAGTATGCTCAATGCTTTTGAGGCTGCCAGCTCCTTAGGCTATATTAATTATGATAAAAATACAATTATTGATATTAAACAAATAAACAATTATTCACCGCATGAATTGGTAATCATAACTACCGGTACTCAAGGAGAACCGATGTCGGCTTTGACGCGGATGGCTTATTCGCAGCACCGGGATGTTGCAATAGAAGAGGGCGATACTGTATTGATGTCGTCCAGTATGATTCCCGGGAACGAAAAAGCAATTTATCGAGTAATCAATGAGTTGTTTAAACGTGGGGCAAATGTAATATATAAGGATTTAGCAGACATTCATGTTTCCGGTCATGCTTATAGCGGTGAAATGGCACTGATGTTAAATTTGCTGAAACCAAAGTATTTTATTCCTGCTCATGGTGAATATCGTCATTTATATCATCATGCGAAAATTGCTGAAAGTTTAGGAGTTAAACGAGAAAATAT
The DNA here is from genome assembly GCA_012518795.1 of Clostridiaceae bacterium. Taxonomy (GTDB): domain Bacteria; phylum Bacillota; class Clostridia; order Saccharofermentanales; family DTU023; genus UBA5436. Next base: position 10,024 of record JAAYRL010000029.1, read on the forward strand.
CTTTTTACTCAACAACGGGGACATTTTGGAATTAAATAATCAGCATGCCGAAGTGGTAGGGTTCACTGAAGCAGCAGGAGTATTAATTGACGGTTCCGGGATTGGCGGAATTGATGATTTAGTTTTACGCGATCGGCTTTTATTAGCTGATGACGGTGTGGTTGCGATCTTTCTTGTAATTGATAGTATGACTAACTATTTAGCTGCTGAACCGATTATTGAAGCTAAAGGGTTTATATATGAAAGTGAAATTGATCAAGTGATTAAAATTTGCCACAGTAAAATTAATGATTTTGTTGAAAAATCTAATCGCAAGAAAAAAGCAAAAAATAAGAACCTCAAAGATAGGATTGATTCAGGTCAACTTCATCAGCAAATCCGACAAGTTTTATTTGAACTTACCAAACGTCGTCCGATGCTGATCATCTCTACTGTTGAACTATAGTGAAAATAAACAAGTATAATATCATTTTATGTATAAGATATTAATCTGACTTTTACTATTTAATTAAAGAAAAATAAATAGATAAAAACAAAAAAATACTTAAATTATATTATGCAGAAAACGTTGAACCGGCTTGGACGTTTAAAACCATATTTAATTAAAATGAATACAAAAATACTTTTAGTTGAGGATGATCAGGAATTAATTAAGCAATTAACTTCATTTTTAGAAAGTGAAGGCTTTTTAATTGAGTCGGCAGACGGTCAAAATTCAGCTTTGCAGAAATTGGATCTTAACAATTTTGATTTAGTTTTGCTGGACATCAATTTACCTGATGGCAACGGTTTTGTTTTATGCTCGATGATTAAAGAAAAGTATCAACTTCCGGTGATTTTTTTAAGTGCTTTAGGCGATGAATATAGTACGGTAACAGGTTTGGAACTGGGGGCGGACGATTATATTGCCAAACCGTTCAGACCGCGTGAATTAATATCCCGCATCAAAAATGTTCTGCGGCGCCAACAAAAGACCACACTATTACAAATCAGCAATTTAAAAATTGATACTCAAAGAGCGATCATTTGGAAAAACGATCAAGAAGTGACCTTATCTGCCTTAGAATATAAATTACTTTTGATTTTTCTCAATAATCGAGGACAAATAATCAGTCGTGATATTTTATTAGAGGAAATTTTCAATCTGTCCGGAGAATTTGTTGAAGACAATACTTTGACAGTTTATGTCAAAAGGTTAAGAGAAAAAATTGAAGATGATGCTAAAAATCCGACTATTCTTAAAACAATTCGCGGTTTGGGCTATCGAATGGATTAACCCGGTTTTTGAAGAAGGCGATATCTTTAGAACAATAATTCCACTGAAGTCTATAGCGATAAAAAAAGGTTGGTAGAGGACAGTAACGATGGCACTATTGACATTTTTTAAAGTTGCATTATATTTCTTGGTAATAAAATATTATATTTCTTGGCAGTAAAATAATATATATCTTGGTAGCAAAATAATATATATCTTGGTAGCAAAATAATATATATCTTGGTAGCAAAATAATATATTTCTTGGTAATAAAATGTTATATTATTTGGTATTAGGATACATTATTTTTTGATATTATAAAGGTTAATTTTCTGGCAGCTAAGTTTATGATTTTTTGGTATCAAAATGGTTTATTTTTTGGCAATAGTGTATTATAATGCGCTCATAAGGATTATATAGCCATGAGGTGGTTTAATGAATACTTTAAACTATAGGAAAAGATTAATTGAATCTCAAATCAAAAAAAAGATGTCTTATAGCGGCGGAATAATTATTGAGGGAGCAAAATGGGTTGGAAAATCTACAACTGCAGGTATTTTTTCTAATACATTTATAAAACTGCAAGACCCACTGATAAAAAAACAATATCAAATTTTAGCTACTATTTCAAAAGAAGAAGTTTTAAAAGGTGATAAACCTATATTATTTGATGAATGGCAAGAAGTTCCGGAAATTTGGGATTTTATTCGTCTTGATATTGATGATAATAATCATAAAGGAGCCTATATTCTAACCGGATCAACAAAAAAGCAAAACTTAAAAACTTCACATACGGGAACAGGAAGAATTAATTCGATTTATATGCGTCCTATGAGTTTATATGAGAGCGGAGAGTCTAACGGATTGATTTCTTTGAAAGAATTATTTTCAAAGCAGCAATTAATCCCGGTTTTATCTGATATTACAATCGATGATATAGCGCATTATATCTGTAGAGGAGGTTGGCCGGGAAGCTTAGACTTGAGTAAAGATATGCAATTAGAAGTTCCTAAAGATTTACTTGAAAGTATTATTAGAAGAGACATAGATGAAGTTGACGGAATAATTAAAGATAAAGAGAAATTAAGAAAGATCATAAATAGTTATGCTAGAAATATTTCTACATTAGCTGCAAATTCAACTATTTATAAGGATCAATCTTATGATGTTATTGTAAATCCTAAAACTTTTGATACATACATGAACTCTTTAAAAAGATTATATATTGTAGAAGATGTTTTACCTTGGTCTCAAAATATCAGAAGTTCAGCCAGACTCAGAAAAGGGAGCAAAAGACAATTTGTTGATCCCAGTATTGCTGTTGCTGCTTTAGGACTATCACCTGATAAATTAAAAAAAGATTTCGAAACATTCGGTTTTTTATTTGAATCAATTGCGACAAGAGATATTAGGGTTTATGCGGAAGAAATTGAAGGAACAGTATATTACTATAACGATACAACAGGCCTTGAAGTAGATTTGATTGTTGAGTTAAATGATGGAAGGTGGGGAGGAATAGAAGTAAAGTTGGGAGAAAATGAAGTTGATAAAGCAAGTGCTAATTTAATAAAATTAGCAAATATATCCACTATTAAACCGGCTTTCCTTATGATATTAACAAATACTAAAATGGCCTATCAAAGACCTGACGGTGTTTATGTAATACCGCTTGGATGCTTAAAACCTTAATTGATAGGAACGCTGAGGTAATGCAATGCGAAGAAAATTATTATTGGTGGAAGATACACCCGAATTGAATGATATTATTGCAATGTACCTGGAGGAAGAGGGTTTTGCCGTACATTGTGCATATAGCTTGGAAGATACAGTGCAAGCTATGTCAAAAGAGGCATTTGATCTTATTATTTTAGATATCAATTTACCGGATGGTGACGGATTGAACTTTTTGGAGGATTTGCGCAAGACGAGCACGGTACCGGTTATTTTTGCCAGTGCCAGAACGAGCGAGACCGATAGGATCAGCGGTTTTCAGCGGGGCGGAGATGATTATTTGCCGAAGCCTTTTTCTCTTGAAGAATTGTCTTTGCGTATCCGGGCCTTGTTGCGCCGGACTTATGGCCCGGAACAAGGAGAAATTTGCTGCGGACATTTGCGCTTGTGTGAGAATGCAAGCTCCGTTTTTGTCCATGATGAAGAGAAGGCCTTGTCTCCGAAAGAGTATACCTTGCTGCGTTATTTTATGGAAAATCCTAATCAAATTTTAGGCAAAGAACTTTTGATGGATGCGGTTTGGGGAACTTATACAGAGGTGGAACCGTCGACTTTGGCTGTGCATATTCGCTGGTTACGTGAAAAAATCGAACAAGATCCGGCAAATCCGGAAATTCTTAAGACCGTATGGGCTAAGGGGTACAAATTTGTCTGCGAAGAAGAGAGTCATTAGAATTGGTATTGTATGGGGAGTGCTGATCAGCATATTATATTTTGCCCTGGGGTTTGTCAGTAATTACTCTGCCCAAAGCCGGGCAGCTAACCAAGCGATCTTAGAGATTAATGCCTTGCGTCAACATATGGCTGATGCCCGGCCTGAAGAATTTGAGGAGGCGAATAAAAGCTTACACCGGGTGGAGCAGTTTGTGCAATCTTTTCGCCATTCATCCGGTGACATATCGGATTTTCTTGCAGAACTGATACCGCTCGGATTGATTTTACTTTGTCTCAGTGTCTTCTTATTTTTTATTTATCGAAAATTCCTGAAACCCTTTGAGGATCTTGAAAGTTTTGCTGAAAATCTGGCACGGGGGAATTGGGATTTGCCTTTGGAGTATAGGAAAGATGATTATTTCGGCAAATTTACCTGGGCCTTTGATAATATGCGTAATGAGCTGAAACAGTCAAAAGAGCGCGAATTGGAAACAATCGAGTCGAATAAGTTAGTGATTTCCACTTTGTCTCATGATATCAAGACACCGGTTGCAACGATCCGGGCTTATGCAGAGATTTTGGGTAAAAAACTTCCTGCTGATGATACTAATAATAGACAATATGCGGAAGTTATCTTACAGAAATCTGATGAAATTGCCAAGCGTACCGACGATTTGTTTGTCCATGCAATTAGTATGATGAATCGCTTGGATGTGCAACTCGAGCCTATAGCTTTGGCCGCAAAACTGCGGGAGATTCTTAGTATATATGAATTTTCCGGTTTAGAGCTACGTTATCAAGATGAACCTTGGCCGGAAGGACAAGTTGAAGTCGATCCTTTCCGTTTTGAGCAAGTGGTTGAAAATATTATGCGTAATGCCGAAAAATATGCCCCCGGTCCTCTTGATATCTGTATGTATCAAACTGCGGATTCTATAAGTATTGTATTTCGCGATTATGGTCCGGGTATTTCCGACCGGGATATTCCTTTTATTTTTGATAAGTTTTATCGGGGTGCTAATGTACGGGAGATTGAAGGAGCCGGCCTGGGCCTCTATATCGTTCATGAACTTATGCACAAGATGAACGGGAGTGTACAGTTGACCAATCTACAAGACGGTTTAGAAATCACCCTGATGTTTCCCGTTTTTATCTCTGTTGTTTCCCAATAAAATTTCTGATGTTTCCTTATTGAATTTTTGATGACTGAAGCGTGAGAGTTCTAAGTTATGTTATAAAACTTTTTTCTTAAAGCTTTCTTAATAATTTCCCATTTACTATGAATATACAAGAACTTGTAAAGGATAAGTTTACGCATAGAGGAATGGAGTTACTTATGAGTAAAGCAATATTAGATTGTAAAGATTTGAGTAAGAGTTATGCCCATGAAGGCATACAAAACCATGTTTTAAAGCATATCGATTTGGAAATTCGTCAAGGTGAATTTACCGTTATTATGGGTCCGTCCGGATCCGGTAAATCCACTTTGCTGTACTGTATCAGCGGTATGGAAAGCTGCAGCGGCGGTTCTGTTTACCTGCATGGAGATGATATTACGAAATTTAATGAAAATCGCTTAAGTGATATTCGCCTGCAAAACTTCGGTTTTGTTTTTCAGCAAATTCATCTTGTTTCCAACTTAAGTCTGCTTGAGAATATTGTGATTCCCGGACTTAGCCGGAAGAGCGGCAGTAATAAAGAGGTTTATGCCAAAGCTGACAGTCTTTTGCAAACATTTTTGTTGGAGGAGGCGAAAAATCGTCTGCCTTCGCAAGTGTCCGGAGGAGAACAGCAGCGTGCCGCGATTGCCCGTGCCCTGATCAATCAACCGGATATAATTTTTGCCGATGAGCCGACGGGTGCATTAAATCAAAATAATTCCACGATTGTACTTGACTTGTTTACTCGCCTTAATCAAGAGGGGCAGACCATAGTCATGGTGACCCATGACCGGAGAGCTGCTTTGCGGGGCGGGCGGATCATATATTTGCTCGATGGGCGAATTCATGGGGAGTTGACTCTGGCTCCGTATGACGAAGACATGCTTAAGTCCAGGGAAACCCAAGTGAATGCTTGGTTGGAATCATTGTCGTGGTAAGGGGAAGACTATGGCGATTTGGAAATTAATAAAAGCACAATTTAAGCACAAAAAGGCAGTCTATATCAGTTTGTTTCTCTTAACTCTCTTGATCAGTTTCATTCTTACTTTTGCGTTCAGCATGTCAAAGAATATTTCTGAGGCGGCTGAAGAAGCCTATCAAGCAGGAAAATATGGAGATGTCTGCTTTTTCTATATTATGGATACTCCGAGTGAAGAGGAACTGGAGAAGTTAGCAGAACGTGAAGAGGTTCGGGATCTGCGAAAAATTCCTGTCGTATTCCCGCTTGCTACAAATGCAGGGATCATTTCGGATTATAAAATTGCGACACCCTGGTTTCAGGCCTATAATCCGGATATCTTTAATGCAAGGCTATTGCGCGATGATATGAAATCCTATGTGCCGAAAGAGGATGCAAGTGCCCCGAGTGACGGCGAGGTCTATGTGGCAAATTTATTTCATTTTATGACAGGTGCGGAAATCGGGGATAGCTTTCATATTACAAGTACGAATTTTAATAAAGAATATCGCATCAGCGGTTTTGTCGAAGATTTAAGACAAGTCAATGCGGTTAATATGGGTGGTAACAGTGTCTTTTTATCGGCAAATGACTATGAGGATTTAGCTATGCTGGCGCAGGAATTTCCCGCTGAATTTTGCGAGTCATTCTTTTTGAGTGTGGATAAAGCACCTGAATTTTCAGACTTAAGCGATGATGATTTTGTAAATGTTATCAGCAGGGGAACAGATATTAAGGATATGGCACGTATCATTTTGACCGGCGAACAGGTTATCTATTTTTCTTCTATCATGAGTCAAATCATTGCTATGATTATTATTTTTGTAGCCCTATTGATGTTTATAGCGAATCTTTTAATCCTGAATTTTAATATTAACAGCTCACTGGAAGCCGAATACAAAAATATCGGAGTTTTGAAAGCCTGCGGATTGCAAAAGGGTCACATCCAAAGAGTTTATCTGCTGAGCTTTTTGCTGACGATAGGCCTGGGATTTGGCCTTGGCTTGCTTATTGCAAGTCCCGTAGTTGTCGTCAGTACTCCGCTTTTACTTGGGATCTTTAACTTGCTTGTATCCGGTCAGACTGCATGGCTTTTATCTTCCGGAGCCGGCTTGGTAATTTTGGTGATCGCTCTTCTTATGATGCTTGTACAGTTACGTAAAGTGACAAAAATCAAGCCGCGTGAAGCCCTGAATGAGGGGCAGCAATCGGTTTATTTTTCACAAGGAATCGATCTGCAATTGAAAAAACCCTTTCTGCATGCCAGGCTTTCCGTTAAGCAATTCACGGCATCTTTACATCAATATCTCAGCGCCGTCCTCTTGATTGCCGTCTTGTTTTTCCTGGTTTTATATACTTATTCGCTGACCAATATCTTGGAGTCCGAGCGTATGGTACAGGAGTTTTATGGTTTGGATTTTGATATTGCTGTTAGATACGAGGATACGGATTCGGAAACAAAAGAAAAAACGGAAGCTGTTATAGAGGAATATACTCCCATTCTTTCAAGGGAGTATATGGAATATGCCGATATTGAAGTGAATAAGAATTCGCTCGGCTTATTTATTGCAGATAATACAAAAGTCCTGAGTTCTTTATTAGAAGGTAAGAAACCGGAGTTTGATAATGAGATTATTCTGACAAAACTCTTTGCCCAAATGCATAACATTCAAATCGGCGATATGGTAGAAGTTTACTCTAAGGGGAAGACAGAGGATTATCTTGTGTCAGGATTTTTCCAAAGCCTTAATCGGGCAGGCATGATGGCCTTGATGAAGGATTCTGCTTTTCGGCGTCTCGACGTGGAGGATGATCAGAGCAATGAAATATTGTATAAAATCGAAGATCCGTCATACGGTGAAGAAATTGCTGAGAAGCTGTTCCAAGAAGTTCCGGAACTATATGTGATCAGTTCCGAGGGGATCCAAAAGAGCATGACCGGTGTGGACGCTATTTTCGCCGGGATTAGCTGGTTAATGTTGGGGATTGCCTTATTGTTTGTTATTATCAACGGTATTATGGTTTCCGTAAAAATATTTTACCGTGAGGCGGCTGATTTCGGCATATTCAAAGCAATAGGTATACGTAATAGTGCCAATCGCTTAATCTTTTCCTGCCGCTTCCTGTTTGTTGCCTTTGCCGGTATCCTGATAGGTTATGTCTTGCAGCTTGTCCTGGCTCCTCAATTAAATAATCTGCTTGCTCCTATGGTCGGCGTAAGTACCTTTGTAGTAAAAATAGAATGGTTTATAATTATTATATTCGCCTTACTCTTTTTGATTGCCTTTTTCCTGATTGCCTGGGCGGTCTCGGGGAGAATAAAACGTCTTGAAATTCGTAATTTGGTGAATGCAATCTAGGCAAGTCCGATCCGGAATAAAAAAGTACAACTGAAACAAACGGATTTTTCTAATATAATGAATCAAAAGAATTAAATCTACCACGCTATCGATCACAATGGCAGATAGAGTGGTAGAAAAATTTATAACAAAGGATCGGAACGATGTTGAAGCTTCTACGTAATCCGGAAATTAAAAAATCTTTAATAGTCAGTCTGTTACTAAGTGTTGCTTTGACAATAATTGCTTTGTTTATTCTGGATTTACAAGCCGCAATTTTAATAGCTTTGATTAGTCTGTTTTGGCAAGGGTATTATTTAATTGATAAATATCATTACTATCAAAAACTTGCTCGTTTAGGAGAAGATTTAGATCAAATTTTATATCACAATCTCAATTTAAAATTGGATGACTATACTGAGGGTGAACTCAGTATTTTAGCCTCAAATATAGAAAAAATCTTAACTCGTATGCGCGAACAGCAAGCATTATTAGTCAAAGACAAACATTTTTTGGCGGATAGTTTAGCCGATGTTTCACATCAACTGAGAACACCATTGGCTTCTTTGAATTTGTTGTTCAATCGATTAAAGCAAAAAGAGTTATCACAGCAAGATTATCAATTGATTATGCAGGATATTTATCGATTGTTAAATCAGATCGAACGCTTATTGGATAATTTGTTAATCATTGCGAAACTGGATGCCGGAGCAATTGTTTTTCGCCATGATACTGTCAAAGCAGCAGACTTGATCACCAAAGCAATTAAACCTTTGGAAATAAAACTTGAATTAAAAGATATAGATTTACAAATTGAAGTTCAAGGTGACTTACAGTGTGATTTTTTCTGGACTGCTGAAGCTTTAACTAATGTAATCAAAAATTGTTTAGAACATTGTTCTGCTGCAGGAGTCATTAAGCTTAAAAGTCTTAAGAATCCCTTATACTTTGAAATAACTGTAGAAGATAACGGCACAGGTTTTGATCCGCAAGATTTGCCACATATATTTGAACGTTTTTATCGTGGTAAGAATGCTGCTCCGGATAGTATCGGAATCGGTTTGGCGCTGGCTCGTCAAATTGTTCATGAACAGGGTGGAACGCTTAAAGCAGCTAATAAAGCTAACGGTGGAGCATTGTTTACATTTCGTTTTTATAAATAGTTGTTGTTTTTAGTTTTCTGAATACAATCTAAATTAAATCAATTTGCTTTGATTTGTCGATATATTTATCGCTAATTCAAATGATCATTTCTCATATATTTTTCAAAATTGATTAAGCAAACATTAAGAAAATATTAAATTACCTTAAGTGACGTTTTTGTCAGTTGAGAGTCATTTGACTGACACTTCATATCTATAAAATGTAAGTATCAATAAATATTATTGCTGTGAAGTGAGAGCTGTAAAGCTACTGATCTATAGCAGTATAAATTTTATTTTATGTATAAAAATGAAAATATTGGCTCTGTTAACTAAAGATAATTCTTTAAGTTAACAAAACAAAAATATTTCATAGGGGGATTTTATGGAGTTACTAGATGTAAGAAACCTGTCGAAGATATATAAACAAGGTGAGAATGAAATCAGAGCTTTAGATAATGTTTCCTTTCAAGTCAAGCGCGGAGAATTTATTGCAATTGTCGGTGCATCAGGCAGTGGTAAATCCACTTTACTGCATTTAATTGGCGGAGTAGATAAGCCGACTTCCGGTCAGATTTTTCTTGATGGACAGGATGTCTATAGCCAAAATGATGAACAATTAGCAATCTTCAGACGACGTCAGGTCGGTTTGATTTATCAATTTTATAATCTGATTCCAATTCTTGATGCGGAGGAAAATATAACTTTACCTGTTTTAATGGATGGCAAAAAAGTTGATCAAAATTATTTGGCGGATCTTTTGCAAACTTTGCAACTAAGAGGTCGGGAAAAACATCTGCCGAATCAATTGTCCGGCGGACAACAGCAAAGGGTTTCAATCGGTCGTGCTTTAATCAATCAGCCTTCAGTTGTATTGGCAGATGAGCCTACCGGAAATCTGGACAGTAAAAACTCACAAGAAATTGTCAATTTATTAAAACTATCTAATGACAAATACAATCAAACTTTAATCTTAATCACCCATGATGAAGATATTGCTTTACAAGCAGATCGGATTATTACTTTGGAAGACGGAAAAATCATTCGGGATGAGATATTGAGAAACTAAGCAGTTTACGAATTTATTATTTCACAACCTAAAACTATTAGTAATACGGCGTTGCGAAACTACGTTAAGTGTTTTTTGAATTTATCATTCCGTTAGAAGGAACAAATCAGAGGTATTAAGAAGATGAGTATTTTTTCAAAGTTATCATTTAGAAATATGAAGCAAAATCGTAACCGTACGATTATTACAATTATCGGTGTAATTCTGGCGACTGCCATGATCAGCGGTCTAACTTCTTTAATTGCAAGTATTCAAGGCTATTTGGCGAAAAGTGAAATTGCCCAAAGAGGTTCTTGGGAAATCAGATATGAAAGAGTAAACCCGGAGCAAGCTGCCTCAATGCTTGAATCACCTGATATCAAGAAATATGTTTCAAGTCAGGAAATCGGTTATGCCAAGATAGAAAGCGAGAATCCATATAAGCCGTATCTTTATATCATGGGTGTCAGCTCTGACTTTACGGATATCGTTCCGTTGTATTTAACTGAAGGTAAAATGCCTAGTGAGCCGAATGAAATTATTTTACCGCAACATTTTTTAGACAGCAGGCTAGAAAAATTTGAAATTGGCGATCAGTTAAATCTGGAGGTAGGAAAACGATTTTTGCTCGACGATAGATTGGATTATACAGGTAATGCAGGTAGTGAAATTGTAAACGAAGAACCAGTAGATTACTCACAAGAATTATCCCAGGATGATTCGTATTTTTTAGATGAAGAAAACCCGACTGAAGAATTAAGAGATACAGAAAGCAAAACTTATACAATAACCGGATTTTTTAAACGCTACGGTTTAGAAAATTATAGTGCACCGGGTTATACCGCGATAACGGCAATCGATCAAACTGCTGAATCTAATTTAAATAGCTATTATCTGGAATTTAATAATCCAAAACAAGTTTTTGAGTTTCAGAAAAAATATCCGGTTGAAGGAACTTCTGAAGTACATAATGAATTATTAAGATATTATGGGCTTAGCAGAAATGATAATTTTAATGCCACGCTTTTATCTTTAACCATTATTTTCTTAGCAATGATTCTAATCAGTTCGATTGTATTAATTAACAATGCCTTTACCATTTCTTTAGCTGAAAGAACCAAACAGTTCGGCTTATTATCCTCGATCGGTGCCAGTAAAAAACAATTGAGGCGGACAGTTTTAACTGAAGCAATGATGATTAGTTTAATCGGTATTCCGTTAGGTATATTAGGTGGATTGTTAGGTATAAAGCTAACATTGATGGTAGTTAGCGGGCTTATAAAAGACATGATTACATCTTCAGTTGTTTCTAATGTTGGTTTAGAGCTGATAATATCAAGTAAAGCTATTATAGCGTCAGTGATAATTGCTTTATTTACAGTTTTGATTTCGGCTTGGATTCCGGCAAAACGCGCTTCACGTATCACGGTAATGGATACTATCCGTCAAACTCAAGATATAGTTGCTAAACCGGTAAAAGTTTCAAAAGTAACTTACAAATTGTTCGGCTTGCCGGGCTATTTAGCTACCAAGTATTTCAAGCGCAGCCGAAAAAAATATCGTTCAACGATTATCAGTTTGAGCTTGAGTATTTTGCTGTTCATTTCAGCTTATACTTTCACTTCAATGATGACAGATTCGATTGAAAATATTTATTCAACTAAAGTTTCGGATTTGGAATATTATTGCAGGCCGGAAGCAGAAGATGATAGTGAAATTATAGTAGAGTTAAATACAATGCATAATCGAATCAAGGATTTAGATCATGTAACCTCGGTTAATTATACTGCCTCATTGATGCAAAATTATGTGGTGAATAAGGATAATTTAACATCTGAATATATCGAATATATACTTCAGGATCCGAATACAATGTATTATTTATACCAAATCAAGGATGGTCAACAAGAAAAATATTTGCTTTCTATTAATACCGTGTTTATAGAAGATGACATTTTTGCTGAGATGTTAGAACAGTTTAATATAGATTTGACTGAATATTTGAGTTCAACTGAATTGTTGCCGATTGTTAAAAACAATGCTTTTATATTTGATATGGCAGCTAGAAAGTATGTCACGTACGATGTCTTTAACACAAGTAAAAAAAGTAAAATTGAAATTGAACTCGTGAATTTGCAAGATATTCCGGATAAATATTTGAGTGAAGTTATTAGCGATGAAGACTCCACAGCTGATTCTATATTTGTTTTTAGAAATTATGCTGAAGATACAATACAAGAAGTACCTTTATCAGAAGCTTTTGAGTCAAAACAAATGATTGAAGCGGAATATTTTACAGATAAAATGCCGAGTTTTCTCGATAATAGATCCGATATAACGCTGCTTTTCCCAATCAGTAAAATGGCCGATTTAGCAGTAGATTCGAGTTTATTCAGTATCAGTTTTCATATCAATTCAGATAATCATCAACTGACGGAAAATGCTTTAGCCCAATATAATGCTGAATTGGCAAATAGAGGTGACTATGTAAATCATGTTGCATATCGTCAAAATAATAAGAATTTAGTAACGATAGTAAATATATTCTGTTACGGTTTTATCGTTTTGATTTCATTAATTGCTTTGACTAATGTGTTTAATACGATAACGACCAATATCAATTTGAGAACACGGGATTTCGCAATGTTGAAAAGTGTCGGCATGTCAAATAAAGGCATCCGTAAAATGATGATTTATGAATGTCTGCTATATGGAACAAGATCACTACTGTGGGGGTTACCACTGTCACTCGGAGTTTCTTATTTGATTTACCGGGCAATTGATCGCAGTGTAGAACAATCCTATACGATACCGTGGATAGCAATAGCAATCGTCTGTATTTCAGTGTTCCTGTTTGTTGCAATCAGCATGATTTATGCCTTACGCCAATTCAACAAAAAGAACATTCTCGAATCTTTAAAAAATGAAAACGATTGATAATTTGAAAGTATTAATGTGCACACTTTTTAAGCTTAGGCGACAATCTGACGGTTCAACCTTAAATAGTGTGCAGGTTCTTTAATAAAACCGGTTTTTTCGGGCCATATGTGCACACTTTTTAAGCTTAGACTGCAATCTGACGGTTCAACCTTAAATAGTGTGCAGGTTCTTTAATAAAACCGGTTTTTTCGGGCCATATGTGCACACTTTTTAAGGTTAGACTGGATTTCTCCGGTATAGGCTTAAATAGTGTGCATGCCCTTTAATAAAACCGACTTTTCTGAGTCAAATGTGCACACTTTTTAAGCTTAGGCGGTAATCTGACGGTTCAACCTTAAATAGTGTGCATACCCTTTCTCTTGATAATTCTAATAATCAACTTCAAACTCTGTAGGTAAGGGATTATCATGCATATATTTGAATACGCCGCAAATTATTTGAGCGGCTTCTTCGATTAAAGCATCGTCTTGAGTAGCAGTATAGCTTGTTCTTAACAAACATTTGCCATCGGCAACTGCCGGCGGTAATACCGGATTAACATAAACTCCTGCTTCAAGCAGTAGTTTTGCTGCATACAGAGTTTGAGCTACAGTTCCTGTTATTAATGGAATAATTGGAATAATATCGTTATTACTGTCATGTACTTCAACATAGGGACATTCTTTCAGCAATGCTCGCATTTTTGCTGTGATTTGGTGAATACGTGTAACTCTTTCCGGTTCAGAACGCAAGATACGCAAAGCTTCATGAGCTGCCGCAACCTGTCCGGGAGGAATTGAAGCACTGAAAATAAACGGTCTGGCAATATGTTTAATATAATTGATTACTCTTTCTTCGCCGGCAATACATCCACCGAGTGAAGCATAGCTTTTGGAGAAAGTATTCATGATTAAATCGACTTCATCTTCTAAGTCGAAATATTCAGCCGTACCACGGCCGTGTTTGCCCAAAACACCGAGTCCGTGGGCATCATCAACCATGATTCTGGCTTTGTATTTTTTAGCTAATTCGACTATCTTTGGAAGATTGCAAATTTCACCTTCCATACTAAATACTCCGTCAGTAACAATTAAAATACCACCGGATGTTGCTTTCTCAGAACAGCGAATCAATAATTTTTCTAAAGCATCCATATCGTTATGGGCATATTTGTAGGTTTTCGCAAAACTTAATCTAGTCCCATCAACGATACTGGCATGATTCAAGTCATCTGAGAGAATGAAATCATTCCTACCGGCAAGTGCAGAAATAACAGAAAGATTGGTTTGAAAACCGGTAGAAAAACTTAAACATGCCTCTTTCTGCAAGAATTCAGCTTGTTCACGTTCTAAATCACCATGCAATTTTAAAGTGCCGTTTAAAAATCTTGAACCTGAACAACCGCTGCCATAATGCTCAATGGCATCTTGAGCGGCTTTTTTTACGCGAGGATCGCCGGTTAAACCTAAATAATTGTTTGATCCCAGCATGATGGTCCGACGACCATCCATTTCCACTATATTATCTTGTTGGGTTGTTAATTCATGGAAATAGGGATAAACACCCATTTCTTTTGCTTGATCGACGACATAATAGTCATAACATTTTTGAAAAATATCCATTTACAAACCTCATTTACTTACTTAATATACTGTTTATTGTTGTCCGTTCCATTAAGACGATTTTTTGTTGTTAAGTATGTATTCTGTATTATACATTTTTTTTGCGAATGTTTGCTTTACGAAGCATACATTTTATATAAAATATAGTTTATCAATCTGATTGGTAAAAATTTCGCAATGACTAATGCAGCACGATAGAAGAAACCGAAACTTTGGATCGGTTTAGGCCTGCGTTTTTGGGTTGTAAGTTTAACAATACGTTTGGCCAAAGGTTCAATAGGATTCCCGGTTTTTTCATCTTTTTCCATTTTGGCGACTGAATTATAAGGAATTTTACCATAGATATTTAAGCATTCCTCGGATTCTTCCGATTTAATTCTTTTATCGGTAAAATCGGTTTTGGTATCACCCGGCATCAAAGCTACAGCTTGAATATTGAAAGATCGCAGTTCGTTATTCAAAGTTAATACCAATTGGTTAATTGATGCTTTAGTACAGGTATAAAAACTCTGATATGGAATAGGCATCACTGCAGCTACTGATGAAACACAGAGAATTCTGCCGCCACCGCTTTGACGTAAATATGGAACAGTTGCTTGAATCATATTAACAGTACCGAAAAAATTGACATCAAATTGCTGCTTAATATCTTCAGTAGGAGTGAGTTCGATCGGTCCGGATATACCGAAACCTGCATTGCAAATCACAATATTAAGTTGACCACATTCTGCAATAATTTGTCCAACTGCATTTTTGACGTCAGAAAGTCGAGTAACGTCACCTTTGATATGAGTTACTCCCGGTTGCAAAATTTCACGACGGCTTAATTCGTAGACTCGATAACCATCTTGAGCAAATAATTTTGCTGTGGTAAATCCGATACCGCCGGAGCCGCCACTGATAAAAACTACAGGTTGCTTATCATTCTTTCGGCTAACTGTACCGGAATTTAAATTATCAGATTCTGTTTTCATACGTCTTCCTTAAAAAATTAAATAATGAATTATCCTGAAAAATCATTAATTATTAGAAATTGTTGTTCAGGCAAATTATTATTAAAAAGTCAATATTATTATAGGCGAAACATGATTGACTTATGTACAAATAGTATAAAATTAAACAAAATATAAGAAAATTCAAATCAGTTCTAATGATTAGTAGATCATTTGTCAATAAGTCGTATTTCTAATTATATTTATGCAGATTGTTTTATTAATTAATCTTTCAAATCGGCAATTTCGCCGAGATCGGGCAGCCAAACGTCAGAACCATCAATAAAAACATCGAGATTATCTTCTCTGGCAGCGGTTTGACCTGCAATAGTGCCAGGAATAGTGCCATCCAATTGACCACGGATACTTTCGGCACGCAAAAGACAGAAATCACAAAATGTTTGAACACCGATTTTAAAATCTTCAAAAGAACAAAAAGCGGTTGGATCCTTTTGAACATAAGGGGAGATCAAGGCAATTGTTTCAGTAACTTTCAATGAGAAATAATCTGATTCGAAATATTCACGAATCAAATAATCAAAATTTTCTTTATATTGGGCAAAATAATCCGGATTTTTCATCAGATTATGATACAGAGGACGTTTGAACATAATTTCTCCAGAAGCGGGCGTAAAAATCGGATGATTGATATAGAGTTCGGCATCGTTGATTGGTTCCGGCATACCGAGCGAATAAGTTCCGAATGCCAGATTATAATCCCACGGCAGCATGCTGATAATTCCGTTTTCTTCATAGAGAAAATAGTTATGTGCGTTTTTACCTAAATAACCATCAAGATTTACAACAAAAACCTGTACCGGAAAGAATTTTAAGACAGAATTAACGTTTACCGCATCTGTTATATTTTCTCCGGTAGATAAAACCTGCAAAGCTCGGATTAACCTTTTTTTATCCTGTTCAGTCGGATTAAATTTTGCTTTGCGGAAAATATTATCATAACTTTCCGGATTGTCGTCAATATACCTTAACGCAACATCTGCATTTTCAGCATCGATATTTTTGTAGGCCGGCTTATAGAGCTGACCATGATTAACACCGAAATTTCTTCTGGCAAAACCTTGTTCCGGTTCTTCAATTGCCAGATAAAGTCCCCAAGCCTGATCATTAATTGTTAGCCAAACATAGCTGGTCAGAGGAGAAGGAACATCCATAAATGCCATCATGTCATAGGTAATATAAGATTTTAAATAACTGTTATCCTGAAATGAAGAATCTAGGGAGAATTTGTCTAAACCGTAATAACTGTTGGTTACATAATGGTCAAATTCGATTTTGAAACTATAGCGTTCGGAGCCATATCTATGTGTTAGACGTAAAGAATTATTGCCTTTTGTTCTAAAACCGACATTCTCGAAATACTCACCGTCGATTTCAATATCCGCAAGTTTATATAACTCTGCTCGCGGATCGGCAAGAATTTCATCCCATTGTTCACAGTAAATGTTTATATTATGAACACGACTATCATCAAACAAGCGATGCTCATAGCCGGGATTTAGTCCGGCAGGAAGAATCCCCAAATTTCCGTTCATGAATAAAATGGTAAAGAGGGAAGCAACAATTAGAATTGTAATGATTATTTTGTCGATATGTTTATGTTTTAACATTTTAATTCAGATAATCAATTTATTTTGATTTTCACAAATTATGTTGTGCAGGCATATGTAATATTGTTTCAGCTGAATTAACTCATATAATCGCCGTTGTAGGAAACCATCACAGTGTGATTGACACCTTTAATCGCAGCCAATTCATTAATAAATGAACTGTCGGCTGATTTCAATCTGACCTCATAATTCAGTTCAATCTGTTCGGGCATAATTGTTTTACTCTTAAGTGAATAACGCTTGACCGAATTGATGATATGGCTGAGAATTTCTTTTTCAACATCTTCATCAATGCAATGTACAACTAGTATATAAGGTTGTTCATGAGTTTTTGTATTGGCAAAAATCAGCATTATTATTCCAATGAAAAAACTGCCGAACAAGGCAAGAGGAATTAAGCCTGCAGCTAGTACGATACCGACGGCAATGCTCCAAAATAAAAAAGCAATGTCGGATGGTTCTTTGATTGCAGTTCTGAAACGCACGATTGAAAGCGCACCGACCATACCGAGTGATAGAACAATATTACTGGTTACTGCCAAAATCAAGAGTGCGGTAATCATGCTGAGAGCGATCAAAGTGATTCCAAAGCTGGCAGAATACATTACTCCTGAATATGTTTTTTTATAAATAAAAAAGATAAATATGCCGAGTACAAATGAGAGTAGCAATGTAATCAACATATCCATGAGCGGAACTGCGTTGATATTTTCTAAAAAACTTGATTTGAAAATGTCCTGAAAGGTTATGGTCATATACATGAATTTGATCTCCTGTTATTTAATTTGTTAATCGTATTTTCTACACATAGAATATTTGGAATAAGCCGTAAGCGGACGATTGTTCAAGCAGATTGCCATCTTAACGATATCCGGTAAAAATTCATCATATTTTACTTCTAATACTGCAAGTCCATCTGAAATATCAATGTGCTTATTTAATTGTAAGAAATTATCGGTTTTGGTCGTTGTCCTTAAGTTTCGATCTATTGTAATTCGTACATTGCCGGGGTGATAAATAAATGCCTCTCGGTCATATGTCACGATAGTTTTCGGTTTTAATAATTGTCCTTTTAATTTTGAATAAAATTCAATTGCTAAGGCATCGTTTTTTTGTAAAAGAAAATCAATTTCCGCATTGAGAATTTGCTGAACTTCGGTTTGAGTCAACGGTACAGTTTGTTTTGCACATTTTCCGTTAATTTTTATTTTGCGTTCTAAACGGATAAAAGAAAAATCGTTGTTATAATAGCGAATGCGGAATTTCTCTCGCTGATTGGTTCCTGATATGTTTTGGCTTAAAGCTTTATCATAAGGGGTATCAAAATATAAACTACTCACACGGTAGTTACCGTGTGAGTCGGAATGTTTATCATGCCGGAAAAAATTTTTCAGTGTTCGACTTAGTATGAAACCGTCTGCATGATTAATATTATATTTTTTTTCATTACGTAATTTTAACGTTTCTTTTTTCTTAATCATTTAAAAATATTTCCGGATGATTCAAAATAGTTTTTGTTTTATTTGTTCTTAGATCAGTTTTAATTTAGATTTTTTCAGATAGTGATTATTAATTAGTGATTATATAATCCTAATCATCATAGTCCGAATCCTCATAATCTGAATTATCTGCTATGGGAGCAGCAGTCGGTGCAGCTGTCGGAGCATAATCCGTTTCATCATAATCGGTGTAATCTTCAGTCGTAGCAGCTGTCGGAGCGTAATCTGTCTCATCATAATCAGTATCATCTACTGTCGGATCGTAATCTGTTTCATCATAATCGGTGTCATCTACTGTTGGGGCAGTAGTTGGATCATAATCTGTTTCATCATAGTCCGTTTGATCTTTGGTAGTTGGTACAGTAATTGTTATAGCATTGCTGTCATCTTTATTGTCTTTTTTACTATCTTTATTGTCTTTATGATTATTATCTTTACTTTCTTTATCATTATTATCTTTATTGTTAGTGTCAAGTTCTACATCAAGATTTAATTCACTAACTTTTTCTTCGACAGCTTTTCCGATGTTAACGATAAAATCTTCATTCGGCAAGTAAGAACCTTCCTTTAATTCTAAAGTTAGAGTTTTAGCCTGGCTGCCGACTTCATGAACAAAATATCCGGCAGTATTGATTTTATCAACTAATTCTTGAAGAACGACAGTTGAATCTTTGCCGATATAATTATCATAACCTTTTACAAGATTTGTACCATCTTTGTTTGTACCACGTACATCGGTAACCTTACCATTTTTATCATATTCAATTTCAATTTTCGGATTTATTGAAAGTACGATTACACCTCTTTCAGAATCAGTATCTATTTCTTCTAATTTAGTATTTGACTTTGTTTGGCTACCGCAACTTGTGAGTAAAAGTACCAATAATAACGCTGTGAGGGAAAGTGCCAATACTATCGAAATGATTCCTAATAAATTTAATTTTTTATTCATTTTTCAATTCTCCTTTTTTATGAATTTTATTTCACAAACCATTTTTATTGTTTTTGGTCTATAGTGATAGATTCCGCAGCAAGTTTTTTATTATCGGGGTCATTTTTTAAAAAAAAGACTATCTCAAAAAAATCTTTTGAAATAGCCTTTTTTGTCTGGCGCGCCCAAGAGGACTTGAACCCCTAACCTTCTGATCCGTAGTCAGACGCTCTATCCAATTGAGCTATGGGCGCACTATTAATTGCTTTGCAATTGTAGGCAATTAAAATAAATCTGTCAAGCAGTTTATTTGAGTAATAATGCTCGTTTAATTGCAAAGTTAAGTTCCAGTCTAAAGAAAAGGTAATGGAAATTAGTTTTACAAATAATGCTCTTTTGAATTGCAATTACTAATTAAATATACAACAAATTAACACAATTTGAATGCAATATTTTCTTGTTAATGCTTGCTAAATTCGTTAAAATAACCACAGATGTAAATCAGCTCTCTTAAATAAAGATGAAGAAAAAGAGATCTTCCAGGAGGTTTAGATGGAAAACGTTTTTATTTTTGATCATCCTTTAATCCAGCACAAAATCTCATACATGCGTGATAAAAATACTTCCACGAAAGAGTTCAGAGAATTAACAACCGAAGTATCACGCCTGATGGCATATGAGGTCACAAGAGATCTCCCTTTAAAAACTATTGAAATTGAAACTCCGGTGGCTGTTGCCAAAGCACAAATAATTGCCGGAAAAAGTCTTGCTTTGGTTCCGATTTTAAGAGCAGGTCTCGGTATGGTTGACGGTATGCTGGATTTGATTCCAATGGCTAAGGTTGGTCATATCGGACTTTATCGTGATCCTGTAACTTTGGAAGCGGTTGAATATTATTGTAAATTACCGGAAGATATTGAAAGCAGAGATGTCATTCTTTTAGATCCGATGCTTGCAACAGGTGTTTCCGCAGCAGATGCTGTGAGTCAGTTAAAAAAACGCAATATTACTTCAATAAAATTTGTATGCATCATTGCTGCTCCCGAGGGCATTAATAATCTGCAATCCACTCATCCCGATGTGCCGATCTTCTGCGCAGCAAAAGATGAGTGCTTAAATGAAGATGCATACATTGTTCCCGGTTTAGGAGATGCAGGCGATCGACTCTTCGGTACAAAGTAATATCTGTAATAATTAAAGATAATTATTCAACATGAAAATAAAAAGTTCGTTCAGCAAACTTCAAACGACATTGGTCCGGCAACAGATAAGTTTGATGTTTGTTAAGCTTTTTTTCATCTAAAGTTGTTCCGTTTGCAGAACCGAGATCTTCTAAAAAATAATGACTGCCATGTCGAGAAATTCTGGCATGTACTCTGCCGATAGTTGATTGAGTTAAAACCAAATCACAAATCATTTTATCTCTACCAATCAAAAACTCATCTACCAGAATGAATGCTCGGATTCCTTCACTCTCGGCAAGTGTTCCCGGTGGTCCTTCTGAAAGCATTGCTAAACGAAACAAATCATCTTGAGGATTTAACGGAACTGTTGTTTCGCTCGGAACAGTCTTTTTATACCTATTTATATTTTTCAAGCGATTTGCAAATTTTTTAATTAAACTGTTTTTGGCCGGTTTTGATTTTTTATTCGATTTATTATTTTTATGCAATATTGATTTATTTACCGGTTCAGTTAATGGTTCTATATTCTTCTTTAGTTTTGTGTTTTTAAGATGATTATCTAATAAAATTTTAGCTTCCTTAAAACGATCTTCTAAGATTAATTGATAATGGCCGCTGACAACATTTTTCAGTTCAGATTTACTGTCTATAATATAATTCCAAAGATTACCTGATTTTTGCTTAATTGAAGAAACGGGTATTCCAATCTGCAAATCTGAAGGTATAACAAACCATTGAAGTTCGGTAATAATTGAATGTTTTTTACAAAATGTAATTAACTCGGGTCTAATTAAATTGAGATTTGGTTTTATTAAATGTTGATGCAGTTCAGATAAATTATCGGTAATAATTTTTAACAGTGTCAAATAAAAAGATTTTTGCATACCGCAATCAGCAGTTTTAAATTTTTTGGATTCACACCAATCAAATAATATATTTTTATCTGTTGAGATGTTAAATAAAAGATAATTTAGCTGACTATTTGAGTCGGAAATCTTGACGAAGTCGTTAGAAAAAGTAAAGTTTAGTTGTAATAAATGCAGAAGTTCCGACTCCTGCATTTGATTAATCTTTTTCAAATCTAAACGGATATACGGATTCATTTTGATACGATGTTTTTTTTGTTATCAGTAGCTGATATCTTCGATTATCGAATAATCGAAAACCTTATTGATCAGGCTTTTAGCAAAGCTTGATAATTGAGTTCTGAAGATTAAGGCAACTGCAACCAGTACAGCTATTATTAATACTATTTCCAATGTACCTAAACCTTGTTCGTCTTGTAGTTTTTGTTGAAATTCTTTGTTTTTAAACATGATTTTTCCCTTTCTAAATATTAAATAATAATTTCTGATTAATAAAATTGACTTGTTATTTAAATGTTTCTATTTATTCGATTAATTAAAATCGGCTTCTTTTCCTGTTTTCTCCAAACTGAATTTATAACTTAATGCATAAGGTGGCTTTTTAACATAAAAAGTGAAGATAAAATATACTTAAAAGTTAAAGCTGCAAATTACTCATGCTGGCAACAGCAGGCAACATTGCCATGATTATTACAATAAATAAATCTGTTGCCATCGGTAATAACAAAGCCATATTTTTGGTTTGCAAACGACGACGCATCGCATTGCGATATAATTGCCAACTGGCGTTAGCTTGTAAATCCAGAATGTCCAATATTTCTTGTCCTCCATCTCGATCATAACGTGCCATTAATTGCAAAACGGAGGCGATTTCTTCTTGCGGTAAATTTTCTGTTATTTGCAGTACAGCAACAGATGCACTTTCTCCCACACTTAAAGCATGTTTAATCTGCGCAAGATCAGATTTAAGTTGTGAATTGCGACTATTTTGATATGAATCGATCATTAACCTCAGACTGCGGTCTAGACTGATTCCGCTGCGTAATAGAACAACCATTGAATTTAGAAAGGTAGGATATTCAATCCTGATCTGTTGTTTTAACTTATTCTCTCTCCGGATGAGATCTAAATCCTGAATGAACCAAAAAAATAGAGGAACGATTAATAAAATCGACCAAGAGATTATATTTAGCAAACAAAACACGCAGGCTATCAATGTAATAGTAAAGGTAATAATTATTTTTCTTTTAAGATAAATCAGCCAAGCATGAGGTTTATTTTGCGATAGAATCCTCACAGTTTCAGCTAAGTTATAACCGAGTTTGGTAGGAGCGTAGGTTAATATAAACTGAGCAGTAAATGTTATGAATTTTGATTTAGGCTTTTTACCCGATAAATTAATAAAAACATCTTTTTCTTTAAAGCTTGCCGGATTTTGTGCGAAAATAATTAAAGTCCAGCAAATTGCTAAATGTGCAATCAAGAATATTATTGCCAATAAAGGCCTGCTCCATTTAACTTCCGACAAGGAACTTGCATATGAAGAACTATTTTTGATCAATACAAATGAAAATATAAAGGGCAAAAATATAAGAATAACTGCTTCACTGTTCTGAGCATTTTGTTCTGACTGAATCTCTTTTTGCATTTGGATTTCCGCATTTAAGGTACGATGAGTTTGCTTGACGAAAACATCCAGGCGACCACCATAATGATTGAGATAAGGTAAAACATCAAAAAATGCATCACCCGCTTTGCATTTAAATTGATTTTTCAGATTAAGTAAACAACGATCTAAATCAAGTTGTGCTTTCATGCCTTGATTTAACTGTTTCAAACATTTAGCTAATAGACTTCTGCGCCCCAATTCTTCTTGGAGACGATTTGATGCTTCCAGCAATGTGACTTCTAAGGTATGTCCTGCCGCCAGCCTGCTGCTCAGATATTCAAGCAAAATTTTATACTGCTCATTTTTGGCAGATGCTGTTCTACCCATAATAAATTTAGTTAGACCATAACAGATAATCAACGCTGCGAGAAATATAATCAGGATGCTTTGATTTTGCAAATCAATCCAAGTCAAAGATGATAAATATACAAAAAGCAAAGCTGGTAATACCATTTTGGAAAATTGTTTTAGATATGACATATTAGCTTGTCTCCTTGCCTGCTAAATAAAAATTCAATTTGAAATTGCTGATTTTCATATCCTGTAATACGACTTATTTCTTGAACAATTCTTTTTCCGTTAGGCAGTCTGGTCAAGTGAACGTTTACATCAAGTGCCGAGGCGACTAATCTGCGTACAGCGTCCCAAGGCAAACTGGAAGACATCAAGATCATCAAACTGATTCGATTCAACATTTCCAAACTGTTGTTTCCGTGTCCGGTAGACATAGATCCCGGATGACCGGTGCTCATTGCTTGAATCATCTCGAAAGCTTCACTTCCTCTGATTTCTCCGACTAAAATACGATCCGGTCTTAGTCTTAGTGAAGAACGGATTAATTGGTCCAGTGTAATAGCTCCCTGACCGTCCGGTCCGGACTCTCTGGCTTCTAAACGTACAAGATTGTCGATTCCTTGCAAATCCAATTCAAGATTATCTTCAATTGTTACGATTCTTTCCTGTTTACCGATATAGGCTGAAAGCGCATTGAGAAAAGTTGTTTTCCCTGTCCCGGTACCACCGGAAATAAATATGTTCTTTTTGTTCTGCACAAATTCAATCAATGTATTTGCTGCATGTTCTGTTAATGTCTGATGTTCGACCAAAGATTCTAAGCGAGGTCTGATCCCCGTAAATCTTCTAATGCTCATAACCGGCCCTTCAGGTGCAGCGGGCGGCAGAACGGCATGTATCCGTGAGCCGTCAGCTAAACGCATACCGTTAATCGGATTTTGTTCATTTATTAAACGGTTGGCCTTGCCGAAAAAGCGAGTTATCACATGAGTCAAATGTTCGGTATGATCAAATTTCACTGATGTCTGATAAATTTGACCATCTCTTTCTACAAAGATAGCTTCAGCGCCGTTGACCATAATTTCAGTAATTGAATTATCATCAATAAACGGTTGCAACAAGTCTAAACCGCGCATTGTATTAAACAATTGATTGATTAATCTTTTTCTTTCCGGCAGATTAAGTTGAGACATATCTTGATATTTAGCTACTAGTTTTGTTAATAACTGCTTCAATTCGACGTCAGACAGACGATCAATTTCCGAATATTTAGCGACTAAATGCTCAATGAATTTCTGTCGGGCTTGATGATTTAACATATTACTAGACCTGCTTATCTTACTTGGTGTCATACTGCTATTCCGGTTGTCACGATTTGCTTGTACCTCTCAGAACTGAATTATGCCTGCTCTACCTACGACTTACCCGGGGCAATCGGTTCGAATTTAACAGTCGGACTTTTTTCTGCCAGAAATGTCGCAATTTCTGTTTTAGCAATACGTACTCCATAACTATCTTCTTCACCTAAGTCGAAATGACATACATCACAAACTGATGCTAAATCTTTAACTAAACGGAAAGGGCCGGCTTCAACATCAATTAAACCGACGCTAGATTTTTCATGTTGGATAATAAATTTATTAAATAATTTTCCGATGGTTTGAATTGATTGATGTTCATAAGTAAATATATCGTCTGCAGCTGAATTACCTCGAGATAAGAAAATGCCGGATTTTTGTTTTTCGAAAATTAATCCTAAATCTTTTTCGGTAATTTCAATATCTTGTTCAATTTGTAAAACGAGATCGGATAAGTTCGGCCCGGCGTGAAAATCAGCTTGATAATTCCATAAATACAGAGGTTTGAGCGGTAATACGAAAATCTTATTCCCTTCAGAATTTTGCTCAATTAACCATTTTTGACAAAACTGATGACGAACATGCTGATTAAAAGTGAAAAGCAAATGAATTTTATTCTGTCGTATATCAATTCGTTGCTCCATTTGATCAAGTTTTAATATGAGCCAATGCAACCACTCTGCAATTGTAGTTCTGCGGGATAAAACCAAAAAATCGGATTCGTTAGAATTGCTGTCAGATGCTTGTACATCAAAAGGAACTGTCGTATTATCAAGCCTAATAATTTTTTGATTTTCAATTTTTTCTAATTGGAGCAGATATCGTTGGTCAAAAAAATAACTTGTGTGGACAATGATTAAGTCAAAATTTTCCTTTAATTCTGCCGGTGAAACTAATAGCTCAATTTTTGCGATTGGCTTTAATTTCGGATTGAGCTGTTTTTGCAGCTTTTCTGCGTATTTTTGATTTGGATCGATAAGATAAACTTTTCTCATGATTATTTCTCACTCTTCTGTTTGCTTTGTCAATATAAAAACAACACCAGCCTGCTAATAGGACATTCTTAAACATAAAGATGATTTTTAAATTTAATAAAGTGAAGTGATTCTGAATTTAATGAATAAGATAATTTGAAATTATGTTGTACCTATTGTACATCTGAAATGGAGCGTATGCGGTTGGTTTTTTTGGTAAACATTAATAAAATTTGGAAAAAAGTTAAAAATATGAAATTAGATAGATTCATGGTGAAATCTTTTCGTAAATCAAATAAATGAACATAAATAATTAACCTTAGCTACATGACAATGCGGTATATTCTATCTATAATTAATACTAAGTTTTAGTATAAAAAATACAAAAAACGCAAAATAAATTTAACATCCTATTTTGTTTTAAAAATATAGACAATGAAAGTGTAAGGTGATGTATGCTCAATATTTTAGATGAGGCCAAATGGTGTCTGCAATGTAAAAAACCGAAGTGTAGAGAAGCTTGTCCAATTAACAATCCGATTCCGGAATTTATCAAATTATTGATTGATGGAAAAATCAAAGAAGCGGGAAATCTAGTGTTCACGAATAATCCATTGACTATAGTTTGTTCATTGGTTTGTCCGCATAGTGAGTATTGTCAGGGTCATTGTATCCGAGGTATCAAGTCGACACCGGTGCAAATCGGACAGATTGAACATTATATCGCTCAGTACTGTTTGGATCATCTGGATTTATTTTCTACACAGGAGTATAGCGGAGAGATCGGCGTGATAGGTGGTGGTGCAGCAGGGATCGCATTGGCATTCTATTTGCAAAGGGTAGGTTATCAAGTGACGATATATGAAAGTCAAGCCCGTATTGGCGGTATTATGCGTTATGGCATACCGGAATTCCGTTTACCGAAGTCGATTCTGGATCGCTTGGAAACCAAATTACGTGAATTGGGTGTAATAATTCATCCGCATACAATTGTCGGACCGACTACAACTGTTGACGATATGTTGCGTGACGGTTTTGATGCGGTGTTTATGAGTACGGGAGTATGGAAACCGATTAAACTGGAAATACCCGGAGATTCTTTGGGACATGTACATTATGCGATCAATTTTCTCAAATCGCCTGAAGTATTTGATCTTGGTAATAAGGTTGTTGTAATCGGGGCCGGCAATGTAGCGATGGATTGTGCCCGGACTGCGATCAGACAATCCGTACGCGAAGTAGTTGTTTTATACCGCAAAGGTGAAGCCGATATGCCTTGTCGTCATGATGAATACGGTTGGGCAAAAATGGACGGGGTTTTGTTTTCATTTTATTCCACACCGACCCGCATCACGAAAGAAGGGATTTATTATATTGATAATTCTGAGAATGGATCGGGGGAAGAAGAATTTATTGAAGCCGATACGGTAATTATTGCTATCTCACAAGAATCACAGAAAAACATTGTAGCAACCTCGCCGGAAATTGAATTGGATGAAAGAGGTCGTGTCATAGTAGATGAACATATGATGACTACAAAAGAAGGGGTTTTTGCCTCAGGTGATGTTGTAACCGGTGCAAAAACAGTCAATCAGGCAGTTTCACAAGCTAAACATGCAGCCAATACAATTCATAACTATGTACAATCAAAGAAAAATCCGCAATGGAAAGAAGAGTTGTTATATTCATATGATATTATGGAAACAAAAGATGAGGACTTAGCAAGATTCAAAAGACAGGATGCTTGACAGTTGTCTAATCTGGTGTTAGGTTAAAAAACAAGTTAATATAATTTTATTCTTATCTAGAGTGGTGGAGGGAACGGCCCTGTGAAACCCGGCAACCCTAAGAGGGTGCCAATTCCGGCAGGTTATACCTGAGAGATGAGTTCAATAAAGCTTCTCCGGGTGAGAGGCTTTTTTTATAACTAAGTTAAAAGAAATTATAAGAAATGCCAAAATTGAAGAAAGGTTGATTAATATGACAAGAAAAATGGTTTTTTCTTCAGAATCAGTTACTGAAGGACATCCGGATAAAGTGTGTGATCAGATTTCCGATGCGATTTTGGATGCAGCTTTAACTGATGATCCGAATGCTCGAGTTGCCTGTGAAGTAATGGTCAGTACCGGTTTAGTATTTGTTACCGGAGAAATTACAACTACTTCATATATTGATATTCCCCAAGTAGTGAGAAAAACAATTCGGGAAATCGGTTATACAGATCACCGATTAGGTTTTGATGCTGATTCATGTGCCGTGCTGACTTCAATTGATGAACAATCACCGGATATTGCCCAAGGAGTTGAGCAAGGATATGAAAAGCGCATGGGTGAAATGGTTGATGAATTATCAGGTGGTGCCGGCGATCAAGGAATTATGTTCGGTTTTGCTAACAAAGATACGCCGGAATTGATGCCTTTGCCGATTTCATTAGCACATAAACTGGCTAAACAATTAGCTGTTGCCAGAAAAAGCGGACAAGCAAAGACTTTTTTACCGGATGGTAAATCTCAAGTCACTATTGAATATCAAGATGATCGACCTGTTCATATTGATACGGTAGTAATCTCAACTCAACATACAGAATCAAGCTGTTTGGCGGAAGTTGAACAAGAAGTTTTAGAATATGTTTTGAAACCTGTTTTACCGGCAAACTTATACGATGAAAAAACCAGAATTCTGATTAATCCGACAGGACGTTTTGTAATAGGCGGTCCGGAAGGTGATACCGGGGTAACCGGTAGAAAAATTGTGGTTGACACGTATGGCGGATTCGGCAGACACGGTGGAGGGGCACTTTCCGGTAAAGACCCGACAAAAGTTGATCGATCTGCAACTTATGCTGCCCGTTATGTGGCAAAGAACATTGTTGCAGCAGATTTGGCTGATTCCTGTGAAGTACAGCTTGCTTATGCTATCGGTGTTGCAAAACCGGTTTCGATTTTTGTTGATACTTTCGGCACATCCAAGATTGCAGAGCAGGATTTGGAAAAAATTGTCCGGAATAATTTTGATTTAAGACCACAAGCCATCATTAAAGATTTTGATTTGTTAAAACCTATATATAAACAAACAGCAGCATATGGTCATTTGGGGCGTACGGACATTGATTTGCCTTGGGAAAAAACTGATAAAGTTGATCTGCTGAAAGCTGCTGTACAAAAACTCTGACTAATGTTGAATTTTTTGCAGGCAGAGAATTGTCTTGTTTGTAATCTTTCTGCCGGTAACAACTTTTTCAGGCAGAGTGAATTATTACGCTTAGGTGTGCTCGAAAATCGAAAAGATAATCAACATTTATTATTTCTCAAGCGCCATACATGTAAGGATTGTCTAAGCAGATTACCCTTGTTATTTCCAAAGAATACATGGTGTTTTGATCATACGGATCTTGAGATTAGAGCTTTATTTTCTTACAAAGAACCGATTAAGCGAATGCTTCTAAGCTATAAATTTTATCATAATATTTATCTGGCAAATTGGTTTGCTGAGGTCATGTTTTTAGCATGGCAACAATTTTGGCTTGATCATCGAAAACAAGCAGTTATCGTGCCGATTCCTTTAGGTAAGAAAAGATTAAAGCAAAGAGGCTTCAATCAGGCCACCGGAATAGCCGAATTGATAGCAGATTTTTCAGAAATAACTTGTTTACCTGATTTATTAATCCGGCAACGGGAGACATCAAGGCAAACCGAAATGCGAAACAGAGCAGCCAGGCACACTAATCTAAGAGATGCATTTAAGATTAATCCCGAATCGGATGTATCTACACTTAAAATTAAGCAAGAAAACTTAACCGTAATTCTATTTGATGATGTGACAACGACCGGCATTACGCTTTTTGAAGCAGCAAAACCTTTGTTGAATCAAGGTCTGCAAGTATGTGCTGCAGTTGTAGCTACAGAGCATCAAATGAGTGATTTATAGGGAAATTCTTGAACTGTTAGGCATAATTTTGTATATTATAAGTACCCTTAGGATGTAAGTCGCTTCATATTTGAACCTGCAACGTTTTTAGGGGAGTCCGGAGTCGATGCGGAATACGATTTATGCTTTTCAGTAAAGTCAAAGACCGCCGCAGGGCACCCACCTGGTCTTGAAGGCTAGGTTTCAAAAGAAGTGCGTTTTTAAGGGTTTTTATTAATTATGCTTGGAGGCACTTAATGCATATATATAATGATTTAACGAGACAAAAAGAAGAACTTGTTCCTCAACAAAAAAACCATATTACTATTTATGTTTGTGGTCCGACGGTCTATGATTTATTCCATTTAGGTAATGCCAGACCTTTTGTTGTTTATGATACATTGCGTCGCTATTTGCTTTATAAAAACGTTGAAGTTACTTATGTGCAAAATTTCACCGATATTGACGATAAAATGATCAATCGAGCTCAAGCACTCAATATTTCTGTTAAACAATTGGCAGATGAAATGATTAAAGAGTATTACCATGATGCAGATAACCTCAATGTAATGCGGGCTGATTACCATCCGAGAGCAACTGAAACGATTCCGGAAATTCTTGAAATGATTTCTACTTTGAAAGAAAAGGGTTATACCTACATTTTAAATGATGGAGTTTATTTCGATACGTCTAAGTTTGCGGATTACGGCAAACTCTCAAAACGCGATCTTGAAGATCAGGAAGCCGGAGCTTCGGAACGAGTTGAATTACTGGAAGATAAACGCAATTTAAGCGATTTTGTACTTTGGAAATTTAAAAAAGAAGGTGAACCTGCTTGGGAATCACCTTGGGGCGAAGGCAGACCGGGTTGGCATATTGAATGTTCAGCAATGAGTAAAAAATATTTAGGTGATACGATCGATATTCATGCCGGTGGGATGGACTTGATTTTTCCGCATCATGAAAATGAAATTGCTCAAAGTGAAGCGGCTAATGGTAAGCCTTTTGTGAATTATTGGATGCATAACGGCTTTATCAATGTCGATAATGAGAAAATGGCAAAATCCGGCGGCAATTTTTTCTTGGTACGCGAATTAGCCGGTGAATACGGTTATGATGTTTTACGTTTTTTTATCTTACAAGCTCATTATCGGATGCCGTTAAATTTTGAAGAAGAACCCTTAATGGCAGCCACTCATGGTTGGCAGCGAATTCTGCGCAGCGTGGAGAACATAGAATTCTTAATAGCAAATGCAAATCCCGAATTTGATCAAACTCAGTCTGGGGAATTGTCGGATTATATTGCTGATACTGTGCAAGAATTCGAACGTGCGATGGACGATGACTTAAACACACCTGATGCTTTTGCTGCAATTTTTAATTTAGTACGCCATGTAAATATTGTATCTACAGATTATGCATTGAGTGCTGATTCGTTACAAAAAGCCCGTGATTGTATTGTTGAATTATGTTCTGTCTTGGGGTTAGATGCTGAAAAAGAAGCAGAGGCTGAAATTCCGGCGGATATTCTTGAACAGGTAAAATTAAGAGATCAAGCCAAAGCGGAACGTGATTTTGCTACAGCGGATAGAATAAGAGATGAATTGAATGCTTTAGGCTATAAAATTGAAGACACTCCTCAAGGACCTAAAGTCAGTCGGGAAGTTGAGCATTAATAGTGAAAACATTGGATTTACCGATTTCAACCCTGGCATATATCGGAGATGCGGTTTATGAACTGCAAATTCGTTTGTCATTATTAAAATTATATGCAGCAAAAGCCGGTACTTTACATCGTGAAGTGATTAAACTGGTCAATGCGGAAGCCCAAGCTGAAGCTTTACAATTGGTGTTGCCGTACTTGTCGGAATCCGAGATCCAAGTAGTCAAAAGAGCCGGTAATCAATCAGTACCGTCTGCCCGTAATATCGATCCTGCAGATTATCGTCAGGCAACTGCATTTGAAACGTTAATCGGCTACATTTATCTTGAAGGAAATACTGAAAGATTACTTGATTTGTTAAGTAAAGCTAATCCGGATTTAGAATTTCATAGATTATAGAAAACACAGCGGAGTTTACTTTGGCTAAAAACAATAAAATAAATAATAATATAGCTAATAAAGATAATGTTGAAAAAAATGCTGAAAAGTATCTTGACCGGATTGAGGGTCGAAATCCGATTAATGAAGCACTGCGTGCAGGGCGATCTATTAATAAGATTTGGGTTGCAAAAACCGATCAACGTCGTGAGCAAAGGTTATACGAATTAATTGTTAAGTGCAAAAAACAAGGAGCGATTATAGTTGAAGTAGATAAAGATGTTCTTGAGGAGATGGCTGAAACTTCAAGACATCAAGGCATTATTGCTCAAGTATCACCGAAAAATTATGTAGAACCTTTTGTAGTACTTGATGAACTTAAAGCTAAGGGTAAGCAACCTTTTATCTTAATTCTGGACAATTTACAAGACGGGTATAATTTCGGTTCCATTTTACGAATTTCTGAAGCGGCAGGGATTGATTTGGTTGTGATTCCGGAACGGAGGTCAGTTACTGCTGATGCACATGTGGCGAAAGCTTCCGCCGGTGCAATTGAATTTGTACCGATTGCCAGAGTGACCAACCTGGCAACTTTTATTGATAGGATTAAAGAACAGAACTTTTGGATTTATGGTACAGAAGTAGATCAGGCAGAAAATTACCAAAAAGTTGATTACAAAGGCTCTATCGCTTTAATCATAGGTAATGAAGCAAATGGTATGAGTGAGAATATTAAAAAACGTTGTGACTTTTTGGTCACTATTCCGATGCACGGTCAGATCAATTCATTGAATGCAGCTGTTGCCACAGGAATCATCGTTTTTCAAGCTGTAGAACAACGAAATAGTTAACCTATATAATTGTTAACTCACAATGAGAATTATGTAAGAATGAACCTATAAAAGCTGGAGAAATTTACGATTCGATGCCGAACACAGCATATGACAGATTGACAGATCAAGAATTAATATCTTTAATAAGAAATAATGATGAGCAAGCAACTGAAGTTTTATTGAAGAAATACAAGAATTTGGTTGCCGGTAAGACAAGGCGCTTGTTTTTACAAGGTGGTGACCAGGAAGATTTAATTCAAGAAGGCATGATCGGTTTATATCAAGCTATTTTCAGTTTTGATGCAACGCAAAATGTACCATTTAAAAATTATGCTTCGGCTGTTGTAGATTCAAGATTATATGATGCAATTAGAACTGCTACCAGAAAAAAGCATCAACCATTGAATGAAAGCTTGTCTTTGGATTATTCTTATGATAATAGTTCTGAAGATCAACCGATATCTTTGTTTGAGGTTCTTTCTGATGAATCGGCTCTGACACCGGAAAGTCTATTATTGGACAAAGAAATAATAATTAGTTTAGAGAATTTTTTACAAAATTATCTAAGTAAATACGAAGATCAGGTAGCCAGTTTATATTTACAAGGTAAAACGTATCGGGAAATTGCTGACAAATTAAATGTTTCAACCAAAAGTGTGGATGGTGCCTTACAAAGAGTTCGTAGAAAATTGAGCGAATATCGAGACGAAAAAGATTTATGAAATTACGCGCTACAAAAAAACAAAATAACAGGCAAAGTATTCTGAGGATTTCAGCTATTTTCTGCAGTTTGTTAATCCTGCTTCCAATGCTTACCGGTTGTTTGAGTTTAGGTTCAAATTCAATTCGTAAAAATAATACTACGAAAACTAAAGCGAAGCTTCCCTATAAGATAAACACCGAAGCCAATGGGGAAATTACGGATATTTCGCTTCTGTCGGCAATGATTGATTCTATTAACAATCTTGCTACTGTCCAAGAAGTCTTTACAGCAATACCCGAGCCAAACAAAAGAGATCTTTCGCTCAATGATTTCTCTCAATATATTGAAGCTATGTCGCATCCTGAGAAAAAAGAAATCATTGAATTTCGTTGTGTACCTACTGATTTAAAACGCCAGATTACAGTTGGTATCAGTACAACTATGTCCAGCTTGGCTCTTGAAGCGGAAAGCACAGAATATTATGAATTGATTTTTTCAAAAGGTGATCAGGAAGTTAATGCTGAAACTGATCAAGAAGCCGAAATTGTTTCAACAATCATCGGAATTCAGCATGATGAGGAAGGTAAACCATATTTATCTGCTGACTGGATTGAAGAAGTCAATCAAATATATGAGTTTTCCCGATTTTATTTTAAAGCTTTAAATGATCGGGATAAAGATATGTTGGCATGGTTGCTAATGCAAGCATATCCTGAACAAGTTGAAGACATAATTTCTGAAATAGTGAATAATAAGGCACAATTATTGATTGATTATTATCGTTTGAACATTGAAACTGAACCGCTCAATAGTGTAGCTAAGCTCTTGATGCCTAACTCAATCGAATATCTTCAAGAGCTAACCACTTCAACGAACAATCAAAAAAGTTTTCGTATTTGTACATTCAAACAAAACAAGAACTTAATTTCCGTGTCCGAACCTTATCCTGATAAAATTAAAAATCAGCATTTAAATTTGTACTATGAAGACAGTTTTTTATTGTCTTGGTCCAGCAACGGGGTTAGGGAAATATATTTTAGCGATAGGTTTAACACTATCTTGGGAGAACCGAAAATCGAAAAGCTGGCAATGGATGACCCAATACAAAGTGGTGCAGTTTTTTGGCAAATACAATATGGTCAATTGAATTTAATTATTAAAGGATTTGCTGATCCGGAAAATAAAACTTGGTCAGGAATTATTGAGCAATTTGAGTTGAATGAAAAATCCGATAAATTAAGTTTGGGATCAACTAAAGGTGCAGCTGATTCATTGTATTACAATATGAATCTAAATGATTTTTGTATGAATTATCCGTTTTCTCCGGAATCAAATTTTGTTATCCAGGGAAATCAACAAGGCACAAAAATGGAATTAATTGTTCAAGCTGAAAACTCAAAGATTACCAGAATAATTATTCGGGCAGTGTATGATCAAGCAACAGCGTGACTTTGAGATCAACAGATGTCAATTTTAGACCATGTTTAAGCCGAAATAAAAACTAAAAAGCCAAATTCTTTGCGACAGGAGAATCCAACCACTTGTCAAATGCAAATAAATAATCAATTATTCTTTAATCGATCTATAATTGTATGATAACCGTCACTGCCGTACTCTAAGGCACGTCTGACACGAGATATGGTGGCACTGGAAGTGCCGGTGATCTCTTCAATTTCAGAATAAGTTTTACCTTGCTTGATTAAAGTTGCAACCTGAAATCTTTGTTTTAATGCAATAATTTCATTTGCTGTACAGAGATCATCAAAAAATTGATAACATTCTTCAACTGTTTGTAGAGCAAGTACACCTTTAAACAAATTGTCTAAAGCTTCGTCTTTTAAATTATCGATATGCATTATATTCTCCTAAATTATTTGAATTTGTTATTTTTGCTTGAAACCGGTAAAAAATTTTGTTATTATTCTTGACATCATTGCTTTAGCGCGATAAAGTAATGAAGCACTTATTAATGATATATCATATTTGAAATAATTTCAATTTTGCTAAAAATATTTTTAGATAGTCAGAATAAATTGAGGTAGTAGAATGTCTAATCAAGAACTTTTAAATAGAATATCACTGGGTTATCAATATACTAAAATCATGGCTGATCAAGGCTATAAATTAATTGATTTGAATATGATTGAACCTTTCAGAATTGAAGATAAAAAATATCAACCCAGTAGTATTGTTTTTGAACGTGATGAACGAATGTATGCAATTCGCAGTGACTGGACCAGATCATTATTGAATTTCAATGAAGCATATTTTTTAGCTGATCGTTTGTTTTGTTATTATGGACCGGTAATCAGGAATTATCGCTCATTTTATCAAGCCGGTGTTGAATTATATCAGCCAAGTACAGGCGAAATCGTTAACAGTATTAAGCTGCATTTGGATTTTATTCAAGAACAGGCTGAACGACAGAATCGAGTTTTGCGCTCGTTTGTTGCTAATAATGATTATTTGATTGATTTGTATTTAGAAAAATATAACTTGGATAGTGAAATCAGATTTTTGATTTATGATAAAAACTTGAGTGAATTAAGAGAAAAGCTTGGTGGCGGTCATCCATTATACAAAATTTTATCAACCAGGGTCAGCCAACAATTTGACTTGATTCAGCAAGAGTTTTCTGATGATGCCCGGATGAAATTAATCGATCAGATTAAAATTATTGCTGAGCAGCATCAGATTAAGTTTATGTTGGATCTGTCGTTTAGATCGCCTCAAAGTTATTATAACGGTTTATATTTTCAAGTTTTTTTAAATTATGATACACCTCTGTTAAGTGGTGGTGAGTATAATGATGGTGCATTCGGCATAGCTCTCAATTTGGAGGATGGAGGTTTGGTATGATTACGGTAGCATTGCCTAAAGGTCGTTTGTTGGACGATTTTATAGATTATTTGGATGATCAGGGCTTAGAGCAGTACTCTGCAGGTTTAGATGCTAAATCACGCTCTTTATATACGATTGTTAATGATGTAAAATTCATCTATGCGAAAGGCAGAGATGTACCGATTTATGTTGAAAACGGCAGTGCTGATATTGGAATTATCGGCCTGGATATTATTACGGAAGATGAATTTAATATTATGAATGTTTCACGCCTTCCATTTGGCGATTGTCATTTTTCGGTTTGTGGTTTGCCGGGGGTTGAGCGTTTCAGAACGATTGCAACAACATTTAGGAATATTGCTTTTCAATATTTCAAAGCAAAACGCCAACAGGTTTCGTTGATTCACCTCAATGGTTCTGTAGAATTGGCACCATTGCTCGGTTTGGCAGACGGAATTGTAGATATCGTTGAAACCGGTAATACATTACGTGCCAACGGTTTGATAGAGTATGAGAAAATAATGGATGTACATGCACGTTTGATTGCTAATCGCCAAACTTTTTATACGAAAGAAGATAAAATATATCCTTTTTTGAAAGAGATTGGAGTTTTTGAATAATGATTGAATTAAAACCGATTTACAACTGTGAAGATTTTAAGTCAGTATTCAGCGATGCTACGTCTGAAACTAATCTTGAGCAAACTGAACAAGTAATGCAAATTTTACAAACTGTCCGCAAGAATAAAGACCGGGCTTTACGTGAATATACAGCTAAGTTTGATCAGCAAGAGATTACGGATTTCAAGGTTCCTGCCGAGTTTTTAAAAGCAAGTTACGAATCTTTGGAACCGGATTTACAAAATGCTTTGCAATTTATTAAACAGCGAATCGAATCCTATGAAATTCAGATTAAACATCAAGACCTTGATTTGGGTGAATTCCAATATGTTTATCATCCTTTAGAAAAAGTAGGTTTTTATGTTCCGGGCGGGCAAGCTCTCTATCCTTCTTCAGTTTTAATGAGTATTATCGCTGCCAAAGTTGCAGATGTTGCGGAAATTCATGTAGTTACCCCGACCTACACTGAAAACAACATTACCTTTGCAACTTTATTTGTTTGCGGTGTAGAAAATGTATATACAGTTGGTGGAGCACAGGCAATTGCTGCTTTAGCCTATGGTACGGAAACAATTCCGAAAGTTGATAAAATTGTTGGCCCCGGCAACAGTTTTGTGGCTAATGCAAAACGTTTGGTTTTCGGTGAAGTAGGTATTGATATGATAGCAGGACCTAGTGAAATATTGGTTTATATCGATCAATCAGCCAATCCGGATGCAGTGGTTTTGGATTTATTTGCTCAAGCCGAGCACGATCCGGAAGCTAGAACTTTCCTGACAGCTGAGTCGTCAGATTTGTTGGAAACAGTTCGCTTAAAAGTTCTGGAAGCTTTACCTTCACAAGTCAGATCTGAAATCATAGCTAAATCTTTGCAAAACAATCATTATTCGATAGTCGGCAACAGAGAAGATTTGATCAATATTATCAACTATATTGCACCGGAACACGTTTCAATTCAGCATCAAGCTGCGTCAGAGATCATTCCTCAAATCAAATATGCCGGAGCGGTTTTCCAAGGTAATTTTTCACCGGAAGCCGTTGGCGATTATGTAGCAGGTCCGTCACATGTTTTGCCGACAAATAGAAGTGCAAGATTCAGTCACGGCTTAAATGTCAATGATTTTTTAACCAGTCATGCTATTATCAATATCAAGCAAGATACTTTTCAGAAAATTGTCGATCCCGCGATCGAAATTGCTCAAGCTGAAGGATTATTCTGTCATGCAGAAAGTTTAAAAATTCGTAAAGACGAATTAGAGAATAACAAGTGATTTCAATCTGAGTTTAATTTACAATTAATATTCAGATTCGTATTGACGAATTGTTTTGCTTTGTTGACAATCAAATATTAGATATTTAAAGATAACTGAACATTGGAGAAAAATATGATCATAATGAATCGCAATACCAGTCCGCTCAAACCGTTAAGTGAAGAACAAATTATCAAAGTTGTTCAAAACACAAATTATAATCAATATCCGGATCAAGAGAGACAACGCTTTATTGACATTTATGCCAAAGCTTATGATTTGAATCCGGCCGAAATTGAAGTAGCAAACGGTTCGGACGAGTGGATTCAGAAAGTAATTATGACTCTTGGTCAGAACGGTGTCATGACTTTGAATCCGGATTTTGTGATGTACAAAGTATATACGGAACAAGTTTTGCCGGAGATGTTGACTGTTGACTGTGAATCAGATTTTTCTTTTGATTTTGTTAAAGTTGTGCAAGCGATTAAAGAGCAGAAACCGTCTTTGTTCCTTATTTCCAATCCGCATAATCCGACAGGGGTAATGTTCAAAACAGAAGAATTGCAGCTTCTGGCAGATACAATGGCTGAAGTCGATGGTTATTTAGTTTTGGATGAATGTTACATAGATTTTGCTGTAGATTACGAAAGACCGCAAGGTGATAACATCGTTCTCTTGCGAACTTTAAGTAAAGTATATGGTATGGCGGGCTTAAGAATTGGCTTGGCAATTGCACAAGGTGATACCTTTATCAGAATTAACAGCATTAATCATCCTTATCCCTTAAACTCTTTATCTCTGAATTTGGCGAGTGAATTATTTTCTGATCAAGAAAAATTAGCTGAGTATAAGAATTATCAATTTGAAAGCAAAAGACAATTGGAGAAAGCTTTGGCTCAAGTTGAGGATTTGATAACAATCAAGCCTTCGCTTGCTAATTATATTTTTACTTACGGTGATTTTGCCGTTGACTTGGCAGAGTTTTTAATTGGAAAAGGATTTTTACCTCGAACATATGATACCCCGATTCTGAAAAATACAGCACGTTATTCAATCATCAGACTCGATGATTATCCGGCATTAAATCAAGCAATTATCGAATGGAAAGATAAACACTGATACAAATCAATACGAAAAAACAATGCAATAAAGTAATATGAAAGAACAATGAATAAGTAATTTTAAAAGAAGATTGAAATAAACCAATATGAAAATATGAAATGGAGATGCAATATGTTAAGTAAAAAACGCTCGACTTTAGAAACCAAAATAGAAGTAAGTTTAGCAGAAGATCGATTGGCAACTGAATCAAAAATAAATACCGGAATCGGTTTTTTTGATCATATGCTGACTTTGTTCAGCTTTCACTCGAATTTATATTTGGAAGTAGTTGCCGATGGTGATTTGCAAGTCGATTTTCATCACACAGTGGAAGATATCGGAATTGTTCTGGGTCAACTGATCCGAGATCTTTATACTGCAAAAAAATCTTATCAAAGATACGGTTTCTTTTACTTACCGATGGATGAGTCATTGGCAAGAGTTGTTCTGGATTTATCCGGCAGACCGCATTTGAATTTCCAAGCAGATTTCTCTCAAGCAAAAGTTGGAGATTTTGACGTTGAATTAGTTGAGGAATTTTTTAATGCAGTTGCGATGAACAGTCGAATGACTTTGCATATAGATTTGCTGAAAAAGGGCAATACACATCATGAAATAGAGGCGATTTTCAAAGCTTTTGCCCGGAGTTTAAGAATTGCTTTAAGCGAAACGGATGGCGGAGTCCCATCATCCAAAGGACTGATTGAATAATTTTTGATTTGTATTATTTCTAATAGAATGTGAAAGGTTTTTAATGATAAAAATTATTCCTGCTATAGATTTGATTGATGGTCAAAATGTGCGTCTGAGGCAAGGCGATTATCAACAAAAATCTTTGATGCAACGTACACCTCAAGAGGCAATTGAGTTTTATGGCAAATTTCAACAAGTTGCCAGAATTCATATTATTGATTTGATCGGAGCAAAAGCAAGAGAAACGAAAGAAATGCAATTGATTTCCGAGTTGAAAACCTTAACCGATTTGCCTTTGCAAATTGGTGGCGGGTTGCGTGATGCAAAATCCATTGCCAATTATGCCAAACAAGGCATCGATTATTTTATTCTCGGAACCAGAGCGATCATGGATATAGAATGGCTGCAAGAAATGACCGCCCTTTATCCTGAAAGGATTTTTGTCGGTTTAGATGCGAGAATTGATCAAATATTTATCAACGGTTGGACTGAAGATAGTGGAATGACTGTTGATCAATATTTACCTCTAATTGAGAATCTTTCTTTAGCCGGTATCATTTATACGGATATTAATAAAGACGGTATGGATCAAGGTCCGAATTTTACGAATACTGCGAGAATTAATAGATTGACACGTCACAAAGTCATTGCAAGTGGCGGTGTACGTAGCAAAGAAGATCTTGACCGATTATTTGAACTGGGCATAACGGAAGCTGTTGTCGGTAAAGCAGGCCACAAACCGAATTTTTGGGATAATATTATTTAGGAATAATCCGGAGATTTATAGAGATAGTAGAGATAGTATAGATGGTATAGATGGTATAGATGGTAGAGATGGTAGAAGACAAGAGAGTAATAAAGATAATAGTATGAAAATTGAAAATAATATTCGGAAAATAATCCCCTGTTTGGATTTAAAAGAAGGCAAAGTAGTCAAAGGTACAAATTTTGTCGGCCTAAGAGAAATGGGTGACCCTTTGACAATGGCAAAGCATTATTGCACAACCGGTGCAGATGAATTGGCGATATTGGACATTTCAAAAACTCAAACCGGCGCAGATTTCAATGTTGATCTGATTAATCAAATTTCTTGCTCAATTGATATTCCGTTGATTGTTGGTGGCGGTATTGCATCTTTGGCAGATATTGCGAGAATTCTTCAGGCAGGTGCAGATAAAGTAAGTATTGCCAGTGCAGCTTTGAGCAAACCGTTTTTTATTAAAGAAGCTGCTTTGAAATTCGGCTCGGAAAAAATAATTATTGCTTTTGATATTCAACTGGAAACTGAATCCGGCAAGTATTATCTTTTTACTCATGGTGGAACAAAAAAATCGGATTGGGAAGTGTTCTATGCCTTAGAGAAATTCACCAAACTCGGTGCAG
Source organism: Clostridiaceae bacterium (assembly GCA_012518795.1). Classification (GTDB taxonomy): domain Bacteria; phylum Bacillota; class Clostridia; order Saccharofermentanales; family DTU023; genus UBA5436. Next base: position 51,618 of record JAAYRL010000029.1, read on the forward strand.
GTGAATTCTTAATCACGGGAATTGATTTTGATGGTGCAAAACAAGGATTTGATTTAGAGTTTTTTAAAGAAGCAGAAAAATATACTGATAAACCGATAATTGCAAGTGGTGGTGCCGGCAAAATAGAGGATTTTATTGAATTGTTCAAACAGACATCTGTAAAATCCGGTTTGGCTGCATCAATTTTCCATCAAAATGAAGTTGAAATAGCGGAATTGAAAAAGGCTCTTGCGGAAGCAGGAATTAAAGTAAACAAGAAAAGAAATGAGATTTGAAAAAATGCAACCTGATTTTTCGAAAAATAACGGCTTACTTTCAGTAATTCTACAAGATTATGATACCGGTCAAGTCCTGATGAACGGTTTTATGAACGAGGAGGCCTACAACTTAACGGTACGGGATCAAATAGTTTGGTTTTATTCAAGAACACGCCAGGAGTTGTGGAAAAAGGGCGAAACCAGCGGAAATTTTCAGCATGTAATCAGCATGTGTCTTGATTGTGATCAGGATGCTTTATTAATAAGGGTTAAACCTGACGGGCCGACTTGTCATTTGGGAAATATAAGTTGTTTTGATGATTATTATTTCACTTTGGAAGTTTTGGAAAAAACGATTCAAGATCGGATGGAAAATCCGCGAGAAGGTTCTTATACGAAATATTTGATTGAACAGGGTATTGATAAAATTCTCAAAAAAACCAGTGAGGAAATGACGGAAACGGTAATTGCCGTTAAAAACAAAGATCAAAAAGAAATCATTAATGAAGCCAGCGATTTACTCTATCATTTGATTTTACTGCTTAATCAAAGCGGCGTGACTTTAGCGGATATCAAAGATAATCTGGCTGAGCGACATGGTCTTAAACAAAAATATAAACAACGTAAAGATATTAAAGAATGGTAATAATAGATAGAATATAAGCTGTAGTCGCCTCATCGCAAGTGGAAAAAGAAATCGAACAATGGTAATAATAGATGAATGTAAACTGAGTAAACAATCAGACTTTTGTTTGATAAAACAACGGTAAATCAGGCTAGCAAATAAATATTTATAAATAAAATTTGAAATGACAATAGAAACAGGAGAAATTGTAATGAATGATCAATCTTTATTCTTGAGTGTGCTCAATCGTGGTAAGGCAGAACAGGTTTTGAGCGAAATGAGAATCTTGGGTTTGACGGGCGGTGTAGTTTTGCTCGGCGAGGGAACTGTTTCCAATAAATTCTTGGAAATTCTCGGTCTGGAGGAAACCCAAAAAGAAGTCATATTTTTACCGATTGAATCAAGATTTGAAGATGCTATTCATGAGATGATGCTTGAAAGTTTCAATATAAAGCGTAAAAGGCAAGGAATTGCTTTTTCGATTCCGATCAGTCGTTTCGGTCATTCGAGTAATCTTTCAGAAAATGAAAGATTTGATCCGCAGTGTTTTGATCATCAATGTATTTTTGTAGTAGTTAATGAAGGAAAAGGCAGAGAAGTTATGCGCAATGTTCGTCGAATTGGAGAAGTAGGCGGTACGATTATCCATGGACGTGGTGCGGGTGTTCCGGCCGAGTCATTTTTCCCGATCAACATAGAACCGCAAAAAGACATAGTTATGCTTTTGGTTAAGAATGAAGCGGTTGAACCGATCAAAGAATGCTTAATAACTGAAATGGATTTAGACCAACCGAGCAAAGGAATTATTTTTGTATTACCAGTTTCACGTATTACAGGTGCTTATCAAGCATAGGAGGCTTACATGAATATATTACAATCAAAAACTAAAGAGGTTTCTCAATCTCTTATACCGATCGTAATTTTTGTAGCGATCTTGGGCTTGATATTTATTCGGATCGATATTCCGGTTGTACAAAGATTTTTTGTTGGTGCTTTTTTGGTTTTTGCCGGACTTTCGATTTTTCTCTGGGGTGTAGATCAGAGTATGGAGCCTATCGGCTACCATATGGCACATGAAATAGCGACAAGCAAAAGTTTAATTAAGACGATTCTGCTCAGTTTTGCTCTTGGATTTTTAATCACGATTGCTGAACCTGATATTTTAATTCTTGGAGATCAAGTTGAGAGTGCTTCCGGTGGAACCCTGGATGCCGGTTTCTTAGTAACAATGATTTCAGTAGGTGTCGGTGTACTTATTTCAATTGCTTCAATCAGAATTCTCAGTAATTTTAAATATAATGTGATGATGACCTTGGTATATCTGGTAATCTTGGTTTTAGGAACTCAGGTTTCCGAAGAATTTTTGGCTATTTCATTCGATGCCTCAGGAGCAACAACCGGTGCTTTGACTACGCCGTTTGTTCTGGCAATTTCAATCGGTTTGTCGCGGACGAAAGGCGGGAAAACGGCGGAAGAAGACTCTTTCGGTATGGTAGGTGCAATGAGTGCCGGACCGATTTTGGCAGTAATGCTAATTTCAGTTCTTACCGGACAACAAAACATTCATGGCGAAACAGCAGAATTTGTTACTTCAACTGAGGTGTGGTCTCCGATTTTCTCAGCTATGCAACACACTTTTCTTGAATCAATTAAAGCTTTAGCCCCGATTGCAGGTTTATTCTTTGTCTTCAACTTTTTCAAATTTAAAGTAGAACGTAAAGAAATGATCAGAATTGTTCGCGGTTTAATTTATACAATTCTCGGTTTGACTTTGTTCTTGGTTGGCGCGAATGAAGGATTTATGGATATGGGGCGTATCCTGGGGATGAGGCTTGCGGATAGATATTTTGGCATGCTCCCTATCTTCGGACTTTTATTAGGTATGATGGTTGTACTGGCCGAACCGGCCGTTCATGTTCTGGGAGAACAAGTTGAGGATGTTACTGCAGGTAATATACCGGTGACAGTTTTGAAAAGCACACTCTCAATAGGAGTTGGAATGGCAATTGCTTTATCTATGATCAAAATTATGTCACCGCAAGTTCAACTATGGTACTTTTTGTTACCCGGTTTTGCCATAGCGATTGCACTGTCATATTTTGTTGATCCGATCTTTGTAGGTATTGCATTTGATGCCGGCGGAGTAGCATCAGGTCCGATGAGTGCAACCTTTGTTTTGGCATTTGCTCAAGGTGTAGCTGACAGTATACCTACAGCCGATGTTTTGCGTGATGGATTCGGTATTATTGCGATGATTGCGATGACGCCGGTTTTAAGCATTATGATTTTGGGTTCGATAAATAAAATTCAAACTATGCGTTCAAAGGATCTTCCGCAAGACATTGCTCCGGTTGCCCAAAAGGAAATTTGTGCAGTTAACTCAGATCAAATTATAGGAGAGCAAAAAGATTTAATTTTTTGTGTTATAGAGCGAGGCTACGCTGAAGATGTGATCAGTTTAGCAAGATCTGCCGGTTCCACCGGTGCGACAATCCTGCATGGTCGTGATGCAAGAGCAGGAACCTGGCTCAGCAAATCAATGCGACTTGAACCGGAAAAAGAAGTGCTTTGGTTTTTAGTTGATGCAAATATTACATCAAAAGTCAGTCAAACTTTGTTAGATGCTTTAAATGAACAAAACAGCCATATTGTCTCAATTTTTGCTTTGCCTGTAACTGACTCTTACGGACTTACTGCCAATGAAAGTGTGTTTAAAATTACGGAAAAAATATAATTATAGAGACAAAGAATGACGATACAAGAGCAAAATCAAAATGAAATAAATAAAATACAGTTTTTTGAAAAAAAGAGTGTTTGGCTAACAGCAACTTATATTTGCATCATTCTCTGGGGTAGTGCTTTTCCGGCGATAAAGACCGGCTATAATTTATTTCAAATCGACAATGCTGCAGCGGATGCCGTACCGTCTTTACTTTTATTTGCCGGTCTTAGGTTTTTTCTGGCAGGCTTATTAATGATTTCGTTCACCGCAATCACTGAAAAAATCAGCCCGTTTCCGCAAAATAAAGTACAATGGCGTGATTCTTTAATTCTTGCTATACCACAAACAATTTTGCAATACGGTTTTTTCTTTGTTGGTCTTGCTAATACTTCCGGAGCGATCGGCTCGATTATGGCTTCAACATCTTCATTTATGTCAGTTATTCTGGCAAGTTTGGTATTTGTTGATGAAAGACTGAATTTTTCAAAAATAATCGGTTGTATTATCGGTTTTATCGGCGTGATTGTTCTAAATATCAACAGAGATACTACATTGGGCTTTAATTGGCTGGGTGACGGTTTGATGTTGCTTTCAGCACTTGCAACGGCAATCGGGACATTGATCAATAAGATGTTTGTAAACCGTAATCATCCACGCTTATTGAGTGGCTGGAATTTCATTTTTGGCAGTTCAGTTTTAATTCTTACCGGTTTAAGTCTTGGCGGTTCCTTGTATCCGCGTGACAATACTGCCTGGCTGATATTGATTTATTTGAGTGCTTTAAGTGCAATTGCTTTCGCATTATGGTCAACAATGTTAAAATATCATTCTGTTTCAAAATTGAGTATGTTTAAGAGTTTGATTCCAATAGTAGGAACGATCGGTTCAGCCATATTTTTGAAAGAAAATATTTTGCAAATAAACTTAATAGTCGCATTGCTATTAGTAGTGGCGGGAATCGGTTTAGTAAATTATAATAAAAGTGGAGATGAAAAATGAAAGTTACAAAGTTTGGCGGAACATCGTGTGCTGATGCTTCCCAGTTTAAAAAAGTAAAATCAATTATTACAGCAGACAGTGAAAGAAAGATTGTGATTGTATCTGCACCCGGTAAACGCTTTGCTGATGATCATAAAATTACTGATATGCTATATTTATGTCATCAATTGATGGAAATCGGAATTGGTGGTGAAGAAGTTTTTACTTCAATTAAAAAACGCTTTTTGGAGATTCAAAACTCTCTGAATTTAGCAATTGATCTTGAACCTGAATTGGATGAAGTTGAACAAAAGCTGATTGCGGGAGCATCCAGAGATTACGCCGCCAGCCGTGGTGAATATTTCTCAGCGAAATTGATGGCGGAATATCTCGGTTATCAATTTCTAGATGCTGCAGATATAATTCGTTTTGATCAAAATGGAAGATATGATGAGAATATTACTCGCATATTAATTAAAGAAAACATTGTGAAAGATGGTTGTTTCGTAATTCCGGGATTCTACGGTGCTCAAGAGAACGGTTCAATTGTCACTTTTTCCAGAGGCGGTTCGGATATTACCGGCTCGATTGTAGCTTCTGCACTTTCTGTTGAAAAATATGAAAATTGGACGGATGTTTCAGGTTTTCTGGCAGCTGACCCTAAAATTGTGGATAATCCGATGCCTTTGCATATTGTAACCTATGATGAATTGCGTGAATTGAGTTATATGGGTGCTGCAGTTTTGCATCATGAGGCTATATTCCCTGCCAGACAAAGAGGTATTCCGATTCATATCCTAAATACCAATGCACCTGATGAGCCCGGGACGCTGATTTTACCGAAAGCAAAAAGAACCAAAGAAGATCCGATTCTGACCGGTGTGGCCGGTGTGAAAGATTTTATGGTAATAAATGTTGAAAAATATCGGATGACCGAAGATTTAAGTTTCTTTCGTAAATTATGCTCGGTTTTTGAAACTAACGGAATTCAAATCCACCATATGCCATCCTCGATAGATACGGTATCGTTAATTGTGCGTGAAGATAGTATGCAAGGCAAAGAAAGAAAGATCTTGGAAGAAATCGACATATATTGTTCACCGGATCGCATCGATATAACGCCAGGTTTGGCATTGTTAGCAGTTGTGGGTGAGAATATGGCAATGCGTGCCGGTGTTTCAGCGAAAGTATTCGGAGCTTTAGCAAAAGCAGGAATAAATATTCGTATGATTTCTCAAGGATCAAGTGAATTTAACATTATACTAGGTATTGCGAACAATGATTTTGAAAAAGCAGTATCAACAATTTATGATGAATTCTTCAAACAACCTCTCGTCAAACCTGCGAGTAGTTAACTAATATACGAGGGAAAAATGAAATATCACAGTACCAGAAATAATAATGATTTATTTTCACCTTCCGAGGCGGTCTTGCAAGGTCTGGCACCGGATGGCGGACTTTTTGTGCCACAAGAATTACCGAAAGTTGATTTTGCTACATGGATCGGTTTAGATTATCAGACAATTGCCAAAAGAATTTTCAAAATATTTTTTTCGGATTTGTCCGATCAGATTATTGCGGAAATAGTCAGTGCAGCATATGGTGATAATTTTGATGATCCTCAAATTGTTCCGGTTCACCTAATTGATGATCAAATCGGTTTTTTAGAATTATGGCATGGACCGACTCTGGCTTTTAAAGATTTGGCTCTCCAGTTTTTACCGCATTTGATGCAGGCTGCTAAGAAACAGCTCCATTTTGAACAGGATATTTTAATTCTGACAGCAACTTCAGGTGATACGGGCAAAGCCGCAATGGAGGGTTTTGCCGGTGTAGAGCATTTTAAAGTAATTGTTTTTTATCCGCATAACGGAGTTAGTTCTTTCCAGAAAAGACAGATGTTATGTCGTGATTATGATAATGTGCGAGCTATTGCTTTGCGAGGGGATTTCGACGATTGCCAACGTGGGGTAAAACAGTTATTTTCCGATCAGGAATTTGCCGGTGAAGCAGCAACAGCAGGCTATGCCTTATCTTCTGCCAATTCAATCAATATCGGACGTCTGATTCCCCAAATGATTTACTACATCAATAGTTATTTACAGATGGTTACAGCCAATTGTTTATCATATGGCGAGCCGATATCAATCGTAGTTCCAACCGGCAATTTCGGCAACATTTTAGCAGCTTGTTATGCCAAAGCAATGGGATTGCCTTTGGGTAGAATTCATTTAGCAGCTAATCAAAATAATGTTTTGGCTGATTTTTTGCAAACCGGTATTTATGACAGTAATCGCCCTTTAGTCAAAACTTCATCGCCTTCAATGGATATTCTGGTTGCCAGTAATTTAGAACGATATTTGTATTTAAAAAAACCGGATAGTGAATGGCTGAAGTCTTTAATGCGTGATTTGAATGTTTCCGGTAAATTTCAAATAGATCCGGAGATATTAGATTTAACGGCTTCTTGGACAGATGAAAATGAAACTTCAATTGCGATTAATCAGGTTTATCAGTCATATGAATATTTGATTGATCCACATACCGCTGTTGCCTATTCAGCGATAGCTAAAGCAGGTTTAACCGGTTTAACCTTAGTAGCCAGCACTGCCAGTCCATATAAGTTTATGGAAAAAATATTATCATCTTTAGACAAAGAAATTCCGCCGGATGATAGGCAATCAATTGAAACTATTGCTGAATTATCCGGGCAGGGAATTCCTCAAACCGTCAGTAAATTATGGCGATTGCCTCAAGATAAGGAGATAGTAATTTCAGCGGATCAAATGGCAAAAGCAATATTTGACAATATTAAAAGGAAATAGAATGAAACAGTATACAGTAAGAGTCCCTGCCACCAGTGCGAATATAGGTCCCGGTTTTGATTGTTTAGGTATAGCATTTAAATTATATAATTGGTTTACTTTCACTTGGGAAAATCCTGAACATCCGGTAAGTTATGAAGAACAGATCAAATGGCTTGCAACAAGAACCGCGTCTCAAATGCCGATGCTCGAAGCATATGTACAATATTGCCGTCTCTTCGAGGTGGAATTACCGATTCCAACTAAAGTTGAATGTATCAGGAGTGATGTTCCGGTAGCCAAAGGTCTGGGTTCTTCTGCAACTTGTTATGTTGCAGGTGCAGGAGCTGCACAATGGATTGCTGAACAACTTTATTCCGCCAATCAAATTAAATCTGATTATAATACTTACAATGTGAATCCATTTTCAAAAGATGCGATTTTAGCGATTGCTTCAACAATTGAGCAACATCCGGATAATCTGAGTCCTGCTGTTTTTGGCGGTTTGCAACTGGCTGCAATTCTGGATTCAGATAATTTGCCGCAAGTAGTTACGCAAGAACTAAATGTGAGTCCGGAAGTTAATTTTATTATCAGCATTCCTAATTTTAGTTTAAAAACGGCTAAAGCCAGGGGTGTTTTGCCTGCAGAAGTAGCACGTGCCGATGCAATCTTCAATATCAGAGCATTAGGTTATTTACTTAAAGGTATGTCCGATGCCAACCATGATTTATTGAGTTTAGGTTTGCAAGATAAATTACATCAGCCTTATCGGGCAGGTTTAATTCCTAATTTTTATGAAATACTGAATGTTGGAACCAAATCCGGTGCGTGCGGTAGCGTTCTTTCGGGTGCAGGACCGTCAATTTTGACTATAACCAGTAACTCGCAAAATAATGCCTTGCAAATAAGAAATAGTATTCAAAGCTGCTTAGGCAATACTTGGGAAGTCAAAATTCTTGAACTTGATCATAAAGGTATGGTTGGGTATGAAGGAAAAACAACATTTTGAAAATATTAATAATATGAAGTCTTTTCAGAAAGATTTCCAAGAGAATACTTTAAAAGCATCCGACCGAGAATTTTATGCATTGTTGAGTCAAATGATTATTAATCGTCTGGAAAAAAATCATTTTGCCAATGCATTGGGTGCAAAAATTGAAACGGTTAAGTACCGAAAATCGGTTGTATCACTGCTGGTTTCTGAACAACATTTGAATCCCAACGGTACGGTACATGGCGGTGTATTGATGACTTTAGCTGATACGGCAGCCGGTACCTGCATGATATATCTTGGCCAACCTACAGCAACAATTGATCTTAGTTATCGCTTTTTGAAGCCTGTTTTTGCCGGTGATTTGATAGTTGGAAAAGCCAGAGTTATTCAATCCGGTAAAACAGTTATCGTAGTTGAAATTAATTTATATGTTGTTAATCAGTCTGAATGTGATAATATTGCTGATCTGATTAATATTTCCATAGAAGATCTTGATCAGAAATTGATTGGTACAGCAACAGCTTCATTCTTTCGTCGTGACCGTCATCTCCCGGAATTACCGCCTGAAATCTTGGAGCTTGCTGACCGGTTTATTCAAGATTATATTGCAGAAAAATCAAAATAATCAGTAATGATAATTTTAAGCAAATTCAGAAATATAACGGTAGCATTATGTGTGGCTTATAAAAATTCAAAAAGCTACAGCTCATCTGTCTAAAATCGCAAACTCGGACTAAAGTCCTCAAACAGTGCGATTTCTGACGACAGATTCGCCAAGTTTTTTAGAATTTTTAACACAAACACATACTCCGACCGTTATATTTTGAAATTACAAAATAATGTATTCGTTACCGGTTATTTTTTATTTATGCTTTAAAGGATTTTAGATAAGAATTGTTGGGTGCGTTCTTCTTGCGGATTATCAAAAAAGTCGTTCGGATCATAACTTTCTTCTACAATCATGCCTTCATCAATAAACAAAATGCGATTTGCAACTTGGCGGGCAAAGCCCATTTCATGTGTAACGACAGCCATAGTCATGCCTGCTTGGGCTAATTCAGTCATCAATTCCAATACTTCACCAACCATTTCAGGATCGAGAGCGGAAGTCGGTTCATCGAATAATAATAAGTCGGGATCCATCATTAAAGCGCGAGCAATGGCAATTCTTTGTTGTTGACCGCCGGATAATTGATTGGGATAATTTTTTACTTTTTCCGGCAAACCGATGCGTTTTAATAATTCCATTGCTTTAGTTTCAGCCTCATCTTTGTTCAAACGGTGACGCATGACCGGAGCGAGAGTTAAATTTTCCAACACATTGAGATTAGAAAAAAGATTGAATTGTTGGAATACCATGCCCATATTTTCTCTGACTTTGTTAATGTCGACATGGCTATCGTTTATTACCTGATCTTTAAAAATTATTTCGCCGGAAGTAGGTTTTTCCAAAAGGTTCATACAGCGTAACATGGTTGATTTGCCGGAACCTGATGGCCCGATAATAACCACTTTCTCACTGGGCTTAATTTCTAAATTTACACCGCGTAACACTTCAAGTTTATCAAAATTTTTATACAAATTACGTATTTTAATCATGGGTAATTCTTCTTTCTAAAGCATGGAAAATCTGTTCAAGAATTAACACTACAATCAAATATATCAATGCTGAAGCAAAGTAGGGTGGTGCAGCCCGAAAGGTTTTACTGATTAATATTCCTGCTCCGCGCGTTAAGTCAACTAAGCCGATGAAACCGCTGATTGAAGTTTCCTTAAACAAGGTGATAACTTCATTGCCGAAAGCAGGCAAACAATTGCGAAAAGCTTGCGGCATTACAATTTTAGACATAGTTTGCATATAACTTAAACCAAGTGATCTTGCAGCTTCTATTTCACCTGCACTGACAGCTTGGATACCGCTGCGGAATATTTCAGCCATATAAGCTGCCGAATTTAAACCAAAAGTTAAAATAGCAACAATTTTCAGATTATGCAGATTAATCAGAATTACATTGAACATGATTAGAAGTTGAACGGTAGTAGGTGTTCCGCGAATAATCGTTATGTAGATGTTAGATATTTTGCTTAAAAGATTGATTAAAAATCCGGAAGGAGTTTTCCAGCTCGGGCTTAAGTCTTTACAAGCAACTCTGATGATTGCTAAGAAAATGCCTAAAGCAAAACCTATCAAAAATGCAAAAAATGTGACTTGCAAGGTGATGGAAAAACCGTTAGTCAGATATTTCCAATAATCATCTTTGATAAAGTTATTTTGAATAAAATCTACTATTGCTTGGAGGGATACAGTCATGAACGTCTCCTCATGTCATTTGAATGCTAACTACCGATTGAGCCGATGGTTTTTTATTCGGTTACATTGTTCATTAATTTCTGAAAACGATAATAATAAATTTGCCGATTTTTCTATAATAAAAAATCGGCAAATAGCTAAAATTACAATTTATCTTATTCAGCTTTGATATACTTATCAATGATTTCTTGCAGTTTACCACTTTCTTCAAGAGCTGCCAAAGCTTCGTTCACTTCTTCCAGAAGAGCATCATTGGTTTTGGTTAAAGCGATTGCATAATCTTCAACTGCATAGTCAGTTTCGAGGACTTTCAAATTATCATTTGCTGCAGCAAAACTTTTTGCCGGTTCATTATCAATGATAACTGCATCAACTTTGCCTGCGTTGAGTGCAACAACAGCATCAGCACCTTTATCAAAAGATTGAACATTCTCTTCACCAAAATCATCCTGAGCATAAAAGTCACCGGTTGTACCGAATTGAGTTCCTATTTTTTTGTCTGTGAGATCATCCGGACCTTCAATGTCGGAATCCAGAGTTACAATAATTGATTGAATACCGGTAGCATATGAATCTGAAAAATTTACACTTTCTAAACGCTCTTCTGTTACTGTCATGCCGGCAATTCCACCGTCAACTTTTCCGCTTTCGATTGAGGCGATGATATTAGCAAATTCCATGTCGTGGATTTTCAGTTCATAGCCTAAATAATCGGCAACTGCTTGAGCGATTTCAGGGTCAATACCGACAATTTCTTCACCTTCATAAAATTCATATGGCGGGAATGCAGCATTGGTACCCAGATCAAGTACCCCGTCTTCCAATGCTTTGCCGGTTGAGGCATCAGCGGGTTCTTCGTCTGCTTCTGTTTCTTCTTTAGCTTCTGTTGTTTCTTCTTTAGCTTCTGTTGTTTCTTCTTTAGCTTCTGTTTTTTCTTCTTTAGCTTCAGTTTCTTCTTCTTTAGCTTCAGTTTCTTTTGCCGTATCTTTCTTGCTACCACAGGCAGCAACACTCAGCATTAGCAAAATTGCTAAAAGTACTGATAAAATTGATTTTTTGTTAATTGTTTTTTTCATGTTTTTCTCCTTCAATGTTTAATTTCTCTTTCAATGTTTAATTTCTCTTTCAATGTTTAATTTTTATGACTTATTGTTTTCCCTAAGTCTGTACGATAATCGAAATTTGAAATATTGTACAAAAATTTATACTTTATAAGTTTGTAATTTTTGTTTAACCCAAGCGATTTGACGCTCGACTTCTGCCGGAGCAGGTCCTCCGAAAGAATTTTTTGAATTGACTATACTATTCATATCAATTACCTCGAAAAGATCAGCCTCAAATGCTTGTGATACCTTGCGATAAACTTCCAACGGAAGCTCGGCAAGAGTTTTTCCTTCCTGATTGGCTATTCCAACCAGCTGAGCAATCATGTGATGGGCATCTCTGAACGGAATATCTTTTTTGACTAAGTAATCGGCTAAATCGGTAGCTGCCAAGTAACCGAGTTCAGTTGCCTGTAACATCTTATCTTGATTAACTGTTAAGGATAATAGCATATTTGTCATTATTTCCAGACAAATTTTTACAGTATCAACTGAATCGAAAATTGATTCCTTATCTTCTTGCATATCTTTGGAATAAGCAAGCGGCAAACCCTTGATCATAGTCAGGCTCTGAATCAGATTACCTAAAACTCTGCCGGATTTACCACGAATCAGCTCAGCCATATCCGGATTTTTTTTCTGCGGCATAATTGAAGAACCGGTTGAGAATTCATCGGCTATTCTAACGAAGCTGTAGGGTTGTGAACTCCAAATAATCAGTTCTTCAGCTTGACGCGAAAGGTGGACAGCGATAATTGCTAAAACGCCGTTTAATTCTATAATGAAATCCCTGTCGCTGACCGCATCCATGCTGTTTTGCATAACTTCTTCAAAATTCAACAAATCAGCAGTTAATTGACGGTCAATCGGATAACTTGTACCGGCTAAAGCACACGCACCTAAAGGAGATTGATTAAGTCTTTTTCGGCAATCAGCAAGTCTGTCTAAATCACGCAAAGCCATCATGCAATATGCAGATAAATGATGGGCAAATGTGATCGGTTGAGCAGCCTGCAAATGTGTATATCCCGGCATAATAGTTGTCAGATTTTGTTCGGCAATATTACACATGGCCATGATATAGTTTTGCAAAAGTTCTGAGATTTGAACAATCTCAGAACGCAAATTAAGTCTGATGTCCGTTGCGACCTGATCATTTCTTGAACGGGCAGTATGAAGTTTTTTACCTGCTTCACCGATACGTTTGGTTAATTCATTCTCAATAAAAGTGTGAACATCTTCAGCCTGCGGATCAAGTTGCAACAAATTATTTTCCAAATCTTTTTTAATCTCTTGCAGTCCCGTAATAATTTGTTCAACATCATTTTGCGGCAATACACCTGTTTGTCCGAGCATGGTCGCATGAGCAATCGATCCGTCAATATCTTGACAGATCATTCTTTGATCAATTGCAAAAGAAGCATTAAATTCTTCCGCTTTTTGATTTAGTTCGCCTGAGAGCATACCTTGCCACAATTTCATTTTAATCCTCTTACTATGTTCTTTCTGATTATCATGATTGAATCCGTATCTTTTATGCAAAATTATTATCGTTATCCTGTAGATTAATTACTTTTCAGGGTTTTGCAACATTGCCTGAAGTTTATTGGACAAACCGAATAATTTAATAAAGCCGCCGGCATCACCGTGGTCATATACTTCATCATGTTCGAACGTTGCATAACCTTCATCAAATAATGAGTAGGGAGAAGTCAGACCTGCCGGTTGCATGCTACCTTTATATAATTTTACCTTTACGGTCCCGGTCACGAATTTTTGAGTTTCTGCAACGAAAGCTGCTAAAGCTTTACGTAAAGAGCTTTCCCATTTGCCGTTATAAACCAATTCTGCATATTTATGCGCAATTGACAACTTAAAATGCAAGGTGTTAGCTTCAACAGTTAATGTCTCCAGTTTGTGATGGGCAAAATAGAGAATTGAACCTGCCGGGTTTTCGTAGACACCGCGACTCTTCATTCCGACCAGACGACTTTCAACGATATCATCAATACCGATTCCGTGTTTTCCGCCGATTTCATTTAATGCGGTGACTAAATCAACCGAATTCATTCTTTTACCATTGAGACCAACCGGTTTACCTTGCACAAACTCAATCTCAACAATTTCCGCTTTGTCCGGAGCTTTTTCCGGCGGGGTAACCCAATGCAGAATTTTGTCTAAATTTGCAGCATTAGCAGGATTTTCCAAGTCCAAACCTTCATGCGAAAGATGCCAAATATTTTCATCCATTGAATAATCTTCTTCTCTGGAAAATTCTAACTGAATATTATGAGCTTCAGCATAATCAATTTCTTCGGAGCGACCCTTGATATCCCAGAATCTCCAAGGAGCGACAACTTTCATTTCAGGTGCCAAAGCATTGATCGTTAATTCAAATCTTACTTGATCATTGCCTTTACCCGTGCATCCGTGCACGATTACATCAGTTTTTTCTTTTCTGGCTATTTCGACTAATCCTTTAGCAAGAATCGGTCTGGCAACTGCCGTGCCGAGTAAATAGACATTTTCGTATTTTGCTCCGGCCTGCATGGTGGGAAAGATATAGTCATCCAAAAACTCTTCAGTTAAATCCAAACAATAGAATTTGTCGGCACCTGTGTTGATAGCTCTGGTTTCCAAAGCTTTTGGATCGGATATTTGACCGACATTACCGGCGACACAAATAACTTCAGCAACACCTTGCTCTTTTAACCAGGCAACCAAGACAGAAGTATCCAGACCGCCGGAATATGCAAGAACAACTTTTTGTGTTTGTTTTAATAATTCGTATGGATTTTGCATAAAACCTCCAAAAATGTTAATAAATATGTAGCACCTAAGAATAAAAAATCTTCTGAAATAATTTCAGAAGTAAACTTAAATACTTTTAAAACCATAAATAATATAAATTAAAATATAAACTACTTTTTAATGAATTTTTTATATTATATTTATAGGTTTTTTAATTGTCAAAAAATAATACCTGAATAACGTAGTTCTATGAAAAAAGTATGCAAAGAACAATGAACCGACAAGATATTTTATAAAAATTGGGCAATTTGCAATCTTATATTTATACATAATAGGGTGTTAATTTAAAATGTTGTCTAAATGGTGTAAAATGAGTAAGTTAAAGTTGTAGGAGGATTAAAATGGTTAATAAGAAAAAAGTAATGCGGATAGTTTTGGTAATATTATCATTAGTTTTATTCTTAACAGCATGTGGTAAAAAAGATGCTGAAAAAGACACCGAGAAAGATACAGATGATACCGAACAAACTGATCAGGGTGTTATTGAAGACGATCCGGATGAAGATGATAAAGTGATAGAAGAGCCGGGAGATCCTCAACAAGGCGGTTCGGTGATTGTGGGAATTACACAAGAATTAGATTCTTTGGATCCGTATTTAGCAGCTGCAGCCGGCACAAAAGAAGTAATTTATAATTTCTTTGACGGTTTAGTTAAATTAATGCCTGATGGAACATTTGAACCTGCTTTGGCTGAATCTTTTGATTTCTCAGATGATGCGACGGAGTTTACGTTTAAAATTCGGACCGGCGTTAAATTTCATAATGGTGACGACTTAACGCTTGATGATGTAGTTTACTCTTTGGAAAGAGCTGCCGGTATGTTGCCGGACAGTGAAGCAGCTTTAATTCCGCAATTAGCTATAATTGAATCGGTTTCGGCAGATACAGAAGCGGGTACGGTAACTGTCAAACTGAAAGAATCTGATGCTGATTTTATTACTTATATGACTTTGGCAATTATTCCGCAAGACTATACGGAACAGGCACAAAAGCCAATTGGTACCGGTCCTTTTATTTTTACGGAATATAAAACACAAACACATTTGAAAATGAAACGGAATCCTGATTATTGGCGTGACCGCACAGCATACTTGGATGAAGTAACATTTATGATTGTGCCCGATGCAGATGCTGCAATTATGGATTTGCAAGAGGGTAATTTCGATATATTTCCTTATTTAACAATAGATAAAGCTGAATTATTAAAAGACAAATATGATTTTATTGCAGCTGATTCCAATATGGTTCAAATTTGGGGATTAAATAATCAGAGAGCACCCTTTGATGATCCTGTGGTGCGTAAAGCTATAAATATGGCGATAGACAAACAAATGCTGATTGATGCGGTAACCTTTGGTGAAGGCAGAGTATTAGAATCCGGTATGGCTCCGCCGATGCAAGATTACTATAATGCGGATTTGACAAGTCCATATAATCCGGAAGAAGCAAAAAGTATGCTGGAAGAAGCAGGTTATCAAGATCTGAAAATAGAGATTACAGTTCCCGGTGACTATGTGATACATGTCCAAACAGCAGAAGTATTGGCTGAACAATTAAAACAAATCGGTGTGACTGCTGAAGTGAAAACTGTTGATTGGGGTACGTGGCTTTCAGATGTCTATATGGGACGCAATTATGATTCGACTGTAATTGCTTTAACCTTTGATTATGTAGCGCCTGCTACAGTTTTGAGACATTATTATTCAAAATCTGATAATAACTTCATAAATTTCGTCAGTACTGAATTTGATGAGTTATATGAAGCAGCATTGAGTGAAACCGATCATGCAAAACGGGTTGAACTCTATCATCAAATGCAAAAAATATTACAAGATGATGCAGCATCGGTATTTTTACAAAATCCCGGAACTCAGACTGCTGTAATCAAAACCCTTGGCGGCTACACAACGTATCCGCAATATGTCCAAGACATGTATACGGTGTATTTCAAATAGATTTTGGATATAAACAGAAATTATCAATTAATTTGTCTGAGTGATATTATGTTAAGATATTGCTCAGATATTTTTATATATGAACTGTTTTTGGATAAGGACTGTCATGACACGATATTTATTGAAAAAAGCCGGTCAAATGTTGATTACGTTGCTGTTAATTGTTTTAATAGTCTTTATCATGTTCGAATTGATTCCGGGCAGTCCGGCGAGAATTATGCTCGGCATGAATGCCAGTCAAGAACAGGTTGCTGCCTTGGAATCAGAATTAGGAATTCATGAACCTTTACCGCTCAAAATAAATAAATATTTTGTTGGCTTGCTACAGGGAGATTTAGGACATTCAATCCATTTCGATAAGTCTGTTGGTGAATTAATCAATGAAGCTGCTCCCGTAACTTTTTCTTTGGCAATGTATGCTTTTGTTTTAATTATTGTTTTGTCAGTACCTTTGGCGTTATTAGCTGCAAGAAAACAAGGTTCTTTTTTAGATAATTCGATCCGTTTTGTCACAGAAACTACTTTAGCAATTCCGCCGTTTTTTATGGCGATTATCTTGATGTTGATTTTTCGCACAACACAGTTAGGCTTGAGTTCCGGTCGAGGTAATTTAGAATCGCTCGGTTTTTTAAGAAAATTCTTCATGCCGGCTCTGGCAATTGCATTATCGAGAGTTGCAATGGCGCTGGAGTTCCTGCGTGATGCGATTATTGAGCAAAAGAAATTATTTTATACCAGGGCGGCAGTCGGTAAAGGAGCGACTAAATCACGCATCTTGTTCTTTCATATTTTCAGAAACAGTCTCGTTCCGTATGTAACGGCTTTGGGCTTAATATTAGCGGAAGTTTTTGGCGGCAGTATTATTATCGAGCAGGTTTTTCTTTTACCGGGTTTAGGCAGGTTATTGGTGACCGCAGTTGAAGCACGGGATTTTCCGTTGACGCAAGGAATTATTATTTTAATTGCGACGGTTGTTATTATTGTCAATTTTTTAGTGGACTTTATTAACCAATTCATTGATCCGCGGCTGAGATCGTCTGATATGAAATCGACTAAATCAAATTTTTGGCTTAAACTCAGCTATAAGCTTAAATTTCGAGGAGATGTTGAATGATGAAATTCAAGCGTAAATTTAAGCATAAAGACAAAAATAATCAGATTTCTTTTATACCTGACGCTCAACGGGCTTATTACAGAACAAGTTCAATCAATAAGGTAGCTAAACTTCAATTCCGAATCGGCTTTATGTTGCTGCTAATTCCACTTATATTATTCTTGATTAATTTATTATATCGGCCTTATGATACTACCTCAATGAATATGTCAGAACGTTTTACCGCTCCCAATTTCAGTCATTGGTTCGGTACGGATAACTATGGCCGCGATATTTTTACTCGTGTGATGAGCGGTTTACCTCTAACTATCTTTATTTCAATCGGTATTAATTTGATCGGTTGTTTGAGCGGTTTGCTAATCGGTGCCTTGAGCGGTTATTATGGCGGAGTGGTAGACTATTGGGGCAATCGAATCGGCGACGCGTTATTATCAATTCCTGCAATCCTGATGGGAATGCTGTTTGTTGCTACTTTCGGTGAAGGAATTTGGCAAGTAATCGTAGCTTTGGGTATCATGTTTATTCCATCTTATATGCGAGTTATCCGTAGTGGTTTTTTAGAATATAGCCAGCGAAATTTTGTTAAAAGATTACAATTAATCGGAGCTTCATCCGGCAGAATAATTTGGCGACACTTATTTCCTCAAATCAGAACTCGCTTAATGTCAGCAATTGCTTTGGGTTTTGCCAATGCAATTTTGGCGGAATCATCATTAAGTTTCTTAGGACTTGGTGTTCCAATGTCTCAGATTACATGGGGCAGAATGCTCAAAGATGCTCAAGGCTTTCTTTTTCAAGCACCGTGGTCGGCAATTGCTCCGGGGTTAATGATTGTGATATTGGTTTTAGGCAGTTTTTTTATCAGTAACGGATTGAAACAATTTTCTCAACAAAGGAATATGACTTGATGCAACAAGATCTGACAAAAGCAGAGTATATTTTAAAAGTCGAACATCTGAAAGTTGTATCTGCACAAGGTGCAGAATTAGTGCGTGATGTTTCTTTAAAGATTAAACCGGGAGAAATTGTCGGTTTAGTCGGTGAGTCCGGCAGTGGGAAAAGTATCAGTACAATGGCGATAGCAGGTATTTTACCCGAGGGGATCTCGATTGCTCAAGGTAAGATATTTTTTAATGACCGGGATATTACTCGGATTTCCGCTCAAGAAAGATGTAAGATCAATGGAAATAAAATTGGGATTATTTATCAAGATGCAAGTCAATCTTTGAATCCTTTGATTCGTATTGGCAGACAGATAGATGAAGTCTTGAAGATTCACACTGATCTAAGTCCGCAAGAGCGCCGAGACAGAGTTTACGGTACAATGCGGGCGGTTAATTTGTCGAATGTTGAAAAATTGGCACAACGTTATCCGCATGAATTATCCGGCGGTCAGAGACAAAGAGTACTGATAGCGATGGCAATAATCAATAATCCTGAATTATTAATCGCTGATGAACCCACGACAGCACTGGATGTTTCAGTTAAATCTCAAATAATCGAATTGATTAAATTAATCAATTTCAGCAGAAAAGCATCAGTTTTATATATTTCACATGATTTTTCAACAGTCAAAAAATTGTGTGATCGGGTTTATGTTTTGTATCAAGGTATACCGGTTGAGGTTGGTGCAACTGAACAAATTATCAAAAGACCTCAACATATGTATACTAAACTCTTATTGGAATCGATTCCCTCACCGGAAAAAAGAGGGCAGAAATTACTGACGATGAAAGCCAGAACAAGAGATTATCGCGGACCTGCTGTAAATTGCCTGTTTGCTGAACGCTGTCCCAAAGTGTTTGAACGCTGCCGTCAAGAATTACCGGATATGTTTAAAATAGACAAAGGTCATCAAGCAGCATGTTTTTTATTTGATAAGTAGATTTTTAAGGGAAAGATTTTTTACAGTTGTATTTGCTTTAGTTTTGCCATCAATTATATTGTTTAAAAGACAAATAGAAGAAATAGAGAAAAATGACAGGTGAATTGCAAAATATCTTAGAAATAAACAACATTTATGCCAGTTATTCTACTTCTTTACGAAAATTGGAGTTTGTTTTAGAAGATTTATCTCTGGTAATGAAATCCGGCGAATGTTTGGGGATGATTGGTGAGTCGGGCTCCGGTAAAACAACTTTGGCAAATTTAATTACCGGTTTTATTAAACCGATTTCCGGCAAGATTCATTTTCGCGGACAAGAAATCCAAAATTTGTCATTAAGACAAAGAATAAAACAGTTTAATCGTGGAATTCAAATGGTTTTTCAGGATCCTTATGATTCTTTTAATCCAAAGATGACGATCGGTAAACAATTGATGGAACCTCTGGAAATCCGGAAATTTCTAAGTAACTCTGAAATTGAAGCCAAGGCACGTTATACCTTGGAACAAGTAGGTTTATCTGCAGATTATTTTTCAAGATATCCGCATCAATTATCGGGCGGTCAATTACAGCGAGTTGCTCTGGGATGCGCCTTGATTGTTGAACCTTGTCTCTTGATTGCTGATGAACCGGTTTCATCACTTGATGTTTCGGTGCAAGCTCAGGTTCTTGATTTGATTATCGATCTGCGCAAAAAATTTGATTTTTCATGCTTATTCATTTCTCATGATTTAGCAGTTGTATATCATCTTTGTGATACGGTAGCTGTTTTAAATCAAGGCAGCATAGTGGAACAAGGGAATGTTGAAGAGGTTTTTCAAAATCCGCAAAATGTATATACCAGACAGTTAATTTCTGATTCCGGATACGGTGATTAGAAATGAGAATAAACCCAAAATAATATAGCTATTATTTTGTCAGGATATTTGAAGTGAGGTTGAATATGAAATTGCATGGCACAATGAAAATTGATAATAACCAATTGTTGATCGGCGGTGTTTCAGTTGAACAATTGCGTGCGGAGTATGGGACGCCGTTATATATAATTGATCAAAAACATTTTGTGGACAAAGCAAAAATATTTTTGGACAATTTCCGCTCGAAAAAATTCCAAACCCATATTTCTTATGCCTCAAAAGCTTTCAGTAATTTATACATTTTGGGCTTGGCCAAAGAGCTCGGTTTATTTTTGGACGTTGTCAGCGGGGGAGAACTTTATACGGCACTGAAGGCAGGTTATGACCCGGAAAAAATTTCACTGCATGGCAATAATAAATTACCGGACGAGTTAGAAATGGCTCTGACTAACAATGTCGGCAAAATTATTGTCGATCATCGTACAGAATATACACTTTTATCGGGATTAGCTGCCCGAAAACAAAAAAAGATTAAAGTGTTATTGAGAGTTAATCCCGGTATTACAGCGGACACTCATGCGTATATTCAAACGACCAAAGAAGATTCGAAGTTTGGCATGAGCATTTCTGATCCGGCAACCTTTTTGTTAATACAAGATATGAGTTCTGATCCTTGGCTTGAATTGGAGGGTATTCATTGTCATATCGGTTCGCAAATTTTGAACAAAGATTTCTTTTTCGAGGAAGCGGCACTTATGTTTTCTTTTGCCCGTAAGTTATTGGATGATTATTCGATCAAGCTGAGTGAAGTTAATCTCGGCGGAGGTTTTGGAGTTTACTATACAAAAGCCGATCAGCCTTTTAACTATGCTGAATTTTTGGCTGAATATATTGAAAAAATTGAAGAATTAGTTACGAAACTTGATCTATCAATCAAAATTGTCAGTATTGAGCCGGGACGTTCATTAATCAATTCGAGCGGCAGTACTCTCTATACGGTGGGTGCAGTCAAACAACCCTATCAGGGTAAACCCTTTGTCTTTGTAGATGGTGGTATGACTGATAATCCGAGACCTGCACTTTATCAAGCGGAATACGAGGCATGTTTGGCGAATCGAATGGAGGATGAACCGGCTGATAATTACCGAATTGCCGGTAAATGTTGTGAAACAGGTGATATTTTGATACATGACATTGCTTTACCGAAAGCTGAACCGGGTGATTTGTTATTAATTCCCGGAACCGGAGCATATAATTATGCAATGAGTTCAAACTATAATCGTATTCCCAGACCGGCAGTTGTTTTTGTCGAAGACGGACAAAGTTATCTTGCTGTTAAAAGAGAAACCTATGAGGATTTAATTCGTAATGATCAAGCATATTTATAATGTTATTTTCAAATTCTGAAAATCTATTGTAATTATAGTGAAAGAATATATTGACAGACGGAAATATTGTAACGGTGAAAAATGAAGAGATTAGTTATGAAATTTGGTGGTACATCGGTTGCTACCACAGACAAAATTAAACAAGTATGTCAGTTGATTTTACGCCAAAAGGAACAATATGATGACCTCGTAGTAGTTGTTTCCGCAATGGGCAAAACTACAGACAAACTGTTGGCAATGGCATATGAGGTGAGTACTCGTCCGGTTGCCAGAGAAGTAGATGTTCTATTATCTAGTGGTGAATTAATATCTGCTTCACTTTTGGCATTACACTTGAATGATTTAGGTTGTTCGGCAGAGAGCTTTACCGGGTTTCAGGCAGGATTCAGAACCAGCGGTTCTCATCGTAAAAGCAAAATAGAAGATCTTAATCCGACCTTAATTGAAACTGCTTTAAAGCGTGGTGAAATTGCTGTAGTTGCAGGATTTCAAGGTATGAATAAAGATGGAGATATTACTACTTTGGGTCGTGGCGGTTCCGATACTTCGGCAGTAGCATTGGCTGCAAAATTAGGAGCTAAATGTGAAATATATACAGATGTAGACGGTATCTACAGTGTAGATCCGAGAATTCGCCCGCAAGCCAAAAAAATTGATCGGATTAATTATGAAGAAGTTGTTGAAATGGCTCATCAAGGAGCACGGGTTATCGAAGCACGCAGTGTTGAATTGGCAGCTAAATATCAAGTTCCCTTATATATTGCATTAAATACCGGAGAAGTGGAAGGTACTTACGTTGCGAATTTTACAGAACAAACCGGAGAGAGAAAAATGGAAGATTTTAAGTTAACTAATGTTTCAGCAATCGAAAATATTTTATTGGTCAGCATTCAGGGTCTGCCCAATTTAAGCTTTGAATCGTCAAAATGTTTTACTGAATTAGCAGCTGCCGGTGTTAACGTGGATATATTAAATCAAGTTATTTTAGACCGTGATAATTCTGCTTTTTCGTTTACTTCAGATATGGATTCCAAGCCTGAAATAATTGAAGTTCTGGATCGTATGAAACTTGAATACACATACGTTGAAAATTTAAATAAAGTTTCAATTATCGGCAGTGCAATGCGCAATCAAGTAGGTGTTGCGGCAAAAGCATTCAATGTATTTATAGAACAGAATATCCCGTTCTATATGGTTTCAACTTCTGATATCAGTATTTCATATGTTGTCAAAGCTGAAGACAAAAATACAATTATCAATGCTTTAGCTGATGCTTTCGGTTTATAAATTAAAACATGCGATTCAAGCATCGTTCAATGATCAATGCTTTAGCAGATGCTTTCGGTTTATAAATAGCTAAATCATTGTGTATTTGTCTTAATTGTACTTAATTTTGCTTGCAATCTTTTTATCTGCAACCTTTTTAAAGTTGGTTATAAACAAACAAATTGGTGTATAATTAATGATATTATCGATTTTTGAGCAAACCTCTGAGCGAATTGAATTTGTGATAGATAGTTCAATGGTCTTTTACTGAATATTGAATTCCGGAGAACAAAATTTGTGATTTGTTGTTTTTTGATCGATAAAATAAAATAGCATAAATAATAAGGAGGAATTTTCTATGTTATTTACAGGTTCCGGTGTTGCAATAGTCACACCTTTTAAAGAAAATGGAGAAATTGATTATCCGAGTTTCGATAAATTGGTCGATTTTCATTTAAAAAACAAAACCGATGCTATTATCGTAATGGGAACAACAGGTGAGGCTTCGACTACTTCTGATCAGGAGCAGATTGAAGCAATTGATTATGTTGTAAAAAGAGTCGGCGGTAAAATTCCGGTTATTGCAGGTACCGGAATCAATCATACGGATCATTCTGTCGAGCTGAGTGTTGCTGCTGAAAAAACCGGTGCCGATGCTTTGTTAGTTGTAACGCCTTACTATAATAAAGCCACGAAACGTGGTCTATATGAACATTACAAAACGATTGCCAACAGTGTTAAAATTCCCTTGATTCTTTATACAGTTCCCGGTCGTACTGCGGTCGAAATTCCGGTTGATCTGGTTAAGGAGTTGGCTGAAATCGATAATATTGTCGGTATCAAAGATGCGACAGGTAATTTATCTTATACAGCAGCAGTCAAAAATGCGGTACCAAAAGATTTCGCAGTCTATTCAGGTAATGATGATGTTGTAGTTCCTTTAATGTCACTTGGCGGTAATGGGGTTATTTCAGTGTTTGCCAATGCTTTACCGCTCGAAATGCACAATATGACTCAAGCTTGCCTGGATGGTGATTTCAAAACAGCCGGTGAGATGCAGGTTAAGTTTTTACCTTTGATTAAAGCAATGTTTGCTGAAGTAAATCCTGTTCCGATTAAAAGTGCAATGGAATTATTAGATTTGCCTGCCGGTGGTTTACGTTTGCCATTAACTAAAGCATCAGAAGCAACGGTTGAGTTATTGCGCAAAGAGCTGACTGCCTTGGGATATCTATAGAATTCCGTAATTGCAAAGTCAAAGATAATAGCTGGCTCATAGTAAATGATTTACTGATTAAAATTATTCCCGGTAAATGAATTGCTAATTAAAAATATCCTTAGTAAATGAATTGCTAATAAAACTATCCTTAGTAAATAAATTGCTGATAAAAACTATCCTTAGTAAATGAATTGCTAATTTACACAGTACTCAGCAAATGAGTTATTAAGTAAAGGAAGATAAGAAGATGAAAATTTTATTATCCGGTGCTACAGGCAAAATGGGTCATATGATAACCGATTTACTGAAAAATTCAAAGCAACATCAAATTGTTGCAGGTTTTGCAGCTGAATTGGGGCCGGATTTACCATATCCGATTTATCTTGATTTAGCTGATGTTGAAAATCCCGAACAAATTGATGTGATTATTGATTTTTCCAATCCGGCAAGCTTAAGTGCTTTGCTGGATTTTGGAATTAAAAATAATTTGCCGATGGTGATAGCTTCAACCGGTTATTCCGATGAGCAAGAATCCGCAATAAGATCGGCATCTGAAAAAGTCGCGATTCTTCATGCGAAAAACATGAGTCTTGGTGTGAATGTCATGCAAATCATAGTTGAACAATTGGCCTCTATGCTGAAAAACTTTGATATTGAAATTATTGAAAAACATCATCGTTATAAAGTAGACTCGCCAAGCGGAACTGCAAAAATGCTATTTGATGCTGCGAATAAAGGTCGAACCGGTTCACTGCATGCATTGAACGGTCGCACCGGTATTTATGACGGTCGCGATAAAAATGAAATTGGAATTGCGGCTATCAGAGGCGGTACAATTGTCGGCGAACATTCGGTAATCTTTGCAGGTGAAGATGAAATTATTGAAATCAAACATAATGCAAATTCGCGCAAAGTCTTTGCCAATGGAGCAATTCAGGCAGCCGAGTTTTTGGTTGAACAAACAACTGGTTTTTACGATATGGATGATGTTTTACAAAAGAAATAAGCATTTTAAATAATTAACTTAACTGTTAAATGATACAAGAAAATACTCATATTACATGATCACGACAAGGGAAATAAATGACGAAAATTAAAATAGGTATTGTAGGTTATGGTAATTTAGGTCGTGGTATTGAAACGGCTTTAACAAACAGTTCCGACATGGAGCTGTTTGCTATTTTTACGCGACGTGATCCGTTAACGCTGGCTTCGACTTCACGAGTGGAATCCTATGATAGTCTGATTAATTTCAAAAATGAAATTGATGTTTTGATTTTAGCCGGCGGTTCACAAAAAGATATTCCGGAGCAAGGACCGGAGTTGGCAGCGAATTTTAATACGGTTGACTGTTTTGATACACATCCCGCAATTGCCGATTATTTTGCTGAAATGAATCGGATAGCATTAAAGTACAAACATGTTTCAACTATTGCTATCGGATGGGATCCCGGACTTTTTTCTTTGCAAAGAATGCTTTCCGAGGCAATCTTACCGGCTGGCGAAACTTATACTTTTTGGGGAGAAGGTCTTAGTCAAGGCCACAGTGATGCTGTTCGCAGAGTACCCGGTGTGAAACACGGAGTACAATATACAATTCCCGATCAGGCAATGATTTCTGATATTAAAGCAGGCAAAACAGTTAACTATACTTCTGCTAAAGCTCATAAAAGAGTTGTTTATGTTGTGGTCGAACCGGATGCTGATCAAAAAGAAATTGCGAATCAAATTAAGAATATGCCGGATTATTTTGCGCCTTACCAAACCGAAGTACACTTTATTTCTCAAGCTGAATTTTTGGAAAATCATCAAGGCATGCCGCATGGCGGTACAGTTATCAGACAAGGTGAAACTTCTCCCGGAACCAAAGCTGTTTTTGAATTTAATTTAAAGTTGGAGAGTAATCCGCAATATACTGCTGCAATAAGTGTAGCTTTTGCCAGAGCAACCTATAAATTATACAATGTAGAACAGTATGGTGCGAAAACAATTTTTGACATTCCGCTCGGCTTGTTGTCAAATAGAGACTCAGAAGATTTGTTACATAATATAATTTGATTGCTGTAAATTGATTGCTGTAAATTGCATAATTTTTTTAAATGCTCATAATAGAAAAGATATAGTACAAAAACATAGAGGAAACGAGCTGTTAAAATCATTAATATTAATGTGAAAATCGATTAACTGTTAACAAGTGCGATGATATTATTCTAGGAAGTGCAATGATATTATTCTAGGATGATATTATTCTAGGAGGAGGAACCGCTATGACTCGATTTGAATTGGTCAAGGAATTTGGTAAAAATTTATTCGGTAAGTCAGTAATGAAAGATCGTTTACCTAAACCGGTATATTATGCTTGGGAACAAGCAGTTTTCCAAAATCAGCCGATTGATCGAGAAGTTGCCGATGCAATTGCCCATGCGATGAAAGTTTGGGCAATGGAAAGAGGCGCAACTCATTTTTGTCATTGGTTTCAACCTTTAACCGGCAAAACGGCTGAAAAACATGTTTCATTTCTCCAAGAGGGTAAAGACGGATCCCCGATCTCAAGGTTATCCGGTAAATCTTTAATGCGTGGTGAAACTGACGGTTCAGCTTTTCCGCATGGCGGATTACGCGATACTTTTGAAGCTCGCGGTTATACTTACTGGGATGTTTCTTCATCGGCTTTTGTCAGAAAAAACGTTCTCTATATTCCGAGTGTATTTATCAGCTATACCGGTGCCAAACTTGATATGAAAATGCCTTTAATCAATGCGCGTGAAGCTTTGAGTGAACAGGCTACCAGAGTTTTAAATCTTTTAGGCAAAACAGAAGTTGAATTTGTACGTCCGATGGTCGGTTTGGAACAAGAATATTTCTTGGTTTATAAAGATAAAGCGATGCAAAGACCGGATATAAAGTTTTGTGAAAAAACATTGTTTTCAGCCGAAATGCCGCGCGGCGGTGATTATGAAGATCCGTATTTCAGTTCGATGAGTGAAAATGTTCAGGACTTTATGGAAGAAGTGAATCGTGAATGTTGGGCATTGGGTATTTATGCGGAAATCGAACATAATGAAGTAGCTCCCGGTCAATATGAATTGGTAGCTTCGTTTGCCGATGTAACGACAACTATCGACCAAAATATGTTGATTATGGATATTTTGAAAAAAGTTGCCAGGCGTCACGGTTTTGAATGTTTATTAACCGAAAAACCATTTGGCGGTTTGAACGGCTCCGGTAAACATAATAATATTTCTTTGCAAGCATCAAATGGAGACAATTTATTTGATCCGGGTGATCGTGCTCCTGAAGACTTACAATTCATAGTATTTTTATCAGCATTTATTCAAACTATCGATAAATATCAGGTTTTATTGCGCATGGCATCTTCGAATGAAGGTAACGATCATCGTTTAGGCAGACAAGAAGCGCCGCCCAGTGTACTTTCAATTTATCTCGGAGACAAATTGCATGACTTATTTATCCAATTAGCAGAAACGACCGAGATTACTCCGGTTGAACTGACTCACTTAACAGCTCCGCTGGTAAGCCTGTCGGCACAAAGTATTGATGCTACGGATCGCAATCGTACGGCTCCAATCAGTTTCAGCGGCAATAAGTTTGAAATCAGAACTTTGGGAGCATCTATGAATGCATCTCCGCTCAATACATTCCTCTTTGCAGGTATGGCAGAAAGTCTAAAAGATATTGCCGATCGTTTAGAAGCAAATTTATATTCTGATAATTCCGAGACAGCAGGAACGGAGACTTTAAATACATCAGATAAGGTAAATAAATCAGAAAAATCAAATGTCTTAGCTTCTGACAGCTCAGATTCGGATAAACTTAAAAAATCTGATGTTGAAAATTCGGGGAAACCGGAACCGGAAAATTTGCATAAAATAGTAATGCAAATTACACACGACATCCTGAAAGAACATCATGCGATTTTATTTACCGGCAATGGTTATGATCAAGGTTGGAAAGCAGAAGCTGAAAAACGGGGTCTCAAACATTATGAAAACTATATTGACACTGTAGAAATCTTATGCGATTCTTCAACGATCAAATTATTGGAGAAATTTGATGTCCTAAATGCTCCGGAACTTGAGGCTCGCTATCAGGTTTTGGTCAAAGATTTTATTCATTCGGTCAAAACTCAAGCCAGAATTATTACTCGAATGGGCCAAGAAGGCGTCTATCCGGCATTACTTGACTATCAAGCAAAACTTGAACAAGTTGCTGATGCCGGCTATAGCAAATCTGCTGTTGAACGTGCAAAGTTTAATGCCGATTTATTAGATCGGCTAGATGCACAAACTAAAAAAATTGATAAGATGATCGGTGAGATTATTGAGCCGGAAGATACCAATCAAGTTATCCGTGAGATGGTTGACAATCTGCGTCCTGCCATGGCAGAACTTGCTACGCTTCTGCGCGAAATAGAATTGTACACACCTTATGATGTATTCCCATATCCGTCACAAGAAGAACTGATTGTTTTATAGATATTTTGTTTATGGAGCGGGATACGGGATTCGAACCCGCGACTTTCAGCTTGGGAAGCTAACACTCTACCACTGAGTTAATCCCGCATCAATTAATAAAAACATTTTACCTCTTTTTAGCTATTTGTACCATGCCACTATCAAATATATGATTATAAAAGTGATAACCCAGCAACTATAATTAATAGAAAAGCCAAAAGGAAGAAAAGTTAAAAGAAAGTTTTGGTTTGCAAATATGAAAGCATTTTGATATAGTGCATTTGATAATTTAATATTTTAAGGCTGTGAGAAGGAAGAAGTTTTAAAAACGAGCCGCCTTTGAGCCGCGGACCGAACAGTAATTACTAAGTAAGCTCCGCCGTAAGTCCTGACGATATAAGGGTAAAGTATGAAAATACTTAGTGAGTGCGATTTGCTGTGAAGTAGATCGAATTTAGGTGGTAACACGGACTATGTTCGCCCTAAACAGAAGTGTCTGTTTAGGCGTTTTTATTTTATAGGAGGTTTTTATGAGAACTTTTCAGAAATCTTCAAAGCTGTTTAATGTAGCTTATGATGTAAGAGGTCCTGCGTTGGATGAAGCTATGCGTATGGAAAATGAAGGAATTGAAATTTTAAAATTAAACATCGGAAATCCGGGACCTTTCGGTTTTCAAGCACCACAAGAAGTTTTGAATGGTGTTACGGATGGCTTGAAAAAAGCTCAGGGTTACACCGATTCAAAAGGTTTATATGAAGCCAGAGAAGCAATTGCCAATTACCATTTGCAGATGGGTATTGAAGGAGTCACGCCTGATGATGTTTATACCGGCAATGGTGTTTCAGAATTAATTCAAATTTGCATGCAAGGTCTTTTGGAAGACGGTGATGAAATTTTAATTCCTGCACCTGATTATCCTTTATGGACAGCGATGGCAACTTTAGCCGGTGGAACAGTCAGACATTATATTTGCGATGAAAAATCAAATTGGCAGCCGGATATTGATGATATGCGTTCTAAAATAAATGATAAAACGAAAGCAATTGTCGTAATTAATCCGAATAATCCTACCGGTGTAGTTTATTCTGAAGAAATTTTGTTACAAATTGTTGAATTAGCTCGTGAGCATGAGCTGATCATTTTTTCAGATGAAATATATGATCGTCTGGTTATGGATGATATTAAATTTAAATCAATTGCTGCTTTAGCGCCTGATTTATTCTGTATTACACTAAATGGTCTTTCAAAATCTCATTTAATTGCAGGATTCCGTATCGGTTGGATGTGTCTTTCCGGTCCTAAGGTTGCTGTCAGAAGTTATATTGAAGGCTTGAATATGTTATCGTCAATGCGACTTTGTTCTAATGCTCCTGCCCAACTTGCCGTGTCGGCAGCTCTTAATTCAGTGGATGAAACCAAAGCGATGATCAGTCCGGGTGGCAGGGTATATGAACAAAGAGAAGCTGTATGTAATGCATTGGATAAAGTAGAAGGTTTGTCCTATGTTCGTCCGCAGGCAGCTTTTTATGTATTTCCTAAACTGGATATTGAGCGTTTTGGTATTACCAGTGATGAGAGATTTGTCTTTGATTTTTTAAGAGAACAACATGTTTTGCTGGTTAGAGGCGGTGGATTCCATTGGCCTGAACCGGATCATTTTCGTATAGTTTATCTGCCTGAAATAGAAATCTTGACAGAAGCTGTTAGCAGATTGGCAAAATTTTTGAAAAACTACCGTCAAGATCATACAGACCAACATTTGATTTTTAAACATCAGTGACGGTAAATAACTTGGTAGTGATGGCACACTATTTAAGGTCATACAGACAAAATCCAGAATAAGCTTAGAAAGTGTGCATCTCCAGCTCGTAAACTCCGGTTTTAGATGATCCCATGCACACTATTTAAGGTCATACAGACAAAATACAGAATAAGCTTAAAAAGTGTGCAATCTGCCCGGAAAAACCAGGATTTTTTGAAAAAATTGCACACTATTTAAGGTCATACAGACAAAATACAGGATAAGCTTAAAAAGTGTGCAAGTCTGACTTGGAAAGGCCGGTTTTATCAAAGAAATTGCACACTATTTAAGGTTGAACCGTAAAATCCCAGGATAACCTTAGAAAGTGTGCAAGTCCGATATAAAAAAAGCCGGTTTGTTTGAAGAATTAGGTTCTTAAAGCTTCTAATGCTGATAATTTCATAGCACGTCGAGCGGGCATGACGCCTGCCAGCATACCGATGATTGTTGCAAACCCGATTGCACCTGCAACCAACCAGAGCGGAATGATTGATAATGGACTTCCGTCTGCACCTACAGGATATATTCCGAGTGCCTCCATACCTTGACCTGACGCATTGTTTAATATTGAGGAAACAATGAAACTCAAGCCGATTCCTAAAACACCGCCGATTAAACCGATAAGACATGCTTCAGCTAAGAAGATGTTGCGAATATTCTTGAGACTACATCCCAAAACTTTGAAAATGCCGATTTCTTTTGTTCTTTCATAGACTGACATCATCATGGTGTTGGCAATGCCGATTGCAGCAACGAAGAGTGAAATGCCGCCTATACCACCGAGAACCATTTGCTGATTAGCCGATTGCTGACGCATTGAATCGATAAATTCAATATTTGAATCAACCTGAAAACCCATATCGCGGATTTGTTCCAGGACTTCTTTGGTATGTTCCAAATCGGTTGAGCCGACAATAATACTATCATAGATGACTTCACCTACAGGTTTACCGCTTTTGGATTTCGGTTGACCGGGCCAGGCTTTACCTTTGAATGTTTGATTTAAGAAATCTTCCAGATGTCCAATTTCAGTATAAGCAGAATACAAATTCGGTGACCATTGTTGTTCATCAGGTGAGCCCATGATTCCGTCGACATGCAACAGATGTTTTTTGGGCGCTGTACCTTCGCCGCCTTGAGCATTATAGTAAGCGTCCATATCCCAAGTTGCGAAACTAGGTTTATTAATTAAATCTACCTCTGCCGGTTCCCAATTATGAGAATTTGGATTATAGAATTGATAAGTAATATCTCTACCGATAACTAACGGTAAGTGGTCTTGTTTTTTTGTGAAATCCGGCAGTTCCCCTTCTATAATATGGATTTTTTTCGTGGCAAGTGCGTCTGCAGTCATACCTTCAATATAAATATAATTTTCGTAAACACCTTGTTGAACACGAATTGAAATAGTGAGGACAGGAGATGCATATTTAACATTTGGCAGTTGTCTTATTTCGTTTACAGTTTCCATATTTAATTTCTTTTTACTGGCTTCAATTTGGCTGAAATTTCCGCTTGCATCGATCATCATACCACCTTCATCATTTCTCACGTTAACGGTGGTCAAATCAGATGACTGATCGATCATTTTCATCATTGCTTCACTTTGTCCGATGCCAATTGAAAGCATGGTCACGATTGATGCAGTACCAATAATGACTCCCAGCAGGGTTAATATAGAACGTAATTTACGACGCCATAAATTAGTTAGACTTAAACTAAGCAGATCATACCATTTCATCGATTTCAGCCTGTTCTTTTTTTGCTTTGCGAATTCTTACAATTTTTACAATGATAGCTATTAGAATAAGTCCACCTGCTCCGATTGAAGCCCAACCCCACCAGGGGAATTTTTTTGATTCTTCACCCATCATATTCGGATCTTCACCCATCGGGAATTCACCGTAGAAAAATTCTTCACCGGGGAATTCTTCCATATAATCGCCGCTTTCATTGATAAATAATTCTAAAGTTTTATCGATTTTAGTCACTTTTCCCACAGCATCTTCAAATGTAATTTGGAAAGGAATTTGATTATCAAACGTGGCTTGTATTGCTTTTACCATGAAATCAACATCTTTGGAATTCCCGGATTCCAAATTTCCAATAAAGATTTCATTTTTTTCTAAAGGACCCTCAGGAATGACAATTGTCAGATTATAAAGAGTCGCTTTACCTTTGTTAAATACACTGAACATGATATTAGCATCATTACCGACTTCCAATGTATCAGGCATGATTTCTATTTTACTTAAATCAAAGCGCAACTCCTGATAGACCATAATAGAAATGGATTCTTCGGCAGTATAGGGATTACCTTTATCATCTTCATATTCAAATTTTAATTCAAGCGGATAAGCCTTTTGTTCGATCGCAGCATTTGTTTTCAGTTTAACTTCCTGTTCAATTTCCGTGTCTTTTTCAATTTTTTCAATATATATTGTCGAGGCACCACTCACAGGCATAAAAACAGCTGCATTTTCACCTATACTACTCAAAGTAATTCTGATGTTTTTCACATCGGAAGTCTTTGAAGTGTTTTTTAGTTTAATTTTTGCAGTAAATTCAGTTCCGCCGAGTATAGTTTCCGGATCAGTGGTGAAACCGGTGCTCATGACACGAGGAATTGATTTATTTTCTTCTTCAAAACCGGATACGCTTCCTACATAGCTACTCTGTGAAAATAAGCTGGAGTCGAAGCTGTTATCCGGATCCAGCTCAGGTTCCTTTAAATTGTTATCCGGTTGATCAGGATTTGAAATTTTCACAAAGAAATAACGTTCGACAGTTTTTCCGGAGCCATTTTCATCGCTGAAAATAATTTCGAAATTAACTCGATAATAGCCGGAAACCAAATCATCTTTAATTTTTAAATTGCCGAAATCAAGGCTTCTTGATGCAGTTGCAATATTTGTGAAACTATCTTTTTCGATTAATTCACTAATACTGATAAATTTATTTGTCAGGGAAGCATTATAAACCGTTTTTTCGACTTTAAAAGGGAAAATGTCATTTTTACTGTCAATTTTCAATGTGGCAGAAACATCGTAAGCATAACCGGAACCAACATTGATTACGGGAATTTCTACCAAAATAGTATCACCGGTCTTAGCGTCGAGCATCGGTTTTTCGCCTACCAAAATGTGAGCTCTTTTGGGTTGAGGTGTCGGATTGGAAGTTGGTTTGGCTGTAGGTTCAGAAGTAGGTTCAGATGTTTGATTAGGAGTTTGTTCAGGAGTTTGCTCCGGAGTTTGTTCAGGTGTTTGTTCAGGAGTTTGCTCCGGAGTAGAATCAGGAGTTGAAGAAGCTGAATCGGTATTATCTGAAGATGCGTCCGTTGAATTTTTATCTGAAGAATCTATATTGTCCGGAGAACCGTTATCAGATGAATCCACATCTGTAGATTTTTGATCTGCAGAATTGGAGTCAGTGGAAATGACTTCAGTACTCTTTGGTAATTCATTATTATCTTCGGCGAATACAGTTTTGTTGTTACCTGAATTAAAAATACTTATTAATAGAAAAAATCCTGTTAATAAGCTTGTTATTCTTTTTGTTATATTGACTTTTTTAGCTTGTGATTTTACATTATTCATTGTGTTTTGATCCCTTCTCAATCCCTATAATTTTGCCATCTGAAATACGAAAAATTCGATCTGCATATTGAGCTAAATGTTCATCATGAGTAACCATAATTAAAGTTTGATTGTTATCTCTTGATATTTCTTGCATTAATTGCAATATTTCCGCACTGGTAGTTGAATCAAGATTTCCCGTCGGTTCATCGGCAAAAACAATTGCCGGATTCACGACCAGAGCTCTTGCAATACCGACACGCTGTTGTTGCCCGCCGGATAATTCGTTCGGTTTATGGTAAATATGAGTTTTCAGACCTAGTTTATGGAGTATTCTAATTGCAATTTTTTTGCGTTTGCTAATTGGCGTACCGCGAAAGATTAGTGGCAATGCTACATTTTCCCAAGCTGTCATGGTCTGAATCAAATTAAATGATTGAAAGATAAAGCCTACCTGATCTCGTCTGAAATCAACTAATTTTTTCTCGCTTAAGCCGACAATTGGCAAATTGTTGATAATAATATTACCTTTACTAGGAGGCTCAAGACCTGCCATCAGATTGAGCAAGGTTGATTTTCCGGAACCGGATGTACCAACAATCGAACAAAACTCGCCGCGTTCAATTTCGAAGGATACTCCATTTAAAGCGAAAACAGGTTGTTTTCCTACTCGATATACTTTCTTTAAGTTATCAACTTTAATGACAATATCTTTCTTTTTATTATTTAAAACATCTTGTTTTATTTGATTTGCTCCCGAAATATTTTCTTGTGAAAATATTTTTGTTTGAGTATCAATTGTAGAAATTTCAGTCATTTTGTACCTCTCTCACATTATAATAATTATACGTTAAGCCAGGTAAATCAAACAATTGTCAAAGTTTAGGATTTGATTAACAAAAAGATTGTTATTTTTAATTTTTCTTAATTATTAAGCATTTTTTAGAAAGCAATTTTCAATATTCATTATTCGGTGTACAATGGTAACTTTTTGTGAATTTGTAATCGTGAACTTTGTTTGGAGAAAAATTGTTAATAGTGAGTGTACTATTGTAACCTTTTGTGCATTTATAATCAGAAGTATATTTGAAACAATCCGGCTGTGCATTTGTAATCAGAAGCATATTTGAAACAATCCGGCTGTGCATTTATAATCAGAAGTATATTTGAAACAATCCGGTACAAATATTTTAAACAAATATTAATACTAAGCTTTATATTTTATTTGCGAAAATAATATATATATTGTATTATTTATTCACTGACTATTCTGAAATAATTCCTTCGAGATACAGTTGATTTATTTTTGATAGTTTTTAATTTTAGACTAATCCGTTTTTTATATAGATTTTCGAGGTAACATCCATGGGTTTAGGAATGAACATGGGCATTGACTTAGGTACTTCAAGTGTCCTAATTTATGTTCGCGGAAAGGGAATAGTACTCCGTGAACCTTCAGTAGTTGCAATTAATTCACGTACAGGCAAAGTGTTAGCAGTTGGCGAAAGTGCAAGCTTGATGTTAGGGAGAACTCCCGAGATGGTCGAAGCCGTCCGACCTTTAAAAGATGGTGTAATTTCAGATTTTAAAGTGACCGAGGTTATGCTCAAAGCTTTTATCAGCAGA
Source organism: Clostridiaceae bacterium (assembly GCA_012518795.1). Lineage (GTDB taxonomy): Bacteria > Bacillota > Clostridia > Saccharofermentanales > DTU023 > UBA5436. The sequence continues at coordinate 87,388 of JAAYRL010000029.1, forward strand.
GTTTCAACCGGGTTTTTAGCAAGATATTTTAAACCGACGATAGTTGTTTGTGTTCCGACCGTAATTACACAAGTCGAACAAAAAGCGGTAGAAGATGCCTGCCGACGTGCCGGCGCAAAAGATGTTTATTTAATCAGGGAACCGATAGCTGCGGCAATCGGAGCAGGTATTGATATTACTCAAGCTAACGGCTCAATGATTTTGGATATCGGTGGGGGAACCACAGATATTGCGGTAATCTCAATGTGCCAACCGGTTGTTGAAGAATCACTGAAAATTGCCGGTGATGAATTTGATCAAGCTATTATAAAATACGTCAGACGCAAACATAATATCTTAATCGGCGAACAAACTGCGGAAGATTTGAAAATTAATATAGGTTGTGCATATCCGCGTGATGAAGAATTAAGTATGGAAGTTAGGGGGAGAAATTTAATTACCGGAATGCCTGCAACATTAACACTGACTTCGACTGAAATGTTGGAAGCTTTGGAAGAACCGGTTAATCAGATCTTTGAAGGCGTCCACAGTGTATTAGAACGAACACCGCCTGAATTAATGGCAGATATTTCTCAAAGAGGAATTATGATGACCGGTGGCGGAACATTATTGTACGGTATTGATCGGATGTTGGAAGCAAAAGTAGGTGTAGAAATTTTGATTGCAGAAGATCCGATTTCATGTGTAGCAATCGGAACCGGTTTAGCTTTGAATATTATGGATAAATTTGATGCCCTTAGTGGTTAATATTTTTACGTGATTACGGATTACCTATAAATAAAGTAATCCGTAATTGTTCAAATCATTCAGATTAAACATTGAATATATACATATTTAATAGATTAATTAACATATAAAACTAATTTTTATAGTCAAATCTTGACCGCAAGTAAAAAATATTATATTATTCAACCCTAATCCGATTTATTCTCAATATACTCAATTAATTATCATTTTATATACAATAATTTAATATTAAAACAAACATCGACAAGAGGAGAATTTTATGTCGCCATCAAAACTCAAGGGTAAAACCAAGAGAGATCTTGTAGAGATCGCTCATCTATCCGGTTTGCTCACTCCGAAAGAGACTAATCGCATGACAAAGGCTCAAATTTTGGAATTCTTACAAAAAATGGAGGAAGAAGCTGAAGATGAAGATGAGATAGAATTTGTTGCGGTTACCAAGCAAGAATCATCTGAAGAAAAACTACAGGATGCAGCTGAAAGACTATCTGAAAATAATCTGCAAAAGACAGAGCAAGAAGCGGAGGAACTTACTGAAGATCATTCACCGGTTACTGCTGAAGATGATTTTGAAGATGATAAAACCAAGGCTAGACCGAAAAAAAGAACTAGAGTGCGACGCACTAAGGCAACCGATAAAAAAATCATCGAATTAAAAGCAGAATCTTCTGATCAAACAACTCAGTCGGATTCTGATAAATCCCAAGCTGAAGATTCCAAAGATCAAACAACTAAAGAAGCTAAAGAAAAAGAAGAACTGGAAAATGTTTCCGGGATTCTCGAAATTATGCCTGATAATTACGGTTTTCTCAGAGTTGAGAATTATTTACAAAGTAGTAGGGATGTTTATGTTCCGCCTCAATTTGTCAGACGTTTCAATTTACGTGACGGAGATGAAGTATCAGGACCGTGCAAAGTACAGCGTGATGCTGATCGGTACCGGGCTTTGACTTACATTGATTCAATTAACGGACTATCTCCTGATCAAATGCATAATAGAAAATCTTTTGATCGCTTAACTCCGATTTATCCTAACGAAAGATATACTCTGGAAACTGAAACCAAAGAGCTTTCCACTCGGATGATTGATTTGGTATCTCCAATCGGTAAAGGCCAAAGAGGTATGATCGTTTCACCGCCCAAGGCAGGTAAGACAATTCTTTTACAAAAGATCGCAAATGCAATCAGTATTAATAATCCTGATACGAAATTGTTTGTGCTTTTAATAGATGAACGTCCGGAAGAAGTTACCGACATGCAAAGATCAATCAATGGCGAAGTGGTTTTTTCAACTTTTGATAAAACACCGGAAAATCATGTTAAGGTTACGGAATTAGTTTTAGCAAGAGCAATGCGTTTAGTTGAATTGGGTCAAGATGTAGTAATTCTATTAGATAGTATTACTCGGATGTCCAGAGCATATAACTTGACAATAAATCCTACCGGCAGAACTCTTTCCGGCGGTTTGGATCCCGGTGCACTGTACGGACCGAAACGCTTCTTCGGAGCTGCAAGAAATATTGAGAATGGCGGTAGTCTGACAATTATTGCTACAGCTCTTGTTGAAACAGGTTCACGTATGGATGAGGTAATTTTTGAAGAATTCAAAGGTACCGGCAACATGGAAGTTTACTTGGATCGCAAATTGGCTGAGAAACGTATTTTCCCGGCAATCGATTTAAATCGTTCAAGTACAAGAAGAGAGGAGCTGCTGATGTCAACTCAAGAACTGAATACGGTTTGGGCGATGCGTAAAGCTTTCTCGTCTTTGGAAACCGCTGCAGTTACTGAAACGATGATCAGCCTGCTACTCAAAACCAAAAATAATGATCAATTTACAAATTCGATTAGTGTTTCACTGAAAGACCAAGATTTATTTGAAGCAATGCGTGGCTCCATGCCGGCAGGCACGGACAATAATGGAAATAATAAATCAGGCTTGTGATTATATTCCGTAACGGGAAATGCAAGACAAAACCGAGGATGTTAGTTTAAATCTGCAAAATTATCAAAATAAAAAAATCACCGATGATGGTGATTTTTTACTTAAAGATTCGCTCAATTGCAATTTATTAATTTGGATAGCTCTTAATCAAATATTGTTATTTTTCAATTATTGGATAGTTCTTAATTATTGGATAGTTCTTAATCAGATATTGTTATTTCTCTATTATCTGGTCAGTAAGTAAAGTACAACAGTCAGAATTGCAAATAGAACTGCCAAAATTGCGGTTAATCGTTTTTGCAGTTGTTCTTTACTTTTGGCTTGTCCTGTTCCGAAGAAGGTATCCGAACCACCTTGAATCGAACGTCCCATTCCCTGTGAATTTCCTTCTTGCGAAATAACTAATATTACTAAAAGAATTGCCACGATGATATCTATGATTGCTAATACTGTTGTCAAAACGCCCATCTAAAACTCCTAATTTATTAATATTGCCTTCGGCATCAAATGTAATCAGATTGATTGAGATAATCCCGATTCAGGATTTTCTATCACATCAAGGTATTATAAGGATAAATAATAATCATTGCAAGTTTAAAAAATAAATTGACTTAAGTGTTAGCCTATGCTAACATGATAGTCAGATAGAAATATCTAAATAGTTACTCTCCTTACCTTACACACATAAAGAGCTCTTGATCAAGGGCTCTTTATTACTATATCAGAAAAAGTCAGAAGAAAAACAAATATTAAAATTCAAAGATTATTTACTTGAATCAATTAAGTCGAATAGCTAAACTAGTAATATTATAATTATTATCATAATTCAGACTTAAAGGGGATAACGGTGCAATATAGATCTTTTTTCATCAATTTAAAAAATAAATCATGCTTTGTAATCGGCGGCAATAGATCAGCAGCTCAAATCAGTTCTTCATTGATGGCAGATGGGGCTTTGGTAACAGTTTGGAGTGAAGATTTTGTTGAAGATTTTTCAGTTCTCGGTAAAAAATATCCCAAGCAACTCAATTTGTTGCAGGCAGAGTTTACGTTAGAGGTAGCAAATCATTACTGTTCAGCCAAAGTTAAGCCGTTTATCGTAATTACTGCTCTTACGGATTTAGAAGTAAATCAGGCTATTTGTGATGTCTGTATCAGAAATAATGTTTTGAGTGCAAATCCGAGCGAATTGGGAAGTGAAGTAATAATTGCGGATAATTATTCTGCTGATCCGGTCGAAATTGCGGTCATAGCTAAAGGATTTCCGGTTCTTACAAAACGGCTGCAGGAAGCGTTCGGCAAATATTTAGACAATACATGGCTGGATGCAGTTAAAGCATATTCTGATTATGCCTGCAGTGAAGAAGTCGGTCAGCTTAACGAAGCTGAAAAAAGAATCTTTTTCAGACGTATGGCAGAAGAGATAGTCAAATCAGAAGGTGATTTTGAGCAAGCACTAAAGGAAACCAAAGCCTATTATCAAAATTTACAGGCACAGGACGATTTATTACTTGAATTAGCAGGCGAGCGTTCTTTGATGGATTAATGAATAATATCCTGGATTTTTGGCGAGTTTATAATTATCTTTTTCCCGAACAAAGTTTACCTTTTGTTCTGCTAAGCGGTTTAATTCTAAGTTTATTTGTTGTACCTGATTCAATCAGCATTTTGAATTTTGCACGACAAAGTAAATTCATTATTTTCAATAATTCCGGCTTGAGAAAAATATATCTTGCTTATCCTTCCGGATTCACTTACTTTTGGATATTGCTAATTTCAGTTTTAATTGCCAGCTTTAGTTATTATTTGTTTAATTTAAGTCGTATAGTCTCGATACCGCTTGCATTAATTATCCAGACCATGTTTGCATGGCAAGTTTTTCCGACCAGACGGTATGTGAAACCGATTATGCAAGCAAGCGATATCTTTAAATATGAGGGAACAATGGCAGGTTTAGCCACATTGCGAAGTAATTTATATGGTGAAATCAAATCTGCTCCGGTTTGGCAATTGTTTAGTATAACTTTACAGGATTATCTAATGCAGGTGACTCTCTACTGGTTGATACCGCTGATAGTCCTGTTTTTTGGATTTTGGCCTTTTACTTTTTTTTATTTAACATTTGTGATTCAGTATAAAGAGTTTAATTTACAGAATAAAATAATAGATCAGGTTTTGTGCTTGCCTCATTTAGTAACGATTGCGCTCATGCGTTTTTTGTTTATTTTCTGTCGAGGATCACAAACTGAAAAAAATAATTTTAAAAAAGATTATCTTAGCTTTAATCAGATATTTTCATCTGAAAAATATGCGGTGCAAAAAATTGATTCCGATCGAGAACATAATTCAGCGGATCCTTCTGAGCATGACTTTGAGCAGGTTTCCGACAAGGAAGACCGGGCAACAAGGTTAAACCAAGATCAAGCAAATGAAAAGTATCGAGCGATCAATTTGAGATATTTAAAATTTGTTGAAACCCTCTGTTTAGGGGCGATGACGATAATTATGGGGTTTGGTTTATTGATTATCTATTTAAGAGCAATTTTTTAAGGGTATAGAGGTTACAGGCGAAAGCAAACGGTTTTTGATTATCTATTTAAGAGCAATTTTTTAAGAAAATAAGCTTAATAGAGTAAGTTTTTAAGTTGAACATTTGAATTTAATGAATAATTAAGTACATAAGTAAATAAATTCGACTTGATGGATAAGAATTAATATAATTTTGATAATAAGTTTTTATGCATTTATTCATCATTATTTAAATCATAAAAAAGCAGGAAGCAATAATAGTAATAAGCACTTAGTTTTAACTGGAATAGTAATTCATAGAAAAGAAGGAATGGCACGTAATGGTAAAGAGGTTAGCTTTTGTCCTGATGATAATTGATCATATTGGATTTTTTTTATTCGATATGATTCCGCCTGTTGTTTATGATTTAATGCGCGGCTTAGGACGATTAGCAATGCCTTTATTTGCTTTTTCTTTAGCTTACGGTTTTACCAAAAGTAATAATTGGTTGAAATATTTAATCAGATTATTATTTACCGCAATAGTTTCCGAGTTCGTGATAATTAAATGTTATGGTTTGCTCGGCTTTCACCGTTCCATAATTAATATTGTTTTTACATTTAGCTGTAGTCTGGTTTTCTTGATAGCTTTGAAGATTTTACTAAACTCCGGATATGATTTGCTGGTAAGAATGCAACCGGTAGGTTCAACCGGAATGCCGGAAAACGATCTGTCTTACGATTTCAGAGTTAACTTGGGAGGAATAGAGCTTCCGCCGATACTTGGCTTAATTTTAGGTTCAATTTTCATGTTGATTTCTTCCTGGCTCATTATCAGATATGATATGGAATATGGGATATATGGCTTGTTAACGGTAGTTGCATTTTATATCGTTTTGCTGGTAAAACCGAAACATCCCCGGACTTTGGGAATGATATTGCTAATAGTTGTCAACGTGATTTTTCATATAGGCAATTTGTTAAATCTCGGACCGATATTCCAATATAACCCTTTACAGTGGCTAACCGTTGCTGCTGTTCCATTTTGTTTTACCAAAGAAGAAGAACAAAAACCGGCGAAATGGCAAAAGTATTTTTTCTATGTTGCGTATCCTGTGCAATATATTATTTTAACCTTAATCAGATATCTGCTGACTCTATAATGACCATGTGAAAAAGTTTAAAACAATCTAAAGGTGACAACGCAGCAACTTATGGCAAAAAGTTGTGACAAAAGCTGTAATGTTGTCACCTTTCAAGCCGTGGAACAATCTAAAGGTGACAACGTAGCAACTTATGGCAAAAAGTTGTGACAAAAGCTGTAAAGTTGTCACCTTTAAAATTTTTAGGAATTTTCCTAGTCAATAATCAGTTCGGAATTGCATTGGTGTTGAAGGAAGATTGAAAAAATAAAGCTTTAGTTGTATTCTGTATGACAGTATTTATTTAGAAAACATATTATGAATAATCCGAGATGATATGAGGTGTTAAATGAATTATTCAACTGAAATAGATCGTAAATGGCAAAAACGCTGGAATGAACTTGATATAGCAAGATTTGATGAAACAAGAATTGATCAAAAATTATATGTCTTGGAAATGTTTTCATATCCTTCAGGGGCAAATTTACATGTAGGCCATTGGTATAATTATGGTTTGTCCGACAGTTGGGCACGTATGAAAAAAATGCAAGGTTATGAAATTTTTCAGCCAATGGGTTTTGATGCTTTTGGTCTGCCGGCAGAGAATTATGCTATTGAGACCGGTATTCATCCCAAAGATAGTACGGAATCCAATATTACAAAAATGGAAGAACAATTAAAATCAATGGGCGGTCTTTTTAATTGGGATCATGAATTGGCAACTTGTCGTCCGGAATACTATCGCTGGAATCAATATCTCTTCTTGCAATTATTCAAGCAAGGTTTGGCCTATCGTAAAAAAGCTCCGGTTAATTGGTGTCCGCACTGTAATACGGTATTGGCGAATGAACAAGTTCAGGCAGATCACACTTGTGAACGTTGCGGAACAGTTGTAACCAAGAAAAATCTCACTCAATGGTTTTTCAAGATTACAGATTATGCTGAAGAATTACTTGAGAAATTAGCTGATTTAGATTGGCCTGAAACGACAAAAAAGAATCAAGAAAACTGGATCGGTCGTTCTGAAGGTGCCGAAATAACTTTCCAAGCAATTCAAAATGATCAGGATTTAATTGATGAAAACGGTGAACCTTTAAAACTTAAAACTTTTACCACGAGAGTCGATACGCTTTACGGTGTAGTAGCATTAGTTGTAGCACCGGAAAGTGAACTTTGCGAATTACTGACAACTCCCGAACAAGCAGATGAAGTTAAAGCTTATCAGGCGAAAACACTTTTGATGAGTGATATTGACCGTACATCAACTGTTCTGGAAAAAACCGGTGTGTTTACCGGCTCGTATGCTGTTAATCCGATCAATAATAAGAAAATACCAATTTGGACTTCAGATTATGTTATAGCAGGCTACGGAACGGGATGCGTGATGGTTGTTCCGGGTCATGATGAAAGAGATTATGAGTTTTGCACCAAATTCAATTTGCCGATTATTCCGGTTATTGCAGATCCGGACGATCCGGAAAATACTGAACTGCCATATGTTAAATATGGAATATTAATAAATAGCGGTGATCATACCGGACATACTTCCGAAGAAGCAATGAAAGAAATTGTTGCTGAATTAGCGATGGATAATTTAGCCGAAGAACAAATCAATTATCGTTTGCGTGATTGGTTAGTTTCCCGTCAACGTTATTGGGGAACTCCGATTCCGATCGTTTATTGTGATAAATGCGGTGTGGTACCTGTACCGGAGGCTGATCTGCCGGTTGAACTACCTTATGATGTCGATTTTACACCTGATGGTGAATCGCCACTTTCAAAGCATGAAGGATTTATGAATACGACATGTCCTGACTGTGGCGGACCTGCCAAAAGAGATCCCGATACTTTGGATACTTTTGTTTGTTCATCTTGGTATCAATTCCGATTTGTCGACAATAATAATGATCAAGCAATGTTTGATAAAACCAAAGTAAATAAAATGTGTCCGGTCGATCATTATATTGGCGGTGCAGAACACACAACGATGCATTTATTGTATTCCAGGTTTATAACCAAAGCATTACGCGATATGGGCTATCTGGATTTTGATGAACCATTCCAAGCTTTGACCCATCAAGGAACAATCTTAGGTGCCGATGGCAGAAAAATGTCTAAATCTTTAGGCAATACTATTTCACCGGATACTTATATCAATAAATATGGTTCAGACACATTACGCTTATTCTTGGCATTTGCATTTTCTTATGTAGATGGTGGTCCATGGAATGACGATACCTTAATTGCAATTACGAAATATATGGGTAGAATTGAACGTTTTGTTGCTGATTTAATTGAACAAATCAAGCAGCAAGATGAATCATTATTAGCTACTTGGGCAGCCGATTTAAATTTTGATCCTTGGAAAAACACTGAATTGACTAAAGCTGAAAAAGAATTAAATCGGGTTAAAAACTATACCATCAAAGAAGTTACACGTGATGCGGATAAATTCCAATTCAATACATCAATCGCGCGATTAATGGAACTGCTTAATGCTTTGCAGGACTATGTGAAGGAAGACGATGTTAAATTGGACTTGGTCTATCAAATTGTTTCCGACTATTTAAGACTGTTGGCACCTTTTGCGCCACATTTCAGTGAAGAATTATGGGAAAGCCTGGGTCATCAAGATACGAGTATTTTCTACGAAAAATGGCCGAAACATGATGAACAAGCTTTGATTATGGATACGGTAGAAATTGCTGTTCAATTCAACGGTCAATTAAAAGGGCGTATCAATGTAGCCAATGATGCGAAACAACCGGAAGTTGAAGAACAATTAAAAAATATGCCGGAATTTACGACATGGCTGGACGGCAGAGCTGTCAGAAAAATCATTTATGTTCCGGGACGAATCGTTAATGTTGTTGCTAATTAATTAGAGTTACCGCAGTTACTACAAATTAATTGCTATAATTATTGTTAAGAAACAAATTAATTGTTATGAGTAGAAATTAATTGTTATGAGTAGAAATAAGTTTTAACCTGTAAGGAGAAGCAATATGAAACAAAAACGTTTAACGGCTTTGATAGTAATTAGAGGTATTATCAGTTTTGCTTTGATTTTCGTATTACTTTGTTCTGTCTCGTGTAAAAAAGATGACAAAGCAGAATTTAGCAAAAAAACTCAAGCAGGATTCTCTGAAAAGGGCAGCAAACCACGAAGTAGAGGTTTTTTTGGGAAAACAGAGCGCTCAGAACAAACATCTGAATCAAGTGAAAGATATACTGAAGAAAGAACTGCATTAACAAATCAGACAACAGCTCAATCTACATCTGAAACAACACCGAGAACGAGTAAAACAACTTCCCCGACAACAACTACTACTCCGACAACTACCCCTACAACTACTCCAACGACTACACCTGCACCGACAACTACTCCAACTACAACACCTGCACCGACAACTACTCCGCCAACGACCGCAGAAACCACGATAAATTTAGGTAAATTTACAGTAGAGCAGCTGGTGGGGGAATGGGAATCTTATGTAACTGTAGACTATTATTCTGAACTTAGCGAACCTGATGTATTAGATAATATTTGGTCCGAGGAAATTGTTTTAGTGACACATCTAACACATGTTTCCGGGAACAAGTTTACAATTTCTTTAACTCCTGCCAAGTTTTTTATAGATCATGAAGAAACTACTTTGGCTGGCTTGCGCCAGGGACCGCTCATTTATGAAGCGGAACTAAATAATGATAAATTATCTTTTTCGTTGGAATCTGAAACATTTGCTTATGAAGGTATGCCTGATCAAGGATTTGTAAAACCTTTAGATATTGAACTGGAACTGGGTGAAGGAGACCATTACTGGGGTATCGTCTATGTTAATGAAGAAATAAACATTGACGGCATTCCCTCGCTGGTAAGAATATCATACTATATTTCTAAATCATTATAACGCTAAATTTATGAATTTTGTGTAGCGATGAGCAAACCTAGTGTTTTAAAAACAAAAATTATACCGACAATTGTAACGCTCACAAAACAGTCACTCAAATAAGTATCAATGGTAGTGTCCGAGGAGCCTTACATTAAACGACGGTAATTTTTGTAATAATTGTGGAATGCAGTATAAGGTTTGAAATTATTAATTTGCTATGATACACTTGTTTTCGTTGACTTAAAAATATGTAATATTTCATTAATGGAGAGTTGGCCGAGCTGGCTGAAGGCGCACGATTGGAAATCGTGTTTACGTTAATAGCGTAACGGGGGTTCAAATCCCCCACTCTCCGCCATACATTATTTTTGAAAGTTTGTAATGCACTTGTACCAGTGGTTACAGGCTTTTTGCTTTTCTTACAGTCAATACCAGTTTAGATTTTAGTTTAGATTTGTCTAAAAATTAACGTATTTTTGAAACAATTCCGCTGACTTATCAAAGCTATCTTTTGTAACATGAGTGTAAATATTCATAGTAGTTTGAATATCTGAATGCCCGAGCCTTGCTTGTACTTGCTTAACGCTTAGACCTGATTCAAACAATAATGAACAATGTGTATGCCTGAATCCGTGTATATGTATTGCAGGCAGATTATACCGCTTACATACCTTGATCAGTTCTTTCCTAGCAGAATTGAAGTATAAAGGCTTGTTAGTGCTGATCTTACTAAATACTAATTGTTTAGGATTAAGAGCGTTAAACCCGAAACCAAGCAATAATTTAGCTTGTTCTACTTTCCATTGTTTCAAGATTTGAACAGTGATTTTATCAAGGCTGATTATTCTGTTACTTGATTCAGTTTTTGGAGGCTGAATAATCAGCTTGTTATTTTCTCCGGTTGCTAAAGTCTTATTAATAGTCAATAACTTGCCGGATAAATCAACATCACCCCAAGTCAAAGCCATTATTTCACCTTTACGCATACCACTGAACGCCAATAGCCTAAAGAATGCAAACCATTGAAAAGAACAAGTCTCTTTTACAGCATTGAGAAATTGTTGCAATTCATCTTTGGTATAGTACAGCTTTTCACGCTTTGGAATGCCATAATCAAGCTTTATAGTTGGAATTACAACCCTAGATTTAGGATTGTGTTCAATATATCCATGCAGAACAGCATAATCAAAGACCTTGCAAGCGTAATTAAATACTTTTTTGTATTGTTTGAATTTCTTATGCCATTTATTCACTTGCTTTTGTAAATAATCAGAACTAATGTTCTTTATTTTAAGGTTCGAGAAAGCCGGCAGAATATTATTCTTGAATAGCTGTTCAGTTTTAACATATGTGCTTTCTTTAACAGTATTCTTGTATGTATCAAACCAACGTTCATATAACTCTTGATAAGTTACATTCTCATTCTTAAGTTTAGATTTAGTTTTGTTTTCAAGGTTCAGCTGTTCTCTTGCAAAATGCAATTGAGCAGATTTTTTTGTTTTGAAGCCTCCAACATTGATATTTTTTTGTTTGCCGGTTACTGAGCATATACCCAAATAACCCGTTACCCTCCAAAAAGTACCTTTTTTGGTAGTGTATTCTTTGAATTGTGCCATATTATAAATTCCTCCATTAACCTCCACAGCTAATTAAGGAAATTATGAAATTGTTTATGTGTTATTCATCATCTGTTTCTGTTTTGTCGCCGTCATGGTTGTATTCCTTAACTAACAAAAAATCAATAAGGCTATAAGTCAAAAGGATAATCATCATCATTTTGTTGTGTTTCCGGTTCTGCAGGTCTGTTTTCTTTTATTTGTTTCTTTTCTTCGGGTGACAAAACAACTTCGTTAAATTGCCCTAGTGGTATTCTAATCTCATAGTACCGATATCCATCCTCATCATAAAGCCATTGCAAATTGCTAATAAATTCAAGCAATGAGATTTTAGATATCTCATTTGTTAAAGGTGGCTCAGACAATGCCCCTTTTGTCCATTCTTTAAGAAGTTCAGGCATGGTTTTAGCTAAGTCTTTCATCTGTCTTTTTTTTGCGAAAAAATCGGATACCCAAGAGTAAGGAATTAAAACAACAGTAAAAGTATCGTGTACATTCCCGTTATTATCTACAATCTCAGCTTCAAATACTAAGTCATAATCAAAAGTTATATCGTTAATAGCATTTGCTAGATCACCCCACGTATCAATCTTTGTAGTCGACTCTATTCCAAGCAACCAATCAGCTGATATATTAAACTTTTTGCAGAGTGGTATTATTGAATCTACTTTTGGGAATTGCTTGCCTTGTTCGTATCCGTTGTAAGTAGATACACTGATACCCATAATTTCAGAAATTTCTATTTGACTTAAATCGTTTGCCAATCTTATTTGTTTTAATTTTTCATGAAACATATTTCTTACCACCAATCAATACTATATTTTCATTTTATATTAAAAAACGGAAACTTTCAAAATATTTTATTGATATTTTCTTGCAATTATTAAATTAATAGAGTATTATTAAATTCATAATAAAATATCAGAACATTCTAAAAACAATAAAATATTATGGAGGCAAAAACATGAAAATTGATTTAGAAAAACTGAAAGAGTTATGCATGATTAGGTTGCTAACTCAAACAGAACTAGCAGACAAAGCAAATATTAGCCGTGCGACAGTATCAACAATAATGTACCGTGGCACATGTTCAAAACCTACATTATTCAAACTAGCTAAAGCGTTAGACGTTGAACCGGTTGAATTGTTAAAGGTGGAGGGCTAGCAATAATGAGTAATCTTGCAAAACATGATATGAATGTTGATTACAGCAAAATCCGGTTAAGTCGTTCAAAAGCAATCAGGCTTAAATGTTTAGATTGCACTTGTAATCAAACATCTGAAATAACGAATTGTGATATTAAATATTGCCCGCTTTGGAGATACCGAACAGGTAAAGAAGAACAAGATGAATTAAACCCATATTGTGCTTTTTAAGTCGAGCTAGCACTCGATTTTCAATTTTGATTATCGAACAAGGGTATTTATACCCTCCAACAAACAAAGTTTATAAATCAATAAGACGCTTAAAGAAAAAACATAAACAATAAATATTAAAAGACTGGAGGTAATAATGAATTCTATTTTATCAGACAGCTTTAAGGCTGATTTTACAAATAGCGTTAAAAATTTGTATTTGGAGGCTTTAGAGCAGGCAAGGCGGGATATGAGCATAACAAAAGAGTATTTAACCGTTATTGAAACAATGGAATATATGCAGATCAGCAGAAGTACCCTTAATAAATGGTTGTTGGAGGGATTGAGCATATACCGGATAGATAACAAGCAGTATATTAAAAAATCAGAATTACATAACTTTATTGATCAACATCAAGTATGAAAGCCTCCACAGCTAAAAGTTAGAAAGGGATTATTAAACATGAAGAAGAATAAAAAAAGCGTTCAGCAAAATCAACCACAGAACCGCCAAACGCTTAAATAAATGAAAATAAAATCATTTATTCGATTTTAGCACAGTAGAAAGAAAAAGGAAAACATATAAAAGGTTAAGATATGGCAAATAAACGGTTTTATTGGCTCAAATTAAAAGAAGATTTTTTTCAAGATAGAAAAATGAAAGCATTACGCAAAAAAGAAAACGGGGGTACGCTTATATTAATCTATCTCAAACTACTTCTTTCTTGCCTAAAAAATGACGGCTTTTTCTATTATGAAAATCTTACTGATAACTATATAGAAGAAATTGCACTTGAAATTGACGAAAACTATAAAGATGTTGAGTTAGCAATTGATTTTTTAGTTAAAAATAATCTTATTGAAGTCGGGAAAAATGAAAATAGACTCCTTTTAACTGAATTACCCAACATGACAGGATCAGAAACGGACAGTGCAAGACGTATGAGAAATCTCCGGGAAAGAAATGATGCCTTTGAAGAGTTAAAAGTGTCACAAAGTGACGTTTTACCGTCACAAAGTGACGACAATAAACAAGCAGAAACTTCTGAAAATACTGAAATGACAGCCTTTGATGGTTTCCTAAAAAGCATCTAGCCGTCACAAAGTGACACAGAGAAAGAGAAAGATAAAGAACTAGAAAAAGAGTTAGAGAAACAACAAGAGTCAAAGGGGATTGTTAAGGGGATAATAAATCCCAGGAATAATTCAATAAATCCCAAATTGTAAGCATTTACATAGTTATTGATGACACTTGCAAGCGATTGTAATTATTTGTAATCAATCGGAATCATTTGTTTATTGAATATTAATAGCCTTGCTATAGCTGAGCTATCAAAAAGAATGGCAAAGCCATAGCAAAATCACAAACGACAGCAAAAAAGCAACACTAAAAAGACGGTTGAAACCATTGAAAACAATAGCTTTCGCAAGATGTAAACAACAGAAAAAAGACACTGAAAAGACAAAGGAAAAATAAAAATGAGTAATAAAAACAAAATAGACAATATAATTAAAAATTTGATAGATCAACGAATAATTGTAATTGCCGGTGATGAAATTCATATGTTCCAGGCTAAAACAGATGAACAATTTTATCAGTTTGTTCAAGCAATTAATTCAGTAAAAGA
>JAAYRL010000030.1 GCA_012518795.1 Clostridiaceae bacterium
ATCAATACCCTGTTTAACAATCATCGGATTTGCACCTGCTGCAATATTTTTTAAACCTTCACGATAAATTGCTTGTGCCAAAAGGGTTGCTGTAGTTGTACCGTCACCGGCAACATCTTGTGTTTTGGTTGCTACTTCTTTAATCAGTTGGGCTCCGGCATTCTCAAAACGGTCTTCCAATTCAATTTCTCTCGCAATTGAAACTCCGTCATTGGTTACAACCGGTGCACCATATTGTTTATCCAAAACTACATTTCTGCCTTTGGGTCCTAAAGTAATTTTAACTGTATCTGCTAACTTATTTACACCATCTAACAATGCATTACGTGCATCATCATTGTATTTTAATTCTTTTGCCATATTAATTCCTCCGTAAGAGTCTAATCTTTTCTATCAATATAATATACTAATCAACAATAGCTAAAATATCACTTTGTTTGAGAATAGTATATTCAACATCATCAAATTTAAATGTAGTACCGGCATATTGGCTAATTAAGACTTGATCGCCAACCTCAACTTCCATAATTACATCTTTACCATCAATTATTCCGCCAGGACCTACTGCCATTATTTCTGCAATTTGTGGTTTTTCTTTAGCACTACCCGGCAATACAATACCACTCTTGGTAGTTTCTTCGGCTTCTAACATTTTAATTACAACACGATCACCCAATGGTTTAATTTTCATGCTGACCTCCTTATATTTATTGTTTTTTATTAACATTATTTTAGCACTCGGAACTCCAGAGTGCTAACGATTAATAATATAAAAGTATAGTTGATATTTGTCAAGAAACAAATCTCAAAGAATTATGGAGAATCATGAAATCAATATGGCATTTTCCAACAAGAAGCGATACAAGAGAGAATTTGATGCTTGCTGTAATATAAATTTAGAAAAAGGGGCAATCTGACTTAAGCTAATCACCAGAATCATTGAAAATAAGCCTGAGATCAGAATCCCAAGCAGGATTCCGCAAACTTGATTAAGAGTTCCCAAAATTGGAATGCGATTAAATACATCAGAAAATTTCTTAATTAAAAAATAAAAAATCAAGCGTAGTATTGCAAAAATCATTAAAAACGACACAGCAGTCACCAGAAGCACTGCAAGTTTTCTTACCAGATTTTCAATTAGAGGAAAAGTAACTTTGCCAATGCTTTCAGTTAATTGATTACTCCTGTTTTCTGACAAACCTATATTTTGTAATGCCAAAGAAATCGGGGTTCCCTGACCTAATACTTGGTCAGAAAGTTCTAGACTCAAGTCAGATATTTTTGTTTCAGGAACAAATGAAGATGTTAAAGAATCAGAAATTTGAGTTGCAATCAAAGCAGCAAGCAGTATGGCAACAATAGTAATGCCCAAGCGTAAAATTACACCTAAAAAACCTCTGCGCCAACCCTGAACTATCTGAAAAATCAGTATACCTATTATACAAAAATCAATAATCAATGAGATTTCGCTCTTTTCTAATTTTTTCAGCACAAACACGACAATGTTAATTTTGTTGAAATATCGGTTGACTCCGTAGATTCAGTTTGTGTTGAATTTTCGCTTGAATCTGCGGTGCTCGTATATGAGGGTTCAATTACTGACGGTATGGCTCAATATTGTTAATCTATTACATATGCTTTCTTAGCTTTATCAATTTGCTTTTGTCACATCTGAAACTTGCATCTCCCCGCTATCATCATCATTTAATATATTGACCAGTGTAATCGGGTCAGCAATTTTTTCTTTACTGAGATAATCCCAAATCAAGTGTAATACTCGATCTTGCTCCTGAATATAATCAGCATAAACTATACTTTTAATAAAATATTGTACCAGAAATTCAATCTTATCAGGATTAATTGAAAATGTACCGAGTAAAGGATTATCCTCTGTAACATCATCATTCTGTGCGATATAATCTGACAGCAACTTTTTCAAACCCGCTATTTGCTCATTTGTGACAAAAGTTGGTAAATTCACCATAAATCGTAAGCGTCGTTTGCCCATTCGTGAATAATTAATAACGTAGTCTCTGGTTAATTTTGAATTCGGTACCGCCATCAAACCTTGATCAAAAGTTCTGACTTGAGTTTGACGAAATTTAATATCTTCCACAATTCCTTCAACATCAGGAGCTTTAATATAATGACTAATTTCAAAAATCTTTTCCGACATAATTGAAAATCCGGCAATTAAATCTGTTAAATAATCTTTAGCGGCCATCGATACCGCAAGTCCACCTAAGCCTAAACCGGTAATAATTCCCGCAACATTTATTTTCAACAAACTTAAAATCATAATTGCGCCCAAAATAATCAAAATAGCTCTGATTATTTGCAGCAAAAATCGATAAACCGTTGCAGTAAGTTTTTCCGGATCTTTTTCATGCCAAAAACTGAACATTTTTCGACAGATCAATTCAACAATTCGCAGAGCTAATACAATAAAAATCGAACTTAATAACAGATTAATTATGCCGTCGATCGGAGATCCTGCTTTTAAAACATAAGAAATTGCTATTTTGAAAGCAAGCAAAGGTAAAATCCAAGACAAGACTTTTTTGAATTGTTTATCATGTTCTGTTCCTAAAACACGATCATTGATTTTTATACGAGAAATTATTTTCGTTAAAAAATGTCCAAGCACTCCTTTGAACAAGAATCCTACCAAAATAATAATTAAAGCAATCAACCATAATTTGACACTTCGATCAAATAAAGAATATTCCAAATAATCTTTCAGAGAACTATTCTGAGATACTTGCTCCAAAAATATTGTAATCATTTAAACCATCTCCGATTTCTAAAATTCCAGCATTTCTGATTAATTATTTACATCTATATGATTATAGTAAATTGACTCAAAGAATGAAACTGCTAAAATACTAATCTAGAAAACTCAAAAATTAAGATATTTAAGGCAATTTAACTTAATAATCCGGGAGAAACCATGATAAAGCAAAAAACCAGCAAGCATTTTTTTAGTTTTTACAAAAAAGATACAAAAAATTTGATTTTGGCAGTTATATCTATCATGGTCATTGCTATCTGTAGCTTGTTGATTCCACTTATTGTCGGTTTTACCGTTGATCAGATTTTGCTTAATCAAGCTGTAGCTCTGCCACAATTTTTAGAAAACATCTATTTGCAAATTGGCGGACGTCCTTTCCTTATAAATAATCTTTGGGTATTAGGACTGCTTCTCTTAGGAATTACCATAATTCAGGGAATTGCCGAATTTATTTCCGATCTTCATATTGCTAAAGTAGCTGAAAACGGTGCGGAGAGAATGCGTCGCAAGCTCTTTTCCCATTTACAAAGGCTACCTTATGCCTGGCATGCCAAAGCTGAAACCGGTGATTTGGTACAGCGCTGTACCAGCGATGTCGAAGTTATCAGACGTTTTTTTCAAAATCAGTTTTTGCAAATTATCAGATGTATTGCGACGATTGTAATTACAATTGTCGTCATGATTAATTTGGATTCCACACTCAGTATCGTCGCAATTTCTGTAACACCGATTATGTTTGTCAGCACAATTATCTATTTTAAAAGACGCCGTGGTCAATTTGAGCTCTGGGATGAAACTGAAGGAAAATTATCTGCCAGATTACAAGAAAGCTTGACCGGAATGCGGGTAATCAAAGCATTCGGACGAAAAAACTTCGAACTAGCACAACTTGAAGAAACCCACCAAGAACTTTACGATTATAGCCTTAAACAGTATAAAATCATGGGTAATTTCTGGTTTATTTCCGATTTGTTTTCAAATGGTGAATTGGCTTTAATCGTGATTATTGGCACCATCAGGGTAATTTCACACGGTTTATATCTCGGGGTGTTGATAATATTTATCTCTTATGCTGATCGTTTGTTAATCAATTTGAGGATTCTAGCCAGAGTTATAGCCGACATCGGCAAAGCCCAAATCTCATTCAGCAGATTAAAAGAAATTCTTGATGCAGAGCCGGAACCCGACGATCAAGGTCTTTTAGAGCCTGAACTGCAAGGTAACATCAATTTTAATAATGTAAGCTTCCAATATCCCGACGGTTCCGAGCCGGTTCTGCAAAATATCAACATTGAAATTAAAGCCGGCCAAACAATCGGTATCTTAGGCCCGACAGGATCCGGTAAATCAAGCCTACTCTTACTTTTACAAAAACTGTATCTGCCAAGTTCCGGAACACTGACATTTGACGATATTCCGGTCGAGCAAATTAACCGCTATAGTCTGCGCAGACAAGTCGGCCTGATTCTCCAAGAATCGTATATCTATTCACGAAGCATCGGCGAAAATATTCGCTTACCGAAACCACAAACAACTATTGAAAATGTACGCCGATATGCAAAAATAGCTCATTTAGACAACGAAATCGAACAATTTAGTCAAGGCTATGATACAGTTGTCGGCGAACGTGGCGTAACTTTATCCGGTGGACAAAAACAGCGCTTAGCAATTGCCAGAACTTTAATTCGTGATTGTCAGATTCTGATTTTTGATGATTCGTTATCTGCTGTGGATACCGAAACTGATCGTGAAATTCGGAAATCTCTCAAAAATAGACCTCAAGGAACTACAACAATCATTGTTTCACATCGAATTTCCAGCATTTATGATGCGGATCAAATTTTTGTTTTAGAAGATACCCAACTAACTCAAACAGGCACACATCAGGAATTATTAAAGCAAGAAGGACTGTACCAACGTGTTTATAAAATCCAACACGATTGGCTTAATTAATAATCTTAGAACAATTGGAACGTAGCCCGGCAGAATTTTATTTAGTAAAAGACAAAATATATAGTAAAGAGAATGAGTAAAAAAACTGATCAACATAAAGATAAAATCAATACCGAAACTTGGTTGAAATTCATAAAATTAGCAGCACCTCGCAAAAGGTTAATTATCAGCCTGATCGTGGTCTTAATTATTGTAGCAATTTTAGAGAGTATTTCACCTATTATGGTACGTTATGCAATCAATCATTTCATCAAATATAATATAACCGACGGTCTGATTGTTTACTCAATTATCTATTTGGCAATAGTAGTAGCAATTTCATTCGGTACAAAATCTTGGCTGAAATTATCAGGACGCATTGAAACTGAAATGTCATATAATATCCGTAAAAAAGGTTTTGAACATTTACAAAATCTCTCTTTCAGTTTTTATGATCGAATGCCTGTCGGCTGGATTTTATCACGTATGATCAATGATGTAACCAGACTCTGCGAAACCATTTCTTTCGGTATTATTGATTTTGTTTGGGGCGGTTTTACCATAATTGTAATTCTCGCAGCTATGCTAATCATGGATTTCAAGCTCGCTTTAATAGCTGCAGCTGCTGTTCCGATAATCATTGCAATTACTATCTATTTTCAAAAAAGAATGTTGAGAACACAACGTGAAATTCGACGTCTGAATTCCGAGATTACCGGTGAATTTAATGAAGGTATCATGGGTGCCAGAACTACTAAAACTTTACTTAGGGAAAAAGAAAACGAACTGGAATTTTTTGCAACTGCTGAAAAAATGAACTGCCGTTCTATTGAGGCCAGTCGGATGGCTGCCTATTTCTTACCTGCCGTTTCGATTATCGGCATGATTGTCGCTGCTTTGATTTTGGTTTTAGGCGGTGAAGCATATACGCAAAATCTGATTGAAATCGGTACAATTTATGCTTTATTTACATATACATTGCATTTATGGGATCCGATACGACAAGTTGCCGGAGTTTTTCGAGAATTGCAGGCAGCTCAAGCTGCAGCGGAGAGAGTAATTACTTTACTCAATGAACCGGTAGAGATAACCGACAGTGCCGAGGTTCTCAAAAAATATGGTGCTCAAGACGGAGCCGGTGAACAGCCTTGGCCAAAAATTAAAGGAACTATTGAATTTAGAAATGTTACTTTCTCTTATGTCGATGGTGAACCGATTCTGGAAAATTTCAATTTAACAATTGAAGCGGGACAAACTGTAGCTATCGTCGGTGAAACCGGTGCAGGCAAAACTACATTGGTCAATCTGGCCTGTAGATTCTACGAACCGCAACAAGGACAAATTTTGATTGACGGATATGACATTCAAGATTTGCCGCAAGTCTGGCTTTATCATAATCTGGGATACGTCTTGCAAACACCACATCTATTCAATGCAACAATCGCAGATAATATTCGATACGGCAGGTTAGATGCCAGTGAATCGGAAATAAAAAATGCTGCAAAATTCGTATGTGCCGATGATTTTATTGAGAAACTGGAAAACGGTTATGCTACTTTAGCCGGCGAAGGCGGCAGTAAGTTATCTACCGGAGAAAAACAATTAATATCTTTTGCCAGGGCAATTATTGCCGATCCTGCAATTTTTATTTTTGATGAAGCAACTTCCTCAATCGACACCGAAACGGAAAAACAAATTCAAGATGCAATTGAAAACATTTTACTAAATAGAACTGCTTTGATCATAGCTCACCGCTTATCCACCGTGAAAAATGCAGATCTGATTATTGTGTTAAAAAATGGTAAAATAATTGAGCAAGGTTCCCATATTGAATTGATCAAAGCCAAAGGTGAATACTTCAATCTTTATACCGGTCAATTTACAATTGATACAAATATATAGTCGATTACACAAATAAATAACCCTAAAAAATATATACTGAATTACACAAATGAATAACCCTAAAAAATATATAGTCGATTACACAAATGAATAACCCTAAAAAATATATACTGAATTACACAAATATTTAATTAACCTAATCTTTAATTAATCTAAAGATATGACATGTAAAAACACATAATAATGTGATAAATAATGATAATCAAAAAATATAGCAATATGAAATGGAGAAAATATGTATCAAGTAAATGATTCTCAAGCGGCTTTAATCATGCTCTCAATCATTGAAAAGCAACCGAATTCTACTTCGGAAAACATTATTGACTCCGCAATTAATTCTCTATATTTAGATTATTTCTCAGCTGCAGCCGCTTTGGATCTACTAATCAAACAGCATTTAATTCATTTGTCCGAGAATAAAAGCGAAGTAGAATTTACAGCTTTAGGCAAACCGGTAAATCGTCTTAATATTACACCGGAAGGTTCTGCCGTCCTCAAAGCCTTGGGCAATACATTACCGACTCAGGTACAAGATTTTTTAGAAAAATTGAGTACTCATGAACAAAAAGAACGTACTTTGACTGCTCATTATTCAGAAGACAGCGAGCATAATTTCAGAATAAAATTAGAGCAAAGAAATCATAATCAAGTTATTTTTTCCTTAGAACTTAATGTTCCTACCGAAAAAATGGCACGAAATATTTGTCAAAACTGGCAAAATAATTCCGTTGAAATCTATCAAGCTCTTTTCCACATTTTGCTGCCACAAGATTAAAAAAGTGATGCTAATACATTATTTTTCTGCCACAAGATTAAAAAAGTGATGCTAATACGTTTAATTTGTATTTTACACCACTTTTATATTTATTGTTTGATTAGTTAAAGATTAATCTAATGGTGAAAAATCTTCTTTGCCTACGCCACACAGTGGGCAGAGCCAATCTTCAGGGATATCCTCAAAAGCTGTTCCCGGTTCTACACCGTTATCCGGATCACCTTCTGCAGGATCATAGATATATCCGCATACATCACAAACATATGATTTCATAGTTCTTTCCTTCCTTGTTTCTAATATTTTATCTTGTTTTTCATTATACTTCATTTTAAATGAATTATATCAAAATAGCTTTGAGTTTTCTTAAATAATTACAATGTAAAAACACTCAATTCTTTGCAAAGTCTATCATCAATGTAATCAAACTTCAACCATTAAATTGCCTCTTAAAGAATCTGCACACTATTTAAGGTTTTACGGTGACCTTTGATAAAACCGGCTTTTCTTGGCTGACCTTGCACACTTTTTAAGGTTGGACCGAGGAAATCCTGCATCAGCTTAGAAAGTGTGCCTGACCTTTGATAAAACCGGCTTTTCTTGGATGACCTTGCACACTTTTTAAGGTTGGACCGAGGAAATCCTGCATCAGCTTAGAAAGTGTGCATGACCTTTGATGAAACCAGCTTTTCTTGGATGACCTTGCACACTTTTTAAGGTTGGACCGAGGAAATCCTGCATCAGCTTAGAAAGTGTGCATGACCTTTGATAAAACCGGCTTATCTTGGATGACCTTGCACACTTTTTAAGGTTGGACCGAGGAAATCCTGCATCAGCTTAGAAAGTGTGCAGATTATTTAATAAACCCTGATTTTCAGACTGGATATGCACACTTTTCAAGGTTATTCAGAGATTTCGCTGTACAGTCTTAAATAATGTGCTAGTCTTTTAATTAAATCGAATTATTTCTATTTCTTTTTTGTTTCAATTTCTGATTGTATTTTTGAGAAATGCGTTGTTCCAAAAATACTACTCCTGTAGCAATCAGTATTCCTACGATTGATCCTGCCAAAACATCTGACGGATAATGGACACCGACATATAATCTCGAAAAAGCCATCAATATAGCCATTGCTAAGGCAGTCCAACGCAACCAACCTCTTTCTCGCAGAAAAATGACGAAAGCTGATCCGAATGCTGTAGCAGAATGACCTGAGGGAAATGAAGTTTCATCTACTTTGCCGATTACCATGCGAACATTCGGCAGTACTTCGTATGGACGCGGGCGATCAATTAATGTCTTAAGTACAAGGGTATTTAAGAGATGACTGATTAAGAGCGAAATTAAAAGCAATATGCCTGTTTTTCGAGTTTTCTTGAAAAATATTAATATTAAACCAATCGCAATCCAGAGATAGCCTTTATTTCCCAGAGAAGTGTAGAATATAAAAAACTTATCTAACAACGGGTGCTCTGTTATTTTTTGAAAAAAATATAGGAGATCTTCATCCCAATTCTGAAACATACAAATCCTTTCGCATTACGAATTCTTATTACTCTATCGCATATGAATTCTTATTACCCCATCGAATTATGAATTCTTATTACTCTTTCGCATTACGAATTCTTATTACCCCATCGAATTATGAATTCTTATTACTCTTCCTCCAGCCATTGGAACTCCATATCACCTATTTTAACCCAATCACCGTTTTCAAGTCCTGCATCATATAATGCTTGATCCAAACCTCTGCGTTTAATCAATCTCTGAAAGTAGAAAAATGCTTCATTGTCAGAGAAATCAGTTGATCTGACCAAGCGTTCCGCCCATTCACTATCGACAACAAAGAATTCACCATCAAAGTGAATCTTGAATAATTCTTTAGCTTGATAGCGATATGTTTTATGTTCGGTATCTTCAATCTTAAATTTAGGAATCGGTGGCAATTCGGAAATGTATTCCGCTGTTTTAGCAATTAACTGATCAACATTTCTACGAGTTGCCGCACTGATTAAAAACACTTCAAAACCTCTGTTTTCAAATTCTTGTTTTAATTCATCTACCAGTTTGCTATCCGCTATATCAATTTTATTGATTACAATCAGACGTTTACGCTCCAATAATTCTGCTTGATATTCACCTAGTTCAAATTCAATCAATTCAAATTGTTTAATAACATTTTCCAAATTACCCATTGTCGGATCAATAACTTGGAGAAACATTCTGGTTCTTTCAATATGGCGTAAAAAATCATGACCCAGGCCGACACCTTCCGATGCTCCCTCAATTAATCCGGGCATGTCCGCCATCACGAAAGAAACATCCGAATATGTCACTACACCAAGTTGCGGTGTCAGTGTGGTAAAAGGATAGTTGGCAATTTTAGGTTTCGCTGCACTTACGACTGATAAGAGTGTCGATTTACCTACATTGGGAAATCCGATTAAACCTACGTCCGCAATTAATTTGAGCTCAAGTTTAATTGTTTTCTTTTCTCCTTTGCCGCCGGCTCTGGCAAAACGTGGAGCTTGTCTGACCGAAGTTTTAAAATGTGAATTTCCCAAACCGCCTTGACCGCCTTTAGCTAAGAGAAATTCTTCGTTCTCTTCTGTTAAATCCGCCAGCAGTTCGTCATTCTCAGCATCATAAACTAAAGTACCCTGCGGTACTTCCAAGTATAAATTCTCGGCAGATTTACCGTAACACATCTTGCCCATACCGTTCTCGCCGGATGCCGCTTTGAATTTTCTTGTGTAACGATAATCTTGCAAAGTATTGATCCCGGAATTTACTCTCAAATAAACATCTCCGCCTTGACCGCCATTGCCGCCATCCGGACCACCTTCCGGTACATATTTTTCACGCCGGAAAGACACCGCACCATCACCGCCGTTACCGGCTTTTACATCGATTATAACTTGATCAAAAAACAAAATGCCCTGCTTTCTAAATTTAAAAAACCCGACTGAAAAGCCGGGCTTGAATAATAAATTCCGTTAATAATCTAAATAATTAATTCCACTTATTGTGCTGAATAAACTTACACTTACTATAAAACTAAGTAAACAAACTTACTGTAAATTAAAGCAAACAAATCTAAGTTAATCTGAAACGAAGAAATTTACTGCAAAATTTGTTAGTTGAATAATTTATTCACTTAGTAAGCAAGTAACTTAAAATCAAATAAGCAAGTAACTTTAATCAGATTATTCAGCAACTGGATAAACACTGACTTGAGTACGTTTACGTCCTAATCTTTCGTAACGAACTTGACCGTCAATTATCGAGAACAAGGTATCATCTTTACCTTTTCCGACGTTTTGACCCGGGTGAATCTTGGTACCGCGTTGGCGATAGATGATATTACCGGCTAAACAATATTGACCATCACCGAGTTTCGCACCTAAACGCTTAGACTGTGAATCACGACCGTTTTTGGTACTACCAACACCCTTCTTGCTAGCTAATAATTGTAAATTAATCTTAATCATTAGTATTCCTCTACTTTCTCAATAGACAAAAACTTTTGTCCGTCAATCATTTCAATTTGTTTAAGACCTATATATGCTGATAACATCAAAGTCTGTGTAGCTATTTTTTTATCTTGCGATAAATTATCATAGTCCAGAATTTGACATTCGATTTCACCCACTTCATTCAGATAAACAAAATCTTGACCTGCTTCTATTATTTCAGTCAATGTTCCGATTACGGTTTGGGTAATCGCCGATGCAGCACTACAATAAATATCTTTACCGGATTCGGCATATTCAGCATGTCCTGTTAGATAAAAAGATTCAATTCTTTTTTTCTGATCTAAGACAAACTTTGCTCGTATCACTCACAGCCTCTTTTTATGCTATGCTTGTAATCTTCACACAAGTATAGGGCTGACGATGTCCCATTTTACGACGATATGTCTTTTTGGGTCGATATTTGAAAATTGTAATTTTTTTACCTTTACCCTGTTTAACAATTTCGCCCTTGACAACAGCACCATCAACAAATGGTGAACCTACTTGAATAGTATCATCTTTGGAAAGTGCGAGAACTTGATCAAAAGTAATTTCATCACCTGCTTCGCCTTCCAGTTTTTCGATATAAATCACATCTTTTTCAGCAACTTTGTATTGCTTACCGCCTGTTTTGATAATAGCGTACATTTTTTCCTCCCTGTAAACAGTCTCACCTGATCCAGGTAGCAATCATGCTTTAATAACACCCGATCAGAGTGGTCGCCGAAGTATGATATCACTTAATGAAACGGAAAGTCAATTTACTATATAAAATTTTTCATTTTTTTCAAATCATCTACTTTGAGCAGTGAAATTTCAGGAAGATTTTCGAATTTTATATGCAAATAGTTTTCGCAAAACTGATAATTTTAGTTTAATTATTCGAATATCGGATCATATCGATAAATAATAAATTTCTCAAATTCATCTTCCAACATATTTAGACTGATCGAACCTTCTCTTTGAAAGATCGTCTTTTTTTCCATAAAATCTTGAAAATCATACATCGGATAATACAAAATAATTTCTGCTGCACGCGGATTATCAAATAAACTTTGCTCAATATTGCGAATCACTTGGACAAAAATTTTTATGGTAAATGGGTTGAAAAAATAGAAAACATTCTGATTTTTTTGAATTTGATAATGTTCTGCATATTCCTGAACAAAATTAATTGAAGCCATACTTTTTTTTGCAGTTTTAATTTTTCGATTATTGAATTTTTTTGCAGCAAAATCAATATCAAAATCAGAACCTGCCCTTTCATACAATAAATTATGTTGTTCTATCTTTTGATATGAAGCAATGTTTTCTGCAAAGTTTACTTGAGGATCAGCAGCGAGATATGAATTCAAGTTTTCTCTTAATTCCAGATATGTCTGCATGTTGAGTTCAATTCCGGTAACCGGAATATTGAAACGATTATGAACGTAAAAAGCTACACGCCCGCTGCCACAACCAAAATCAACAAAATTCGAATCAGGACCTAATTCATTAATCTCAAAAAGCTTATCCAACGCTTGATACGGAGTTGATTCCAAACGATTATATGACATCACATCCTCGATTGTCGTCCACTCACGCATAATTCGTGTTTGAATATTTAATTCCCGATCCATCTGTCGTTCATACCATAAATGGAACATAAAATTTTCACCTATTCATTATAATCGAATTTTTCAGATTATATCTAAAAAGAATTATACACATTTTAATTTATTCCGCGATTTATTGTATCACACAAAAGAATGTCGCTGGATCGTTACTATATCTAAATGCCTAAAAAGAGATCAAGATCCCGAGAAAGGGACCTTGACCATGAGGAGACGTATGAAGAGGTGTTTATTTATAGTCGCCTCTTTTGCGACTACGCTTATCAACGTGTATATATAGTAGCAATAACTTTTGAAATAAAAATAGTTTGAAAGTGAAGTATTGTGAAGATTCTTGAAAAATTACATTATTTTTGCTTGACTTTGTAACAATCAACATTGTACTATTGTATTAACTGATTAATACAATAGTACAATATTTGGAGTTTTACTGAATGTCATACAAATTTGATGAAAGTCAACCAATCTATTTGCAATTAATTGAAATATTTAAAACAAATATTGCAAATGGCACTTGGAAGTCAGGAGAAAAAATTGATAGTGTGAGAAATTTGGCTCTGAGTTTTGCCGTAAATCCCAATACGGTCCAACGTGCTTTGGCCGAATTGGAAAATATCGGTTTAGCCTATAGTCAAAGAACTGCAGGCAGGTTTATTACTCAAAATCAAGAGCTCATTGATAATTTAAAACAGGAAATGGCGGAGAGTAAAACACAAGATTTTGTCCTCCAAATGCAAGCAATCGATATTGATCAAAAACAAATTTTAGATTTAGTCAAACGGTGTTTAAATTCAGAAGAAAATAAAGTTTAACAATAAAATCATAAAGTTAAACAAGACAGACATTTGTTAAGTTCAGAAAAATATTAATAATTCGCGGAAACCAAGGAGCAATTTAAATATGTCAATCATCCAAATCAACAATTTATGTAAAAATTACGGAAAAATTCAAGCCATCAGCAATTTAAGTTTAGAGCTTGATTCCGGTCAAATAGTAGGTTTAGTCGGTCCGAACGGTTCGGGCAAAAGCAGTTTGTTGCGAATTCTCGGCGCTTTTGATATGGCCTATTCCGGCGAAGTTCTGATTAACGGGTTTAAACCGGGATTAGAAAGTAGAAAATTCGTTTCTTATTTACCTGACAGACCTTATATCAGCAATAATTTAAGAGCTGAACAAATTATCGAATTATATGATAGTTTTTTCTCTGATTTTAACCGGGAGAAAGCTTTCAAAATGCTCGAATTGTTTAAATTAAAACCAGAACAAAAACTGATGGAAATGTCGAAAGGTATGGGTGAAAAAATTCAAGTTTTACTCACAATGTCACGTGATGCAAAGATTTTTCTGCTTGATGAACCGATTTCAGGTGTTGATCCCGCTTCGAGAAAAATCATTTTACGCAGTATGATTGAAGGTTTTTCGGAAGATGCTCTGATGATCGTCTCTACACATTTATTGAATGATATAGAAAATATTATTGATTCCGTTCTATTCCTCGATTCCGGTCAAATAAGAATCAAGGGTTCAACCGATGATTTGCGCGAACAATATGGAAAAGGCATCAATGAATTATTTGAACAAATATTTCAATAAAACAAAATATTAAAATAGTATTTTAGAAATAAATAAGACCAGCTATAAAAAGTCAACAAAGAAATAAAAAGATTTTATAGCTAACAGAAAGTAAAAAACAAAATAGAACCTTGAAAATTGAATAGGAAAAGTGCAACACAAATAAAGCATTGGAAAA
>JAAYRL010000031.1 GCA_012518795.1 Clostridiaceae bacterium
ACAATGATCTTGCATCAGTGACAATAATCTTGCACCAGTGACAATGATCTTGCATCAGTGACAATAATCTTGCATCAGTGACAATAATCTTGCATCAGAGACAATAATCTTGCACCAGTGACAATGAAATATTGTTTTTTTTATGCTATAGTATATAGACAAAACAATCTATCTGCTACTAACTGCCAGCCTTTCACTCACTAATTACCTCAATCCTGAAAGGCTGGCACGTACTTGTTTGCAGGATATTAGGAGGTTTTAATGAATCCTTGGAATAGTTTACCTAAAGAAAGAATATTACCTGATGATTTCCTTGCTGTAATCGAGATTCCGAAAGGCAGCAAGCAAAAATATGAAGTGGATAATCAAACCGGTCTTTTACGACTCGATCGAATTCTTTATACATCAACTCATTATCCGCAAAATTACGGTTTTATCCCACAGACAACTTCTGATGACGGAGATCCCTTGGATGTTTTGGTTTTATGTTCAGAGAGCTTGACTCCTTTATGTATGGTGCGCTGTTATCCGCTTGGTGCAATTATAATGAAAGACGATAATCATATAGACGAAAAAATTATCGCTGTTCCATTCGATGATCCACAGATGAGTTTTTATAAAGACCTGACTGATTTGCCGGATCATGTTTATAACGAAATCATGCATTTTTTTGAGGTATATAAAGATTTAGAGAATATTAAAACCGATATTCTAAAAATTGATGGACGAAAAGCTGCAAACGACATTATCGAAAGATGCCGTGTAGTTTATGAAGAATCTCTTTCTAATACAAATGATCAATAATAAATAATGGAAATTGCTACAGGTTTTTCTGTTTATTGACACTCTGTTCATTGATACTCTAATTGGACATTTTTTGAGTATTTTTCATTTTATGCGATCTTTATTATGCTTTATCGTACTTTATCGATCTTTTTCGTACTTTATCAATCTTGATCGATCCTTATCGTGCTTTTCGATCTTTATTGTGCTTTATTGATCTTTATTGTGCTTTATCGATCTTTTTCGATCTTTTTCGATCTTTTTCGATCTTTTTCGATCTTTTTCGATCTTTATCGTACTTTTTGATTTTTCATCTTGCATTTCATAGATTATTTAATCTTTTGTAGCGATCGATATTTTCTTGTGAGAGAAATTCATAGGCACTACTGATTTCTTGGAATTTTTGTGTGGCATTAGCCGACTTATTAATATCCGGATGATATTCTTTAGCTTTTTTACGGTAGGCAAGTTTGACTTGATATTCATCTGTATCATAAGGAATTCCTAACACATCACAATGTTTACGATATTGCTGATTAAAGTCAGCAGCAGGATTATAAGAACGTCCTTGTCCGTAGCCTCCTGTACCTGGCCCATATCCGCCAAAAGGTCCGTAAGTACCGGTTCCACCGGCAAAGCCGCCGAAGAACTGTTCAAAAATTCTTGCCCATTGTTCCTGTTGTTGCTGTCTTCTTTTTTCACGGGCTGCAGCTTCTTCTGCATATCTTCTTCTGCGCTCCGCTTCTTCTTGAGCAGCTTTTTGTCTTTTATATTTGTCACCATAAGAGCCGAAAATCTGACCTTTTGAAGTCCCCTTGATCAAGTCTTCCGATTTATCATATAAATATTCACAAAGTACATATTTCCAATATTCAAGAAAAGATACAAAACCGGAACCTAAGAATGGGAAAATAAATATTATCAACAAGGGTATCCATAACCAAATCGGTATAAGACGAAATAAAAACGGGCTGAAAAATAAAACCCCGATCGCAATTGGGGCAATGACGTTTCTTATACGTTTGGTAACATTTACTAAAAAGGAAATACCTTTGTTTAAGCCGCCTAAGATTACATCAAAAAATTTGGCAATGCCAAAAACTATATAACCCCATATTTTGCTGAAAAATCTTTTCATTATTTTTTATAAAAATCTCAATTCTGTTTTAATTCTATTTGATTATTAATTAAATTATGTTTCGTTGAATTATGTTTCTTTAAATTATGGTTTCGAATTTTATTTAATTCTACCTCAATTCTATCGTGCTTTTCTCTTTGAAAATATTTTTTTCTATCTTAAAAATTAATATTGGATATATATTATAGCTGATTCTTGATTATTATATATCTTAATATATCTTAAAACATTCTGAAATATCGCGAAATATCGTGAAAAGTTTAGCACAAATTTAATTAATAAGTATATATTATCTTCAACTCTACATTTATTATAGGAACACTATATATAAAGAACTTGCGCACTATTTAAGGTGATACAGTGGAAATCCAACCTAACCTTAAAAAGTGTGCAGGAGCAACCGAGGAAAGTCGCTTTTACCAAGTAGCATGCACACTATTTAAGCCTGTACCGCCGGATTCTCGAATTAACCTTAAAAAGTGTGCACAGTCTGCTGAGGAAAGCCGGTTTTACCAAGTAGCATGCACACTATTCAAGGTGATACAGCGGAAATCCAGCCTAACCTTAAAAAGTGTGCAGGATCAACCGAGGAAAGCCGGTTTTACCAAGTAGCATGCACACTATTTAAGGTGATACAGCGGAAATCCAACCTAACCTTAAAAAGTGTGCAGGATCAACCGAGGAAAGCCGGTTTTACCAAGTAACTTGCACACTATTTAAGGTGATACAGTGGAAATCCAACCTAACCTTAAAAAGTGTGCACGGTCAGCCGAGGAAAGCCGGTTTTACCAAGTAGCATGCACACTATTTAAGGTGATACAGCGGAAATCCAACCTAACCTTAAAAAGTGTGCACAGTCTGCTGAGGAAAGCCGGTTTTACCAAGTAGCATGCACACTATTCAAGGTGATACAGTGGAAATCCAGCCTAACCTTAAAAAGTGTGCAGGATCAAACGAGGAAAGCCGGTTTTACCAAGTAGCATGCACACTATTTAAGGTGATACAGCGGAAATCAAACCTAACCTTAAAAAGTGTG
The DNA here is from genome assembly GCA_012518795.1 of Clostridiaceae bacterium. Classification (GTDB taxonomy): domain Bacteria; phylum Bacillota; class Clostridia; order Saccharofermentanales; family DTU023; genus UBA5436. The sequence goes on from JAAYRL010000031.1 coordinate 2,958, forward strand.
CAGGATCAACCGAGGAAAGTCGGTTTTTTCAAAGGCCATGCACACTATTTAAGGTGATACAGTGGAAATCCAACCTAACCTTAAAAAGTGTGCACGGTCAGCCGAGGAAAGCCGGTTTTACCAAGTAGCATGCACACTATTTAAGCCTGTACCGCCGGATTCTCGAATTAACCTTAAAAAGTGTGCATACCGGTTCTAAGAAGTCAAAAGTGTGCTTGCCAGTTTTAATAAATCGAAAAGTGAGCAAACCGGCTATTTAAAAAAAGGAAATGCCTCCCATAGTGAATCTCTAAATCCGGTCTGTATTCTGTATAGAGCAGAACGCAGATAGAAAGATTCGTTACATTTTTGAGACATTCCTTTTTTGTTAGTGTTAAGAAGTGTTAGGATTAAGTATTAAAATATTTATTATTAATTATTTCAACATTGATTCCATGAACCAGATTGCTTTATTGTATTCAATTACATGATCTTCCATCATATTGGAAAGTACGAAATCATCTGCTTCTGCTTGAATCTTTAATGCACTATCTTTCATATGTTTAATGAGATCTAAGGCAACGGCTAATGCATCTTTTGAAGAAATGTCGTTATCACCCAATTCTTCAATTTTTGTTAAATTCATATATTCTTTTACAGAACTCTTCGGATATACACCGACTTGTTTTTGATATTCAGCAACTTCATCATATTTTTCAAAGAATGAATCATATAGATCTTCAAGATATTCATGAACTGCTTTGAAAGTAAGCCCCACTACATTCCAGTGTAAATTGTGAAGTTTAACATTTCCTACTAATAAATCTGCTAAATAAATATCTAATTTTTTCATAATAACCTCCTGTTGTGTACAATTAATTTGTTTAAATTTGATATCTGATATATCGTTGATTATGTTTATCTTATAGTTTATATTCATTTCATAAAACGTAAGTGACATATGTTACATTTGAAAAAAATAAGCTGATTGTAAAATTTTTTATATTCTGAATGTATATAATCAAACGGCTGCAATTTAAAAGAGACTCATTAAATGGTTTATCAGATAATTAGTAAGGATGAAAGCAATTCTCAGCAAGAAAACAGATAAGATAATAAACAAAAAAATAGATAAGATAATAAACAGAAACAAAGATAAATAATAAACAAAAAACAGACAAGATAATAAACCAGATAATAAATAAAAAATAGACAAGATAATAAACCAGATAATAAATAAAAAATAGACAAGATAATAAATAAAAACAGACAGGATAATATGCAAGAAAATACACAAAAAGATAACGAAGATAGGCAGGCAGATAATTCAAATTTAAAAATTGATTCTGTCGATAATGATATCGCGAATAAAAAAAATAATACGAAAAATATTGCCGGTTTTTCATCAAAAGAGATTTCAGAAAATATCCATAATTCTGAATACATTTATGATTTTTTTGAGAATTATGAACATTTTGCAGAAATGTATTCTGATCTGTATAAAAAAAGCAAAACAAACAAATCATATAATCCGCATTTAACTCAGGATGAATTATTTAATTTTCAAAAGCCGGGATGGCGAATCCTCAAAACTACCATTGCTGTTTTTATCTGTCTGATGATTTCATTGATAAATATCGGTGATAATTCCGGAGTATTTCATGCATTTCATGCTTGTATTGCTGCTATAATTACTTTGAAATCCAACTTAAAACTCACTTGGAAAGTTGGTCTGTACCGAGTAGGCTCAACCACTTTTGGCGCTTTGATGGGCTTGGCAGCAGTTCAAATCAGAATCGGTTTGAATTTGGATAACCACAGTGTACAATATTATTTAATTATTACATTCCTTTTATTCTTAACAATTTGGCTTACCGTCTTGATCAGAGCTACTGAAATGACGGCTCTTGCAGCTGTAGTATTTATATTGATTGCTTTAAGCCAATCTTCAAATCAAACGACTGATCCTCGAGAATATGCTTTGTACTTGGCTTTCTATCGTTTCCTATATACGATCATTGGAATAGTGGTTGCATACCTGGTCAACTGGGCTTTGCCGCCTTATTCTCGAAAAAAATCCGAAATGGATATGACAAAATAGTTATACCCCATTTCAGATTTTTTACTGTTTTTTTCTTAGGATTCTTAACTGTCTTCGCCTCGTAAAATTATTTTTAGCGTTTTGCCGAATTTCATCCTATTGCCGTAATTAAGCGATCCTAAACGATAAATTCGAATTGCCAAGAACGAAAATACCACAATACTTACTAACATTATCGCCGCACTGATAATAATTTCAAACGGAGAAATATTGAGCAAAATTGTCCGTACCGGCATCGCCAGAACTGAAGTTAACGGGAAATATGATGCCACTTTTAGCAAAGAGTTATGCGGATTTTCCATCCCAAGCATAGTAATCAAATATGCTGCTATAAAAATCAGCATTACCGGTGTAACCGAATAGTTGACATCTTCCACTTTTGAAACTAATGCTCCCAAGGCTGCATATATAAATAAATATGAAATGTAGCCGGTCAGACCAAATAAAATCATGGTAATAGTCGTTGTCGTATTTAATTCAAGAAAACCACCAATTAAACTCATAATCTCCTGTCCGCTGAATTTTAGTGTAATCAGCAAAGTTATGATCAAGGATAGAATTTGAAGTAGTCCGGCTAAGCCGGCAGCTAGTGTTTTGCCGATAATTAAATAATCAGCTTTAGTATTCGCTATCAACAACTCCATCGTACGATTGTCTTTTTCTCTGGCTACAGATGTTGATACTGTCGTTCCATACATTATTATCAACATATATAGAAGAAATGTATAAATCATCGCTAAGGCAAAGTTTCCGATACCTTTTTGGGAAATGTCGACGCTCGTCACATTAACCTGTACATTGTAAACTTCATCAATTAATTCAGGATCAATTTTATTTGCTTCAAAGTAATTCATTCTATTGAAATTCAATAATTGTTGTTCAATGAAAGTACTGGCAATTGGATTTTGTTCTCCATTCACCAGAAAATCAAAATCACTCACAGAATGAAAGACAACACCAAAAGGAATTTCTTTGTTTGCCAAAGCTGTTTTTAAGGAATCTTCATCAGCAAATTCTTGCTCAATTAATTTTAATAACGAAAAATCGTTTAATTCGTCTGTTGCTAAATAATAGCCTCCCTCAGCTAAAGTGTTGCTCAAATCTTCATCCGGCAAAGATCCAGATACATCTTCCGACGATTTCTCCTTTTTTGCAAAATAACTTGGAATTATTACAGCAGCGATAACTATTAAACATAGAATAATCGTTGTAGCAATATAAGATTTTTTTCTCAAAATAGATTTAAATTCAAAACTGAAAACCAGACCGCTATTTCGCATTTTATTTTTTCTCCTTTTCAGCATCATAAAGGAATATTTTTAAACAAGAGATTGCTCTTAGATTTCGCATTTTAATTTTCCTCCTATTTAGCAACATGTTCAGCATCTTGGATTTTTTCACTGTCATTTGCCTTTGTCCCGTTCGTTTGCAAGTCATGATCTTTAACATAGTGTAGAAAAACATCAGTCAAAGTCGGTAAGTATACTGAAAAGTTTTTTATCTGAACATCTGCTGCAATGATTTTCTGTAAGAAATTATTAGGAACAATATTGCTCAAATCGATAATCAAAGAGATTTTATCTTCGTTCGCCAGCAAATCGTGCTCTATATTTAAATCAGATTCAATTTGCCGGAGCACTTGCTTTAATTGTTCGCGATTCAGATTCGTTGCTTCTACACGATATTTATCGTGACTCATTTCAGCTTTAACATCAGCTAATGGACCGTTAATTAAAATTTCACCCTTATCAATCAAAGTAATATCGTCACAAAACTCTTCAACGTATCCCATCTGATGCGAGGAAAAAATCACCAATTTATTTTTCTTAATCGCATCTCTGATTGCATCTTTAAATAATTCCGCATTTACCGGATCCAGTCCGCTAAAAGGTTCGTCTAAGATAATCATTTCCGGCTCATTGAGAAAAGCCTGAATTATCTGAATCTTTTGCTGATTACCCTTAGATAAAACTTCTAAATTTTTGGTAGCATATTCCGATAATTCAAAACGTTCCAGCCACTCTTCGGCCGACTTCTTGCTCTCTTGTTTGGTACCACCTTTGAGTTGACCAAAATAAATCAATTGTTCAATAATCGGCTCTTTGGCGTACATGCCTCTCTCTTCCGGTAAATAACCCACTTTCAGTTCACGCGGTTTGAAAGGTTGATCGTCCAACAAAATTTCACCGCTATCCGGTTTGAAAATATCCATAATGCAACGAATCGAGGTTGTTTTGCCCGAGCCGTTACGACCTAAAAAGCCCATTGCCCGTCCTGAATCAACTTCAAAACAAACATCATGTAAAACATGAACCTTACCAAATGATTTATTAATGTTATTTAATTTTAATTTCATATCAATCTTTCTAGTCTTAAGATTTTAAATTAATTTTTCTATAAATTTCCAACAATTATTATCGCTTAATTGTCACTTATTAGATTGTTTTTGCATATCTTATATATTATGCTACTCACTCAATATTAAAACATAAAATTTATGTAAATTGTTTACTGATCAAAAATTGCCAATAAAATAATTCCGGTAATCGCCAAACCGATTGAAGTATAGTGTTTCCAAGACAATTTTTCTTTGAGAAAAATCCTGCCCCAGATTACGGTCAACAAACAATAACAGGAAATGATCGGAGCAGCTGCAATCGGATTTGCACCAATCGCATAAATATAAGCAACTTGACCACCGGTTTCAAAAACCGAAGCTGTTAGTTTCGGTCTGTCAGATTTTGTCAGCTTGAATTCACCACGTATTAAAAGAATGAAAAATACGATTAAACCGGTAATAAAAAAAGTGAATTCATAAGCAACATTGGCTTGAGCTTCATCCAGAGTTTCCAAAATCAGACTATCGGCAAAAGTTCCTCCGGCATCGATCAAACTGTAAACAATCGGCAAAGCAATCGCCAGCAAACTTTTATGATATTTCATATTCGAAGCCTTTTGACGTTCCGCTCTGGCCACTTCGTCTTCCGCATACTCGGCAATACCTAATCCGATAATACCTATTAAAGTAAGACCTACTCCGATTAAAATTTCTCCCTTCGGTCTAACTCCCATCAACATATAAAATACAACGACTAAAGCACCCGAAGTATTACAAATCGGTGAAGAAACCGATAATTCAATATATCTTAAGCCGAAATAACCAATGGCCATTGAAACAATGTATAAACCAGAAATCGGCAAATATGCCCAAATAACTTGCCATGAAAATATTACATTGTTAAAAACTACCTCATATCCGGCATGCAAGCCCATAACAAGTCCAACAGCCATCACCATTTTTAACGGAGCGTTTTTTTCTGATCTATCCTGACAGCCTAGCTTGGAAAATAAATCTGAACCGCTCCATAAAAAAAGAGCTAATAGCGATAAAACCAACCACATCTTAATCCCTAACTTATTCTTGATCAATAATTTCTTTTAAACAACAAAATATATTAAATAGCAATATTAACCATACTTTAAAATAGCAATATTAACCATTTTTTTAATAGCAATATTAATCATTTTTAATTATAAAAATTTAATCATAATAATTAAATCAAAAAATCATTGCTGTTCTCAGCCAATCGTAAATATTAATTGCTGTTCTCAGCCAATCGTAAATTGTAATTGCCGTTCTCAGCTAGTCATAAATTGTAATTGCCGTTCTCAGCCAATCATAAATTGTAATTGCCGTTCTCAGCCAATCAAAACCGTAATTAGTATACCGTTGAAAATGTCACATTTGCAACGTTTCTCAATTCAACATATCATATATAATAAATTAAGCTGAATATTAAAAAGTTTGTGATAATATGCAAAAAATAGTATTCACAATAATTATTCTTCTAATGTAATATTTGAAATTTCTTCAGATATTAACAGCAAACAAAAAAATAAAGGAGCTGGCAAGATGAGTGATCAAATTATTAATAAAGACATGTTAATCGGTGATATTTTAAGAATAGATATTAGGTTGGCACCGGTATTTATGAGTATGGGAATGCACTGTCTCGGGTGTCCCGCCTCACAATTTGAATCAGTGGAACAAGCCTGTGCCGTACATGGTCAGGATGTTGACTTCATCGTTGAGACATTAAGAACCAATTATCAAAGATTTCAAGAATTGGATAAAGCAAAAGCTGAACAAGCCGAAACTGCTGAAGCTGAATAAATTGGATCGAATTCCTAATCGAGATCCTGCTACCAATCCTATAATATTTTCGATCCTAAATATTTTAATCTTGGTAAAGCATAATTAAAGAATTGTTTATATGCTTTGCAGAATCTATTGAGATTTACAGAACCATCAACGATTAATGGCTCGCGATGACGTCTGCAGCCACCTCTGCAAATCTTAAAATATTTGCAATTCTTACATGGTTCAGCAATGGGTTTTGATTCTTCCAATAATTTAGTTGAGTGTAATCTTTGCTCTATTTTAGCATAATCATCTTCCATGATATTTCCGATTTTGTACTCATCTAAAACATAAAAATCGCACGGATAAAAACTTCCATCAGCCTCAACAACCATATGTGGGGTGCAATGACCGGTCATACCGCAGGTTCCGGGAGGTATACCTAATAACATGGCTAAATAATTTTCAAAATTCGAAACATAAATCAGATTGCCTCGAATGACATCCCGATACCAAACATCAAATAATTCACATAAGAATTTTGCGTATAAATCATTAGTTAAAGTAAATGGATAATTAAAATTCGGATTCTCCAAAGGATTTAGACAAGGAATATACTGCTGATAACGCAAATCATTTTCCTTGTAAAAATTGTAGATTTCCTTGGCTCTAACAGCTGTTGCAGAATTAATTACAGTTAGAATGTTAAAATCCACTTGATATTTTTGTAAGAGTTTTATTGATGCCCATACTTGATCAAAAGTTCCATCTCCCTTTGTATCAATCCTAAATGTATTATGACTTTCTTTTGTTCCGTCAATCGATACCCCTACCAAAAATGAATGTTTTTTGAAAAACTCAGCCCATTCTTGGTTAAGAGTCATACCGTTAGTTTGAATACCATGATTCACAGATAATTTATTTTTATTATATTTTTGTACTAAATTAATATATTTTTCAAAAAAATTAAGTCCGGCAAGTGTCGGTTCTCCACCTTGAAAAACTATAGAAACCTGACTGTCAGCATACGCAAAACTCTTTCTAATCAAAGTCTCCAATACATTATCAGTCATAATTCCATAATTCTCTTCTTCTCGTATGCTGCAAATATCATAATAAAAACAATAGGTACAACGAATGTTGCAAGAACTTGAAGCAGGTTTGATTAGAAGTTGTAAATTGTGTGGTTTTTTCATATATTGCTATTTATTCTTTAAATTCAAATTGTTTTTTAACAATGTTAATATTTATATTAACATTGCCATTCTTATCTGGAACAATTGTAACATCATTTTTATAACTTACCAAAATTCCTAATTCAACATGTTTCTGTAATATATGTTACACTAAAAACATAAATACAAGTTACGGAACAAAAGTTACAACTTGCAAATTGGTATTAGTATATTCTACATGTAGTTCATAATTATTATTTTTATAAATAGATATGAACATAATAATTAAAGTTACAAAAAAGCGAAAGCAATTTTATAACGAATTTGAAAAAATAGTAGCACAATATCAAGGAGGATAACTTATGGCAACTTATAAAGTAGATGATCTCGCATACGCATATGACGCATTAGTACCGACAATCGATGAAGAAACAATGCATTTACATCATGATAAACATCATCAAGCTTATGTAAATAATCTAAATGCAGCTCTTGAAGGATTAGATATTGAAGATCAACCTATTCGTGATCTTTTATCAAATTTAGACCAAATTCCTGAAGAAAAAAGACAAGCAGTCATCAATAATGGCGGTGGTCACATGAACCACAAAATGTTCTGGGAAAGCATGACTCCCGGCGGCGCAAATGAACCTCAAGGTGAATTAGCTGATGAAATTGATAAAGCTTTCGGTAGTTTCGATGAATTCAAAGCAGCTTTTGAAGCAAAAGGTGCAGGTCAATTCGGCAGCGGTTGGGCATGGTTAGTATTAGATAATGGTGAATTAAAAGTAACCAGCACTCCAAATCAAAACAATCCTGTAATGGATGGCCTTGTTCCACTCTTAGGTAATGATGTTTGGGAACACGCATATTACTTAACCTACAAAAATGCTCGTCCTAATTATCTTAAAGCTTGGTGGGCAATAGTTAATTGGGATGTAGTAGCAGAACGTTATGCTGCAGCAAAAGCATAAAGTGTTTGCAGCTTAAAGTATCTAAATTCAATATATATCAAGGATATAAAAGTCATCCGAGTGATTAATTCTCGGATGACTTTTTGTTTGTTGATATACTTTTTATCACTTAGATTAATAGCTTATATTCGGTTGATATACTTTTTATCGCTTAGATTAATAGCTTATATTCAGTTGATATACTTTTTCCAGCTTAGATTAATAGCTTGTATCAGTTGATATATTATCTAAAATATATATACCAAATTAAGAATCTATTAAACTCCTAATTTATTGCGTCTGAGTATTTCACCGTCGGTGAAATTGTTTACAGGTGTATAACCGGCAATCGGTGCAATTCTTTCGTGGTAAAGATCAATGAACCAATCCGCTTGCGGGAAGAAATCGTCTTCCAATTCATAAGCCGGTGTAATCCAGTTACGTGAACCTAAGATTTGAACCGGTGCATCAAGATAATCAAATGCTAAGTTCTGAATGTTCTGTGCCAAATCATTGAGATAGGAGCCTCTGGCTGTTGCATCACCGGCAACAATGATTTTTCCGGTTTTCTTCACTGACTCAAGAACCATATCGTAATTAAACGGTACAAGTGTTCTGGCGTCAATAACTTCAGCGGAGATACCATATTCTTCTTGTAATTTATCAGCAGCTTCTAAAGCACGATACAATGTGGCACCAATCGTTAAGAAGGTAACGTCACTGCCTGTTCTGCGCATTACAGGTTCACCAATGGTAATCTCAAAGGGTTCTGCCGGCACACCTTCTTTGACAAATTGTTCGCCAACATCGTATAGTCTTTGACTTTCAAAAACGATTACCGGATCTGTACCGTTGAGAGCTGAAGTTAAGAGACCTTTGACATCATACGGAGTTGCCGGGAATACGACTTTAATTCCCGGAATGTGTGCTACCAGTGAAGTCCAGTCTTGCGAGTGTTGTGCACCGTATTTTGAACCGACTGAAACACGGATAACTACCGGCATTTTTAGGTAACCGCCGGACATGGCTTGCCATTTCGGTAATTGGTTAAATACTTCGTCACCGGCACGTCCCAAGAAGTCACAATACATCAATTCTACTAAAGCACGACCGCCGGCCATTGCATAGCCAATAGCTGAACCGACAATTGCTGCCTCGGAGATTGGTGAATTGAAGAAACGATGATACGGAACTGCTTCTGTCAAACCGCGATAAGCAGCATATGCACCGCCCCAATCACGTAAGTCTTCACCATAAGCAATCAAGGTAGGATCTTCGTAGAATTTTTCGATCACTGCTTCAAAAATTCCGTCACGGAATTGATAACGTCTATTCGGGCTCAGAAGTTTACCGTTTTCATCATAAGCATAACGCTCACGACGAGCAATTTGTTTGACTCTGACATTATCTTTTAATTCTTCTCTGGTTTGAAGCATATCGGCTTCAGCATCGGAGAATGATGCAACTTTTTGATTGGAGAACATCAAATCCTCAATTGCTCTGGGCTCTGCCTGTAGATCCATACGTGGTGAAATGACCGGATCAATGGCTAATTTAACGGTTTGAGTTATTTTGTCTACAACATATTTATCAATTTCATCAATTTCAGCTTGAGTTGCAACACCTGCCTCAATTAATTGAGCCGGATAAGTAACAATCGGATCGTGAGCTTTCCATGCGTCTTTTTCTTCTTCTGTTCTATATGAGTCTGCATCGGACGGTGAGTGACCGGAAAATCTGTAAGTTACTAATTCTAAGAAAATCGGTCCTTCTTTATCTTCGATGTTTTTCATCTTTCTCTTGTAAGCATCGATAACTGCTAACGGATTATTGCCGTCAACGGTTTCCGCATGCATCTGTCGCGGATTGCAAGCAGCACCGATCCGTGACGGATTGCCGTAACCCATGGTTTCACCTTTGGTTTGTCCGCCCATACCGTAATGGTTATTATTGACATTAAAGATTAAAGGCAAGCCGCCTTTCATATCACCTTCCCATAAGGTTTCATATTGGTCCATTGTCGCCATGGCCAGAGCTTCCCAAACCGGACCGCAACCCATGGAACCGTCACCGAAGTTACCGATTACAATACCGGGTTGGCGATTTACTTTTTTGTATAGAGCCGCACCCACAGAGATATCCGCTGAACCGCCAACAATAGCATTATTCGGATATATTCCGAGCGGTGTAAAATAGCTGTGCATTGATCCGCCTAGACCTTGATTAAATCCGGTTTCTTTTGCGAATATTTCCGCTAATATCCCATAAAGAATATAGTCGACTGCCAATTCTTGAACTGATCCTTCACTGTCACGAATTGATTCTATCGCTTTAAGCTGTTTACCATCCATAAAGGATTCCATGATTTCCATCAATTCCGCATCATCTAATTTGCGAATAGCGGAAAAAGCTTTGGCTAAAACTTCACCATGGCTACGATGTGAACCGAAAATATAATCATTTTTATCTAAGTAGAAAGCTTGTCCTACAGCTGCCGCTTCTTGACCGATTGATAAGTGAGCCGGACCCGGATTATTGTATTCCATACCTTTATATGCATTAGTAGTCTTGATCGACATCAACATATCTTCAAATTCACGAATTAATCGCATATCACGATAAATATTCATGAATTCTTCTTTAGTAAAATTGTCTTTTTCATCTTTAACGGTTTTTTGATACTGATTTACCGGAATATCTTGTAACTCAATCATGCGTGGCGCACGAGCTTCTTCCGGAATAATTGGTAATGATTTTGTCATGATCTTCTCCTTAGTTAAAAACTATTGTTTTTGTTTGTATGTTATTAATTTTCTCTTACTCTAATATATCTACTTGTTTATTCTTATCTTGATAAATTGAACTTATTTACTCTTATCTTAATTTTATTCTTATCTTAATAAATTGAAGTGTTAAATTTTTCTTGTTTTATAAAGCAAAAATTGCTTCTCTGATGACTTCTCCGACTGTCGGATGCGGGAAGATGAATTCTTTTATTTCATTGAGTGTCATTTGTTTTTCAATCATCATGCCCAAAGGAGTTACTAATTCCGATGCATAACTGCCCAGCATATGAGCTCCGATCAAATAATTGCGCTTGTTATCAACCAATATTTTGATCACACCGTTGCCTCCTTCAACTTCGGCAACATAGCGACCGCTATATGCCAGAGGAAGGGTTAAAGCTCTATAATCCAATTCTTTCGCTTTGGCGCTTTCTTCGGATTCTCCGACAAAGCACATTTCAGGATTCGTATATAAAACTGACGGCATCGCTTCATAGCGCATTACATCTTTTTTACCGAGAATAGTATTGATTGCAACTTCCGCTTCCCGATATGCCGCATGTGCCAACATCCATTTACCGTTTACATCGCCGATCGCATAGACATTCGGTATATTTGTGAGCATTTGGTCATCAACTTTAATATTCGCACGATCACATTCAACACCGATATTTTCTAAACCGATATCTGCTGAAACGGCACGTCTGCCAATTGAAATCAAACAATAATCCGCATCGATTTTTTCTTTCTTGCCTTCGTATTCATATTCAACATAATTATCTCCAAAACCGGTAACTGTTGAGTTCAATTTAAATTCCAATCCCTTGGCTTCAAAATTCTTTTGCAACAATTTACCTAATTCGGCATCAACCGTTCCGGCAATATGATCTAGCATTTCTACCACGGTTACTTTGGTTCCTGCCGTTTGGAAATAACTTGCCATCTCTAAACCGATAACACCGCCACCAACTATCACCATTTTTTCCGGAATAACTTCAAGATCTAATATTTCTCGGCTGGTCAGAACAAAACCTTTTTCTAAACCTGCTTGCAATCCTTCAATCGGCGGTTTTATTACTTCAGAACCGGAAGCAATAATCAGATTTTTTCCTTGATATTCTTTACCGTCGGCTTCAACTGTAATCACTCCGTTTTGGCGATTTTTAATTGTAGCTTTTGCTTCAACAACATCAACCTTGTTGCGTTTCAAAGTCATTGCTACACCGCTAACCAACTTTTTTACAACTTTATTTTTGCGTTTGATTACTTTTGCCTGGTCGATTTTTGCATTTTCTGCCGTAACGCCGTAAGCAGAGCCGTCACTTGCATATTCATAAATTTTTGCCGAATTCAAAAGTGCTTTGGATGGTACACATCCTTCATTTAAGCAAACTCCTCCGAGATTTCTTTTCTCGAACAGACAGGCTTTCAAACCATTTTCTCCGGCTCTTTGGGCTGCTAAATAGCCTCCGGGACCGCCACCTATTACTAAAACATCGTACATATATTATCGTCCTCTATTTTATATTATCGTCCTCTATTTTTTCTTTATACTCTACAGGATAAAAAATCCGTTAGATTGATTATTCTTCTTAATTTAATTATTTCTCTGCTATCTCTACTATCCGTGAAATTTCATCATTAACCATTAAGCATCATCATGATCCCATTAAGAACAAATCAAAGTTCTCCAAGGTTTGAATCAAGGCTTGTAAGAATAGTGAGCCCGGTGCTCCATCAATAGCTCTATGATCAATAGTCAACGATATGGTCATTGCCGTATATAATTCGAGTCCGCCGTCTTTACCGCTGCGCACTTTCTCATAGGTGGAAGATACTCCCACGATACATGTTTCTGGCGGATTGATTACCGGAGTAAAACTCTCTACACCCGATCTGCCCATATTTGTTATCGTAATTGTGCTGCCGGATAATTTGTCAGGATTGATTGATCCCTCATTACATTGGACTGCCAAGTCTCTTGCCTCAGCAGATATTTGAGTGATTGATTTCAGATCTGCATTTCTTACAACCGGAACCATTAAGCCACGCGGAGTGTCTACTGCCACTCCCAAGTGGACTCGATTGAAGTGGCGGAAGACATTCTCTTCTGCTAAGTAATGTGCATTGCAATCCGGATATTTTTTAACTGTGCGGGATACTGCATATAGAATAATATCGTTGATCGTCGGTACACGTTGCAAAATGGCTAAACCCAGTTTCTCGTCCATGCCTTTTTCTTTTAATGCTTTCAGACGATTTCTCCAATTCAAAATATTACTTGCGTCAAATGAAGCATTTAAGGTAAGCTGTGCCATCTCAGACAGTGAGGCATGCATGGAACGAGCAATTACTTTGCGAATATTCGTAATCTTATCATCGGTATATTCGGCTTCATCAAGACTGAGTACTGCCTGATCTATCAATGCAGCTCCTTCGAGACTTTGTAATTCAGGTACTTTTGCCAAATCTTCTACGCGAACTGCTCCGCCTATTCCGCTGCCTGCTATACCGGCTGCATAATCTTGACCGGCTGCTGTTGTCGCCACAAAACCTGCGTCAATTGCAGCTTCTACATCTCTTTCAATGATTCTGCCTTTTGGACCGGTTGCGGCAGCCATCCGCAAATCTACATTGTGTTTTGCTGCCAAACCTTTCGCTCTGGGACTTACCGGATGTTCACCGGCAACACTTGGTGTGGTTGCTACTGCTGTACTTACCGGAGCTGCTGCCGCTTTAGCTGTGGCTTCCGGTGCTGATGCTGCTTCTTCTTCCGTTGCTGCAGCACTTGCTCCTGCTCCATCTGCAGTTGCTCCTTCAGGAATATACTCTTCCCAAGATTCCCCTGCTTCACCGATTACTAAAACATTCAATAAACAAGGTACATCATCACCTTCTTCAAAGAATACCGCAATGATTTCACCGTCCGACGGTGCTTCTTCATCAAATGTCGCTTTGTCTGTTTCATAAGTAAAAAGCTTATCACCGGCGCTTACTTTGTCGCCTTTGGCCACATGCCATTCACCTATGATACAGCTTTCTACTGATTGCCCTTGTCTTGGCATTATTACTGGTACTGCCATTTCTGTCCCCCTTGTTAATAAAAATTCTTTTAATTTTTTAACTTTTTTATATATAATATTTTAATTATTGGTAATTACTCTTTAATACTATAATTGTCCAATTGATGATATCTTCTATTTGTAAAATTACATCCGATTACTCTGCAAAATGTTTAACTATCCTCTCATGAGCTTTCAGCACTTTCATAAAATTATGGTGTAAGTACATCAATTCCCCACTTTTCAAATTGTCGCAGATTTTTTCTCTTTGATTTTTCATCAGTAACTAAATAATCAATAGCTTGTAAATCTGAAACTTGAGAAAAAGCCGTATGTCCGATTTTTGAATGATCTGCTGCTACTATTGCAAGTGAAGCTCGTGTCAACATTTGATTACACAAATCCGCGACTTCATGGTGATACGTAGTAATTCCATTCTTAATATCAATTCCGTCAGCAGAAAGAATTGTTTTATCAACTTGATATTTATTCAGTTGATTAGCAGTATCATCGCCATAGGTGAACATATATTGATAATTCAACAATCCTCCCAGCAAAATTACTTCTATATCTCTATCCTCAGCAAATATTTCCGAAACTTGAATTGAATTAGTGATTACTCGCAAATTCTTTTTTTGTCGCAATTCTAAAGCGATATAATAACAAGTACTCCCTGAATTCATGATGATATTATCTCCATCACGAACTAATTTCGCTACGAGAGCCGCCATTTGCAGTTTTTCATTTTTACGCTCTTCAAGACGTTCCGATGCATTAAGCGCATAGTAATTTCGGACGGTTTGAATCGCTCCGCCATGAACTCTTTGCAGAATTCCGGAATTCTCCAATTCCGCCAAATCACTACGAATTGTCACTTCTGAAGTTGACAACATCTCACTTAAATCGGAAACTCTAACGTTGCCATCAAGTTTTAACTTTTGGATTATTTGCTGACGACGCTCCGCCTGTGAAAAGTTTTTTGAATTTTGTGACATATACCAACTTTCATATAAAAAAACAAATGTGACTGCTGTTTTCTTTTTGTTTTTGTCTTGCTTTCGTTATTTTAGCATTAACTTTGTTTTTGCTTTCGGTTCACTTTCGTTTATTTTATATGATCCTGCTTTTCTTGTCAATCTTTTGTATGAATCTGCTTGATTATAAATAACCAAACTTTGCATTATTTTTTATTATTAATACCAAATACGATAAATACAATAAAAAACCAATTAGCGTAAATCTTCAAGTTTGGTCATTACTTTTTGCAGGCCTAAATAGCTTTCTTTAAACAGCGGTTTATAATTATCATAAATTTTTACATTTTCAGGATTCTGAGTCGTTTTTTGCTTCATTTTGATAAATTTGTCTAAACAAGAAAAATCTTTATAGTAGCCACAACCGATTCCTGCCATAATTGCAGCAGCAATGCTGGTACTCTCTTGAATATTTTCCGGGACAATAAATTCCACATTAAGTATATCTGAGAAAATTTGTCGCAAAATCGGTGATATGGCTCCGCCGCCTGTTATAACCATGTGATCAATTTGTTTTGATTTACGAAACGATTGCAAGATCCATTCCAAATTGAAAGCAATTCCTTCCAAAACCGCTCTGATATAAGCCGGTTTTTGATGCGTTGTTCGCATTCCGATAAAAGCTCCGCTTGCTCGAGGATCCCAAATCGGGCTTCGCTCACCGATAAGATATGGTAAAAAAAGCAAACCGTCAGATCCCGGTTTCACTTGATTCGCAAGCTGATCATATTCTTTCGCAGATAAAGATTCATCTTCAAATAAAATTCGTAAATATTTATATGAGGTTCCGGCAGCCTGCATTGTACCGAGCGGCATAAATTTATCGGGAATAATATGGGCAAAACAGAACAAGGCCCGATCCGGATCAAAAACAGGTTGATCGGTCGTACCGCCGATCCAAGCAGATGTTCCATAAGTTAAATAAAATTCATCATCATTCACACAACCGGCACCTACCGTGGCACAAGGACCATCACCGCCACCTGCTACAACTAATGTTTGAGGTAAAAGACCCATTGCTGTCGCCATTTCAGGTAAAAGTTCACCTACCGGTTCAATCGAATTGATTATCTCCGGAAATAGCTCTTTGCGGACTTCGGCTGCCTCAATAAGTTCATCTGACCATTGACCCCGATTAATATCATAAGCACCGGTGCCCGATGCATCCGAATGATCGGTAGTAATTCTCCCGGTCAATTTAAAACTTACATAATCCTTGGCTTGCAACATTTTATACGCTGCATTATAAATATCCGGCCAATTATCACGAATCCACATCAATTTATACAGACTGTAATTGGCACTGGGTCGATTTCCGGTATGTTCATAGATATAATCAAAACCCAATTGTTCTATTAAATCTTGTGCCTGTTGTTCCGCTCTGGTATCCGCCCAGATAAAAGTATCATGTAAAGGATTTCCTTCTTTATCAATTAATAAACATGCATTCATCTGTGCACTAAAGGATAAAGCCAAAATATCTTGTGTTTCAACTGTCTCGGCTAATTGACGTGAACCGGCTAAAACCGCATTTAGCAGTATTTCCGGATTCTGTGTTGCCTCACGCCCTTTAAAATTTGCTTCATACCCTTGGATGACACTTTTTACTAATTCGCCATCTGCAGAAAACAAACTGCTCTTAAGACCTGAAGTTCCCAAATCATGTGCTATAAAATACTTCATGCTGACTCCTCTGCTTTTATTTAGTTTTGAAATAGGCTACTCGATCCTCTACATTAGGAAAACGCTCAATCATTGACTTGGCAAAAAATGTTTCGCCTGATCCTCGTTCAGCTTCCTTTTCATGAGCTATCAAAGCCCATGTGGAATCAATCAAATTGCTGAATTCAGGATTTTCCATTGCATAACAAATGAAATCCTGACGTGGTGAATTTATATCTTCTCCTGAAATTTGAAACTTATTATGTTCCACACACAACTTTTTCAATCTGGCTATCTGTTCAGGTGTATTCCGAGCAGGCATATAGGTCACAGCGTTGATACCTTTTTTATCCAGAAAATCAAATAATTCATCCAGATATGAATCTTCAAATTCCTGAGCAGCTTTATCACCGGTTACAGAATCTGTTACGTCACCTAAATATGCATAGCAAGCAATTGCATCTATTTCTTTTGCCAGTCCGACAAATTGATCAATTGTGCATAATTCTTCATCCGCATCAATATATATTTGAGGAATAAAAGAAGCTTTAAGGATCCCCAGCACATCATATTCATAGAATTCATACTCTACATCTTGCAGTTTCGAAATATCACCGGCAGATAATTCAATCTCTTGTTCTTGCAGAAACTTGATTGTCGGTTCTCCTCTACCTAAATTATCAGATATTTTTTTGGCAAAAGCATACATCAAATGTCTTTCTGTTATACTTCCACCATCTGCAGATTCAGATAAAGGGACTACATCTTGGACAAAATCAATTTGCATGTCTTGAGTTAATCTCTGATTCAAATTATCAATCATTTTGATATTTCTTTGATTACGCTTATCTCGCAAAGGAGCTAAAAATTGTTCTACTTTCGAAAAATATTTAGCTGCAACTCCTTGTATAGTCATATAGGCAACACCGTCTTGATCGGGATTATTAATCCTCTGTTTGCCAAAAGGACTATCTTGCCATGAAACTCTTAATTCAAAACCGCAAGTAACAGGTAAATCCAGAATTTCAGCAGCTGCCAAAAATTCATTTGCTCCGGCAATACTATCATGATCAATGATTCCTGCAGTACATAAACCGGCTTTCGCTGAAGCATACACTGCAGCAGTCGGAGAATACGGCGAGAAAGAATAAATGGTGTGAATATGATTGTTGATATAGCGCGGATCACGCTTCGGAAAATCAATGTCAACTACGGCTTGTCGCAATGCTGATAAACGTTTTTCAGTAGAATTTTGGTTAAGTAACTCAAGAATATTGGTCATAATGACACCTCACAAAAAATTATCTGTTTTAGTACATAAACAGAGAAGACTATCTTTTTGATTAACAATGAATTAATACATATTTTAACACAAAAGCATAGTAAATAACGCTAACTTAATCTATATTAATCCTACTTAACCTATTTTAAATTGATTATGTTAAAATACATATTGTATGGACAATTTATTTATCCAATTTCTTAACTGATAAAATTATAATTCAGGCTTTATCGCGAGGAGGCCAAAAGAATGAAACAATTCACTTTTACTAATTATCTGGAAGAATATGCTAAGTTTTCAGAAGAACAAATTAATCTGGTTTTACAATACGCGCCTGCTATCAGGATGCTGAGAAAAAACAAAAGTGCAAGATCAATTATTCAGTCGTATCCATACAGTGATTCTTTGAATTTGGATCCTGAAGCAACTCTAAATATAGGCGATCAAGATTGCCCGATCGAAACTTACACAAAATTTGTTTCCGGTCAGCAAAAAGATCCCGCCTATGTAGTATTAAACAAGGAAATTGTTTTTTGTCTAGGTGATGACATCAAGAGTGCGCAAACAAATTATTTAATTGCAACGGGCCAAATTGATGCTGATTTAGCACAAGCAACCAAAGACTTACCGCGTTTCGCACCTTCTGTTTACAATAAGGTTTGTTTTGTTACAGGTGCGGCTCAAGGACTGGGCAAAGGAATTGCTTTAGACATTATCAAAAAAGGCGCTTATGTGATTGTCGCCGATCTCAATGGTGAAGGTGCAGCCGAAACTGCGGAAGAATTTAATACAGAATTCGGTAACGGCACAGCTATCTCGGTTAAAATAAATGTAGCAGATGAAGAAGATGTCCAGAGTGCTTTGAAATTAGCTGTTGCCTATTACGGCGGACTTGATGTATTAGTTTCAAATGCAGGAATTGTCAGAGCAGGTAATGTTGACGAATTGAGTGTTCAAGACTTTACTCTGGTAACAAATATCAACTATAATGCGTATTTTATTTTAGTAAAATATGCTTCAAAAATTATGAAAATCCAACATAAAGCTAATCCTGAATATTGGATGGATATTATTCAAATCAATTCCAAATCAGGCTTGGTCGGGAGTAAAAATAATTCAGCCTATGCCGGCAGTAAATTTGGTGGTCTCGGCTTAACTCAAAGTTTTGCACTCGAATTGGCTGATTTTAAGATTAAAGTAAATGCGATTTGTCCGGGTAACAATCTTGACGGTCCATTATGGTCGGATCCTGTCAATGGGCTTTATGTTCAATACTTAAAATCCGGTAAAGTTAAAGGAGCCAAAACTGTCGAGGATGTGCGCAATCATTACTTGGGACTTGTTCCGATGCGTAAAGGTGTTCAACCGGAAGATTTGGGCAAAGCAGTCTGTTATTTAGTTGAACAAGAAAACGAAACCGGTCAAGCACTTCCTGTTTCCGGCGGACAAGAAATGTTAAATTAGTCCAACTGTGTACATTTATACAATTATTAGTTTATTATTCCGGATTTTTGTTCTTGCCGGTCTTGGTTTTTTTCTAAATAAAATTAACTTGATTGATGACAAAATCCAACAAGGTTTATCCAAGCTTTTGGTAAGTGTGTTTTTGCCTGCAAATATTCTTGCTTCAGCTTCAAATCCTTTTGAAGCTGAAATGGCAAATGAGCTTGCTGCAACCGGAATTATAGCTTTAATTTATTTCGCTTTTTCTTCTATAGTATCTATGCTTATCTTGCGAAATTTACCCTGTAAAATGAGTAGAGATAAACAAAATATATTTTCAGCTTTAATTATCTATGGAAATACCGCTTTCTTAGGATATCCGATGGTAGAAAATCTGCTCGGATCTCAAGCTATGATTGTCGCAGTAATTTATAATTTGATTTGGAACCTTTTTTTCTTCACCTTGGGAACATCCATCATGAAAGGTGAGAGTTCAGTTAATTTCCTCACTATCATTAAAAATCCTGCAACCATCTCTTCACTTCTTACATTAATCATCTATTTGTCACCTATACGTCTGCCAAATATAATTAATACCGTTTTGATTGATGTCGGCGGGATGGTTACACCGGTTTCAATGATGTTAATCGGTGCAACTCTGAGCGGCATCACATTTAGGTCATTATTTCGAGATCGATCAAGTATTCTGGTTGCTCTAATCCGTCTTTTAGTTATTCCAATTTCAGGAATGTTTCTGCTCAAATCTTTTAAGATCCCTCAATTAGCCTATCAGACTATTGTTTTGATGTGGGCAATGCCCAGTGCATCAATGGTTGCTATTCATGCATCTCTCTTTAATAAAGAAGCTGATTTTGCAACACGCAGTGTATCACTGAATACAGCTTTATTTGCCTTGACTTTCCCCTTAATTCTATTATTGATGAACTTATAACCAGATTATTTGTGCTCTGATAAAATCTTTTGTTAATTGCATCAGTATATTTTTCTTTTGTCTCTTTTTCGGCATGGTATTCAGGCAAAAAAAAGGAATGTCTCTGTTTGACGTGAGACACTCCTTTTATTTTACTTAATCAAAATCTGATTATTCGTATTGTTTAATTTTTCTTATTTTATGAATTATCTGAAGTTATCTGATTATTCGTAAACTAATACGTCAATTTCAGGATCGCTTAAGTTTTCTGCATTGTAGAATTTTGCTCCTGTATCAATATCTTCAACAGGTTCGCCTTTAGCAGCTTTAATTGCTAATTCAACAGCTTTGTATCCAATTTGAACCGGATCTTGGGTGATTGCACCAAAGAGAGTTCCATTTTCAACAGCTTCTCTTTGAAGTTTACCTGCATCAAAACCGATTCCCCAAACTTTGCTGTCATCTTCAGCTCTGTTACCTAAAATACCACCTAAAGCTTCGCCTGTACGAATCATTGATTCTGCAGCAAATTCGTTAGAAGCATAAATTGCAACAACGCCTTCTTTCTCTAAAATTGCAGCACAGGAAGCATCGATATCAGCAACATCTGTTTTTGCAGGAATACCTACGTCAATAACAACAGAAACACTTGCTTCATCACCATCAGCATAAGCGGATGAACCTACAACGGCTACACTATCACCAACTAATTCTTTCATTTCGTCAATGAAACCTTGTGTACGACCCATGATTGATTCTGAGGAAGCATCTTGTGAAAGAACGGCAATTCTTACTTGAGCATCAGGTGTAGCAGCTAATACTTCATCTTCAATAACCGAATAGAGATTTTCAGCAGCTAAAGCACCGGCAGCTTTATTATCTGTGGAAGCATTAGCATAAACTGAACCTTCGGGAGCACCCGGAACGCCGGAGTCAAATCCGATGATCGGAATACCCGCAGATTGAGCATTCTCTAAAGATTGCATTACAGATTGAACATCGAGAGCGGCCAAACAAATAGCATCAGGATTCTTGGAAATTGAGTTTTCCAACATGTCTACTTGATCTTGAATATCTGATTCATTTGCAGGACCATCAAAACTCATGGTAGCACCGTAATCGTCAGCAGCTTGTTGACAGCCATTTTGAACGTTAACCCAGAATTGATGTTGTAAACCTTTTGAAACAACTTCAATATGAATTTCGCCGTCTGCTGCAGGTTCTCCGGCATCATCAGCAGGCTCTTCGGCATCATCTGCTGCTTCTTCCTCTTTTTCTTCAGCTTTTTCTTCTTTTTCTTCAGCTTTATCTTCGGCTTTTTCTTCTACTTTTTCTTCTTTTTTCTCATCTTTTTTCTCTTCTTCTTTTTTGCCACAGGCAACTACGAAGACTGAAAATGCCAAGAGTAAAGCTAAAACTATGGTTAGTTTCTTTTTCATGTACATTTCTCCTTTATTGCACTAATTTTTGTACCAATTGGTACTTTCCTATTATTTCTATGAACATATTTACATTTATAGAAATAACCACTATCACAAAAATGATATCTGTTTTTTCAATAGATGTCCAATTTATTAATCTGTTTTTAATAAATTGTTAATAAACATCTTATTTCCTATTCATTTGCAAAACCAATCTAATCGTTCAGTCTTAAATGTCTGATCTGATAGGTATTAATTTGAAGCTTTATTACGACGAACGTCAATAATTACAGCAACCAAGATGATAATACCGGTAAGGAACAATTGCCATTGTGATTGTAAACCTATTTTCGGTAAACCGGCTTTGAGAACCGACATCATGACAACACCGAACAATGAACCCCAGATAGAAGCGATACCACCAGCCAAGGATGTGCCGCCGATAACTGCACCGGCAATTGCATTGGTTTCCTGACCTGCTCCAAATCCTGCAGTAATTGATGTATAAATTGCTGCATACGCTATAGCTGCAAGACCGACAAATACACCATTAATGATGTAGGCGTAGAATTGATACTTTCTGACATTGATACCGGAGAGTCTGGTTGCTTCATAGTTTGAACCGAGAGATAAGATATAGCGACCTAATTTGGTTTTTGTTAAAATTACCGACATGATGACTACAATTATCAATAACAAGATTAATCCGGTAGGAATATTAACATTTTTTCCTTCGCCGGAAATAGTAATTTGAAAAGCATTCTTAAACGCTCCACCCGGTTCGGAAGCTCTTGCCGGCCAGTTGGTTTTTTCCAGATTACTTATGATTTGTCCGAAACCGGATGCCATCATCTGTGTACCCAAGGTTGCAACGAATGCAGGTAAACGAATAAATGCTATCAAGTATCCGTTGATCGCACTGAAAACAACAGCAATGAGAACTGTAACTAATAGTGCAACTATCATCGGTAAACCGTTGACAGAATAGAGACGTCCGCCTAACAAAGCAGCGCAGCCCATAACTGTACCCAGTGATAAGTCAATTCCACCTGTAGCAATAACAAAAGTAACACCGATACCGAGGAACGCTAAATAATATGAAGAATTCAAAATCTGTGTAATAACATTAACGCCACGGAAAGTTGGAGCAGCAATCCAAAAAACAAAATACAATACAATCATTGCTGCTGCTGCAATAAATTGTTGTGATTTAACCATTTCTACAAAACGGCTATCTTTTTTCCCTATAGGATTTTGAATAGTTCTCTTACCCATCTCTTATACCTCTTTCCTCATCATTGCATAACTTAAAATTTCTTCTTGGGTAGCACCTTCGATTGGCAAGGTTGCAGTAACATTACCTTCACACATTACGACAATTCTGTCACTCATACGAAGAATTTCCTGCATTTCAGAAGATATCATAATGATTGATTTGCCTTCATCTGCAAGCTCTTGCATGATTTCATAGATTTCAGCTTTAGCTCCGACATCAATACCTCTGGTCGGCTCATCAAAAATCAAAATCTCCGAATCACGTAATAGCCATTTGGCAAGAACAACTTTTTGCTGATTACCGCCGGATAAGGTACGCACAACCTGCTCTATACCTGTCATTTTTGTTCTGACTACTTTATTGTATTCAAGAGCATCTTTATTTGCTGATCGATCATTGATTAACCCTTTTGAAATATATTTTTCAATACTAGGAAGCACAGTGTTCTCTGCAACATTTTTCTCAACTAAAACACCGTAACGACGTCTATCTTCAGACAAATAACCGATTCCCATAGCTACTGCTTCTTCAGTTGATTTAATTTTGACTTCTTCGCCGTGAAGTTTAATCGTTCCGGATTCCGGTTGTTCAGCACCATAAATTAATCTTGCCATCTCAGTTCTGCCGGCACCCATCAAACCTGAAACACCAAGTATTTCACCTTTGCGTAATTTAAAGCTGACATCTTTTACCATACGGCCTGCACTAAGATTTTCTACTTCAAGAACTACTTCAGCATCATCAGCAACTTGTGAAGCTAATTTAACTTCTTCAGTTAATTCGCGACCTACCATCATACTGATCAATTCATCTTTATCAGTATCTGCTGTATTTACAGTACCAACATATTCGCCATCACGTAAAACTGTGATCCTGTCTGAGATTTGGAAAACCTCATCCATTCTATGTGTGATGTAGATGATTCCGATGCCTTTAGATTTTAAGTCGTCTATAATCGTAAATAACTCATTAATTTCAGCTTGAGTTAAAGCTGAAGTCGGTTCATCAAAAACTACAATTTTTGCATCGTGTGAAACCGCTTTAGCTATTTCGACCATTTGTTGTTGACCGACAGTCAAACTATCCACTTTCGCATATGGATCAATTGAAACTCCTATTACTTCAAACAACTCTCTTGCTCTTTTTACATTATCCCGATCATTAATCAGGAATCCATTCATACTTTCACGACCGATGAAAATGTTTTCATAAACGGTTAAATCGCCCATCATATTTAACTCCTGATGTACGATAATAACACCGTCGGCCATCGCTTCAGCGGTATTAGCATACTCTACCGCTTTGCCTTCTAGCAGAACTTCACCTGTGTCACGTTGATAAACACCCGTGAGGATTTTCATCAAGGTTGACTTGCCGGCACCGTTCTCACCCATGAATGCATGAACCTCACCGTGCCTAAGGTGAAACTGAACATCCGACAGTGCTTGAACACCGCTAAATGCTTTGTTCACATTCTTCATCTCAAGAAGTTCGGTCATTACACTTCCTCCTACTCTCTCATATTTTTGTAATCAACAATTACTATCCATAATCAATAAATCTGATTATATATATATATCAAACTTTCTTTAAGTGCGACATAATTGTCGCTCTCAAAAAAATGTGATTACTTAACAACACCTTTTTTCAAAATAATATTGGCGTATAATGCTTCTTCACTTGTAGAAATAACAGCGTATGCTTTTCTGGCTTGATCATAAAAAGCAAATCGCTCAACATGCTCAATGTTAACTTCTTCACCGGAATCGTTAAGGATTTCTTTGTACTCTTCCCAAATCACAGGTTGATAGTCATCACCGGCAGCTACTTCCATCAAAAATACATTGCTAGGTACATATGTATCTAAGGGGAATAATTCTAAGATAGATTTCAATAAATCGGGAACTGTTAATCCATCACAGCGAACTACTCTACGACCCATTTCTTCAGCAGGGAAATTACCGTCGCCGATACAAATTTCATCACCATGTCCCATTTCTGATAATGTTTTTAATAATTCAGGCGAGAGGTTTTTCGGAACATTCTTTAACATTTTCATCTCCTATCTACATAAAATTTGGTAAGTATGAATATATGATCTATATTTTTAAATTATACAATATATATCACAATTTTTTGCGCAAATTTTGGCTTTTTTATAACCTTTTTTACTAAAGCAACCGAAATTATCTTTAAAACAAATAAAATTTCGAGTTCATTTTTTTAGGTTAACAATGATTCTATTTCCGCATAGCGTTTTTCCCATAGTTCCGGATTTTGCGGAGTAAATGTTTTGTATTCAAAAGATTTTGCCACGGCATTGTATGCAGTTTCAATTGAATCCCATTCACCCAGAGCAATCAATTGGCCGACTATATTGCCGATTGCAGATGCTTCATCCGGTCCTGCTACAACTTCTTTATTCAATGCATCGGCTATCATTTGATTTAAGAAGCCAATTTTCGAACCGCCACCAATGATTTGCACACGTTGAAAAGTCTTTCCGGAAATTCTTTCGATATCCTTAACCGTTTTCATATAACCGAAAACTAAACTCTCATAGATTCCTCTGAGCAATTCACCGGTCGTTTCCGGTTTAGTTTGATTAGTTTTTTCAATATATTCTTGAATCGAATCGATAACAGATAAGTTGTCTAAATCATATTCAGCAATATTCATGAAATAGCTGAAAGGCTTCGCTTCTACTGTCATCCCATCAGCTTCTTTATGCGTCAGACGCTTCCCGTCACGAACAGCTAATTCATCTCTTAGTTTTTCAAACAAGTATAAACCGGTAATGTTTTTGAAAAACATATTCTGACCTTGAAATCCGGTCTCATTTGTTAAATCACTATCAAAAGCTTCTTTTGTTAAAACCGGTTCATCGGTTAAACCACCGATTAAAGACCAGGTACCTGAAGATAAAAACAAACAATCCGGATCAAAAAATGCCCGTGTTACCGAAACAGCACTTGCCGTATCATGAGAAGCAATTGAATATACTTTTAAATTTTTATTGGTCAAATTCGGGAGCAGAGTGCCTTTGGTTGAACCTACATATTCACCATTTTCAATTACCGGTGCAAAGACATCTGATTTAAGATTTAGTTTATCTAGCAGATCAATTCGCCAACATCTATTTTTCAGATCAAACATTTGAGAAGTGGAAGCAATTGTCATTTCACTGTATTTGTTACCGGTCAACAAATAATTAATCAGGTCCGGTGTCATCAAGATAGTGTCAATTTCTTCATAGTTCTCTATCCTAAACATTTTCAATGCCATGTATTGAAAAAGCGAATTTATTGACATGATCTGATTACCGGTTAATTGAAATAATTCAAATAAGTCAATTTGTTTTTTTACTTCCTCAAATCCCGCAGTGTGAAGAGAATCTCGATAGGAAACCGGAGTATCTATTAACGCACCATCGGAGTTCAAAATTCCGAAATCAACTCCCCAAGTATCACAGGCCACACTGGATAAATCTGTTTGTTGATTGATTGTATCAACGATTGTATTAATCAATTTATCCCATTCCCAATATCTTCGACCGTCTTTCTCGATAATTTCATGAGACAATCGCATGACCTCTTCAATTTTCAAATTACCTTTTTCTACATAACCGAGAATGCCTCTGATAGAAGTTGCACCCATATCAATCGCGAGAACCTTATTCATCAATTCCCCCCTTTGCATTTAGTCCAATGATATTCTATAATACTGAATGATCTTGACAAAATTAATAATTATTTTGCAATATAGTAACATATTTTATGCTAATTGTAGTAGCCTGTTTAACATTTAGTTAACATTTAGATAACATCTCAAAACATTGTCGGTTGACCATTTATTGTGTGCAAACACATTTAATCTGACAAATTACAGAATATATGGCTTATATAAATAAAAATTTTTAACATTTTGACCATAAGACCATAAGTTATTATAATAAATAACATACAATAAGCAAATTATTTTTTAATTTTTCAGGAAAATGAATTGTAAAGTGAAATTTAATTATGTATTAATTCATAATTGATAAATATTTTTCGAAAATTTCGATTTTTAGTAATGTTTTTCAATCATTGATTTTCAACAATATTTTTCAGTAATTGAATTTTAGCAACTAATCCTTAGTAATGTTTTTCAGTAATTGAAATATAAAGTAATCATTGAATTGATAATATTGATAATAAATTAATTTATTAAATTTTAAAATTTTAGGAGGATTTTATGGCAGAAAGTAGATTAATTGGCGGTTTTCCGGTAATCGGTATTCGTCCGGTAATTGATGGACGTAGAGGAAAACTCAATGTGCGAGAATCTCTGGAAGATCAAACAATGAATATGGCTAAATCAGCCGCAGAATTATTGAGAAATAATTTGAAATATTCAAATGGTGAACCGGTGAAAGTCGTTATTTCTAACACAACCATCGGCCGTGTTGCCGAAGCTGCAATGTGTGCTCAACAGTTCAAAGAGGAAGGCGTTGACATTACTTTAACTGTCACTCCTTGCTGGTGCTACGGTGCAGAAACAATGGATATGGATCCCATGACAATTAAAGGTGTTTGGGGTTTCAACGGAACAGAACGTCCGGGTGCTGTTTATTTAGCTGCAGTTCTCGCCGCTCACGCTCAAAAAGGATTGCCGGCATTCGGTATTTACGGTAAAGATGTTCAAGATGCCGACGACACGGAAATTCCGGAAGATGTTGCAGAAAAAATGTTGCGTTTCGGCCGAGCAGCTGTCGCAGCAGCCACAATGCGCGGTAAATCTTATTTGCAAATCGGTGCAACCTGTATGGGTATCGCCGGCTCAATGATTGATAATGATTTCTTTGAATCTTATCTCGGCATGAGAACAGAATCTGTAGATGAAGTTGAAATCATCCGTCGCATGGATTTAGGTATCTATGACAAAGAAGAATATGAAAAAGCATTAGCTTGGGTTAAAGAAAATATCAAAGAAGGAATTGACACCAATCCTCCCGAATTACAAAAATCACGTGAAGTCAAAGATAAAGAATGGGAATTTTCCGTCAAAATGGCCATGATTATCCGCGACTTAATGGTCGGTAATGATAACTTAGGTAAGGGTAATGAAGAAGAGGCTGTCGGTCATAATGCCATCGCAGCCGGTTTCCAAGGACAAAGACAATGGACAGACTTCTATCCGAACGGTGACTTTGCAGAATCAATCCTCAATACACCGTTTGACTGGACAGGTATACGTGAACCCTATCTTGTAGCTACAGAAAACGACACATTGAACGGTGTCGGTATGCTATTCCTTAACCTGTTAACTAATCGCTCGCAAATCTTTGCTGACGTCAGAACTTGCTGGAATGGCGATTCCGTAAAACGCGTTACAGGTTATGATATTTCCGGTTATGCCAAAGAAGCTGACGGTTTCTTACACTTAATTAACTCCGGTGCAGCAACGATCGATGCTTGCGGTCAAGTTAAAGATGTAAACGGAACACCTTGCATGAAACCTTTCTGGGAAATGACAGATGAAGATGTTCAAGCTTGCCTCGATGCTACAACATACTGTCCGGCAAATAACGGTTACTTCCGTGGCGGCGGCTTCTCTTCTCGTTTTGAAACCAGAGCCGAAATGCCTGTTACAATGATCCGTTTGAATTTAGTTAAAGGTTTAGGTCCTTGCTTACAAATTGCTGAAGGTTGGACCGTAGAGCTTCCGGAAGATGTATCCGACGTATTATGGAAACGTACCGACTATAATTGGCCTTCCACTTGGTTCGCACCGCGCGTAACCGGGAAAGCGCCTTTCAGATCCGCTTATGATGTTATGAATAACTGGGGTGCCAACCACGGTGCTATCAGCTACGGTCACGTAGGTGCTGACGTAATTACTTTAGCTTCTATCTTACGTATTCCGATCAGCATGCATAACATTCCTGAAGAAGATATCTACCGTCCGGCAGCTTGGAATGCATTCGGCATGGATAAAGAAGGCTCTGACTTCCGTGCATGCAAAACCTACGGACCTCTATACAAACGTATTTAATCCAATTGCTTGGATCATTCCGAATATTTGCTTCGGTTTGATCGGCGTTTGGTAGGTCAGTTTGATAGATCGGCTTGCAACTTCTTTAGTTTAGTTCTTCAGCCGATTACTAACTTAAACAAAAAATTAGGAGTGTCTTACAAAAAAGACACTCCTTTTTTTAATTCGATTTTTTAATTCTTGAAAAAAACCGGCTTTCCCGGGCAGTCCTGCACACTTTCTAAGCTTATGCAGGATTTCCGAGGTTCAACCTTAAAAAGTGTGCAGGTTCTTTGATAAAACCGGCTTTTCTGAGCTGACCATGCACACTTTCTAAGCTTGTGCAGAATTTCCGAGGTCTAACCTTAAAAAATGTGCAGGTTCTTTGATAAAACCTACTTTTCTGAGCCGACCATGCACACTTTCTAAGCTTATGCAGGATTTCCGAGGTTCAACCTTAAAAAGTGTGCAGATTCTTTAATAAAACCGGTGTATCCAAAATTTGCACAGCTCAAGATTCTAAGCAGAAACGAGTTTGAAATTATTCTGTTGAAATTATTCTGCTGAAATTAAGCTTTTAATTAGGTCTTTTAATTGGAAGAAAGTATCAACAACATGGTCAGCACCTGCAGCCAGCATATCATTTCTACCGATTGTAGATGTATACCCAATAGTTATCATGCCTGCAGCATTACCGGATTCAATGCCTGCTGTTGCATCTTCTACTACTATACAATTTGCAGGTTCAATTCCGATTTTATTTGCTGCTAATAGATATATGTCGGGAAAAGGCTTTTTTCTTTTTACGTCACTTCCGGTAATAACTGCATCAAAATCATTAAAGCCCAATGCTTTTATATTAGCTTCAACTTTGATTAAATCTGCTGAGCTGACGACAGCCATTTTTATACCTTTGGATTTTAATGTGTTTAATAAATCTAAAGTTCCGGGAAATGTTTTTACATATTTTTCTGCTTCTGCAATATATCGATCATACACTTTATATTTAATTCCGGGATCAAATTCATGTCCATATTTACGGACCACCTCACCAAGATACGTATCTTCTCCTGTACCGATATATGGTGTGAAATCCTCCGGACTTGCAGGAATATCTGCCTCACGAAATATTTCAGACGCAACTTGAGCCAAAGCAGGTTCTGAATCTACCAAAACGCCATCCATATCGAATAATATTGCATATTCATTTTTCATTTTTTTACCTTTATTCTTTTCTTTGCATTTTTTCTTGCTTCTGTGTTTCTTTTTGTTTTCGTATTTATTCTTGTTGCTGTTATCGTTTTAATTATTGTCTTCGTATTTGTTTTTGTTGCTGTTGCCGCTTTAATTATTGATTTTGTTCTTTAGATTCTTTTTTTTGTTGTTTTTTATTCTCTTTAATACGTTTTTCGGCCGAAACTTTATTCTTATAATCTTTTATTAATTGGCGGCGCGCAGATTTTTTCGGATAGGCAAATTTAATTATTGATTGTTTTTTGAGCAAGGACAATATCAGAAATATAATAATTATCAGTAATATAGCAATCACTGCAAGTAGAATGTAAATAAGATTATTTGATGTATGTTTGACGGTTGTTGATAACAAAATACCCAGATTTGACATGTTGATAATTTCTCCTGTTTCAGAAATGTTAACGGTTCCTTTAAGAAAGAATTTCATTAAATATAAATATTTAATGAAATTCTTAAAAACCTAGTTTCGAATTGTATTAATTAAAGTCAAATTTTGAAATGTAATAGCTATCTGGCGAAGTTTTCTAAAACATATTT
The DNA here is from genome assembly GCA_012518795.1 of Clostridiaceae bacterium. Lineage (GTDB taxonomy): Bacteria > Bacillota > Clostridia > Saccharofermentanales > DTU023 > UBA5436. The sequence continues at coordinate 34,010 of JAAYRL010000031.1, forward strand.
TTCAGCTTCGGCATTCCAAATTTGATTGCTTCTTTCCATAATTTCTGCTAAATCAGCAAATCTTGAATCTTCTTTGCCTTTTTCCGCAAAATCTTCTATCGCAGTCAATTCAATCTTACAGTGTGGATATACCAATTTTTTACCACCCGGAATATCAGGCACATTGTTCGTGACATAAGCAACATCGTCAAGACCTAAAATGTGGGTAACCATCGGTGCTGCATCGAGTTTCCCCTCAGAAATTAATCTTGTAGCTTCGCGCAAGTCTTCGTTATTGCCGCCTGAATTACCGACAAGATGATGATTGTTGTAGTGAACATCATACATATTGATCGGCACTGAAAATGACGTATCGGAAGGGCCGGAAAAGAAATTAATACAACCATCATAACGTAACATCGATTGAGCTTGTTGAATTAAAACCGGAACCGGTGCAAAAACAACTATATCATCATAACCTTCATCATCAGTAAATGCCATCATTCGTGCCACAGCATCATCTCCTGATGTATTCATATATTTCAATTCAAAGCCGAGTTCTTTCGCTGATGCAGGTGTATAAATACTCTCTGCTCGATCAAGTCTTTCTTGATTAATATCTGTTACTAAAACTCGTTTTGCCTTTTTGCCTTCGCGTGCCATGGCAAAGACATACGCTATAGCAGATAAACCCATTGGACCGACGGAAGCAATTAAGGCTAAATTACCATCTTCTTTCATTCCCATCACGTGGTCATATGAACCTTTTTCTGTATGATGATAAAGAGAATTGAAACCGCCGATAACCGTACTTACCGGTTCAGTCAAAGAGCCCATGAAAAATGCTTCGCCATCATATGGTAGCAAACAGTCCATTTCCATGATTTCCGCAGGCATATTACCATAAGTTGCATCACCGCCGTATTGAGTATAGGAGTACCCGGGTGCCTCAAGAGAACCGCCCTTATTGTGAGCAGGTTGAACAACAAATTTGTCGCCTACATGATATTGACCTTCCCAATCTTTGCCGACTTCAACAATTTCTCCGCAAATTTCATGACCGATAATGATCGGATTTTCTGCTATGTCATCCGGCACACGGACATGATCAGTACCTTGATTTGCCGCTTTATATGAACTCATACAAATGCTGTCCGTGACATTTTTTACTCTAATTTCATTGTCTTTTAAAGGAGCTAATTCAAACTCCTCCAAACGCAAATCATTTTTTCCATACAAGCGTACAGCTAATGTTTTCATAAACCCTCCTATAACTATAAAAATTTCACTTAAATTGTAGCATACTAACTTTTTATTTGATATATCTTCACTGTTTTAAATCGGCAGTTGAGACTGCGATAATTATAAACTATAAAGATTCAACCGCTGCTCTTTGAATGGCCAAAGATGCTTTATACCTGGCTAAGAATTGATCGAATCCTTGCATATCTTCCGAATTCGGTTCGATAGTACTTGATTTTTGTTTGCTGAATACTCGTTCTTCCAGGAATTCCTCTAAAGACTTACCACCATGATCAATCAAATATAAGGCTAATAGTGCCATACCCCAAGCTCCGCCTTCGCCGGCACTTTCCATAACGGAAATCGGAGTTTTCAGAGCATTAGCCATCAAAGTTTGACCTACGCGTTCAGTCTTAAACAAACCACCATGTCCTAACATTTTATCTATCTGAACATCTTCTTCTTCAGTCAGAATATCCATACCGATACGTAAGGTTGCCATTGTTGAATTCAACATTGCTCGCATAAAATTCGCAAGGCTAAAATCAGCATCAGGTGTTCTGACAACTAAAGGTCGGCCTTCTTCAAATTCCGTAATATGTTCACCTGATACATAATTATGGGCAATGATACCACCACAATCTTTGTCTCCCTCTAATGCCGAGAAATATAATTCTTCGTAAAGTTTTCCCTGGGATACATCCAGATCCAGTCTGGTCAATAATTGACTGAATACTCTTACCCAAGCATCAAAATCACTTGTACAATTATTACAATGTACCATTGCCACAGGAGATCCGCTCGGTGTAGTCACCATATCAATCTCTTCATGAACTTTCGCTAGAGAATGTTCCAGAACAATCATTGCAAAAATAGAAGTACCCGCACTGACATTACCGGTACGTTTTAAAACACTGTTGGTTGCTACCATGCCGGTTCCGGCATCACCTTCTGGCGGTGCCATAGGAATACCTGCTTCCAATTTACCACTCGGATCCAATAATTTAGCTCCGGCTTCAGTTAAACTTCCTGCTGTTTCACCTGCTCTTAAAACTTTTGGCAGGATGTCGGACAATTTCCAGGAGAAATTTTGCTCAGCAATTAATGCATCAAATTTTTCAACCATTTGTTGATCATAATCATTAGTAGAATCAGAAATCGGGAACATACCGGAAGCATCGCCTATACCCAGCACTTTTTCCCCTGTAAGTTGCCAATGCAGGTAGCCTGATAAAGTTGTAATATAATCAATGTTTTTGACATGGCTCTCTTCATTTATAATTGCATGGTACAGGTGAGCAATGCTCCAACGCTGCGGAATATTAAAATCAAATTCCCGAATTAAAATTTTGGTAGCATCTTCTGTCATCGTATTACGCCAGGTTCTGAAAGGCGTTAACAACTCGTTGTTTTTATCAAAAGGCAAATAACCGTGCATCATAGCAGAAATTCCGATTGAACCAAAAGTTGTCAATTCAACATCATATTTATCTTTTACATCTTTGACCAACTCTTGATAACTATCCCTAATTCCCGCCCAAACATCAGGTAAAGCATATGTCCAAATTCCGTCTATTAGTTGATTTTCCCATGAATGATTACCTTGAGCCAAAATTTGACCATCGTAATCTATTAATACCGCTTTAATTCTTGATGAGCCCAGCTCTATGCCTAAAGCTGTCTTACCATTTTTAATTTCGTTTATTACACTCATACTTCACCTTTTTCACCTTTCTATGGATTGTTTTGACGATTGATTTATAGATTAGTAAATTAAGACTTTCTTTTATAAAATTTTATCATGAATAGCTAATCAAATACAATTTGTCAGATCTTTCAAGAAAGGCGCTATTAAGCACGGTTAAGGCTTCATTCATTATAGAATTCCCTTCTAACTTCCATAATATTTACCAGGTTTTCCAAGCAAACTTTAAGAATTGTCACTTTTGAAGTTGACATCATCTCACTTAAATCGGAAACTCTAACGTTGCCATCAAGTTTTAACTTTTAGATTATGTGCTGACAACAGTCCGCAACCTGCTTTCGTTGAAGCATAAACTGCAGCAGTCGGAAAATACGGTGAAAATAAATAGAGCGGATATGATTTTTGATATAAAATGGATCAAATAATTTAAGATAATTAAAGAAATTCATAAATAATATTCTTAAATTATCTTGAATTCTTAATGAATATAGAAAACATCAATTAAAGATTATATTAATTAATATCTTCTTCAAACAAGAAATAGAAAAAAATTTAGATTATCAATTGTTATGTTAAAGAAAATAATAAATTAGCTATCCGGAATCATCATGATCGGATAGCTAATTTCTATGTTTTATAATCCTTCACACATTAAATCATTAATGATTGCGTTAAGATATTCCTGGCGTCCGGATGGCAATGGTTGTTCTTCCAAGTTCAACGCATATTGCTCAAGTTCTTCTAAAGTTGTTGTACCTGCAACAACTTTTGCTCCTAAGCCTTCTTTATAGCTGGAATACCTTTCTTCAATAAAGGAATCAATTCTTCCATCCTCGATGATTTTTGCAGCAAGCTTTAGTCCTAAAGCAAAGGTGTCCATACCGGAAATAAATCCTATTGCATTGTCTAATTCATCACTTGAAGGTCTACGTAGTTTAGAATCAAAATTGATCACACCGTATTCCAGACCACCATTTTTCAATACTTCATACATGCTGAGAGCAACCGATCTTACATCTTTCGGGAATTCATCAGTATCCCAACCAACCGTTGTTTCTGCATGATTGGCGTCTAAAGAACCTAATAAACCGTTAATTCTGGCTACTCGGATTTCATGCTCAAAAGTGTGTCCGGCAAGACTTGCATGGTTGCCTTCTAAATTTAATTTGAAATCATTTTGGAGTCCATATTTCTGAATAAAAGAAATTGCCGTACTGGCATCAAAATCATATTGATGCATTGTAGGCTCTTTCGGTTTCGGTTCAATATAGAATGTTCCCTTAAAACCTTTAGATCTGCCATATTCAACAGCCATTTTGTAAAAACGGGCAAGATTATCTAATTCAAAAGCCATATCTGTATTCAGCAAAGTCTCATATCCTTCACGACCTCCCCAAAATGTATAGCCAATACCATCAAGTTTGATTGTTGCATCAAGTGCATTTTTAACTTGGCAAGCAGCACTCGCATAACTATTTAAATAAGGAGAAGTTGCTGCTCCATGTTTGTATCTGGGAGCACCAAATACATTGGCAGTTCCCCAGCCCAATTTAATGCCTGTTCGATCCATGTGCTCTTTCAGGTAATTTGTCATATAAGCCAAATTTTCTTTTAATTCCGACAATGTAGGGCTTGGCTCACAAAGATCAACGTCATGGAAACAAAAATATTCAAAACCCAGTTTCTCCATTAATTCAAAAGAAGCATCCGCTTTTGCTTTAGCTCTGGATCTCGCCTCATTTTCACCATAAGTTCGATCAATTGTTCCTGTACCGAACATATCAGTTCCGTCATAGTTTGAAGCATGCCAGTAAGCAAAAGCAAACTTCAAATGTTCCGCCATAGTCTTGCCCATAACCTTTTCATCTTTGTTGTAATGCTTAAAGGCAAGCATATTCTTTGATTTCGCCCCTTCATATTCGATCTTTGGGATATTGGGATAAAACTGTTTCATCTTTTTCTCCTTATTTCTAAAATATTTATAAGATTGTATGTAGAACTATTTTTAGTTTTGATCGCTTTTTTAAGAATATTCAAAAATTCAACCTAGAGACAAATTATTAACAAATAATATTCTTTCAGAAATCCGGCTTACTCTGCTGAGATTCTGAAAGAATAAAAACATTGTACAAATATTAATCTCCGTTTAATTTTCAATTAATAATTATAAAGACATTAATTAATAACAATTTACTGCCTCAATTTATTACCACCATTTAATTAATTCAGTTACTTTATCTCTAATTTTAATGAACTCAGGAGATGTTACATCACGTGGTCGTGGTAAATCACATAGAACTTCCTCTTTAATTGTAGTCGGTTTATTGGTAAGAACTAAAATTCTTTCTGCCAGATAAACTGCCTCTTCAATATTATGAGTAATAAAAATTACTGTCGTATCAGTTTCTTGCCATATACGGATCAACTCGTCTTCCAGTCGGAATCTAAGTTCTATATCCAATTGACCATACGGTTCATCCATCAGCAGCAACTCCGGATCTGTAGCAAATGTTCTGGCAATAACTACTCTTTGAAGCATACTTGTAGATAATTTATTCGGATAATAGTCTTTAAATCTTTCCAGTCCGACTAATTTCATGGTTGCTTCAGCCTTTTTGATTATCTCATCTTTAGGATATCCCTTAATCTCTAAGCCAAACTGAATGTTCTCTTGAACAGTTAACCAAGGATATGCCGAATACTCCTGTAAAATATATGCTATATTGTGTTTTTCCAGATCTACTTCTTCGCCATCCAATAAGATTGAACCTTCAGTAGTTTCATAGATATGCGTAAGACAATTCAGGAATGTCGTTTTACCGCATCCTGTCGGTCCTACTATACACAAAAACTCACCCTTTTTAACATTAAATGTAATATCGTCTAAAACATGCAAGTCACCAAATTTCTTGGTCATGTTTTTTACTTCTAATTTAATACTGTCTTGTCCCATTGCTTTCTCCAAATCTAACTCGTCAAATCTAAGTTTTTACTGATTTCTTCTCTGATTTTAAGAAACTCTCGACTAGTAATATCTCTAGGTCTCGGAAGATCTATGATATATTCTTGTTTAACTGTGGATGGACAATTCGTCATTAACACAATTCGATCTGCCAAGAAGATCGCCTCTTCCAGGTTATTCGTGACAAACAGTACGGTCCTTCTCTCTTGACGCCAGATTTTCTCCAGCTCTTCTTCCATTAAATACCTGGTTTGAGCATCCAGATGTCCAAACGGTTCATCCAAAAGCAGAACTAAAGGTTCATTTGTATAAACTCTTGCAATTCCTACACGTTGTTGCATTCCACCTGACAGTTTATTCGGATGTTGATTTTCAAAACCTGTTAAGCCTACTAAATCGATATATTTTTGGGCTCTTTCTTGACGTGATGCCTTGCTTTCACCTTGGGCTTTTGGTCCGAATTCTACATTTCCCATTACGGTCAACCAAGGAAATAAATTGGTTTCTTGATAAACTACACCTATCTTCGGATCAGGTTCGGTTACAAGCTCGCCACCTACTGTGACGATACCGCTGGTTGCTTCTTCTAAACCTGCTATAATATTTATCAGGGTCGTTTTTCCGCATTGACCGGGACCGATTAATACAACAAATTCATTTTTATTTACTTCTATACTAAAATCAGCAATAACATCAAATGCTGTACCATCTGCAGTAGGAAAAGTCTTGGATATATTTTCACATTTAATTACTACTTCATTATTCATTTTCTCTTCTCCTATTTACCTCTGAAACTCCATGATATTGCTTTTCTCTCAATTGCTCGCATAACAGTTGCCAGGATCAAACCGGTAACACTAATAACAATTAAGCCTACTAAAACAAGAGTCATATTTCCTGTATTCATTCCTCTGAGTATCAGCCAGCCTGCACCTTCTTCAGAGCGAACCATCTCCGCAGCGAGAATTGTACTACAACTTGCGGATAAACTGATTTGCAATCCTGCAAAAATTTGCGGAACAGATGACGGGAGAATTATTTTAGAAAACAGTTGACGTTCTGATGCCCCTAGCATACGTGCTGCTCCCTTGAGTTTTTCACTAGTTGCTCTTGCACCGGCTATTGAATTAAGAGCACAGATTACAAAAGTTGAAAAGCCGATAATAAAGTATTTTGATGCTTCGCCTAAACCAAACCATAATATTGCCATCGGGACCCAAGCTATAGCAGGGATAGGACGTAAGATTTCAAAAACAGGAGAAATTATTGCATTTGCTAGTTTAGACGTTCCCATTGCTAAGCCGGTTATAACACCGATTACTGCACCTATTATATATCCGATAAATATTCTTTTTAATGTCCAGCCTAAATGAGCAAACAACGTCAATCGCCCTACCGGTTCTTTGACAATTTTTATCATTAGTGCAACAACATCGTATGGACCGGGAAATATATTACCGAAATTTGGTAAAAACAATACTGCCAATTGCCATAATACAACTACAACTGCAAAGGAAATAAACGCATATAATGTTGATTGTTTTTTGGTAATTTGATCTTCGCTAATAATGGCCGGTTTAGTTTTCTTCTTTTTTATATTATTACTAGTAGCCATAATTAGTGCCTCCCTCTGACATATTTATCCTCAAACTTCTGAAGTACGAAAGATAAAATTGTTCCTACTAACCCTATAGACAGCATTCCGACAATAATTAAATCTGCTCTTGAATTTTCACGATTCATTTGAATCATATAGCCAAGACCTCTGTTAGAACCTATCATTTCAGCTGCTACAACCGATGCCCATGCTTGATTTAAACCTTGACGCAATCCGGTAAATATATGAGGTAATGCTGACGGTATTGCAACTCTAAATAACAATTGTTTGTTGGATGCACCAAAAGTTTGGGCAACCCACATATGCACAGGATTCGTATTCTTGATACCTGAATATGAGTTAATCAATATTGCTACAAAAGAAATTGCAAATACAATCGCTGCTTTTGAGGCAATATTTATTCCGAAAATTAATATCATTACCGGAATCCAGCCCATCCCGGGGACAGATCTGAACCAGTCAAATACAGGTCGGATAAACATATCAGCTTTTCTATTCCATGCCATAAAAATTCCCAATGGAACACCGACTATACTTCCTGCAATATAACCGGTCAGCACTATCCTTAAGCTTGATAAAACATGAGCTTGAAGTGTTGAACCGTCCGGTCTTTTAACTGTAAATTTATTTATAAAACTCTCCAGTACTTTCACCGGACTAGGCAATGAAATAGGTTTTACAAGTTTAAATACATCTGTAACCATGTACCATATTATAAGAAAAACAGTAAACGATATTATTGAAATTAAGATGTATTTCACTTTATTATTTTTCTTTTTCATCTTAGACAATTTCAAAATGTACTCCTCATAAAATATAAAGTTCTATTATGTTAAAAATATAAAGACTGTTCTTTCATAAATTGCCAACATAATAGGGTTTTTATTTATTTAACCATCTCTGCTTTTTAGCAGAGATGGTTAGGAAATGTTGTATCGGCATCATAAAATTAACAATTAATGTTTATTTACCGAATAATTCTTCCATAATCGATTTGTCTACATTGTTTTCAATTTTTTCCAAAGCATCTTCTTCGATAATTCCAATTTCATAGTAGTATTGGCCAACTCCTAAAGCTGATTTTCCTAAATCATCCAAAGAAGCCATTGCTTCATCTACAGTTAACAAATAGTGCTTTTCAATTTCAGTATCTAGCATAATTGGATCAGCAATATCATTACCATAGAATGCATGGAATTTTGTTAATTCTTCTCGTTGCCATTCCTTGTCTTCTTGGAATTTTTCATTATATTCGAAAAGAACTTTGATCCACTTTTTAATTGTATCCATCTTTTCCGGATCTTCGTATGCTTCACGTGTAACCATGAGGCAGTCACGTACCGATTGACCTAATTGATCCAATGATGCAAGAGACACATAACCGTCATCCATTGCAAACAAGGTTAAGGGTGAGTATAAAGTAACTGTATCACCTTCACCTGCTTGCAGAGCTTGGTAGCCGGGACCATATTGTGTATTAACTGACTCAATATCATCTAAAGTTAAACCAAATACTTCCAAGTATTTAGCAACTGTTAATTGAGACATCGAACCTGTCGGATACATAAAGGTTTTGCCTTTTATGGTATCTGCACTGCCTCTGACTTCAGGGAAGTCGGGATTGTCGCCGATAATCTGTGCTTCGTCACTGTCAGGACGGGCAAAGATAGCTGAGCTGCCTGAGGCTTCACTGAATTCAACAACATTAATACAATCATAGACTGAGGCGGAAAATACTGCTTGAGCAGCGCCAATTTGAGTTGCATCAATTTTCCCGGCTCCGATTGCTTCGTTCAAGAAAGAACCACCTGCTGTTGATACTGTAGGCTCAATTTTGAAACCGTTTTCAACATCAATACCATTTTCCATAATGTACCAATTTACAAAGGAAGATCTGCTATCGAAGACACCCAATCTAAGTACCGGTAAGTCCGCTTCATCGACTTCTTTATCATCGGCTGCTTCTTCTTTCTTGTCATCAGCAGCTTCTTCCTTAACATCTTCAGCTTTTTTAGAATCGTCTTTAGCTGTATCTTCTTTTTTGTCACCACAGGCAACAAGACCCATTACCATAATTATTGCAATTAATAATGCTAATAATTTTTTCATGATTTTTCCTCCATTTTCTAATTATTCTTCTATTACTTAAAAATAAAGAGAGAGATGAAAAATTTCCAGTAAGAAGTGTTAAGTAATGTATAGAATATTCTATACATTACTTAACACAAAACTCCCTTTTATTTTTTTTGTGATTGTTTGTAGATGTCCATATATTCTTTATAATAGGTAACACATCCAACTTTGTTCTGACTATGCAATAATTTTTCGCAAATATTACAGCCGATGCACCAATTAATTTCTTCTTCTCTACCGGTTAAGAACTTTTGGGGCAGAAGAGCATCTGCCAGGGATTGGCGTCCTATGGCTATCATATCAGCATAATTATCCTGAATATTCTTATTTGCCCAATAAAACAATGATTTCTGTTCAGGGGGTAGATAACCCAAGGAATTATTTCCGTTATTTAAAATCGAATATGTTCCGCCGATAATAACGGTTTCCGGTTTTACAGCTTCTTTCATAATCTTACTCATTGTAAAATGATCATAAACAAATTCCGGATAGTTCCTTCCCGGTATAGACGGAACACAAGATTCCATGAAGAAATCCGATCCTCTTTCTTCCAAGCCCTTGATCAAGTCCAGCGGTTCAGTTAAGTCCAATACAGGAGTATCAGGACCGGCAGTTCCAAAACCACCGGGAAATCTTTCCCACATTGTAATTTTTGAGCCTACCAAGAAATTTTTATCCGGAATTTCTTTACGTACTCTTTCAGTTATTTCAAAAGGAACTCTACTGCGATTTTCCCATGAGCCGCCATATTTCCAATCTCTGTCGTTATACGGTCTTAAAATATTACAAATCATATATCCATGACCATATTTCAGATCAACGCCATCAACACCTATATCATAGAGCACTTTTGAAGCATCAACAAAAGAATCAATCATCTTGTCAATATATTCTTCAGAAACCATTTCTCCCCCTATACCGAAAACTGGTTTAGGACAGAATTTTCTTGAAAAAACATCACTGGATTTTTCCCCGCCATGATTAATCTGAACTATTAACAGAACATTCGGATTGACTTCTTTTAAGTCTTTGACAAAAGCACGCCAATTTTCAATGTTTTCAGGATCATATGGATTTAATAACAATTGATTTTTTCGAGCTTTACTCTCTAATTGTAAGGTAACCGACTCAAAAAATACAATACCTGCATTACCTTCAAACAGTTTCTTATATCTGTTTACAACAGAAGGCGTAAATTCTCCTTTCTCGTTTGAATCACCACACTCCATAGCATTGATGACAAATCTGTTCGTCGCTGTTAAATTTCCAATTTTAATCGGTTGACTTAAAATTGAATCACTTTTATTCATGTTTATCCCCCTTTTACCTTAAAATCAATATGTTTATTTTTGCAGCCTAATTTATCAACCTGTCAAAAGACACTAATCTGTTTCATAATCCGGAATTTCTGCATGCAAACAGGTCAATTTGTTTATTTCTGCATGCTCCGGTCTTGGGATTCTGTACAGTATTTCAAGCAACGGATCTTCGGTTTCCTCCATCCAATTAACCAAGCGTTCTGAAAGATCACAATATATTTCTTGATATTCAGGATCATTTACCAGATTAGTTGTTTCCATCGGATCTAAATATAAATCAAAAAGCTGCTCTCTTTCATTCAGTTTTTTATCTAACCAGCCTGCATCCATTACGAATTGCTTACTTATACTGTTATCGGTATTAGAAGGAACAATTTTATTATGATAATCAAATCTCCTGATCAGCTTATATCTTTGGGTTCTGACTGAACGAACAGGTTCATAAGAAGCGTGATAATTAATTTCACCAAAAACTTCTTCCCTTACTTCTTCCTTTTCACCTGACAACAATTCTGCCAAAGATACTCCTTGTAACCACTCCGGTTTCGGAATATCACACAGATCACATAAAGTCGGAAAAACATCAATGTTTGAAACTAAAGAGTCTAAGGCTTTGCCATTTGTTTTGCTGCCAGGATACCTGATGATTAATGCAACACCCGTTCCTGAATCATACAGATGACACTTATGTCCGGGGAAAGGAATACCATGGTCGGTTGTGAATACAATAACAGTTTCGTCCTCTAATCCTGATTCTTTGAGAGCATCGAGTACAATACCAAAACATCTGTCAGCAATTTCTGCACTATTACAATAATCCGACATATCTTCCCGAGTTGTTTTACAATCAAACAGATTCGCCGGAGGCATAATATAGTCCTGTTTATATTTCTCACGATTTGACGGAAGATCTCTATGTGTATTAATTAAGCCGACTGACAAGAAGAAATTGCCATCTTTGCCGACTCTGTCTTTGATATATGCTGCGGCAGTAGTTGCTGCTTCTACATCAAAAGCTTCCGGATCTTCAAAGTACATTCCTAAATCATCAGATTCAAAAAGGACTTTTTGGTAAAACTCTTCTCCTGTAAATTCCTCATGCTGAATCCCGGATAGAGCTGTTTCATAATTAAATTCATTCAAATAAGAAACAATATGTTGATTGTTGTCATTTAAACTAAAGCCCCTGTTGACCAGACCTATTAACCCATTTGAATGCGGGTACATACCTGTTAACAAAGATCCTCTACTCGGCGAGCAGGTAGGCGAAGGCGTGTGACATTGTCTGAATAAGGTAGCATCTTGGGCCAACTCCATTAAATTAGGTGTCGGTATCATGTAGCCATATGGCATAATATATCTTCCACTGTCATGTGTATGCAGATAAAGTATATTCATTATTTCCTCCTTATATTTTAATTATTTCAGCAAACTTTTATAAATTCATCCACATATGTTTGTATAACTTTAATCTTAAGGAATAAACTGCTCCAAGTGACGTTTAGATAATATAATGTGATTTGCAATTTTATCCTCATCTCTCCACATCGGCCCGTGCGGTTCAATTACAAGGTAAGAATCATAATGGAAATCATAGAGCATCGCAATCAATTTGTTCCATTCTACTTGACCCATACCGACCGGGGGTTCGATCTCATAATCATCGTAGCGGAGAATATCTTTGCAATGGAAATGAACTATTCTTTCTCCGATTGCCTTGATTACTTCATAAGGTTCAATCTTCAAATGTCTGATTATACCTACCGGATCAACTTTGAGATTAATATCCGGAATCATTTTAATAATCTTATCGATATTTTCTAAACTGGTTGCGATATTGGGAGGATGCCCCAGATAATATGCCAATGTTACACCGAGTTTGTTCGCACGATCATTATAGAAATAATGCTCAGCTTTAAATTCCTCTAAGTTTGCTTCCAAACTTTGGTTATCGTTGTATCCCATACCGATTACAGCTAACTTAGAACCTACCTCTGCAGCAGTATCTATAACATTGCAATTTAGTTCTTTTGCTCTTGCACGTTCTTGCGGATCTTCTGCAAGAGTATTGACATGGAAGATTGCAATTGAACATATTTCCACTTTTCTATCTTTGATGGCATTTTTAATCGGTTCCGGATCAATATCATAATCACCTGCATCTTGATAAGATATTTCAAGCCCGTCAATTCCGACAGCATCAGCGAACAGTGCCCATTCATTAAAATTCTGATGATATCTTACTAGTAAACCTATTTTCATTGTTATCTCCTGTTCAATATTAATAATCTGTTAAGTAAAATTTGAAAGAGAATTGAAAAATATTCGGATTCACTCTCATAGTCTCTTATTTGCCTTTTGTTAATTAAAGATGATTATTTAACTTTAAAGGGTTCTTCCCAATTACCACTTTCCATGGATCTGCGAGCTGCTTCTAATATCGCAAGTGGAGCGAATCCATCTTCTCCGGTTAAACTTTCGTTCTTACCGAAGCGGAGATCATCGATAAATAATTGATGTTGGTATTGTCCAAAGAAAGATTCTTCCACTTCCGGACTACTCCATTCGATACCGTTCTCTACTCCATTTTCAGCTATACCTAAATGTAATTTTGCGCCGGTCAAAGTATTACGAACTAATAAACTGCCTCTTCTGCCGGAAATTTCAACTTCAAAACGATCGGTCTTTGCAATGTGCGACCACAATATTTCATGTATTACTTTAGTGCCGTCTTCTAATTCATACAGCAAGAATGCAAACAACTCATCACCATTTAAATTAGAAGTCCAACCACTGGTTCCGATACCGGCTCCTTGATGGAAAATTGACTTTACTCTTTTTACATTTTGTCCGAATAGATAACGAATAAGATCCATGCCATGGCCACCGATATCCATAACACAACCACCATAACTGGCTACAACACTTTCCGGATTCTTTACTGAATTTCTCATTCTGACAAACTGAAGTTCTCCCAGTGTTCCTTTTTGGATAATCTCGTGTGCTTTGATACTCTCGTCAAAATATCTATGCATGTATGAAATAGTTAACTTTACTCCTTCTTCACGAGCAGTGTCGATAATATCCTGTGCTTCTTCAAGACTAAGACCGATTGCTTTTTGCATAAAAATATGTTTTTTGGCTTTTGCAGCCGCAATGCTCATCTCAGCATGCAAATCGACTTTGGTAAGAATAACTACCGCATCAATCTCCGGATCAGAAAGAATCTCTTTATAATCTGTTGTAATTTTATTAAATCCATATTGTTTTTTAATTACTTCTAACCTATCCAAATTAATATCACAGGCGGTTTCAAATACGACACCCTCACATCTAGCTAATGCCGGAAGATGATATTCTTTTGCAATACCGCTGTCTGCACCAATTACACCAAGTCTTATTTTTTTCATAGAACGTCCTTTCTTTATAACTGAATAGCAGCGTTTATTTTTATATCAAACTTTTATAAACAAGAATTCCGAATTTTTTGTGAATAATTATTAATACCTTTTTATCCAGAAAGTTGCTCTGAATATACTTTGAATAAACAGATAAGCAATCTTATTAAATGCCTTTTAATAAAGTATAATGAGATTGTGTTTTGTTCGCAATTGATAATTTACATAAGAATTTTTTCAGTTTTTTGTCTATATACACAAGTATATTTATTCTCTGTAACAATTCTTGTTTTAAAAATTGGTTTTGTCTTTTTACAATATTTACAATATAATCTCATAAAAGAAAGAAAATTATAGTAATAATATTTGTTTACTACTTGATTGAGGAATTCATATGATATCGTCAGAAACAAAACCCAGCATCACTTCTATTGAAGTTAAAGAAATGAATATGAAAAAGTTATTTAGCTATGTCTATCATAACGGTCCTGTTTCTAAACAGGAATTAGCATATAACTTGTCCTTAAGTATTCCTACAGTTAATTTATATTTAAAAAATTATGAAAAAGCCAATATTATTATCCAAGAAGGAACTTTCGATTCTACCGGAGGAAGAAAAGCTGCCGCTTATAAGTGCAACAGTTCACACATCTTTAGTGTGGGAGTGTATATTACTCGCTTTTTTTTCATTATTACTATAATAAATTTTATTGGTGAAGAAATATTTTCCCAGAAAATAAAGCGAGCTTTCGAGTTGTCTGAAACCTACGGAAGGGATATTAATCTACAGGTTGACAAAGCAATATCTTCATGCCAAATTGATCCTGCCAAGATCTACGGAGTGGGTTTTTCGATACCCGGTACAATTGAAAAAAATAATGATCATTACACTGTACTTTTTTCCGGTTCTCTTTCTGATAAAAGCTGGTCATTCGATGTAATTGGTAAATATTGCAAATATCCCTATATTGTAGATAATGATGCCTATTTTGGCAGTTATGCAGAAGCACGAATTGATAATTTCGAAAGTAATTTTGCATTTTTAAATATTGCAAGCGGAGTTGGAGGAGCAATCTTTATTGACGGTAAACATTTTTCTAATCAACATGAAACAACAGCAAAATTCGGTCATTTGATAATTCAGCCAAATGGGAACTTATGTAATTGTGGTCGAAAAGGTTGTCTGCAAACCTATATCAGCACAGATGTACTATCAGATAATTTAAATATTTCATTAGAGCAATTTTTTGCAGATTTAAAATGTAATAGAGATTATCAAGAAATATTTAATAGATATCTGGATTATCTGTGCATTGGTATTAGCAATCTTAGGTTGATTTTAGGCTTAGATGTTGTAGTTGCCGGAGAAACAATCGAATATTTAGCTTCATATGAAGATGTTATTTTAAAGAAATTATCAGATTTGGATGTATTTGATTCCAAAAGATACTTTAGATTCACCAAGAATAAAAAAGCAAATTCAAGTTGTAAAGGTGCTGCATTAAAAATTGTTTCTGAATATATTGCTACAATTTAGGGGATGTCTCAAAAATTCAAATTCTGCAAAATTCGATTTGCTGAGCTTTGCTTTTTGAGACATCCCTTATCTGTTTTTACTTTAGAAAAGAAATTTAAATTTATATATTAGCTAAATTTAAGTATTGTTGTTTAAGAGCAGGATACAATTCGCGATAAAGGTTATAATAATCAGAGTATTCATTTTGTTTTTCCGGAACAATTGTGCTCTTGATTTGAACAACTTTATCACAACCTTCCTCTAAATTACTGAAAACCCCTGAACCGACTCCGGCTAGAATCGCTGCTCCTAATGACGGACCTTGATTAGATTTGCAAGTATTCATCGTGCAATTAAATATATTGGCAATGATTTCTTGCCACAGAGGACTTGAAGCTCCGCCACCGGTTAACATCATGCTTTCTGCATCCACTTTCAAATTTCTGAGAATTGATAAACAATCATTTAACGAAAATGCAACGCCTTCTAAAATAGCTCTGATCAAGTGTGCTTTTTCATGTATTGTAGACAAACCAAAGAAAACACCTCTTGAATTCGGATCCAGATGTGGTGTTCGTTCACCCGAAAGATACGGTAAAAAGATTAATTTTTCCGAACCGGGATTTATCTGCTCCGCCATTTCGTCCATTACCTGATAAACATCCACACCTCTGGTATCGGCAATAGTTTGTTCCTCTTGACAAAATCTATTTCTAAACCACTGCAATGAAGAACCTGCAGCAAGGGTTACTCCCATCAGATGCCATTGATTCGGTACTGCGCTGCAGAAAGTATGTACTCTGCCTTCTGCATCAGTATGAGGTTGAGATGAATGAACAAATACAACTCCTGATGTACCGATCGTTGTAAAACCGGTTTTATCTTTAATTGCACCAACACCTATAGCGGCCGCAGCATTATCCCCTGCACCGCCGACAACCGGAATTCCCTCAATTAAACCTAACTCATCCGCTATCTCTTTTGTAACATAACCGCTCACTTCCACCGATTCAACCAAATCCGGGAGCAGATCAGAATTAATCGCCAAATCTTCCAGAATTTCTTTCGACCAGGTTCTTTCGCGAACATTTAACAATCCGGTTCCGGACGCATCCGAAACATCCGAAACATATTCGCCTGTTAATCTAAATCGAATATAGTCTTTAGGCAGTAAAATCTTACAACATTTTTCGTATATTTCCGGTTCATTTTCTCTCACCCAAAGTATTTTCGGTGAAGTAAATCCCGTTAAAGGAGGATTAGAAGTTAGTTCTATATGTCTGGCTTCGCCTACAATATTATTAATCTGATCAACTTGTGCTCCTGTACGTTGGTCATTCCATAATATTGCTTTTCGCAGAACTTGATCATTCTTATCCAACATGACTAAACTATGCATTTGACCGGCTATACCGATACCACGGATATCCTCAGCTTTAACATTATTTTGTTGAATGATTTCAGGAATTAATTCCTTTACAGCATTCCACCATAAATCGGGATCTTGTTCAGTCCAGCCATTTGCAGGTTGATCAAAATCATATGTGCGATCTAAATCTGCAATAATTTTACCATCGGATCTCAATAACAATACTTTTGTTCCGGATGTTCCTATGTCAATTCCCAATAATAATTCCATAAATAATCCTCCTGAATTAAAAAATTGTAATAAGCTTTAATTTCTTCAAGACTAAGGTGCAGCAGGATATTCTTTACATAATAATCTGTACGGTTCTTCATCCTCAATTATGTCCGGAAAGCGTCCGACGTTTTCATAAAATCTATTATCATTATCATCGTCATTACACATTGATACTTCTCCGATCAAAACATCGCCGCTACCTTCAACTACACTGAAAGCATGATACTGATGTGGTAATAAAGTGATACTTTCTCCGGGTTTAAGTACAACTCCGGTTCCCGCTTTAACATAATATTTCCGACCATCGGAATGAATCAAAACATCTTCTTCAGAAAAAGATCCGTTTTCATCATTATAAACAGTAATGATTAAATCACCACCACCTCTGTTAATAATGTCTTCCGTTTTATACCAATGAAAATGAAAAGGAAAACTTTGATTTTCTTTAAGCATAATTACTTTTTCTGCATATACTTTTTTATTATCAGGATCTTTCAGATTCCCATTGCGTATAGTAATTAATGAAAAACCGATCTCTTCAAATTTTCCTAAACCACAATCTGTTATGTCCCATCCAAGCTGATTATTTCTTATTTCATCATATTCACTGCCTTTTTCTTGCCATTCTTCGGGACTCCATTTGCAAAACGGAGGAATCTCAAAACAATGTTCTTCCAAGAACTTTTCCATGTTTTTTATAATATCGTTTATTTCTGATCGTTTCATCAAATTTTTCCTTTCTTACCAAAATCTATTTTTGCAAAGCTAAACTCCTGCAGCAAAGAAATATTCTTCAATAAACGGATTAACAAAATCCATGACCAAAGCTTCTGATTTAAGCTCCAATTCGTGATTTTTTACTTTATAATACTGTTCAGGCATATACTGATGCAGTAAACCCAAAGGTATTATTGTATTATCTAAATTATTAAATAATTTATTAATTGCTTCAGTTACGCTCGCATCGCTTAAATAATATCTCACACGGTCCGAATAGCTGTATTTCTTTTTTATTTCTATGTCTTTGGAATCGCCAAAATAGTATTTTTTCCAATTGTCGGGCTTGGAATCCATTAAATCAATTAACACTTGTTTAAAATTTGAACATTTTGCCGGACAAATTAATTCTTGTTCGACAGCGGATAATGCAAAAAGACCGGCACGTATCGCAAAAGTTAAAGCAGGTCCTACTTTTAAAATTCCCACACCATCTTCAACCATTTGTTTAAGAGCCATTTTCGGTTGATAATCCGTAGAGTGCCCTTCTAAAACAATGTTCTGCATTTTTTTTGCTGTGCTCATCAAAGGTTTTGCAAGCTCTCTGTCATACTCAACAACTCCATGATCACTAAATTCAACCCCGGGTTGAGTTACTATTGCAATAACATCAGATAAGCTTTCTTCTAATCCATGTTCTTTAAATACTTCACAATAAGTATTATATGTTTTTATTAAATCTTCCGGATCAGTGACACTGATAGATTCTTCTTCCTGAGCTCCACCCGGTATAGGTACTTCACTGCCTATAATAAATACCGGTCTTACTGAATTCGGATTTAATAATTTTCTGGAATCATAAGTTTCTTGGCATACTTGCATCAAAGATGCCCCTCTTTCAGCTACTACTCGCGTATCTAAAGGTTCATTAATCGGATCCGATTTTAGTTTCATGCTTGTATCTAAGTGGATCTTTGTAAAACCTGCTTCTACAAATTGACGAACTAATTCTCTGGCTTTCAGCATTGCTTCTTCTTCATTAAGATTAGTCCAAGTCAAAGGTCCCAGATGATCGCCGCCTAAGATAATTAATTCAGAGGGACAATCTATCTCTTTTGCAATATCTGTGACAAATTTCACAAAATCTGCCGGCTTCATATTGGTATAGCCACCATATTGATTGACCTGATTTGCGGTTGCTTCAATTACAACTTCCACATTATTAATTTTAGCATAGGTAAGAATTGCTTTAATGGCAAAATAGTTAGCTGTACAAAAACTGGGAACTCCTATGGCTTGTCCTCTTTGTTTTGCTGTTATAATTTCGTGCAATTTATTTTTCATAAGAATCCTCTATCGTATAATTACTTAAAAATAAGGAGAGCATTCTTAATCTCCGCGATAAAACCGGAATAAGATATTGCTCTCCTCCTAAAGTACAAACTATTTCATAAATTTAATGAAACAGTTTATAAAATTTCATTATCTGAAATCACTAATATTATCTTGATTTACTACAGAGCTTCCTGTATCAACAATTTTTTCAGTAATTTCTTCACCAGCCATTACTTTGACTGCCGCACTTACTGCTTGATATCCCATTTCTTTAGGATTTTGGGCAATAACGCAGTATAAATCGCCTTGTTCAACTTGGTCTAATGTAACTTGAGATGCATCAAAGCCAACTGCAATTCCATCCCAGGCTTTATTAGCAGCAACAGCGTTACCTACACCAACAGCACCCGGTTCATTGTTGCCGTATACTCCTACAACATTTTGAGTGATAAAGTTTTCGGCAGCAGCTTGTGAAGCAGCTACTTCTGAATCACCATATTGAGTTTCTAAAAGATTGAAATTACTACCTTCAAAAGCTTCTCTGAATCCGCCTTCACGATCAACAGATGTTTGGGTCGCACTTGAGAAAGCAACAATACCGATATCACCTTCTTCAATACCTTTTTCTGCTAAACCTTGAAGCATTTGTTCGCCGGCAACTTTACCTGCAGCAAAATTGTCCGTTGCAAATGCGGCAATTGCATCATATTCTGCTCTAGAGTCAGCATAAAAGATTTTAATACCCGCTTCATCTGCTTGTTTTAATGTATCTACAATTGCATTTGGATCAACTGCTGCAACAATTAATGCATCAGGACCTGCAGCTATAGCATTATTCAAAATCTCAATTTGCAATGCGGTATCCTTTTTATCCGGAGCCATCCACTGATAATCTACATTAAATTCTTCAGCAGCTTGTTCAGCACCGGCATTTACATTGACCCAATGGGCATCCAAGCCGTCCATTGTGACAAGAATAACACTGATCTGTTCATCTGATGTAGCAACTTCAGCTTCAGTTTCTTCTTCTTTTTCAGCCTCAGTTTTTTCTTCTTTTTCAGCCTCAGTTTTTTCTTCTTCTTTTTTAGCCTCAGTTTTTTCTTCTTCTTTTTTTGTTTCCTTGTCTTTAGCATCGTCGGCATCTTTAGATTTGCCACAAGCTATTAAGGACACACTCATGACTAAAGCCATAAGCAAAAGTAAAATTTTCTTTTTCATTTTTACCTCCTAATAATAAAATGTGTTATATAACACATGTTATAACAAAATAATTTATAATTTATTTCCCATCTATCCTTTTTTTGATAATGCAGGACCGCGAACAATATCCAGTAAAACAGCCAAAATTACTATTATTCCGATGACTATATTTCTCAAAGCTACAGGTGCACCAACAAAATGTAAACCGTTTTGCAAAATTCCCCAAATAGCTGCTCCCGGCAATACTCCTAACAGGATTCCGGATCCGCCTAAAGTTGAAATGCCCCCGATAACGCATGCCGCAACAGCATACATTTCATAACTGCCACCGGCATCCATTGTTCCCATTCCGGCAGATGCTAATAACATTAACCCTGTCATTGATGCACAAAACGAACTCACAACATATGTTGATAAAATAATATTGTCCGTTTTTACACCGGAAAGCCTTGCAGCATTTATGTTGCTGCCAACCGCATACACATGTCTGCCATATTTGGTTTTGCTTAAAATAAAATAGAAAACAGTTAGAAGAATTAAGCCTATCCAAAAAGCATTATATACTTTAAGAATATCGCCATAATAGAAACTGTCTCTAAACCATTGAGCTTCAGTTCCAATAAAATCTGTGTTTCTGTTATTATTTACAAGTTGCGCAATTCCTCTCGCTAAAGTCATTGTACCTAATGTACCGATAAATGCAGGTAATTTAAATTTTGCAACCAAAATTCCATTCAAAACACCCACTAACAACCCCATGGACAAAGCAAGAAGTATTGCTAACAAAGGATTCGTTCCCTTTGTCATCAAAGTACCGGCAGTCATACAAACCATACCGACAACTGAACCGATTGAGAGATCAATATTCCCGGTTAACAACACAAAACCTTGCCCTAAACCAATAATCAAAATAGGTGCTATCTGCCTGAGTAAATTCTGAACATTTGCAGGTGTTCTAAAATTTGAACTGAGAACACTAAAAATTATAAAAAGTGCAACAAAACCAATAAAAGCCGTCATGACGGATCTTGCACCCTTTGTACTCATAAATCTACTTTTTGTTTTTCCTTCGCTCATACTTTTCTCCTATTTTTTTATTTCAAAGGCTGTTGCATCGGCCATGATTTTGTCTTCTGTAGCTTCATCATGCAAATATTCTCCGGTAACTTTACCATCGCACATCACGATTATTCTATCACTTATACCCATAACTTCAGGCATTTCAGATGAAACTACCAATACTCCGACACCTTGTTTTTTCAACTCATTAATCAAATTATAAATTTCAACTTTTGATCCAACATCAATACCTCTTGTAGGTTCATCAAAGATAATTACCTTCGATTCTCTGGACAACCATTTACCAATAACAATTTTTTGTTGATTTCCACCGGATAGGCTTGAAGCATTATCAGCTTTACTGGCTAATTTTACATTAAAGTTCTTAATAGCACTATCTACAAGATTTTTTTCTTTATTTTGATTGATAACGCCAAATTTATTCGAAACCAAATCTAAATTCGGTAACGCCAGATTATCATTAATGCTTAATTCCGTTGCCAGTCCATCTTTTTTTCGATCTTCGGGAATCAAAACTATTCCTTCAGCTATTGCATCGCTGGGTCCATTTATAGATAGTTTTTTACCTTCCAGATAGATATCGCCGCTTTCAAGATGCTCCACACCAAAAATACAGCGAGTTGTTTCTGTTCTTCCCGCGCCCATCAAACCGGCTATTCCCAGAACTTCTCCGGCATAAAGGTCAAAGCTGACATCTTTCACCCTTTTACCATTACTTAAATTTTTCACAGAGAAAATTATGTCTTGTCTTACTCCGGGATCTCTAGGAAATTGTTCGGTAATTTCTCTACCAACCATGTTCGTAATAATTCTGTCTAAAGTGAAATCAGAAAACTCACCTTCAATTACAAATTTTCCATCTCGTAAGATCGTAACTCTATCCGTAATGTGAGCCAACTCTTCAAGTCTGTGTGATATATAAACTACACCGCAACCATTATCTTTCATGTCTTGGATAATGTTAAAAAGCCGTTCTATTTCTGCAGAAGTAAGTGCCGAAGTAGGTTCGTCCATTATTACGACCTTAGCATCAAAGGAGAGTGCTTTTGCTATTTCAACCAATTGCTGAACCGATACAGATAAATCTCCAACCAAGATCTCCGGATCAATTTCTAAACCAAGTCTCCCCAGAAACTCTCTGGTTTTCTGATTCATTTCATTACGATCAATGAGACCCTTGTTGACAATTTCATTCCCTAAAAAGATATTTTCGGCGATTGTAAGATCAGGACACATGTTCAACTCTTGGTGAATAATTGATATTCCCATTTTTTGAGCTTCTTTAGTATTCAAATCACCAACTTCTTTACCAAATACTTTCACAGTCCCTGAGTCTCTATTTATTACTCCACTAAGAATTTTCATTAGCGTTGATTTTCCTGCACCGTTTTCACCTAGCAGTGCCATTACCTCACCCGGCTTTAGATTGAAATCAACATCTTCCAGTGCTTTTACACCTGAAAAGGCTTTGTTGATCTGCTTCATTTCAACTAAATAATCGCTCATTCACCCTCCTAAATTCCCAGAATATACCAAAAATAATCTTTAGACAAGCATAAAAGAAATCTTGAATCATTTCTTTGAGAATTCAATGTGACAAATAGCCTTATCTTCGTTATTATTATTTTATATATTCCGATTTTTTAACAATAATATCATATCGTGTTGCTAAAAGTATTTCAATAATTCACAACATCAATTTTTGATATTAAGATATAATAATAATATATACTAACATAATATCCATAATAATTATATGATTTATTCATTAAATCGCTTGAACCGCTTGAACGCTTGAATTGTTATGCGAGATGCAATTGAGTCAACTTGTGCAAACAGCATAAAAACTAGCTGCAAAACAACTATTATGCTATAATAAATACATCATCCCAATTGGTTTTGTATTCTGTTTTATCTAGATATTCTAGCAAATTAATATCACATACAAAAAAAGGATTTGTTATGAGCAAAAACATTTTAAGTCATCTGCAAATAAACAGAGATATCCCAATCCCATTATATTATCAATTAAAAACCAATTTCATTCAAATGATTAATGACGAAATCTTAAAGGTAGGTGATATGTTGCCTACAGAGAATGAGATTACTGAATACTTAAATATCAGTCGACCTACAGTTAGACAAGCTTTAACATCACTTGCTGAAGATGGATATTTAATTCGCAACAGAGGAATTGGAACGTTTATTTCGAAACCTAAGTTTACTGATTACTTTTTCAGTAAACTAGAAAGTTTTAACGAAGAATTGATTAATCGAGGTAATATTCCTCGAACTGAAGTCAAAAATCTAAGAAAAATTGATGGAATTGATGAAATAAATTCAGCTTTAAACATCTCTCGAAAAGAGTCTTTACTTCATTTAGAAAGACTGCGTTTTTCTGACGAAACTCCTATTGTATATTTGGATACCTACTTATCTTACAAAAAATACAAGAATCTCCAAACTGAAGATTTGGTAAACAATTCTCTCTATGATCTCCTTTCCAAAAAATATCATACCGATGTCTATCATGCCAAACGAGAGATTGAAGCCGTACCTGCAAGAGCTGACGAAGCAAATTATCTAAATATAGAATTAAATCAGCCGATTTGTTTAGTGAAATCTATCGTTTATACAGAGTCGGAATTTCCGGTCGAGTATTCAATCGCTCGCTATCGAGGTGATAAAACAAAATTTTATGTGGAATTATTTCGTGAATAAGACTCGCATGCCATTACCATTAAAAATGATATTCCTCACCAGTGAAAACCGGTGAAAGAAATATCTCTAAGAAATTTACATATTAACTATATACTGACAAGGTTTATTTTCTAAAACTGAAATTAAATTATCAACCGCCATTTGTCCCATTAAGTTGATAGCTTCTATTGTGTGAGCACCGGTATGCGGTGTAACAAATACATTATCCAAGGAAAGAAGCGGTGACGATTTTGGTGGTTCTTCTTCAAATGCATCAAGTGCCATTCCTGCTAATGAACCACTTTGCAAAGCTTGATAAGCTGCAACTTCATCAATTAATCCACCTCTAGACACATTAATTAAAAAAGATCCTTTTTTCATTTTAGAAAAAACATCAGAATCAATCATATGGTATGTGGATTCCGTTAGTGGTACATGTAAACTTATAAAATCTGAAATTTTATATAATTCATCATAGTTTTTCAATAGTTCTATGCCGAATTTTTTACAAAAATCTACATCGCCACACGGATCTATCGCTAAAACTTCCATTCCAATCCCTTTAGCTATTATTGCTACTCTGCTGCCTATAGCGCCAATCCCAAGAATTCCGAGCGTTTTATTGGCAAGTTCAATTCCGTTGTTTCTAATCCATTGACCTTCTTTGGTAGTATTGTTCAGTTTAATTAGATTTCTGGCAAGTACAAACATCGATGCGATAGCTAATTCTGCAACTGCTTGTGAATTGGAATTCGGTGTATTTGTCACAATAATCCCTCTTTTGGAAGCTGCTTTCAGATCTACGCTGTCGATACCTACACCGTATCTCGATATTACTTTCAATTTCGGTGCAGAGCGGATTACTTTTTCAGTAATATTATCTAATCCCGCAATATATCCGTCACAATCGCCAATCAAGCTGATTAATTCATCTTCTTTCAATGGACGCATCTTTTCATTAAATACAATATTTTCGGAGTACGATAATAGTTTACTTAAAGCAGGACTATTGCTTTGCTTTTGAAATGAAGTTGGTGTAACTAAAATTTTCATATTATTTCCATTTGGGATTATCCATAACTGTAGGAATTCCCTTTTCCTCAACAAGAATTTTTCTATATCCTTTGGTTTCTATTGTTTTATAATCATGACCCGCATCTGCTCTATAAGAAAAAAAAGTGACTAAAGGTGAAGAGCCGGTATTAATTGTGCGATGAGCATATCGTGGTGGAACGTAAACTGCTACACCCGGTCTTATCGGTAAAAATCTCCAATCACCTTCCGGATTTTCCAATAACATATATCCTTCGCCAGATAATCCGTAATAAGATTCTGCAGTATCAAGAATTGTGTGGAAATGACCTTTGGTGAAATAATATTCATTACCTATTTTTCCGGGATATGTTATTGATGTTCCCATCCCGATATGTGAATCAGTTTCCGGGAAACCCATTTCGTAAAACTCATATACAACCGCATCATTTTCTTTTAAAGCTACTTCATATGCAATCTCATCATTATACATACCTTTCATTTGAGATAAATATCTTTTAGTGGAAACTGCAACATTGGAAATTCCTGTTTTTAAATCAAAATCACATGTAAATCCCTTAACGTAATCAAATATGTCTGAATTTTTCATAATTTTTTTACCTACATCTTTACTGTAAAAATACATTGTTTCTATTTTTGCAAAGCAGCAACTTTTACATTGACCTTATTTTTGGAATTTTTTTGCTATATTATCAAGTTGTTCCAATATTTCACCTTTTATTTCTATTTGAAAAACTTCTGAAATTACTTCCGTCCATCCATAAATAAAATATCTCCATCCATCCTCTACATGCAAATTACGAGATTTTTCTTGAGCTAATGCTTGATGCATAAAATCCAGTTCGCCTCGGTAATTAATTTCCCAAATTAAAGAGTTTTCCGGGAAAACTACATGATCCGAAGTCGGTGAACCCGGTCTGTCTTTGCCTAATCCCGTTGCATTTACTACTACGGAATAAGGGCTCAAACTTTTCACCACTGCATCATTTTTTATGTTTTCCGGACAGAGATGGTACTCAAACTCTATTCCTCCCGGATCAAGTTTTTGAAATATTTTTTCAATTTCAATTAATCGCGGTTCAGATCTATTTGTTACTATGATTCTTTGCGGATAATTACCTTCGTTTTCTTCTCTCATGAGAACTGATCCCATAGATATTGCACTACCTCCCGCTCCCATAACACAGAAATCGCCTTTAAAATCCGACCACCAATTGGGAGGAACAAAATCATCCATTGCATATCCACTGGAAATTGGATCCTTGGCATGACCTCTTAATTCACCATTTAGTTTCGATATGCTTGAAAGTTCATTAAACATTCGTGCATATGGATCTAAATATTCAAATAAATCTGAACAGGCATCAAATAAATCTAATTTATGTGTAGTTACAAGTGCACCTAAAGAATATGGGTCGTGCTTGATAAAATTTACTACATTTCTATAAACCTCAGGAGCTTCATGAATATTAATATCAATTCCTACAATATCGGAATCCAGATTTAAACATTTTGCCCATTCCGGGAATATTTTCATGATTGATGATTGTCCGGTTGTTACGCCGATAAAATACATTGTTTTCTTTTTTGCAGCAGGTATGCTGAAGTTTTCTTGATCTATTTTATAAGAAATAATTTGTTCCATTTTGCACCTAAAAATCTATTATAAATATAAAAAATATAACTTGCTTGAATCCGAAAAGTTCTTTGTTTTTCTCTGATTTCATATGAATTCTTTAGACATTATATGAAAGATTCTACAATCTCTATTGCTGATTTAGTATTTATGCCCATTCTCTCAACACCTAAATTTATCAAATTGATGAAATCCTCACGAGTCCGAATCCCACCTGCTACTTTTACCTTGATTTTGTCTTTACAATACTGTTTGATTAGCTTTACTCTCTCAATATTCGCATCACCGGGAATCCAACCTGTTCCGGTCTTTATATAATCTGCACCACTATCAATGACGAGCTGACATGCTTTCAACATCTCTTCATCATTTAGTGCATTAATCTCAATTATAACTTTGATTTTTCTGACTTTTCCTTGTGCAAATTCAATAATGTCTTTCAATTCATTAAAAACATAGTCATATTCTTTACTTTTAAACTTGCCTACATTCATAACAATGTCCATCTCTTGAACACCATCATCTATTAACAATTTAGCCTCCAGCAGTTTAGTTTTAGAATTATGACCTCCGCTGGGAAAACCAACAGGTGCGCCTACATAAACATTATCAACGTCTTTCATCAGATCAACAAGAGTGGAAACCCAAGCAGGCAATACATGAACATTTATAAAACCATACTTCTTACCAAGCTGAGCCATCTCAAAAATGTCTTGATATGTATTATGAGTTCTGACACAACTGATATCTATAAATCTTGCTGCATCTCGTGCTTTCATATATTTCCCCTTTATTTATCAAAAAACAGAAATAACCAATGACTTTGACTGTTTGTGTTTACATTAATACTTTATCACATTCGGTTAATGTAGTAAATATTCTTAACTCTAATATGATGAGAAATGAACAATCCAATATTGTTCTGATCTTTTATCAAATAATAAAAAATGCTCCATAACTCTTATGTTAGACTTGTATGAATCTAAAATAGAGTTAATAGAG
This sequence comes from Clostridiaceae bacterium, assembly GCA_012518795.1. Classification (GTDB taxonomy): domain Bacteria; phylum Bacillota; class Clostridia; order Saccharofermentanales; family DTU023; genus UBA5436. The sequence goes on from JAAYRL010000031.1 coordinate 62,247, forward strand.
CATAAGATTTTAGTTTGGCGAATTTGGAATTTCAGAAACTAACAAATCACCAATATCACAAAA
>JAAYRL010000032.1 GCA_012518795.1 Clostridiaceae bacterium
CATGTGTATAACCTCCTTTTACGGAAATTATACTGATTTTATTATCCGAGGTAATTACAAAAAAGTGTTGATTTAAGCAACTTTTATTAAGTTTCCTCGGATAACTTTTCTTCTCGGATAAATTACATTATCCCAGATCTAGGATAATGTAATCGGTAGGAAGAATTTTCTATTCGCTAACACACCCAGAGGAGCTACTGCCAGTGCTATCCTCTACTCTCTCGTTGAGACAGCCAAAGAAACGGGAGTTGATCCTTATAGTTACTTTGTTTATACCCTTACAGAAGCGGCAAAATTACGTGATGCTGATGAATTCGAGAAAATTGCCGAACTGGAGCCCAATATAAATTTATTACTATATTCTTTTAACATAAAACAAACGTTTTCTTTTTCCAACTTGTTTTTCTTTAAAAAAGCAAAGTACAATAGGTAAAGAAACTACAAACACTATATATAATATAAATCCATTATAGTATGCCAGTAGGAAAATGAAAACCTGCAAAAATATTTTGCTCCATACGCTATTAGATACTTTACTCAAATTTAATTGATTTATTATTAAAAGGACAAATCCAATTATTCCATAACCAACTAATGTGTTAATATAGTCATTGTGTCCTTGAATACGGACTCCTAACGATTGATACATATATTCGATAACACCCGGAATACCTACCCCGAATAGTTTTTGGATAAAATTGCTCTTATGCACAAACGCATCGAGTTGTGCTTTTCTATACCATTCGCGTCCACTTGTAACCGACCCATGATCATATGCTATTCTAGTTTTATTAATCAAAGGATTATTTAGCAAAAAATCTGTTTGTTTAGCAATAACAATTAATACTATAATCCCAATAACAAATATTGTTTTCTTTTGTGACTTGTTTTTCATTGATATATAATCATATATTACCAACAGACTAAGAGCCAAAGCAGCAGATCTCACCCCTGATAATACTGTCATTATTAATATCAATCCCTTTATTATCAAAAAGAAAAGAGATTTATTCTCTTTGTCATAAAGGGAGACACCGCAGTAAATAACTAATAGTTCATACCCTAATATATGCGGAAGCGAAAAGGGACCAAATAACATCCACATTTTATCATCCAAATTATATCTGTATCCTACCCCGGTAACAACTGATATAAAAATAAATACAAAAAACAAACATATTGAATAGATAAATTCCTTTTTATGACTCATAAAAAAAGAATAGTATTCTTCTATTATATTAGGAGATAAAAACAGCAATGAGAATGTAATTATTAGAACATAACTATAAAAATTTACATCCTTAAAAAAAACGTACTGATCTATTATAAGCATGTACAAAGCATATATAAGAAAAATAATATTGTATAAAAAAAAAGTAGATCTTCTATTAGTTCTTATTAAAAGATGATTTAAATATATGTATGCAATCACTATTATAGAATAAATAAGTTTGCTTCCTGATAAAAACGGAAAAAAACCAGTTAATGTGTACAGCGGAATGATGAGAATTGTCATATGAAATAATAAATACTTTATATTAATCTTCATTATAATATAATTTTCACTTTCTCATATAATGATATTTCAGGATCTTAATCGTATTTTTCAATCCAAGAAACGAAAGCAAAGCAAATCCTTTGATCCGGTTACAAACTTGATTGTCCAACAGGACGTTTGCACGATTTTCTTTTACCATACTCCAAAGTCCGTACTCGCGAATATCACTGATTGATATATCGGTACATAAATAAGAAAAGATTATATCAAGAACCTGTGATGAATAAGCATTTTTTATACCATATTCCGTAATATCAATATCAGTTGTTAACTGGTTTAAGGCCTCTATCGCATCAAGCCTTTTCACCGAAAATTCAGAACCTGTAATGCTACCGGTTCTACGATAGTAAAAATATACAAATTCGTCTCCATATACTATTTTTTGAGACTTGTCTATCACCTTATATATTGTATATAAATCTTCGTGTAGTTTTCCTACAGGAAATCTAATATTATCAAACAATCTTTTTACATAAAGTTTTGCAGGTGCACTTGTGCTAAATAGATTTGCATAGAGCATTTGGCCAATCGCTTCTTTATTATTGTATATACAGATTCTCCCATTACCTAATTTTCCCTCAGAGTTCATATTTTTTGTCATTCTTAATTTTCCAATTGAAATATCAGAATTATTTTCTTTTACTAATTTATATAAATAGGCTACCGAATAATCCGGAATGTAATCATCAGAATCGACAAACATAATGTATTTTCCCAATGAAATATCAATACCGACATTTCGTGCATCTGATAGCCCACCATTAATTTTATGGATGACTTTTATTCGTTCATCTTTTTTCTTAAGAGTATCACATATTTCGCCACTTTTATCTGTTGATCCATCATTCACAAGTATAATTTCTATATTTCTGTATAATTGAGACATTATGCTATCAACACAATTATTTATATAATGTTCCACATTATATACTGGAACAATAATGCTAATAAGTTCACTGTCATTTCTCATATTCAGTATTCCGACTTTCTACGAAAGGTATCAATAGGGTTTATTAAACACATTGATTTTTATTTGCTTCAGAATCACTTTTTAGCAGGTTTTCGTATATTTTCTGATATTTCTTGTTTTTCTCCTGCCATGTGTAATTTTCTGCTTTTATTCGTGCATTAATTCCTCGTCTTTTCACTTCGTCTGGACAGTATATGCACTCCAGAATAGCTCTTTTCAAATTTTCAATGTATGACTCCTTATCACTTCCATCGTAGAGCCAGCCTGTGTTCTCATCAATAAGTGTTGCTCCTCCAAATTTATTAATCGTAATTACCGGAATCCCCTTTGAGATTGCCTCCAACAATACCGTTCCGGTTGATTCTCGTATACTTGGCATAATCAAAACATCTGCTTTAGCGTATTCCCTCTCCATTTCAAAATAAGGAACTTTTCCCGTAAATTGCACGTGTTGCTTCAGATTTTTATCTCTTTTGCAGCGTTTACGCAGACGGAACAATTCTGGACCATCGCCAACAATTATTACTTGATAATTTGATGTTTCCGAAATTCTTGATAACGCATCAAAAAGAAAGTCTAAGCCTTTTATATAAAGCATTCGACCTACTACTAAAAATGTACAGCAGTTATTTGTTTTATCAATTTTATTATCCTTTATACCTACTACAACTTCAGTCATGGATTCCTTGTAAGTTATATTTTTTCCCATATTCCTATCCTCTACACTCTCCGTTTTCACTAGCTCATCTGTTCTAAGTCCGTTATCAAAAACAAGTTCAGAGGGGCAATTCCACCCACCCCCGAGAAATTCCTGTGTTTCTTTATTTGCAAACATAATATAATCACAACGATTCAGTTTTCCGGTAACTTTTAATTTGAACCGGAACAAATAATTAACAATTGTCCTAACAATTTCTATAATTTCATGTCCTATTGCATAGTCTTTTAGACCTTGTGGAATACGCTGACCAGCACCTAGTGGTCCACACACAAATTTTACATCTGCTATTTTTCCATAGTCTCCAATCGCACGAAACTCAATTGGAGTAATTTGATGTATGATATCAACTTTATTCTCCGAACATATCCTTTTAACAAGTGTAAAGACACGTCTGTTCCACGCATTAAGCCTTCCGGAATACAAAAAACCCTTGAAAACTTTTTTATAGACTTCAGGTATATCTATATAGTAAAACTCTATGTTTTCAAGCCGATGTTCTTTTAAATATTTTTCAATCGGCTTTCTTTGTTCCTCTTTTGTAATTACCCAAACTCTATTTGTCTTTGAACTCTCATACGGAACACACCAACCGATTTTATCTTCACTCCCCAAAAATGGACTACATGAATAAGCTATATAGAGAATATTCATTACTTCCTCTCCGTCTATTATGCCATATCAGCAATCATAATTTCTTCATCGTTTCTTTGTTTTTATTAACTGAGCTTTGCTAGCTTCGCTCAAACCATCATTTACTACCGCATTAAAATCACACGTGCTGCACTTGTCAAGCTCTTCCTTGATAACTCTACCGTCACGATAATCACGACAAATCTTTAATTCGTACATACTATAAGGACGCTTGGTAAACAGTGCCTTAAACTTATGTAACAAAACCCACATTGCCGGCTTCCAGATATATTTGTGCATCGCTGGGGAAACAGAGCCAATCATCCAACAATTACGATCACAGCAGCGAACTTTCTTGCGTACTTTTTCGGCTTCCGGGCTGTTCCATAGCTCATCCCAGGTCTGGATATTAAGGTTACCCATAACTTCTTTGTCTTTGGTGCCATTACAAGGCATAACATCACCATATGGATCAATGAAAAAGGTGTCAAAGCTCATATCACAAGGTAATAGGCGCTTCTGACTGTAAATGTAATTGATCAGACCATGATTAAAGTAAGCACGAAACCACTTTTTCGGGCTATTACTACGAAGCAATTTATTGATCAGATTTTCAAAGTTCTTAGCAACCATCGGACGGTCATGGATTATATTTCTAGATTCCACAAAGTAAAAGCTATTATGTAGGGATGCAGTTGCAAATTCCATACCCAGCTCATTAGAGATATCATATAGAGGCACCAGATCAGGAGCATTCCGATCCTGCACAGTCATGCCAAAGCCAACATCTTTCATGCCCATACTCCGCAAAGTCTTCAGAGTTTTGTATCCACGTTGATAACCATCCGGCAAACCTCGGATTTCATTGTTTGTCTGCTCCAGACCTTCAATAGAAATACGAATACCGATCTGCGGAAATTCTTTACAGAGGTCAATAATACGGTCGGTAAAGAATCCGTTGGTCGAAATAACTATTCGGTCAGATTTCTTATATAGCTCGCATACTATATCCTTCAAATCAGTGCGGATAAAAGGCTCACCGCCGGTGATATTTGTGAAGTACATCTTCGGCAGCTTCTTGATTGTTTCGATACTAATTTCTTCTTCCGGTTTAGAAGGTGCTTTATAACGATTGCACATAGAACAACGAGCATTGCAACGGTAAGTGACTATAACTGTGCCATTTAACTTTTTCTCTTTAGACATGATTTCATTCTCCTATTAACAATCAAAGCTTCAATTTTATTTAAGAACCACTTGGAACATATCGAGAACACAACAGAGCCTAAAATAACTGCTAGTACCGTGAAGATATATGCAAGCAAACCATCACCAAATAAATACACAAGGTGTAACTTTTCAAGCGCACGATAAATCACCATATGGCACAAGTAAATCTCGAAGCTGACGCCACCTAGAAACTTGGCAACCGGATTGACCAATACCCCCCTCGATTTTGAGCCAAGAGTATAAATAAGTGCTGCTGCACAGAAAGCCAGTATTGTTGTTGTAGAAGCTCCAATGACAAAATAAGCAACTATAGTCCCAAGCAAGACCAGAATAGCAATAAACTTATATTTGATAGCAAACTCAAATAGTTCTTTTCTATAGAGATAAATCAGACCGCCAGACATAAAGTACACAGCACAATAAAGAATATTTGTTCTTGCACTAAAATTAACTACCGCTTGATCAGCAATATGATGGGCATCAAAAAAATAGCTACTGCACACAAAATTGTAAATTGCAGAACACACCAAGGCCAACCAAGCTGTTTTCCTGTTTTTCAGCAAGAAACAGATAAACGGAAACAACAAATAAAATACAAAAATAACAGCCAATGTCCAACTTACACCAATAACTGAAATATTCATATTAGGCAAAAGTCCCTGACATAACGTAAGGTTTGCAAATACTTCATAAATTGCCTCCTTGCTTGGCGATATCACAAAATCCAACGTACAAAGAAAAGCAAAGTACGGCCAGATTTTCATATATCTTCTTGTATAGAACTCTCCGATTCCGATTGTCTTATTCTTGAATTTCTGGTAATAGCCGCAACACATTCCAAATCCGCTGACCATCATAAAAAGAAATACGAAATTTGTAAAAGAAGGAATCAGCTGTTCAAACACAAATCCCTCTACTGCATACCGTCCATTTGCCAGAACGTGCATAAGTATAATACCGAGGATGGCATATGCCTTCAAACCATCAATTCCTTCATATCTTTTTATCATCAACTAGCATCCTCCATAGAGTCTTTGCATATTTCTCTTCTGAGCACTCAGTTTCAAAAAAGTTCTTAAATGCTTTAGCACAGTTGTTAGCTTCTTCTGTATGTTGCAGATAGTATTGAATTTTGTTCTTCCAATCTTCCACAGATTTTCCATATAGTGCACCCCATCCATTTGTAAAATATTCTTGTTTTATCACAGTATCTGATGTAACCAGCATCTTGCCGTTGGCTGCCGCCTGATAAAAAAATCAATCCAGCCGGAGACTCGATATCTAACGGCATAACTACTTACAGTGACTGACACATTAATTCAAGGAATTTCCTTTCAGGAACATCTGATTTTACTTGCATATTATTGACAAAGTTCTTTTTGTAGTGTTCAAACTTGTTCTTCGACATAACACAGATAAAAGTTACATTAGGCATTGCCTTTGCAATTTGAATTAGCACCCAAGTCACAACCATTTCTTTTATTGAATTGCATTCTTAGAAGCATAGACCTGCTGAATAGAGGCTGTTTCATAGCTATTCCAAAAAAAAAACATGTTCTGTTTATCCACCGGATTATCAAATAGTATATAAAACATCTGTTTATTTCCTTACTGATAAACCTCCATTAGCTTCTCATAATACTCATCAATCGTATCAAAACTGATATCCTTGCAGTTCGCACTATAATCTTTACATAGCTCTCTATCATCCCATAATACCCGAATCTTCCTCTTAAGCTCTTCAGCATTTCCGCTCTCAAACAGCTCACCAGTCTTGCCTACCTGAATCAGCTCCGGTATACCACCAATATCAGCTCCCAGTACCGGCGTACCATACGTCTGCGACTCCAGTACAGAGAACCCTAAAACCTCATACCATTCAGACGGACAAATAGAAAACCTTGCCTCCCGGATTAGCTTTTCCAGTGCAGCGCCTTTTTGGAAGCCTACGTTCTTAACATTCCTCGCCACGCCGTTTACACTTTCTTCCAACGAACCGGAACCGGCAAAAACAAATTGAATATCCGGCAATTCCTTGCAGACTTTGAGTAGCGTGCCGATACCTTTTTCCTCCGAAAATCGGCCAAAGTATAGTACATAGTTCTTTTTATCCGTACTTTTACTCTCTATTTTATCAACAAAATGGTGCATCATCACTGTTTTCGGTGCAAACAGCGGATTGGTATCTAACTTAGTCTTCATAAAGTTGGAGGGGCAGATAATTATATCGATGTATTTGTAGACACCGTTCCGTTTCCAAAACTCAGCTTCCATCATGCCGACGATACTTTTCGCCATTGATCCGTGAATACACTTACCCCTAATACAGTTGAAAAAGTAGCCACCTAAGCACTTTTCGCAGTTTTGACGGGTATTTGGATTATTTAACATGTGGTTCGGACAGACAAGCTGATAATCATGTGCCGTATAGATGATCTTGCAATCCTTCACGGTTTCCGACCTCCACTTCACAATTTCCAGAATCACGGAAGGGGTCAGCTGATAATTAAAGTTATTCAAATGGCAGACATCCGGCCTGAAGTCATCCAGCACCTTCCGTATTTGTATACGTGCCTCTTTGCTGTAAATCGTCTTGAATGGATAAGTCAGTTTGGTCAGTTTGAAACCATTGTGGAAATTCATGTTACTCGTATAGGCATTAACACGATTTCCAACACAACGTTCATTGTGTTCCATGCCGAAATACTGTACCTCATGTCCCATTTTTTTCAGCATTTCGCCCAGTTTGAATATGTAGGTTTCACTGCCTCCATTCGGATGCAGAAATTTGTTAATCATCAATACTCGCACTTACTTCTCTCCCCTGTATAATTCTACTGTTTCTTGCACAACATCATCCCAATTGCATTTTACGAGGATAAAATCTGCAGCCTGATCCTTAAGCTCCAGAACAATTTCCGGATAATCACAGGCTTCTTGCAGCTTGGTTTTTAAATTATTCACATCCGATTTCTTGAAAATTAATGCTTTGTCTTCGACAACTTCTGTACATTCAGGAATATCTGAAACCAGACAGCAGTTACCATAACTCATTGCTTCCAACAAGCTCAGTGGCATACCTTCCAAATCGGATGGTAACGTATATATATAGGTGTTACTATAGAGTTCATCCAACATCTGCCCCTGTACAAAGCCGGTGAAGATAATTCTGTCGTCATCCCTTGCCAGTTCTTTAAGTTCTTTCATGAACGAATCTGTATCACTGGAGCCACCGGCAATCACTAATTTTTTATCAGTTTTAACCTGTTTATATGCTTCCACCAGATAACGAATCCCTTTTTCCGGAACAATCCTCCCTAAAAACAAGATATATGAATCCTTTTCGAGTCCAAATTTCTCAGTAATAAGCTCTGCTTCTTGAATTTCCGGCCTGTTTACGCCATTCGGAATGAAGTGTGTTTTTCGTCCATAAGTAACTTGGAAATAGTCTTGTACTCCTTTACTCAGAACAATAATTTCATCTGCATATTTCACAGCATTTTTTTCACCTCGTCGGATAAATTTGGAAGCGAAACCTGATTTCCATTTTTCACGTTGCCAGTCAAGACCGTGAATGGTCACGATCACTCTCTTGCCAAATAATTTGGGAAGCCATGAAAAATATGCCGGTCCTTCAGCATGGATATGTACCACATCATATTTTCCAAAAGCACTATAAAGTGCAGCAAAAAATGATGAACTTACAGCAGCCAAGCCTTTTTTTTCAATCGTAGGTACATATTTCTGATAAATCCCTTCATATTCTTTTTTGTCTGCCGTATCATATTCTGCACCACTTACATGGTGACCTGATCTGTTATAACAAGTAATCTTATAACCTTTCTTCACCATCCTCGTACTAAGTTCCTTAACAACTATTTCTACTCCACCTTCTCTACTTAGCCTCTTTTGTCCAAACATAGCAACTGATAGTTTCTTTTCCACAAAATTCACTCCAACTTACTATCTCATCTCGTATATAATCATGCTTATCTTAATACTATGATTGTTACATCGACCCAGATCTCTTCATCTTCAATACAACACCTACTATTTCGGCTAAGCAATCCCGGCATTTAGTCCGTCTCCATAACTTCCAACAATTGTTCTCTTGCTTCGGTGACCGAGCTTTCATCTAACACTGCAAAATATAGGTTATAACCCGGCATCATGTAGGATGGTAGTCCCATCTGTCCTTGAGCAGTTATTGATGTTGAGTTAACAGTCCAAGAACCACCTTTGTCCAGTTGATTCTGTACAATGGAACGGATAGCTTCATCTGACAAATCAGTCATAAACAAATTACTTAATTGTTCTAATATTGCGCTAAACTTCGTCAAATTTCTCGGTTTTATTGCTTCGTCAATAATCCCTTTGATGACTAAAGCTTGATTTTTACCACGATCGAAGTCACCCGCCGGTAAAGCATAACGTTCTCTCGAAAAAGATAATGCCCGCTTACCATCTAGTCGTAATTTCCCAACCGGATAATAATAACCACCATGTATTGTTGTAAAAGCATAAGGATTATTTATTGTTATACCTCCTAACAGATCAACTAATTCCTCCAATGTCCCGAAGTTAACTTTTACATATGTATCAATCGGCATCCCCAGGGCATTTGCTACAGAGTTTTTAGTTGTTTCAACACCTAAAACACCGGCATGTGTCAGCTTATCCTTAAAGCCTGTTCCGGCAATCGTTACATAAGCATCTCTCGGTACAGGTACCATCAGAATTTCATTTTTTTGCGGATTTATCGCCATAACAATATTTACGTCTGATCTGGATTTGGTATTAGTATCTCCATATGTATCGATACCGGATATTAACATAGTAAAGGGTTCGGCACTTTCTACGTTTTTAGATTCATATTCCTTATATTCACCTATCTCCGGTTTATCGGGTTTATCCTTTTTTATAATATCGTAATACTCTAACGGACTCCTGATTTTGGCATTTTTTAATTCTTCTATTATGTTCGGATTTGTTGATGCCAAAACTCTGGTTTCAACATCAAAATTTGGATGTATACTGTAAATAATTTCGCGAAAAGCCTCGTCAAATAAGATGAACTGTTCTGTCCTTTCATATAATGCTTCAACTAATTCAGGGTAGCTGGAATGTGGATTTGTTTTATAGTTCCGGTTATTCGGTAATAATTCTTGAATAAGAGATTGTTTATTTGAGTCCACAAGAGCAATATCTTCTTTTTCGACTTCGATTGCCATCTTATATGAATTATTTTTCATGACAATTATAGAATATACATCCGTTTCTTCCGAAGAAGAAACCTTAGAGATAGCCCGGTTCACATCTTTTAATACAAAAGCTCCCAAAGTAAAAACTATTAAAGAAAATACTATTAATATTGTACTAAGAATTATTTTCCATTTTTTCTTTTGCGTTAACATTAGAAAATAGATTGCAACATTTAAAAGAATTATTATTAAAATGAAAATAACAGCATATTTAAGTGGTAAAAATCTCGCCAGCAATACATAAACGGTAAACATAACAGAAATTAATGAGAAGACAATCAGAATTGCCATTTTAATTGATATTTTGCTGTCTTTTTTAATTTTATTCATATATTGACATTCTCTAACTTTCTTGTCTTTTAACGGATGTTTTGCAGCTCTTTTACTGTCAATTTTGCTTCCAATTGCGATCTATATTCTTGTATTTTAGAAATATTTATATCTGTTTTACGATGACAATCTGTTCCTAAAAATTGTATATATCCTTGTTTAATATATTTGAAATATTTTTGCTTTGTTATAAACCCTTTATTTAAAAAATCTAAATTGAGTTGCATATAAACTTCTAACTGTGCAAATTTATTCATTGTTTTTTGTTTCAGCATGAAGGGGTAGCGATCAACATGTGCCAAAACTATCGCAACAGAATATCTGGAATAAATTTCTTGAATCAAATTTAGTTCATGTTCCGGATCCGACTTCGGTGAAGACATCTCTAATAAGAGCAGATTCGTTCCTTCAATGCATAAATCATCTAAATTAGCATAATTAAAAATAGCCGGAATCGCATAAATTTCTGCTCCCAAACGATATTTCATATTATATTGATCAAGTATCGGTTTCAATTCTTGAAATGACTTTTTCCTTCTCTGAAGAAATTTATCTACAGATTCTTTATGTGAATAATAATGAGAAGTTAAAAATATTTTTTCAACTCCTTGCTCCTTTAAAGCATAAATTATCTGTTCAGATTCTTCTACATTCTTCGCACCGTCATCCATACCCGGAAGAATATGCGTATGAGAATCAATAAATTTGAAGCCTTTCATCAACTCATTGTCCTTTGATAAATACCGGATATTTATTCAGCCTCGTCAGTTCTATATCCATAGCCATACCCATAACCGTAACCATAGCCGCGTTTCGTAAAATCTACATCATTTAATATTACACCTAAAATTGTTGCTTGAACTTTTTTCAAAGCTTCAATTGTCAACTTTAAATTAGGCTTGGTTGATTCAGCAGCTCTTGTCACAATAACAACCCCATCCGTATATGAAGCAAAAGAACAAGCATCCGTTACCTGAAGTACAGGAGGAGTATCTATGATTATATAATTAAATTGTTTCTCTAATTTTTCAAGGAGAATCCTGAAGAATTTGCCCGATAAAAAAACCGTCGGATTAGGTACTTTTGTACCACTTGTAATTACATGAAAGTTCTCTTCCTGAATATAGGTGCAAACTTCTGAAAAGTTGTTTTTATTTGATAGAAAATCGGTTAATCCCGGTTTGTTCGGAATATTTAAGTAACGATGCAACTTCGCAGCGTGTAAATCACAATCAATTAGTAGAACTTTATTTTCTGTGATGCTTCCGTAGGATCTTGCTAAATTCAAAGAACAGAAAGACTTGCCTTCAGACTGTAAACCACTCGTAACAATGAAACTTTTTCCTCCGCCATCTTCCTTAATAATAGAATAATCAATATTAATTCTTGCACTGTTAAAATATTCTCTGACCTGATCTTTGTTCTTATTAACATGCTCTATTTTCTGAATGCTATGCGGATCTACGCGTCTCGGTTTGAGTTTATTCTTTTTTGCCATTATAACTACCTACCTAATTATTTCACTTTCGGCACGACACCTAGTACATTAAGATCGAAATTTCGGGTTATATCTTCTTCTGTTTTTATTTTGATATCAAATCTGTCTATTAAAACTGCCAGCACAAATCCTAAAAACAAACCTAGAACAAAACCTATGGCGGTATTACGTATAGTGTGCGGTGTTGATTGATTTTTGGGCAGTAATGGTTGATCAATGACTTTTAAAGTTGCATTAGATTTAATTTCGTTCATTGCTTCCGGGGCAATTTGGGAAATTGTCTTAGCTATTTCTAAGGATAACTCCGGACTGTTGGTTCGCACATTCGCTTCTAAGATTTCAGTGTCTTGCACACTTTTATAGGTAATAGCATTTTTCAATTCAGAAACAGACACATTTACCTCAATTTCTTCCTGCAACAAATTGTAAAACGAATTGGTTTTCATCAATTCTATATATGTGTTGGAGATTCTTTGAGCCAAATTCACAGCCTGGAGACCGGCACTTGGATTATCCTCATCTACAGACGAAGCTTCGATATAAAACTTTACTGTAGAATCGTATGTTGGTTCAATAACATAGTTATTTATTCCAAAGAAACTTCCGGTTAAAATTATTGTAATTAGAATAATTAAGAAAATATGATTTCTCAAGCTTGATAATATTTCTGCTAACGAAATCTCTATCACTTGATCTGATTCTTGATCCATATCTTTCCCTCAATATTAAATAATTTAAATTAACTATACAGCACTTAATAATTTATAGTAATCATTTGGCATTTTGTCAAATTAATAAGCCCCATCTCGCTTGAATAACAATAATATCGTCTTAAAAAGTATTTTTATATCCTTACTTAATGTCCAATTATCGATATAATCCGTATCTAATGCAACGACTTCTTCAAAATCCGTAATATCACTTCTGCCGCTGATTTGCCAATTGCCCGTAATTCCCGGCTTAATACTTAAACGAAGCTTATGATGTGATTTATACTTTTGAAATTCATCAACTGTTGGCGGTCTTGTTCCAACGAGACTCATTTCTCCTTTGAGAACATTGATAAATTGAGGTAGTTCGTCAATACTCATCTTCCTTAAAAATTTGCCTATTGGAATAATCCGCGGATCGTCTTCAATTTTAAACATTAGACCACTATCAATTTTGTTGAGTTTCATTAGCTCTGCTTTACGTTCTTCAGCATCTAAATACATTGTTCTAAACTTATATATTTTAAACAATCGCCCATTTTTACCAACCCTTTTTTGCGTGAAAAAAATCGGCCCCGGTGACTGAAGAAAGATAATCGGAGCAAATATCAGAAAAGCCAAACTCATAATTAATAACCCAACAATACCACCTACAATATCAAGTATTCTTTTAAAAATCACCTGTCTTTTTGTCACAACTCCAAAACTGGAAGTCAGGAAAGCTACATCGCTTTTTTCATTTAATCTTGTATTTGGCAAATAGTTAATATATTTATCAATCTCAAGATGTAGGATAATTCCCATATTAACGATGTCTCTTACTACTGCTAAATCAACTTTTTCAGCTACATGGCGACTGATAATGATTTCATCGACAACTTCGCTTATCAAAAAATCTCGCAACATATCCAAACTCGTCATATATTTTATTTCATGTTTGCGATCGTCTTGACTAATACAGCATACTCCTACAATTTTATAAGGAATCAAACTTATTTGCTTCAACTTTTCAATAATAATTTCAGTATTTTCATAAGTATCTGAAACAATTACAATATTTCGCTCATTTTGATATTCTACATGTAACGGTTTTAACCACTTTTTAAAAATGCTGCGATAGATATAAATGAGAAACATAGACAAAAATAGACTATACCCGGTAATCCTCCGAGAAAATTCTGCAGAATCTTTAATCATATAAAGAAATATAATGGCAAAACCATAAACTACTATAATTTGGAGTACAACAGATTTTAGTTCAATAAGATAGCCTCTTTGATAATAATTTTCATAGAACGGATGAAAAAAACAAAGCGTTAAATTAATTATTACAATTAAGAGGATAAATGCTTTGTTTGTCTCGGGTTTTTGTTCACCGAAAATGATCACAGATGTCAATGTAACCGAAATATGAAGCATAAGAGAGTCTAGTAAGAATAAATACCAATATTGCCTATGCACATACTTATCAATTATATACACGTTTTACCTTTATTTTATAAATGTTTATATTAGTTCGAAAGTATGCATCTTGTGCAGGATGTTTCTTCGAAAATTGTCATTCATTAATTTTATTAATCGATTATACCAAAGAATAGAAATTAATACACTGATTGTTTCACCATTAATTCAATTGCTGTTTCTTATAATTCGAGTATTTTTCCTAAAAACAAAAATATCTATTCCAATTCAACAACACCCGTATTGAATTCATAGTAACGGCCTTTGAGGTCCATCAATTCATGGTGTTCGATCTAAAAGGTAGATATTTATCAAATTGAAAAATCCTAAAACCTACATAAAAGAATTCTTTTGAAAAACAGTTTCAGATAATCATTTAATTTGAGAATTTGTTTTCGCAACAATTCTCTTCGTTCGTAAAAGTATTCGCTTCACCCATAACGGAACTAAACGTTTCAGCTTGCCGAAAAATACATTTTTCCTGTACCTCTTATGATATTCCTCTTCAAATGCTTCGGAACCTCTTGTCGTTAATCTTTCCAGTAACTCATCATATGAACTATCTTTCAATGAAGGTTTTGATACCTGACCGTTCTCTATCTTTACATAATCTATACTTGACTCTTCCATTAATAAATAGTTGCGTAATTCCGGTAATGTATTAATCGCCTTTTCACCTGTGGCTATTAATACAGATATACCCTTCGCTTGGTCGAATGTGGGATGGAAATTCTGGCCACCCCAATAATCACCAATAGTAAAATCACTAAGACGGTGCTCTGATGCATATTTACAAGAATAGCATGATTCCCTAAAGAAGAGGCTTCTCTTGAAAAAATAGTAATAGTAATAACTTTCTTCCGGTTTTAAGTATTTTATACGATGCCGGCCTTCTTTTAGATAATCTATTCTCAGTAAAGCACCCCAACCAAGTTTTTTATCTCGAAAATGTATATCAATTATCTTTGCCCTCATTTTTTTTTCGAGCATATCGAGGTATTCTCTAAACATTTTTGCATTTGGAACGCCGTGACATAAAAGTTCTACGCAAAATAACTTTTCATACTTTCTATTTAAATACGCCCTAATAGCCGCACATTGGCAAGGTGTGCCACTAAATAAGACATACCTATCGTGCTCCAAATATTCCTTTACATGCTCATAAATAACACCCATGCTACTTTGCACATATTTTGAGCCTTGGAGTTTTCCAATATCTTTCATAGATGAAATAATAATATGCTTAGGCATAATGTGTTCATCCCACGCACATCCTACTACAATCCCATTTTTATCAAAAATCCATTGTGCCAAGGCCGTAAAAGCCCCCCCTGAAGCAGAAGAAATGCACATCTCTTCATTTTTATTCACTACTGCATACACTTTTGATTTACTATTTGATATTTCATCATTCTTAAATTGGCATTTTTTCATACACAATCCACAATCAATACATAAGGATTTGTCAATATACGGAAAAATAAAACCAAATTTGTCCGGTTTCATCGTGATCGCATGTTTAGGGCATACACTAACACATGCCTCACAACCACTACAAGTTTTTTTATCACCTGCAACTAGATCCAACTCATCTATCTCCCCTCTTTTGTCTATTGATCATCCTGATACTCTTAGTAAACATGCCTAACATCTTACTTACCATAGTTCTATTAACCCAAACCAACACGGCTAATAATCCCCATGCCATCCTTTGCATCCAAAGCACATCTGATATCATCAACCATATCTGGATTGAAATCAGAATGTAAGAAAGAATATCACTGCCAAAAGAAATATCTAATTTTAGTATTTTTTTAGTATCAATTAATCTGATCAACCAAATCAATAGATAACTTAACAATGTTGCGATCGCTGCGCCCTGTGCGTTAAAGATCGGAATCAATAATGCATTCAGTGCAATATTTGTTATAGCAGCTGAAACTGTTGAAATAAACAGCATTTTTGTTTTTTTGGATGATGTGTAAATAGTCCCCAGATAACCCGCCATTGCCTGAAATAAAAACGCAAAAAGTAAAACCGGGACGAATCTCCAACCATCAAAAAAATCATTTAAAAACAAAAATCTCGCCAATACTTTTGACAAACAAATAAATCCGGACACCATAAGAATATTTAAACTTGAATATATTTTGTAAATGTTACTATAAAATAATCTGGATTTTTCACTTCCGAAGTCATCAACAGCAGAAATCTGCCATGCCCCAATAAAAATGGTTGATATTATTGCAAACATGGACGGTATCCTTTGAGAAACAGAATAGACTCCTGTTACCGCAACTCCAAGGAAAAGAGTCAACATGTACTTATCTGATGAATTGCTAACCCACCAACTTAGTGAATTAGGAATCATAGGTATTGAGTATTGAAGCATTTCCTTGAGTAATTTTCTATCAATCTTTAACAATGATATACAATATTTCCATAACTTTCCCCTAATAAAAAGGAATACAATCGCAATCACATTTGATAGAATTAAGGATAATAAATAACCGATTATGCCAATCTTTAAACCAAGAAGAAAAAACACATTCAATCCAATAAGCGCAATCGTTTGAACAACTCCACTAATTGAATATACATCAACCTTTTCTATTCCTTTTACAAATTGTGACACTAATGTATGTATAGTTGTCATTAAATAATATAAAATAAAAAACCAATAATATCGGGCAAGATTCTTACTCAAAAGCAAAATCGGAGAAAAAACTAGCATGATACCAAAACCGCATATTGTTATTGTCATCCCAATCGCAAATACTTGTTTTGAATCCTTATTATCGTCCAGAGCAAATCGCATAACTGCTTCACTGATAATAAGTGTAAAAAATGGGGCCAACAAGTTAATAGTGGTTGTCATCAAATCTGCAATTCCATATTCTGTAGTTGTAAGTACTGCTGTGTAGAGCGGCATCATAAAAAACGACAACAATTTTGAGGCAAAATTACCAAGCGTTATAAACGCCATGTTTTTTCCCAATTTTCTATACTGTCGCATGTCTTAATATCCTGCTAGGCGATACAAAATTGATGCCTTAACTCTTCTTAAAAATCTTAATTTCCCATACCCGCCCCATTTTGCTGCAACAGCAGTAAATCCTTTTCGAGAATACAGGTGCCAAAATTCGTCATATATTTCACCATAATTTGTGGAATTGAATAAATTATGCTGTTTTAGAACATCACTGCTATATGAGCTATTTTTTAATGACAACAAATCAAGTAGAGTGCTAACAATTTTATTTCCTTTTGAGGTATTCGAAAGCACCATTGAAATTCCTTTATTGTCAGAAAAATCACTATCGATTTTCTCTATTCCCCAAAAATCTCCTATAGTAATATCTCCAACACTACTTAGTGACGCATACGGACAATAAAAACAACTTGGTCTAAGCATGCAATCCCGTAAAAATAATTTCGCAAATGATTGAGTAATATGATTATCCTTTATAACGTTTCCGTTAGCAAAATTTACTCTGATATGATAGCCTCTCCATCCAACCTCTTTATCTCTGAAAGAATAATCTTCGAGCTTTCCATGATATTTTTTTTCGATAAAAGATACATAATCTTTCCATATTTTCGGTGAGGGAACTCCATGACAAACAATATCAACTAAGACAAGCAGATCCTCATCATACTTTTTATTCTTTAAGAACTGTTTTAATCCTGCAATTTGACAAGGAGTGCCGCTAAACATTACAAGCTTTCCGGAATTCAGTATTTCATAGGTTCTTCTGTATATAAAGCCAATGTTACTTTGAACATATTTACTTCCCAGGAATGCATCTCTTTGTTCTTTATTATCGGCCTCTGCGTGAACAACTTCCATTTTTTCATTGTATTGCACACCGATACATACACCGTTTTGTTCAAGAATCCAATCGGACAATGCTGTATATATTCCACCGGAAGACGATTTTTCCCTGATAATATCTTGATTTTTTACACCAAGAACTTCATCACATTTTTCGTTCTTATGCTTTTCCTCCAACGCAATTGGACAGCTCTTTTTGCACAATCCGCAATTAACACATTTTTCCTGTTCTATATGCGGGTACAAGAATCCCTGCTGGTCCGGAACCATTGTAATTGCATTGTATATACAACTATTTGCACATGCACCACAGCCATAACAATCACTTTTTTTATCATAAAGATTAATCATCAATAATTCCTCTAATGTATTCTTCTGATTTATTACGCAACTCTTTAATCAACATATCTACATTATTCCAATCGATTTCTTTAGTAAGGAGTTGCCTGTCGAATCTATTGGTTGCTCGTTCATTTAATTGAACCGCTTCTAAAAAATTCAAAATGCGGCTTCCCCGGAACTTATTGACTGTTACAAGAAAAGGCTTATGAAAGATACATGACAAAACTGTCCCATGGAATGAATCCGTAACAATATAGTCAGCATTTCCTATAAGAGACAAAAATTCTTTCGGGCCGGCTTCATATATAGTTTCATGCTTATTTAATATTATTGGTTTTCTTCTACCGCTTATTTCAACCAATTCCAACCCTAAATATCTGGCCACTTTATCAGCTAATGCTAATGTATCTTCCGATTTGGACAGTTTGTACATGAGAATATATTTGTTCCTATCAATAGGTTTGACAAATGATGCAAGATATTTTTCTCCCGAAAGAATAGTTGGATCAACTACAACTAACGACTCTCTTTCCGTTATGGAATTCACAATCTTTTGAGCATCACTTTCTCTCAAGGAAATATAGTCAACATTAGAAATCAATACCTCAAACTCACTTGCTTCACTATCAGTAAAATGTGATTTTCCAATGCTGGCAGCATATGACACAATTTTTTTCGCATTCAAATTATCTAAGATACCGAAATAAGCTTTATCAAATCCTCTAGTTATATCAGGATTCCATATTTGATCACTTCCAAGAAATAACACATCATATTCGACATTAGGATCCGGTTGAACAAGTGTAAAATGATCTTTTTCAAATTTACTAAATTTATGCAGCTTATTCTTAAAAGATGATGCCGATATTAAAGACGTAATAAAAGAAAAAACCGAGTATGAATTAATTAGTTTATACTCATCTGTAACACGATACGGTCTATAGTCAATTATATCCACCGTTTCAAAATACTCCAACAATTTGCACTGTAATGCATATGCCTGCAATACAGCGCCATAATTTGGAACGCAATGAAACGTTAAAATGGCAGCTCTTTTCCTCATCATTATCTTCTCCTCAAATACTTTATTTTGTACAATATACGGAAAAGCTTTGGTGTAATAGCTGTAATAAAAACGTAAAACCTTTTTTTCATTACTATTCTCTTATCAGTAATAATTTTGGGCAAAACTCTTCTAGCTATATATTTCAGTTTATCTGCTTCCTTATTAACATAATCATTGTTTGCCAAAATTACTAATAAATGGTAAAGCAAATGCACAGTAATCTGTCTGCCATATCCGCCATAAGGCAAATTATGCTCTTTTGCATACTTTTCAACCTTTTCCGGGATCAAAAAGCAACTCATTTTTTTCTCATTTAAGGGAGATTTACTTGTGCTGCCTACAACGATACGGTAATGGTAGAAAGGATAAGCTAATATTGTCGCATTTCGAACTTTAGTAAGCACCCTGAAATTGAATTCCCAATCCTCTAATGTATGAATTTGCTCATCAAAATAACTATCTTTAATTATTAAAGTATCTATCATCATAAAGCAAGATGATGCAATAAATTGAAATTTCAGGTGCTGTTCTATTAGTTGATGCGATGAAAGCTTTAGAGTATCGGGAATTGCAGTTGCATTAACAACTTTCTCATCATTTCTATAATATTGATTGCAAAAACAGACTTCCGTTTCAGAATTAATAATACGATGTAGCATTACCTCTACCATGTTTAACTCTACCCAATCATCCCCGTCCACAAACATTAAGTAATTTCCTTTAGCTCTGATTATGCCCTCATTTCTGGCGGAACTTACACCGTTATTATTTGTTTCTATAAGAGTCAGACGCTTATCTTTCTGTGCCAGCTTCCTGCAGATATCAGCACACCTATCCGGAGAACCATCAGAAATAGCCAATACTTCAATATTCTCATATGTTTGTCCGAGTAATGAATACATACATTGTTCAATATATTCTTCTACTTTATACATCGGAACAATAATAGAAACTAAAGGACAATCATTATGTTTTGTCATATCTACCATTATCTATCTTATCTTCTATAATTCTATAATAACCTGAATCAATCGCCCCCGCAGCCAGGCCCCAAAATAAACATATGGCTAAAAAATAGCTTGGGTAAATTATAACATGCGACACTGAAGCAATCACAAGTGATATTGTACAGGCAGCAGCATATGGAGCTGCTGCAGTTTTGTAGACTCTACACAAGTCACGGAAGACCTGAAAGATTCTCTTGGTGAATATAGTTAACAGCAACGCTCCCAATATTCCGTAATCATATAGAACCTCAATTGTATCAGTATGTGCACTATACCCTATAGGCGAGTTTTTTAGAACTGCATCACAACCATGACCAAATATACACTGAATAGAATTGGATTCTCTTAACATCTTGATTGAAGTTTTCCAAATTGGAATTCTTTGAAAACCTTTAGCCTCTGTCATGGATTGAAATTTTGTTACTACACTGTAGGGCCCTTCCATATACGTGTACCAAATAAGAAAAATAACCATTGCAGAAATTATAATCAGTACCTTTAAAATAATCATACGTCGCTCTCGTGATTCTTTTTCGCTAAATTTATATTCAATAATAAAATATACGGCTAGTGCTAATATGAATGCAATTAATCCGGCTCTTTTAAAAGACAACACAATTGTAAAAAAACTTGCACCGACAACGCCCCATTTTACCAACTCATATTTTGACATCAAAGCTAGCGGTACCATAAACAATGTATAATATGCCATTGAAAGCTGAGGAATTCCTTTGTATGCACTAAATGATTTTATGCCCAGAAACAAATAGGCATATATAAATGTAGTACATGAATACAATGAAAGTTTTTCTAATGCTTTAGGATCTGCAACTCCGCAAGAATATGCAGCCGAAAACACACCGATCCATGCAAGAGCCTTGCCGACTTGCTGAATCGTCAAGATAAAATCACAGCGTTGAATATATAAAATAAATGTGGTAATTGCAATTATCGGGGCTACAAATAATAGCGGAGTCAAAATATGCTCCGTTTGAATCTTTCTTAAGTCAATAAACTTAAACAAATCCCAAAATCCCACAATAGCAATTATCAATGTCAAGTATTCTCTATACGGCAAAACTGTTGAGTAAACTGCCAGCATATTTCCAGCAAACAAATATAACAGTCCCAGCTCTAACAATATTAATTTAAGTGATGATCTGTTTTTACTATTCATAAATTAGTCTCCACATACTGAGCATATATGTTTTCTAATTTTTGGACCGATGCAACAATATCAAATCCTTGCTTTTTGAGTTTTGACAATTCATCAAAACGTTCTGTTTTATTATTACGGTTAAACAATAATCTATCAACCCATTTATCTATACTGCCTAAAGGAAGATAAGATACGTTATCAAACACATCCAATTCTTTTGTAATTGTATCTGAAAGAAGCACCGGTAAGCCGGATGCAACGGCTTCAACTCCTGCAATCGGAAATCCTTCATGCAGAGATGTTAACATAAAAATATCAAATGCCATATAAAGCTCATTTGCATCCTCACGTCTTCCCAACAGTTTTACATAATCTTCCATATTCCCATTTACAACCCTCTTTTGAAGATTTTTTTCATCTTCACCATTTCCTGCTATAAGCATTATTCCATCAGGAACAATTTGATGAAATGCTTGCATAATTTCTAAAGCTTTCGAATGATTTTTTTCCTTTGATATCCTACCGATCATGCCAACTACAAACTTGTCCTCAACTTCCAGTTCCTTCCTTTTAATCTCTCTTGCATGATTATCAAACAAATATTTTTCCAGTTCAATTGCATTTGGGAGAACCGTCGCTTTTTTCCTCCGCATATTAAATCTCCCAAAGACTCTTTCTCCCGCGAGCTGGCCACAAGCAATTACATTAGTTGCATAATAACTATTAAGAACACATCCTGATAATCTTCGGATTTCACCTTTCAACGAAGAGTAAGGAGATGAAGTATGCGCGTGGGCTATGCGACATGGAATCCCATTCTTTTTTGCAACTCGCAGAGCAACATATGATGTCTCATTCTCATGTACATGAACTGCATTATACTTTCCTGTAATTAATATTTTCTCCAATTCTTTAGAAAACTCTGCTATCCCCTCTGATTTTAACGGCAACCTTACAATATTTGCTCCCAGTTTTACCAGTTCTTCAGCATTTTTCCCAACTGTATCCGTGGTTAAAGCAATATCAAAATGAAACTTAGTCTGGTCCATATATCTGTAATAATTTAGTACAACCGTTGATATTCCGCCTGCGTCTGCTCCGGCCATGACATGTAAAATTTTGAACATTTACACTGCCCCCAACTGTATTATTTCTTTAATATAATCAGATGCTCTTATTCTTTCATTTTTTAAATGCTCATTAATTTCAGCATAATTAATATCTTTTTTGGATTCTATAATTACCTTGTCCATTGTTGATACAAGTTTTTCAGACAAACCAGTTAATGCTAGGAGACTTTCAATTCTGGAATTAAACTCATTTCTAGGAACAACGATAAACTGCCTCTCCAGATTAATAGCGAAGGCCAATCCGTGAAAAGAATTTGTTACAACAAAATCCGCAAAAGCAAATAAAGATAAAAAATCTTTAGGTGACCTATGTGTAAATAACTGATCAACCATTTCAGGCTTCCTCAGCTCCCAAGATATCTTTACCAATCTCAAACCTTTTTCATCTGCAATCTTCCGAGCATATTCTGTTGCGTGATTATCCTCATTGTATAAAAGCATAAGAATAAGATAAGGATCTTTTACCAGCCTTGGTGATGCAATTCGGAGCCATTCCTCTTTGGTTAGCTGTAGTGTTGGATCTATAAGCTGTACCCCGTCACTTCTCCCTAATTGCTTTAATACTGCCAAACCCGAATTCTCTCTGACAGATAACTTACAGTATTTATCAATGAGTGGCTTCGTCTGTCGTATTTCACTCTCCTCTAAAATTGTTTTTCCAAAGCTAGACACAAAAGATACTTTTGGTTTATTGTCCGGAGCAAAAGTCAAAAAGAATCCTCGATCCACTCCTTTATTATATTCACTATTCCAGGTTTGATCGCTCCCCGTTATGTAAACATCAGCTTCAGGTGGATCTGCTTCAAGATCTTCAGAGGTTATATATTTTTTGGTCAGATTTAGATTCTTATTTATAAAACGACCAAATGTCAATTCTTTAAGTATTATCGAGATTAATTTTAAAGGTTTGTACAGCCTCACCGGTAATTCTTTATTACTTCCCGCTGCCGCATTTTTAAGTATCTGTTTTTTTGTTCTTTGTGGAGAAATGTAATCGATAATTACAGTATCAAAACCGGCTTTTTCAAATATGCATTGCGTAGCATATGCCTGTAAAACAGAACCAAAATTATATACTCTGTGTAAAGTCACGATAGCTGCTCTCATTGGTTATTCCTTATCTGTATTTCATATAATAATCAAGTATTTTGGCTGTTATGAAATTTCCAAAAATATTTTGGACGACTCTTATGGTTTTAAGTTTTCTCGTTCTTCCGTATTTCATTACCCACTTATATTCTTTAAGAAACTTATTTGCCTTTGATTTATCTACATTATCCAGTCTTGAATATTGCCAAAGCATTATTGAGTATTCATAGGCAGCAAAGCTTAAGGCATACTCGCATATTATATTTTTAGGAACTATTCCTTCACAAGTCTTACCAACGGTTTCTTTAACAAATATTCCTAAATCCCAGAAAGTTTTCGCATTGACAGAAGCTGTTCTAGATCCCTCCCGGTTTTGTCTATACTCATAATAGGGAAAAGTTAAGCAGTCAAATCTTTTTGCTATAAGTAGACAATCAAGGACATAACCCAAATCTTCACTTAATCTTCTATCATTTGGGAAGAAGATATGATTTTCTAATAAAAATGCTCTTTTGTATAGTTTTGTACAAGCACTTCCCGGATACTTCGGTCGTGTTGACAAATGCTCAAATACTTCTTCCCTTGGTTTTTTTCTAATCTGATTCTGTACAAGACAATCGCCTAAGGATTTCATTTTGCCATTTGGATAGAATAATACATTGGCTTCCATAAAACAGATATCTGCATCTGAATAATCTATCCATTCTGTTATTGATCCGATCGAACCATTTGCAAGTCTGTCATCAGAATCCAGAAACGCAATGTACTGGCCTTTAGCGACCTGTAAACCGGCATTTCTTGCAGAAGAAGGTCCTCCGTTCTCTTTGTGTATAATCTTAATAAAAGATTCTTTATATTCATTACATATCATCCCAGAGCTATCGGTTGAACCATCATTAACAAGTATTATCTCGCAATCCATATGTGGCTGGTCTAATATACTAGACATACATTCTCTGAGGTATTTCTCAACGTTATACACCGGAACAATTATGCTCAGTTTATAATCAGCCATGTAATATCCCTTTTGTTTTGCCTTGACAGAAAGCATCTTGTTTTTTATTTACAGACTTCTCTGCACAATCAACTAAATCACTCACAATATCTCCTTGTAAATACTCCACATTATATTATTTACATAAGAACTTGAATATTCTTGAACTCCTTGTTTGTTGTTATTTCCAAACCTCTGCATCAAAGTTCTATCAGTTATTAGTTCTTTTATTTTTTTTGCAAACCCTTCTATATTATCAGGATCAACCAAGTAACCTTCTTGATCATTAACAATTAAATCTCTATTTCCACGAATATCGGAAACAACACATGGCAAACCTGCAGTTTTAGCTTCTATTAACGACAAAGATAATCCTTCACGATAAGATGGAAAAACAAAGATATCAGACATTTTTAGTAATTCATAAATATCATTTCTAAAACCCAAAAAATAAACTTGATCTCCTAGATTATATGAACTAACAGATGCTTTTAACATATTTTCATTAATTCCTTTACCACAAATAACATATTTTACATTTTTATTATTTAGAAGATTTAAGGCCTCTATAATTACTTTTTGGTTTTTATTATCATTTAACTCTCCTACCGAAATAAGTACAATATCACTTTCGGATAGACCTAATTCTTTTCGTTTCATTATCTTATCAACTTGCAGATTTTCTATATGGTAAGTATCTACTCCTACACCAGGAATATACTCAACTTTTTTACAAGAAAAGCTTTTTGCTCTTTGATAGTCTTCTTTATTAATAGTTATTAATATATCCGTATATTTTGCCAATAAACGTTCTATCGGGTAGTAAACAAGCCAATTTATCAACGGTGCTCCACTATAAAAATGAAAACCATGAGCTGTATAAATAACTTTTGTATTACTTTTCCTAAATGCCCATCTGCATATTGCAGCACCTATTGGAGAATGACAGTGAACTATTTGATAGTTATTTTTTACTATTTTTTTTGTTATTTGATACACTTCCATTATTACTTTCCATTTCGTGACAGAACGAGGAATAGGAATATCGAAGTAAGAAATTTCATCATTCTCAAGTTCTTTTTGAAATTTAGCAACTCGTTCATCGGATGTCATACTCCCTTCCTGAAAATTACAAGCTATATCTACTGTATATCCTAACTCTTGAAGTATTTTTATATTGTTTTTATTAAACACATCGATTATTGATGCTACTGAAGCATACATTAAAGCGCGTTTCATATATCATTCCTTATCGATATTTTTATACTAGTCTTAAAATCACATACATTATACTCACACCCTATTTGGGATACGTCTTTATCGTAAACTAGGTTCCCAAATACCTTATTAATCAATTTAATCTTTCCGCTGAAAAAACGAATAATGGGATTAAAGATTGTTGTTAATTTAATGGTTTTTCCAGATTGATTTGCTATCTCTTTAATAAATTCGCTAGTACAAACATAGTCTTTATTTTGTGGCCATAAAACTCCTGTTATTTTTCTATCTATCACCAAACGAATAAATTCACATAAATTATCAATATATAACATACTGCGTTTATTCTCTATTTTCGGAAAAACAGGCATTCGCATAGCGTATTTTTTCAACAACGGAAAATTTCCTTTTGAATTAGGTCCATAAATCATCGGTGATCTGATAATAGTTACTTTAAATTTTTTATCAGCTAATGCAGACACGCCCAGCTCACCTTGCAGTTTACTATCTCCATAAAAATTATCCGGATTAAATTTAGTGTCTTTAGTAATACATTCAACTTTACTGCCATAAACAATAATACTGGACATATGGATGAATTGCTTTACACCATCTTTCCTTGCTTTCTCTGCAATTTTTATCGCTAAATCTCTATTAACTTGATAATATATTTCCTCCAATTTTTTATCATTTGAATTATGAGCAATACCGGCGACATTGTAAACTACATCAAACTCAGACATATCACGAGTTTCCCAACCATCTCCTCGAAAATCCCATTGAGTAATCTCATACTTATCCGGCCATTGATTCATCCATACCGTAAAGCTGTCACCTATATATGAATTGATACCGGTCACAAGTATTTTAATCATTTGACTAATTGCTTTCTTTCATTTTATTTGCTTCTTCATTTTCACTTGTTAATTCACCTTCTACTATAGAATCATCTTTTAAGATTTTCTTAAAAGTGCCAAAGAAACATTTTAGATCAAGTAAAAAACTTATTCTTTTCACATATTCTCCATCTAATTTTGCTTTTTCAGGAATAGAAATGGAATCTCTACCTTTTAATTGAGCTACTCCGGATAATCCCGGTTTCACATCATTGGCATTATATCTATCTCTTTCAGCCGTCAAAAAGTCTTGATTCCAGAGTGCCGGCCTTGGTCCAATAATTGACATATTACCGATAAAAACATCCCATATTTGCGGCAATTCATCCAAACTATGAGAACGTAAGAATTTTCCCACTTTACTTATATACTGATCGGGTTTTTTCAACATATGTGTAGGTATATCACGTGGTGTATTCATTTTCATACTTCTAAATTTATGGACTTTGAAAAACATCTTGTTTTGACCAACTCTTTTTTGTGTAAAGTAGGCTGGACCAGGATCATCAATTTTAATTAGAATCAAGATCAAAAGAAAAACAGGAGACAAAACAATTAAACCTAAAAACGAAACGACCAAATCCAATAATCGTTTTATATATTTAACATAAAAACCAGGCTTATAATTAGTCGAACCTTTTGCTACTAAATGGCCACGTACACCATCTGCATTAACTTCATCATTATCATCTTCAATAAAAATGACTTTTTTCCCTTCAAAGGGATTTTTTTCATTTGGAAGATGAAAGTATCGGCTTTCTTTTTGTTTTTTTATAACGAACAAAATAAATATAGCAATAATTAATATAACGATTGCTATGACAATTGTTGTTCCGGATATAATTTCATTTAATCTAGCCATTGCAAAAATTACGCCACAACCAATAATCACATTTGAATTAACTATTGCTCTTACTCTCGGTTAAATAATCGTTTCCTTTCCGATAATAGCCGATTTACTTACATCGTTTCAACATGAAGGGACAGCAATCAACATGTACCAAAATTATCTTGAAATAATAAACATAATATAATTTCTCTAACTTAATAATATATCAGTTAATGAAATCTCCATTGCTTTGTCTGATTCTTAATCCGTATGTTCCCATGTTAATAAATCGTATATTTTATACTTTATAATATACAGTGTTTGTCAAATTAGCAATTCTTTGATGCTACTTTTATTCATATTTGAGATCTACTATTTGTATAGAATGTTCAGGATATTCCCTCACAACTTATCTTACTCTATCAACCATCATACATTTTCCGAGTAGGAGTAAAAAGTCATTGTATGCTATGTGGTTTTCTTTTTATTACATTATTGTTGTTTGAAACAAGAACTTTTTGACTATTAATTTTATAAATATTGACCGATATTCATTCCAATTCGACGACACCCGTATTGAATTCATAATAACGGCCTTTGAGATCCATCAATTCATGGTGTTCGCCTCTTTCAATAATCAAACCGTTTTCTAAAACCAAAATTGCATTGGAATGGCGAACAGTAGAAAGTCTATGGGCAATTGCAAAAACTGTCCTCTCTTGCATGATTTCGTCCATACCCTGACCGATTAAGCTCTCGGTTCTGGTATCTACTGAACTGGTAGCTTCATCTAAAATAAGAATCGGCGGATCATTGACAGCAGCTCTGGCAATTGAAATTAATTGCCTTTGACCTTGTGAGAGATTTAAGCCGTCTGGCGTTAACATGGTATCATAGCCATCATTCAATTGCATGATTAAATCATGAGCATTTGCCGCTTTTGCTGCTGCCACTATTTCTTCGTCCGTTGCATCCAAACGACCATAACGAATATTCTCTTTGATTGTATCTTCAAAAAGATGAACTTCCTGTAAAACCATGCCTAATTGATGACGCAAATCTTGTTTTTTAATATCACGAATATCTATTCCGTCAAAATATATATTTCCTTTATTTATTTCATAAAAACGGTTAATTAAATTAGTAATTGTAGTTTTTCCTGCACCGGTAGTTCCGACAAATGCCAAACGTTGACCTGGTTTCGCATAAAATGAAACATCTTTTAAAACCGGATCATGTGTATTATCATAACCAAATGAAACATTGACAAAACGTAAATCACCGCGCAAGGGTACCAGACAACCCGGATAGCGTTCGGTAAATTCTGCATCCGGCAAATCAGCTTGACGCATTTGTTCTGTTCTGGCTATGATCGCTTGGCAATCATAGAGTGTAGTCGGCACATGCCAATAGCAGCGACCTTTTTGATCAGTTACAAGTTTCACTTGTCCTTCGTCGATTTCCGGTTCTTCATCCAGAATATCAAATATCCTCTCGGCACCTGCCAGTGCTGCAACAATCATATTAAACTGATTGGCAATCATCGTAACCGGTCGTGACACATTGCGTGTAAAATTCAAGTAAGAAGCAAGTGTACCGATATCCATCGCAAAGACACCGTTAATCGTCATATATGATCCGATCATTGCAATGATGCTGAACACTACATAAGTCAGATTTCCGGTTAAAGGAAACATCAGAGTCGCAAAGGTATCTGCTTTAGTTGCATCTTCAAACAGTTTTTCATTATGTTCTGAAAAATCTTCGATTGTTTCTTGTTCATGATTATAAACTTTAATTACTTTTTGACCGCTCATATACTCTTCGATAAAACCGTTGAGATTAGCTAAAGTCGCTTGCCTTGATCTAAATGCTTTGGAACTTTTGCTTGCTACAATTTTCACAGCAAAATAGAGAAGACCAAGTAAAATTATATTAATGACAGATAATATCGGACTCAAAATAAACATCATCATTATTGTTCCGAGAAACATTAAAACACTGCGCACGATGTTAGATAATGATTGACCTAAAGCAATCGAGACATTATCTACATCATTAGTCATGGCGGACATTAAATCACCATGTTCTCTTTGGTCGAAATATTTAACAGGTAAGGTTTGAATATGGCTGAAAACATCATGTCTGATATTGGCAGTCGTGTTTTCCGCACAATAAACAAATAAGCGGCCTGCAATATATTGACCGATTACCGATAATAAATAGATCAATGCGGTAATCAAAACCTGTCTTGCTAAAGTTGCTACACCCTCACCGGCCACTAAAGAATTAATGATCGGTCTGATCATATAGTTTCCTATGATAGCACCAAGGGAAGCAAGACCTATGACAATAATTGCAATAATTAACAACACACGATATTTATTCATATACCGGAACAATCGTTTGACTGTGTTAGAAGTACTGCGAGGTTTCATGCGCATGTTCATCCTGCCGCCATTCCTTTCTGTTGTGATTCATAGATTTCCTGATAAATGCGATTATCTTCCAGCAATTCGGCATGAGTCCCGATCCCGGATATTCTTCCATTATCAAGGACAATAATCTGATCAACGTTTTGAATCGATGATATGCGCTGTGCAATGATAATTTTGGTTAAATCGGGATTAAATTTATTAAGCTCTACTCTGATTTTCGCTTCAGTCGACATATCGACTGCAGAAGTAGAGTCGTCAAATATCATAATTTTCGGATTTTTAAGTAAAGTTCTGGCTATACATAGTCTTTGCTTTTGACCGCCTGAGAAATTAGCACCGCCTCTTTCTACTTTTGCTGATAAACCTTCCGGCCTATTCAAAACGAAGTCTGCCGCCTGACTTATTTCGAGAGCTCGGATTATCTCCTGATCTGAAGCTTGCGGATTTCCCCATTTCATATTGGATCTGATCGTACCCGAGAATAGTGTATTCTCTTGCAAAACTATCGCTACCTGATCACGCAAACTTGCGATACGATAATCCTTAATCGGTACACCGCCTATACTGATCTCACCTTCGAAAACATCGTATAAACGCGGAATCAGATGAACCAAGGTCGATTTTGCAGAACCGGTTGAACCGATCAGAGCAACAGTCGAACCTGAAGGAATATTCAAATTGATATTTTGCAAGCTGAAATGTTGATTGCCGGGATATTTAAATGAAACATTGTTAAAATTAATTTCACCGTTGGCAACTTCTGACACACCTTGCTTGATTGACTCAACAAATTCCGATTCGGTTTCCAAAACTTCAAAAATTCTTTCAAGAGATGCTTTTGCCCGAGAGAAATTCATCAGAATCATCGCAATATTCATGATTGACGTCAAGATTTGTCCGACATACAGAATAAAACTGAATAAATCACCTGCCAGCATGCCGCCTTGTAACATGAAATTACCGCCGAACCAAAGTACAGCCACAATAACAGCGTACATAATCAACATCATAAACGGCATGATTATGATCATTAAATTTAAAGCATCTAGTGCTGTTTTCACCAAATCCTGATTTTGCCCGGCAAATTTTTCTTTCTCAAACTCTTCCCTGCAGAAAGCCTTTACTACTCTGATTCCGGTAAGGTTTTCTTGAGTTCTGGCATTTATACGATCAATCTTTGCTTGGAATTTTCTGAATTTAGGTATGCCGAATTTCATTGTCAGCATAATTCCGAACATCATTACCGGCAATGCAATCAAAAAAACCATCGATAATCTTGTATTAATTCTGATTGCCATGATTGTAGCCGAAATAAACATAAAAGGTGCTCTGATTGTGATGCGAAGTGCCATTCTGGCTACATTCGAAACAATCTCGATATCGTTAGTTAAACGGGTAATTAACGAGGATACTTCAAATTTGTCCAAGCTGGCGAAGGAAAAAGTTTGAATTTTTTCAAACAATGCTAAGCGCAAATTTTTTCCCAAGCCTTGACCGGCTTTTGCTCCACAATAAGTGCTGATTCCGCCGAAAAGAAATGCCAAGACAGCTATGATTATCATATAAATACCGTTTTTATATACCAAATCGATCCGGCCGGTCAGTACTCCTTCATTAATTGTGTTACCCATTAAGGTAGGGATAATTACGTCCGAAATAACTTCTAAAATCATTAATAATGGCGTCAAAATTACAAAAAGCATGAAACCCTTGTAATATTTTGCCGTTTTCCTTAACATACACATTAACCTTCCCTGTTTGTTAAAACAGATAGATAATTTATCCTTTGAATTGTAATTAACAACTAGCAATTATAACATAAGATAGCGTAACGTTTATTAGGTTGATGAAAATATGTCATATTTTTGCTATAATGGTTTTCGTCAATCGTCACAATTGGTCTGCGACCGACTGTGGATTCCGTGCAATGTTAGCTCGTGAACCCCGTCAGGTTCGGAAGGAAGCAGCGGTAAGCGGATCCTGACATGTGCCATGGGTCAATCTGCACCGGTTGCAGACCAATTGTGACGAATTCTCATAGGAGGTTTTATGAGTCACATTGCCCTTTATCGTGAATGGCGTCCTCAAACTTTTTCCGATGTTGTAGCCCAAAAGCAAGTTGTCTATCCCTTGAAACAATCTATTATCAACGGTGAAATCGGACATGCTTATTTATTCAGCGGCACACGCGGAACGGGAAAAACCTCGGTTGCAAAAATTTTCGCCAAAGCAGTCAATTGTTTAAATCCTGAACAAGGCAATCCCTGTAATCAATGTGAAATCTGTCAATCAATCAATTCAGGCTCATTACTTGATGTAATGGAGATTGATGCAGCATCTAACAATAGTGTAGACAATATTCGGCGGATCACTGACGAAATTGTTTTCATGCCGGCACGAGCCAAATATAAAGTATATATAATCGACGAAGTTCATATGCTTTCAACCGGAGCTTTTAACGCTCTTTTGAAAACTCTTGAAGAACCTCCGGAACATGCCATTTTTATCTTGGCAACTACAGAACCTTATCGCATCCCGGCAACTGTGACCTCACGCTGTCAGCGTTTTGATTTCCGCAGGATCCCACACGATTCAATCATCGAAAAACTTACTCAAATTGCTCAACAAAGTAACATTGATATAGATGAACCGGCACTTTTAGCAATTGCACAACTTTCAGACGGTGCTTTACGTGATGCAATCTCCTTGTTAGATCAGGCAAGTTCCGGTATCGGATCTCGAATTACCAAAGAAAAACTCTTTGATTTAGTAGGTATAGTACAAGATCAATTCATGTTAAAACTTACTACTGCTCTGCTGAATAAAGATTTACAGGAAGTTTTACAATTAATTGATGAATTAGTTATGTCCGGCAGAGATCTTGAACGTTTCGTCACGGAATTCGCTCAATTTTTAAGAAATCTTCTGGTTACAAAAATAACAGGCAATCATGAAGAGTGGTTCGGTTTCAGTCAACAAGACCTTGAACATGTTAATGTTTTAGCAGAACATATTACTGAAGAAACACTTTTAGCTTGGATCGAAAGTATCTCCAAATTAGCTGCCGATTTAAGATATAGCGGAGATATACGCATCGCTATCGAAGTCGGTCTCATTAAGATTCTGAATCAAGTAAGCAGTACACACAAAATTGAATCGGTGGGCGAACAAGCCACGAATATACCAAATCAGAATAAATCTGTATCTGAACAAGTCGAAATCGCAACTGAACAGGATGTGTCGGGACTCGAACAAGACGAATTCGCAAATGTTAAGGAAGAACCTCTTAACGAAAAAACGCAATCAGAAATCGTTGAGGGTGATGATATCGATCATATCATTGAAGATAATATAGATGATATTATTGAAGACAATACTGATTATTTCATTAAAGATAATACTGATGATTTTATTGAAGATAATGCTGATAATATCATTGAAGATAATGCTTATAATTTCATTGAAGATAAGGCTGATGATATTATAAAAGATACAACTGAAGAAATTGGTGAAGATGTTGCTGAAGATGTTACTGATTTAAAATCAATGCAAAGAAAGCAATGGAATCAGACTTTGGATTATTTAGTCAAAGAACATCGCATTGATTTGAAGATGTTGCTCTCTCCTGCTACAGTTGAATCAAATAATGACTATTGGAAAATTTCATATCAATCAAATTTGAAAAGTCATTGTAAAACTGTCGGAGCAAAAGAAAACAAGGCTTTAATCGAACAAGCTTTACAAAATGTAACAGGTAATAATAAAATCAAGCTTGATATTTGTTTGATAAATAAAGAAGAAGCTATTAAAGAAAATCTAAATCCTGAAGAGCCTGCTTGGATGCAAGAAGTTAGAAAGATGGCACATGATTTAGATATTCCGATAAAAATGGAGGATTAATATGGCAAAACGTAGAGGCGGATTCCATGGCGGCGGTGCCCCGAATATGAATCATCTAATGCAACAAGCTCAAAAAATGCAGCGAGACATTGAGAAAGCTCAGGAAGAAGCTGCTGAAATGACCGGTGAAGCAACCGTCGGCGGTGGCATGATTGAAGTAAAAGTAAACAGTGATCATCAAATTACCGAATTGAAAATTGATCCAATGGTAATTGATCCGGAAGATCCTGAAATGTTACAAGATTTATTTATCGCCGCAGTGAATGAAGCAAATCGTGTGCTTGACGAAAAGGTTGAGGCACATATGGCAAAGGCTACAGGCGGTGCCGGTAACTTAGGTATGTTCGGTCTATAAACATGCAACAGTTTCCGACCGCAATTGCCAAGCTGATTCAAGAATTAGGAAAACTTCCCGGAATCGGTTCAAAGACAGCCCAACGTCTTGCATTTCACATTCTTTCACTCAACGAACAAGAAGTGAGTGCTCTATCAGAGTCAATAATTACTGCAAAGAAATCTACCACTCTTTGCTCTATCTGTTGTAATTTGACCGAAACGGACCCCTGTCCGATCTGTAGCTCTGCCAAAAGAGATCATAGCATGATCTGTATCGTTGAGGAACCACGAGATGTTGCAGCAATGGAACGCATGAACGAATATAACGGACTTTATCATGTGTTACATGGTGCTATTTCCCCGATCGATAATATAGGCCCGGAAGATATTAAATTACGAGAGCTGTTAATACGCTTGCAAGAACATAATGAAGTGGAAGAAATTGTTTTAGCTACGAATCCGACAGTCAACGGTGAAGCTACAGCTGTTTATCTTTCCAGATTATTGAAACCCTCCGGGATAAAAATAAGTCGTATTGCGTCCGGCTTGCCCATGGGCGGCGACTTGGAATATGCAGATGAAATCACTTTAGCCAAAGCTTTTGAAGGCCGACAAGAACTTTAAAAACTTTGTTCAATTTGAAAACCTTGTTCATTTGAAGACCTTGTTCATTTGAAAACCTTGTTCATTTGAAAACCTTGTTCAGCAGACCCTACTTAATTTTTATCGCTTATAATGTCGTTCCCTCCGAAAGAATATCCACATATTTTTGATATACATATTGTCTGTATCGCTTTTTCTCCTCTACAAGTTCTAATATGCCAAGTTCCATTAAATTGTCTAAAATCTTATTTATGGTTGGCTTGCTAAGGTCTAATAAATCTTTTACATCATCTGCTTCTAAAAACGGATGTTTCAGTAAATAATCATATACTGAAAGAAGATTTGATATATTCCCCTTTGAAAATGAACGAATTTTTTCCACATCATTCTTTTTAAGTTCAACAATTTTTTGAATTGACATAATAGCATCTTCGGATATTTCACAAATACCTTCTATGAAGAATTTAATCCACTCTTCAAAATCTCCCTTGAAACGAACATTATTGAGAAGCTCATAATATTTATTCCTGTTTTTTTTGAAATAATAACTTAAATACAAAACAGGATATTCAATCAGGCCTTGTTCTTTTAAAAATAAGATAATGAGTAATCTACCCATTCTTCCGTTTCCATCTAAAAAAGGGTGTATCGTTTCAAATTGATAGTGAATTAAGGCAATCTTTATTAGATTTGAAATTGTACTGTCCTCATGAATATATTTTTCTAAATCACTGAGGCAAATATCCATATCGTTCGGTGCCGGTGGAATAAAACTTGCGTTCTGTAGTGTTGAACCTGCATGCCCAATCCAATTTTGAGATTTTCTAAATTCACCCGGCATTTTTTTTCCCCCTCTGACATTAGATAATAGAACCGCATGGGTTTCTTTAATCAATCTCATGCATAAAGGCAGCTCATTCAGTCTTTTGAAAGCGTAATTGGTTGCTTTGATGTAGTTTACAATTTCTTCGGTATCTTTTATTTTTTCGTTTTTCCTGTTCTTTTGCAATACATCAATTAAAGAAGCTTGTGTTCCCTCTATTTGCGAACTGATTACAGCTTCTTTTTGGACATACATAGATACGAAAAGATCAATATCAGGAAGAGTAATCGCCATACCGTCTAATCTTCCTAAAAGTAGATATGCTCTGTTTATCAATCTATTCATGTCATCATCAATATTTATTTTTAAGTCTTTTAAATTATGAGGAATAAAGCACTCATAGTCACTCTGCATTCTCTTTAATATTCCGGCTCTGTTATTTTCCAATTTCAAAATCATCACCTCTTAAGTTAAATCTATTTTACTTAGAGTAAGAATATCTCTTTTAAGTAAAATCTATTTTACTTAGAGTAAGAATATCTCTTTTAAGTAAAATTTATTTTACTTAGAGTAATTATGCCTCTTTTAAGTAAAATTTTCAATCTAAAATTTTACTTAAAAACAAGAATGGGCTTCTAAGTAAAATATCCTTTCAAAAACGATTGACTTTTTTAGCTGATCTTTATTCTATTACACCACTTATAAAAGCATCTGAATCTTTGGATACAAATATAAAAAATCCGGCTTACGAGCCGGATTAATCTTCTTTTATCTTCTACAAAAATTTTAATCTTCTACAAAAATATATTCATCGGCTGTGACCAACCCTAATTCATCTCTGGCAATTATCTCGACAAATTCGCCAGAACCAACCTTATTACTTAAATCTATTATTTCAGCTTGTTCAAGTTTAGCTAATTCTAATTCAGCTTTAAGGTCTCTTTCTTTCAAACGTAGCCGTTCCATTTCTTTATTTTGTTTAACGAGGATGGAAAAAACAACAGCCAAAGCTAAAACAAAAATCAAACCGAATAAAATTTTGCTAACTATCCCGCGTTCGGTTTTCTTTTTATAATGACGTGCTTGTTTTGAATAAGAAATAATTCTATTAGAGCTCATGACGTTGCCTTTTTCTAAATAAGTAAGATTTTCTAAATAATTAAGAAATATCTAATCTATATTTTACCTGCAGCTAATCGCATTTACAATAAAAAACCGCTGATTACATGCTGTTTAAGGCAACTTTAATAAATAGTTAGTTTATATGTAATTTTATTGTAACATTAAATATTTAGAGCATTTGATACATTGTTTCAGCTTCTTCTTTACGCACAGAATTAGCTAGTTTTTTTACTTCAACTTTGGTTTGTTGTTCACCGAAGCTGAATGTAATAATGTCCCCCACTTGCAACTTGGTACCGGGCTTAGCAATTCGATCGTTGACCGTAACCCTGCCGGCACCGGCAAGATCATTGGCTACAGTACGTCTTTTGATTAAGCGTGAAACTTTAAGAAATTTATCAAGTCGCATATTATCTCCGTTCCCAGATTCCTCAGATTTGGCATTTCGCCTGGTTGGCTTATTTTACCAATAATTGTTTTAATTGTGCAAAGAAGTTCTCAGTTACTTAGATTTGGCATTTCGCCTGATCCCAATATTTATCTAATTGTTCTAAATCTAAATTTTCCATACTTAAATTATCCTGATTAATCAACTCTTCAACTTTCCGAAAACGCTTCTGGAATTTCTGTGTTGAACGATTCAAGGCAATTTCAGGATCAACATTTAAATGACGCAGATAGTTTACAACTGCAAACAAGAGGTCACCTGCTTCCATTTCAAGATTTAATTCAGCTTCATCTCGTACCTGATTGCTTTGTGTTTGATTGTCATTTGCGGTCATATTTGCAGAATTTGATCCTGTCTCAATTGAATCAAGATTTTTCATCGGAATATTTGAATCGATATTTTTAATTGGAATATCAGACAATTTCTTATTTGCTGCATCGACTTCCAATAATTCTTCTTTGATTTTAACTATTGTGTCTTCAGCTTCTTCCCAATCAAAACCTGCTTTAGCCGCTCTTTTCTGAACTTTAAACGCTTTACTTAAAGCAGGGTAACTTTTCGGTATATCCTCTACCGAATCAGCAATTAATTTTTGTCCTTTTTCTTTCCGTTTATTATTTTGCCAAGTCTCTAAAGCATCTTGCATATTTGTTGCAGAATCTTGTCCGAAAATATGTGTGTGGCGTCTAATCAGTTTTTGAGCTAAATTATTAATAACATCTTGTATGGTAAATTCGTTTTGTTCGGCTGAAATTTGCGCATGAAAGATCACTTGAAGCAAAACATCGCCTAATTCATCTTTTAAACGTTCAGGCGATTGGTCATCGATAGCTTCCACAGCTTCATAAGCTTCTTCAATCATATTGGAACGCAAGCTTTGATGAGTTTGTTTTTGATCCCATGGGCAACCTTGATCGCTACGCAAAAAATAAAAAATCTCCACCAATTCTTGCCAACTATAATTTTCTTTAATGTCAGAATATTTTTCTTTTAGATTATCTGCTGTTCCTTGTATTTTATTTTGCATTTGTTCGTTTTGCATTTGTTTATTTTGCATTTGTTCGTTTTGCATTTGCTTGCTTTCTCATTAAAAATGCTTAACCCCGGTGATCTTCAATTAGTTTAATTTGAAATTGAGTAAAATCGGTAGTTTCTGAAAATTGCTCGGGAAAGAAAATCGTTTGTCTGAACTTCGAAAATTCCCTTGTATTTTTCGAAAGCCACATCAGATTAGGCAAATTTAATTCATGACATAATTCGACCAATGCAACATCCAGAGATTTCACAAAAGATACATTTTCTCGAATTTGAATTGGTTTAACAGCTGTCTTGGTGACATGGTCACCGGCAAAAATTTTACCTTCTAATAGCATTTTTGCTCCTATTGAATTTTATTCTCAATCTTATTTCGTTTCACCAAAATTAATCTTACCAAATTAATCTTACCAAATTAATCTTATCAAATTAATCTTAACGAATTAATCTTACCAAATTAGTCTTACCAAAGTAGTCTTACCAAATTTATCTTACCGAATTAGTCTTAACGAATTCCCGGTATAATTGACATTTCAGCATGATTCAAATCACTATTAAGCACATCTCAGATTCGAATCACTATTAATCACATCTCAGATTCAAATCACTATTAATCACATCTAGATTCAAATTAATGCTATTTTTAGCACTTCATCCATTGTTTGGACTGATGTTATTTTTAAATTCTTAGTAACTGATTCCGGAATATCGTCTAAATCGCGTTCATTTTCTTTGGGAATTAGAATTTCTTTAATTTTTGCTCGATGTGCTGCTACGGATTTTTCTTTCAAGCCGCCAATCGGCAACACTCTTCCGCGCAAAGATATCTCACCTGTCATCGCTAAATCGTGGCGTACTTTCTTGCCGCTGATTGCAGATGCTAAAGCGGTCGCTATTGTTATACCGGCAGACGGTCCATCTTTCGGTACAGCACCTGCCGGAACATGAATATGTATATCATGTTGCTTAATGAAATCTTCTGCCATACCCAAATCTTCCGAACGGCTGCGACAATATGTCAAAGCTGCTTTGGCACTCTCTTTCATAACATTGCCCAATTGCCCGGTTAAATCGAGTTTGCCGCTGCCCGGTAAAATATTAACTTCAATATTTAAAGTATCGCCACCGGCATAAGTCCAGGCTAATCCGGTTGCACTACCGACCAAATCTTCTTTTTCTGCCATATCATAGGTGTATTTGCGTTTTCCGAGCAAATCTTCGAGATCGGTTTGTTTAACACGATAATGCGAAACTTCATCTTCCGCAATTTTAATTGCTACTCTACGGCATACTCTCGCTAATTCACGTTCCAATTGACGCACACCGGCTTCCGCCGTATACCAGCTGATCAATCCGGTCAGTGCACCGTCTGTCATGCTTAATTGTTTGGCATTTAAACCGTTAGCGATAATTTGTTTCGGCAGAAGATGTCTTTTGGCAATTTCGAGCTTTTCGACTTCCGTATATCCGGAAAGCCTGATTAACTCCATACGATCAAACAACGGTCCGGGTATTCCTTCAATTGAATTCGCGGTAGTTATAAATAAAACATTGGACAAATCATACGGTATCTCAACATAATGATCACGGAAATTATTGTTTTGTTCCGGATCCAGAACTTCAAGTAAAGCTGATGAAGGATCACCACGGAAATCATTGCCTAATTTATCAATTTCATCCAATAAAAAAAGAGGATTATCAGTATTGATATGGCTGATTCCTTGCATGATCCGACCCGCCATTGCTCCGACATAAGTTCTGCGATGACCCCTTATTTCAGATTCATCTCTTATACCACCAAGCGACATCCGAATATATTTGCGTCCTACAGCTTCAGCAATTGACTTAGCTATCGATGTTTTACCAACTCCGGGAGGGCCCACCAGACAAAGAATCGGTCCTTTGGTAGACTTGATTCCTTGCTCAATTTGCAGTTTGCGCACAGCCAAATATTCAATGATCCGTTGTTTGACATCTTTCAAACCATAATGATCCCGGTCCAGAATCTTTCTGGCAAGTTGTAAATCAAGTTTTTCCTGATCTGTTTTACCGAAAGGCAATTTTAAAACCATTTCAAGCCAATTAATTTGAACCGATGCTTCCGGGAAATTAGCCGGCATTCTCGCCACACGGTCTATCTCCCGTTCAACTTTTTCCCGGTATTCTTCCGGAATATTGCTTTCTGCAAATAATTCTCGCAATCGATCAGCTTCGGTTAACTCACTACGAGCTCCGGATAATTCATCTTCAATTGTTCGCATTTGTTCGCGTAAGTAATAGTCACGTTGTTGTTTGTCGATTGCCTTTTTGACTTTACGATCAATTTCCTGACCATATTGAAATAATTTCAATTCTTGACTTAAATATAAAATAATTTGTTCTAATCTTTTTCCCAAATCTTGTTCTTCGAGCAAAGCCTGTTTGTTTTCATGTTTAAAATTAACATGCACGCTGACCAAATCAATCAGTTGATCATAATTCTTCAAAGTTTTTGCAAAAGAAATTGCATCAGGAGGTATCAATCCGGTTTCAATCGCATATGTTTCAAACAAGCTGATTATTTCACGATGGGTTGCTTCAAGCTGTAATTCGTCAATCTGTTTAGAAGCGATATGATAAGGTATCCGCGGATATTCCATAATTTGAGCAGTATAGTATCCCTTATGTCTACGGGTTAAACGCTCGACTTTTGCTCGATAAACACCTTCAGTAAGAATTTTATAATAATCATTTTTTACTTCCAGAACCTGAATAATATCAGCAACCGTACCTACTCGATACAAGTCACCGGCTTTTGGTTCTTCAGTATCTATATCTTTTTGAGCTAATAATAAAACCTGGCGATTGGATTTCAGTGCTTTATCCAAGGCTAATAACGTACCGGCACGACCTGCATCGAAAGCTAAAGTGAGCTTGGGATAGGCAACAATTCCACGCAAGGGAATAACCGGTATTTCAGTTTTAGTATTATCTTGTGAAAATTTCTGTGCCATTAGTTGTCCTTATAAAGAACTTTAATTCTCCGTATTGTCAGACTTCCTTCGATACGGCCGTCATAAGTTGTCCTTATTATGAGCTACAATTTTCCATAATATTGTCAATTTTGTCAACCCGACGTGCATGACGTCCGCCTTCAAATTCAGCATTCAAATAACTCAACATAATTTCTATAGCCAATTCTACCCCTATTGTACGACCACCCATTGTGATCACATTAGCATTATTATGTTGGCGTGCCATTTTTGCTGAAAAACAATCCGAAACTAAAGCAGCCCGAATTCCTTTTATTTTGTTAGCAGAAATTGAAACTCCGATTCCCGTACCACAAATTATAATACCTCTCGGATCTTCTGCAACACTATTCAAAACGGCATTACATACTTCAACCGATTTATCCGGATAATCAATGCTTGTATGGTCATAAATTCCTAAATCTTCAACATCATAAGCATTTTCTTTTAAATAATTATACAGTTCATTTTTTAAATCAACGCCGCCTTGATCTGCACCTATGTAAATTTTCATATGTTAATCCCTTCATTTTATATTCAATTCGTAGATTATCTTAAATTCACTTCTTACTATTCGTCTATCCTAAAATACTCACACAATCAAGTTATCAAGCCTGTATCTTATATACTCAC
>JAAYRL010000033.1 GCA_012518795.1 Clostridiaceae bacterium
CCTTCTTTTCAGTGTTGGACTTGCACACTTTTTAAGCTTGTCCAACAATTTAACGGTACAACCTTAAATTCTGTGCAATCTCTTTAACAAATCCTTATTGTCTATGTTAAAATTTGCAGTTATCAAACTTTTTAGACAGCTCCTTGCAAGGATATTATTTATAATTCAGATTGATCCTGAGCATGATCATTTGATTGAACATAAAATGTCGGTGTTTGTAAATTTGAATCAATGGTTTGCGGTCTGATTTCATCAGTTGTTTCGTAATTCGGTACTTCCGAATCAGAAGTCGGAGGTGCAACCACTTCCGGATCTTTCGGGAATTTATCCTGACCGAGTTCGGAAATATACTGATCATCGGGATCGGCCAAAGGTTTGAATTCTACGGCATATTCTCGATAGAGTTCTTCAAATTCAGGACCTTCGATTTTTTCAACTTCAAGCAAAAGTTCCGACAGTTTTTCCAATAGTACGATTTCTCGATTCAGAATTGCTAAGGTGTCAGCATATGCCTGATCTAAAATACTCTTCACTTCCTGATCAATCTGTGCCAATAAATGTTCACTATAATTGCCGTTGCTATGTGTATAATCTCTGCCTAAAAATACTTCTTCATGTGTAGTTAGAGAATAGTTCTTTAGTTTTTCACTCATACCATATTTTGTAATCATGTCACGAGCAATTTTATTACATGTCTGTAAGTCGGAAGAAGCACCGGTAGAAATTTCATTAAAGATAATTTCTTCAGCCCCTCTGCCACCCAAAGCATATAAAATATCATCATACAATTGTTCTTTGGTTAAGTAGTTAAAGTCTTCATTCGGTTTGGCAGCAGTATATCCTCCTGCACCACCGGCAGGAATTATCGTAACGCGCTCAACACGTTTCGTATCGGAAACCGATCTGAGTACAACGGCATGTCCTGCCTCATGATAGGCTGTAATTCTCCGATCTTTGTCCGACATAACACTGCTCTTCTTTTCCGGACCGATCGTAACCTTATAGACAGCTTCACTGATATCTTCATAATAGATTTTATCTGCATTTTTTCTGGCAGCTAACAGAGCAGCCTCATTCAATAAGTTCGCTAAATCGGCTCCGGTAAAACCGGGAGTAAGCTTAGCAATTTCTTCTAAATCGATTGAAGAATCCAATGGTTTATCTTTAGCGTGAACCTTGAGAATTGCCGTACGGCCTGCCATATCCGGACGCATAACCGTAATTCTCCGGTCAAATCTGCCCGGTCTTAACAGTGCAGGATCCAAAATATCCGGTCGATTGGTAGCCGCCATTACGATTACACCTTCATTCGGACCGAAACCGTCCATTTCAACCAAGAGCTGATTCAAGGTTTGTTCTCTTTCATCATGTCCGCCACCAAGTCCGGCACCACGTTGTCTGCCGACCGCATCGATTTCATCTATAAAAATAATCGAGGGGGATTTTTTCTTAGCTTCATCAAACATATCCCTGACTCGGGATGCTCCTACACCAACAAACATTTCAACAAAATCCGAACCGGAA
This sequence comes from Clostridiaceae bacterium, assembly GCA_012518795.1. GTDB lineage: Bacteria > Bacillota > Clostridia > Saccharofermentanales > DTU023 > UBA5436. Next base: position 1,525 of record JAAYRL010000033.1, read on the forward strand.
ATTGAAAAGAACGGAACTCCGGCTTCGCCTGCCACCGCTTTACCCAATAAAGTTTTACCTGTTCCCGGAGCACCAACTAAGAGAATACCTTTGGGAACTCGAGCCCCCAATTTGGAATACTTATCCGAGTTTTTCAGGAAATCAACAACTTCCTGTAATTCAGCTTTTTCTTCATCCGCGCCGGCCACATCATCAAAAGTAATCTCATTTTCATCAGGATTACTGAGCCTTGCCCGGCTGCGTCCGAAATTCATCGTACTCCTGCCATCACCGGCTTGACGATTAAACGTAAACCAAACAAAGAAAATCATTCCGCCTACTAAGAGCAAAACTAATATAATATTAAAAACACTATAAAAATCTGTTGGCTTATTATAGTCGTAGGTTTCTATCTCGCCTTTTTTATAGGCTTCTTCAAAGTTTTTAAATAGATCGCCAACTAATGCCGGATGAATTTGTTTTGAATAAATCTTACCCGCTTGACCGTTCTCACCTTTCAATGTAACTTCAAGCTTATCACCATCCATTTTCACCGATTTAATTTGTTTTTCTTCCAATTGTTTTTGTAAATCGGATAAATAGGTTTGATCCGGATTGTTTACTCTTGACATAAAGTACGATGATAATAAAATCACTACTAATAAAATTATATAAAAAGTCATTCCCGAAGATCGGTTTTTCTTTTTATTCCCCATCTATTTCCTCCTGATCGGACTCCGCAAGTACACAGACATCCGGCAAATTACGATATTGTCCATTATAATCAAGACCATAGCCGACAATGAATTTATCAGGAATTTGTTTACCTACATAATCCGCTTTTACTTCTGCTCTTCTACGATCCGGTTTATCAAAACATGCACAGATTCTCAAACTTGCAGGATTTCTGCGTTTCAACATTTCCACCAAATGCGAAAGGGTCAAACCGGAATCAATGATATCTTCAATCAGAATTACATGTTTATCTTCGATTGTATCATCTAAGTCTTTAATTATTTTCACATCACCTGAACTCTTAGTACCCGTATAACTCGAAACCGACATGAAATCAATCTCACAGGGAACTTCAATTTTTCTCATTAAATCTGCTAAAAAAACGGTCGCTCCTTTTAAAACACAGATCAAAACTATTTCTTTGCCTTGATAGTCTGCAGTTATTTGTTCTCCCAAACGCTGGCAAATTGTATCAATTTCTTCTTTGGATACCAGGATTTCTGAAATATACATAATATTTATCACTTTCAATTGTTTTTTGCTTTATTAATTATACCAAGAGACTATTTTGAATTCCACTTGTCAAGTAAAATCTAAAAGCTATATAAATAATTAATATCTTCTAATTATTTCTTCATAAATCTACAAACTATTTCTTCTAAATCCTTTAATTATTTCTTCATAAATCTACAAACTATTTCTTCTAAATCTACAAACTATTTCTTCTAAATCTGCAAACTATTTCTTCTAAATCTGCAAAACACTATTCCTGCAGCAACATTAATCTTGCTTTGTATCTTTTTATTTTGATGCCATCACCGACATTTATCAGTTTGTTACCATGTTCACCATGGACTATCTGCCAAAGTTGTTCAAATTGAGAATGACTGAGCATTTTGCCCGGTACCTTGCTCTGAACCCATTGATCAATTACATGTTTAAATAAAGCCCGCGGTAATTGTTTAACTTTTTTCAGAGATAATATCGTTTCTTCGATAATGCATTCATGAAATACTTTGTTTTTTGTCCAAAACAATGCATCTTCTGCTTCATTTAGATTATATGCCATTCTGGCAATTAGCGGTTTGATTTCATAACCGACCGTTTCGCTCCATACCGGAAGCAAATGGTTACGGATTCTATTGCGTAGATAGAAATCGGATTGATTAGTATGATCCTCAACCCATTGCCAATTTTGCTCAGTAACCAATTCCTTAATTTCGCGCTTGCTGATACATAGTAAAGGTCTAATCAAATAATTTTCCTGAATTCTTAAAGTGCTGAGACCCGCCAATCCTGTACCGCGTCCAATGTTCAGCACAACCGATTCCGCTAAATCATCCTGATGATGCCCCAAAGCTACCTTTATGTCATAATCAGTATATGACTTCTCTTTTTGCATATTTTCAACCAATTCGGCAAAAAATGTATAACGCGCAAAGCGTCCGGCTTCTTCTTCACCCTTTTGTCTTTGTTCAGCTAAAGATGGCACATCAACTCTTTTGGTAAAAAGTGGAATATTTAACTCAGAACAAAGTTTTTCAACAAAAGCCTGATCCCGATCGGCTTCTTCCCTGATTTGATGATTCAGATGAGCTGCAACAAGATCTAAATTATAAACTTTTCGTTGTTGCAACCAAATAAAAAAATGGAGCAAATAAATTGAATCGATACCTCCGGATAATGCAACAATCACTACAGTCCGTTGACTAATTAAATTATGCTCCTCACAATAATTTTTGATTTTGATAAATTGACCGGAAAATTCTTCAATCATTTTAAAAGCCCGCGGTTGAACTTCTGCTTGCAGGTGGAGCATCAGGTAAAGGAATAATTTCAGGTTCAAAAAACATTGTATATTCTGCACGCCACCCTAAATGGATCGTTCTAGTTTCACCATGTCTGTTTTTTGCAACAATTAATTCCGCTGCTTCAACATCTTTTTTTAGTTCATCTTGATTATAATAATCATCACGGTAGAGAAACATGACCACATCAGCATCCTGTTCAATAGCGCCGGAATCTCTCAAATCGGACAAAATCGGTCTTTTATCTCCGCGACCTTCACATGCCCGTGATAATTGAGAAATTGCAATTACAGGAACATCTAATTCGCGTGCCATAATTTTTAATTGACGAGAAATATCGGAGATTTCCTGCTGACGATTATCATTGCGGATTCTGTCACTTGACATCAATTGCAAATAATCAACCACGATCAATCCGAGATTTTTTTCAAGCTTTAATTGCCTGGCTTTAGCAAGCATCTCAATCGCCGAAATACCGGAACGATCATCTATATATATCGGTGCTTCATATAATGCTGTGAAATTTTCTGCAATCTTATCCCAATCTTCTTTGGTCAATTTTGCAGAACCGATTCGCCTTGAATCAATTGAAAGATGTGAAGATAAAAATCGATTTGACAATTCCTCTTTTGACATTTCCAAACTGAAAATCGCTGTAGGAATTTGGTAGATCATTGCTGCTTTATGTGCAATATTTAATGCCAATGCGGTTTTTCCCATCCCCGGTCTCGCTGCAATAATTATTAAACTGCCTTTTTTTAAGCCGCCAAGAGTATCATCAATCGATGGAAATCCTGAGCGAATCATGTCTTCCTTGCCACCCTTGGCAAAAGCTTCTAAATAATTCAATCGCTCGGCCAAGACCGGCCCCAATTTAGCAAAACCGCGACGATCCTGATCTTCACGAATGTCATACAATTTTTTTGCAACCAGATCGATAATTTCATCAATATCTTCACTATCGCCATAACAAGTTGCAATTACATCGTTTAAACTCAAAATCATCTGACGCAATTTGGATTTTTCTAAAACAATGTCGGAATAATATTGGTAATTACGCAAAAGAGGGGTAGCTTCAGTAAGTGAAGTCAGATACTCTAAATTGCCAACGTCTGCCAATTGACCTTTAAGTGATAAATACTCCGATAATGTTACCAAATCAATCGGTTTGTGATCGTTATAAAGAATTAAAATTGCTTCAAAGATAATTTGATTTGCCGGGAAATAAAAGTCTTCCGGATCTAAGGTATTAATTAAATCCGGAATACAATCAGCAGAAATTAACGCACTACCCAAAACCGCCTGTTCGGCCTGCTCATTATGAGGCGGGATACGATTTAACAATTTTTGTCTGATTTCTTCAGGTATATAATTTCTTCTTGCCATATATTCCGGTTTAATCAATAAAATATGATGTTTTGTCCTATAAAACTTCTGCTATTCCTATGAAAAGCTCTTTAATCTTTTAAATGATATTTTAAGCTTTTTCGGTTTCTTCGGACTCTGCTTCAGAATCTTCAGACTCTTCTTCAGTTTCTTCAGACTCTTCGGATTCTGCTTTGGAATCTTCTTCAACCTCTGTCAAAGCAGCTTCAATTTGATCAGCTACTTCTTTTGCTTCGGCGGCTTCAGCAGCAACTGCTTTTTCTGCAGCTTTTTTAGCTTCTTCTGCCAATTTAGCTTTCTCTAAAACTTTTTGTTTCTCCGGATCTTCATCTTCGACATGAATTGTGAAATTAACCGATATTTCAGGATGTAATTTAACATTCGCAGTATATGTACCGATCTCTTTAATATGTTCTAATAAAGATAAGTCTCTACGATCCACTACATAACCATTGTCGGCTAACACTTCAGCCAAATCGATGGTCGTGACTGAACCGAATAAACGACCTGCTTCACCGGTTTTGACCTTAATTGTAAACTCTTCACCGCTGATTTTTTCTGCTTTTTCTTGAGCTTCAGCTAAGTTGCGAGCTCTTTTCGCTTCAAAAGCTTTTTGCTGAGTTTTCAAAGTATTTAAATTTTCTTTTGTTGTTCTAACTGCCAAATTTTGGCGAAATAAATAATTATTGGCATAGCCGCGTTTAACTTCAACAATCTCCCCGGCTTGCCCTAAATTGTTGATATCTTCAAGTAATATGACTTTCATCTACTGTCCTCCAGATTAATAATTTGCACAAGGCTGACTCCCATTGAATCAGCCTGCATGTAAAATGAGATTAAATTATTCTCCAGTGTAGGAAAGTAATGCCATTTGACGTGCACGCTTGATTGCAGTAGCTATTCCTCTTTGATGCTTAGCACAAGTGCCGGACATACGACGCGGTAAAATTTTACCGCTTTCACTTACATAGCGTTGCAAGGTATTCACATCTTTATAGTCTATGTGCTCAATATGTTCAGCACAGAAATGACAAACTTTTCTACGACTACGGCGGGGGCGGAAATTTCTACGATCTCCTCTCTTGTTTTCTGCCATTAGTCAAACTCCTTTCAAAATGAGATTATTTCAATTAAATTAAAGATCAAAAGGTAGCGAAGTCTCATCGACCTCAGGCATAAATCCTTCTCCTTCAGGAATATTTAGACTTGCTTTCGGTTCAGATGACTGCTGAAAAGAACCGGTTCTGGCACTATTGGAATAATCTGATTCACCATAATTATCATCTTGCTGTCTTTTAGAATCAGCAAAATAAATTTCATCAGCTATTACTTCTGTGATGTAACGACGTTCACCATTTTCATCTTCCCAGCTTCTCGGCTGAATTGAACCGACCAAAGCCATACGTGAGCCTTTGCTGAAATATCTGGCAGCGAATTCTGCAGTCTGTCTCCAAGCTACAATAGGGATAAAATCAGTTTCGCGTTCTCCCTGTTGATTTTTGAAACGACGATCAATCGCTAAAGTAAACGAGCATACGGAAATATTATTCTGTGTAGTTCTTAATTCGGGATCTTTGGTTAATCTTCCCATCAAAATCGCTTTATTCATAATTTCTACCTTTCTTTTCTTTGGACTTACTCTTCTACCGTTGTTACCAAATAACGCAATACGTTATCTGTGATTTTCAAGATACGGTTAACTTCAATTGGAAAATCAGGTTCAGATTTGAAATTAATTAAAACGTAATAACCTTCAGTTTCATCTTCAATTTCGTATGCCAGACGTCTGCGTCCCCATACATCAATTTCCAGAATTTCACCCTGACTGGCAATTAAGTCCTGAATTCTTTGATTTAAAGAATCCAAAGCATCTTCACCTATCGTCGGGTTAAGCACGTAAAGTAATTCGTATTTTCTTGACACGTAGTTCACCTCCTCTCGGTCTAATGGCTCTATATACATGAATAGAGCGAGGAATGCACTCGATGAGTGCATGATCCGTACAGGATCAGTTCCATTATTAATATTAGCTAAATAAAATTAGCACAATTCGGGTTGATTAGTCAAATTTTTTTAAAATATAGGGCATTACCCCGGTCAACATTTCTGCAGTTTCCTGATAAGTTTCAAGCGAACCGCCATATGGATCAGTTATATCTTTCTCTGTACCGATAAATTCATAGATAGTAAAAATTTTTTCAGCTATATCAGGATAATAGATATGTAAGAGATCTCTTTGCGTGGCTGTCATGGTTAACACAATTTTAGCATCTTTCATCATTTTTTCATCTAGTTGACGCGAACGATGATCTTCCAAATTTATTCCGAGCAAAGCAAGAGCTTCTTTTGCTTCAGGCGTAACAGGCAAACCGCTTTCTGCCGCCAAACCGGCAGAAATTGCAAACCAAGATTTGTTCTCCCGTTCAGCATAATAATTAAATATGGCAGCAGCCATAGGGCTGCGACAGGTATTTCCGGTACATACAAATAATATATGATTTTGAATATTGTCTTCTATTCTCATTTTTACTCCGTCAATTTAAACTTCATCTATTGCAGCTTTTTCGCCTAATCAACCAAGCAGCAGTATTTCTCAAACTAAATTTCATATGCTGCAGCTTTTCCTAAACGATTCATATAAGCAATTCCTGCTCCACTCATCTGTTCCGCAGAACAGATAATTAAATCTGCTTGGATGCGGTCAAACTCTCTAAATCGGTTGAATAAATCATGAGCTGCATCCACAGCACCTTGTTGATCGTTGTATGATTCTAACTTAAACTTTACTTTGTAACAAGTCGAATTATATAAAAACTTCTTAAAATGTTCTATATTTACTTTTTTGCTCAATTCTTCTGCTAAAAATAAACCGACTAGAATTTCTTTTGTTGTATCATTTCTCAAATTATTATCAGAAATTTTATTCCGGATAAATTCTTCAATACCAATCAACAGATTATTCAGTCTCTCTCCCGGATCAGAATTTTCCTTTAAAATAAGAACTGTGGCTCGAGGTGAATAATGACGATATTTCTGACCCGGAGCTTTTGGTTTGAAATCCGATTCAATACCGGATCGATCTGCCTGATATTCTATTACATCAATACCTGTCGCATCTTTAATATCGAGCGCTGTGATAAATCCCGGTCGCAAAATCACCGGATCAGCAACACTTAAATCAATGATTGTTGATTCCAAACCGTAATCACAAGATCCTCCATCCAGAATATAAGGTACTTTACCCGCTAAATCCTGATAAACATGCCATGCTTGAGTCGGTGACGGCTTACCTGATAAATTCGCTGAAGGCGCAACAATCGGAACCTCAGCAAGTTTAATTAAAACTTGAGCTATCGGATCACTGGGAAAACGAATTGCAACCGTTGGCAAACCGGCACTGACTATTTCCGGTATTAGATCACTTTTTTGCAAAATCAAAGTAATCGGTCCCGGTGCAAAAGCAGCTAACAAATCATAAGCAATTTGAGGAATATTGATTGCAATTTCGGTCAAATGTCCAAGTCTGCTCAAATGGACAATTAACGGATTATCCTGAGGTCTGCCTTTGACTTCAAAAACCTTTTTAATTGCTGTTTCGCAGAATGCATTTGCCCCCAATCCATAAACGGTTTCCGTTGGAAAAGCTACTAATTCACCTGATCTTATCGCTTCAGCTGCCGGCAAAATCAGAGCGGGATCAAAATCCGGTTTCAGTTTTATTAATTTCGTATTAATCATTTTTAGCATCATCAATCATTTTTAGCATCATCAGTCATTTTTTAGCATCATGAGTTGTTCTTTTCAATTCAACTTCATTGATCATTCGTTAATCATTTAATTTTAAGACAACTTAGCTATGTTATTAGTTCGTTATTCCCATTTCATTTGTTTTGGCATCAATGGCTTTTTCATGGGCAGCTGCTTGTAAGCTGTTAATAAAGGGCTCTAAATCTCCGGCTAAAACATTTTCCAATTGATATAAAGTTAAATTTATTCGATGATCACTTACTCTGCCTTGCGGGAAATTATAGGTTCGGATTCTTTCACTGCGATCCCCTGTGCCGACTTGATCTTTACGGTCACTGGCAATTGCCGCATCTTGCTTCCTCTGCTCAATTTCATAAAGTCTTGTTCGCAGAACCTGCATAGCTTTATCTTTGTTTTTATGTTGTGAACGTTGATCTTGACAAGTCACAACCAGACCTGTCGGTAAATGAGTTATTCTGATGGCCGAACTGGTTTTATTCACATGCTGTCCACCTGCACCCGATGCCCGATAAGTATCAATCTGTAAATCCGACGGATCAACATCTATATCAACTTCTTCCGCTTCCGGCAAGACAGCAACCGTAACGGTAGATGTATGAATTCTGCCTCCGGCTTCCGTTTCAGGTACTCTTTGTACTCGATGCACACCGCTTTCATATTTTAATTTGGAGTAAGCTCCTCGGCCGACTATTTCAAAAATAACTTCTTTAAAACCGCCAATCTCATTTTCGGAAGCATCAATTAAGTCAAAATCCCAGCCTTGATTTTCAGCAAATGCTGTATACATCTTAAATAAATCGCCGGCAAATAACGCTGCTTCGTCTCCACCGGCTCCGGCACGTATCTCGACAATAACATTTTTTTCATCATTCGGATCTTTGGGAATCAGTGCTTCCTTAATTGCTGCATCTATCTCCGCTATTTCTGATTCTAATTCCGATATTTCTTCCCGAATTAAATCACGAAATTCCTGATCCTCAGTTTCATATAGCAGAGTCTTATTTTCGTCTAATTCAGTTTCCGCTTGACTTAAACGCAAAACATTTTTGACTAAAGGCTCAAGTTCATTAAATTCTTTAACTAAACCCAAATATCTATCCTGATCATTAATAATCATCGGATCTGCAAGCATTGTATTCAACTCTTCATAGCGTTTTACTGAATTTTCCAAATTCTGATTCATTCAATTCTCCTGCCTAAGTCAAGTGTTCTGTTAACTTAAAAATTAAAAAGAGATCTGAAAAGCCTCTGGTAGAATGTTTTTGAAGAAATACTACTACCTCCGAGAAAGGACAATTCAGATCTCATGAAAAGTATATCAAATAACTCATCA
>JAAYRL010000034.1 GCA_012518795.1 Clostridiaceae bacterium
AGGTAGATAATAAAAAAGACAATTGAGGCAGATAATTGAAAGACACGACAAAATATATTTTAGCAATTGATTCATCAGGTTCAAGCCTTTCAGTTGCACTACTAGAGAATAACATAATTCGAACTGAAAAATTTCTCAACATATCCAATCAGCATTCAGTGAATTTGTTGCCTGCTCTGGACAGTATGATGCAGGAAGTTAAAAAATCTTATGATGATTTGTCTGCTGTTGCGGTAACTGTCGGACCCGGTTCTTTTACAGGTATCAGAATTGGCGTATCTACCGCGAACACAATGGCATATGGTTTAAATATTCCTGTTGTGGGAATTTCAGCTCTTGAAGCTTTGGCTTTTCCGTATAGAAATCAAACGGATATTATCTTACCGGTTTTTGATGCTCGCGGCGGGCGACTTTATGGTGCATTTTTCCAACAAGGACAAAGAATTACAGCTGACCGTCAATTTGTTGATCAGGATTTGCCGGAATTAGTGAAAGATCAATTTTTCAAAAAGGATTTCAAAGGACAATCCATAACTATTTTGGGCGATGGATTTCTTATGGCACAAACTTTGTTGGCAGAACTTGATCTTAGGCTAACACAACGCGAATCGGTTTTAACTAAACAGGATTATGTTTCAGCTTCTTCTATCGGTTATTTAGCATGGGAGATATTAGAGAAAAATTCCAAGCCATATGAAAAAGGTTATGGCGAACCGGTGAAACCGAATTATTGCGTGATCACGCAAGCTGAACGCAATTTAGCTAAAAAGAAGAAATAAAAACTACAAAAATCAGCCTTGTTGTAGATTTGAAATTATTTAAATTGACATAATAAAGCCAATAATTTTATACTTATTAAAATAATAGTCGAGGTTTTGCAGTTAGAACCTTTTAAAATTATTTTATTGGAGGAAATATGGCAACCAAATCTATTCTGATCAATTGGGAAGAAGGCATTGAGATGAAATCAATAGCCTTGTTGATACAAAAAGCATCCGTCTTTGATTCAACAATATATATTTCTCGTGGTGATCGCCGTGCTAATGCCAAAAGTTTGCTCGGAATGATGTCCCTCGGGATTGAAGATGGTATTGAATTGAGCATTACTGCGGAGGGATCTGATGCAGAGGAAGCAGTAAATGTTATAGCGGATTTTTTAGAAAATCCTGAAGTGTAAAAACAATCGAAACAAAATGTCTGAAAATCATAATTTGTTTGATGCCAGACTGGACTTGATACCACATGAACCTGGTGTGTACTTGATGAAAGATGCATCCGGTTCTGTTATTTATGTAGGTAAAGCCAAAAATCTTCCTCAAAGATTACGCAGTTATTTTTCGCCTAATCCGATTGCGGATCCGAAAATATCAGCAATGATTTCTCACATTGCCGATTTTTCTTATATAATCTGTCAAAATGAACTGGAAGCTCTGATTTTAGAGAATAATTTAATCAAGAATAATCGTCCGAAATATAATACCCTTTTACGTGATGATAAAGAGTATCCCTATATCAGAGTGACATTGAACGAACTTTATCCAAGAATTCTTAAAGCTTATCGGATTGGTCCGGATCGCGAGCAAGGCACGCGCTACTATGGTCCGTATTTGGCGGGTGATTTAGAAAGAGCCTTGAAAGCGATTTATCGGATTTTCCCGGTGATGACTTGTAATAGAGTTTTGCCTAGAGATATCGATAAAGAACGTCCTTGTTTGAAATATTATATTGATCGTTGTATCGGTCCTTGCAAAGGGGATGTTTCTGTTGAAGAATATCGAGCCAGTGTGATGGAAATTTGCCGGTTTCTTGACGGTCAATATGAGGATCTCTTAAGTTTGATTAAAAATAAAATGGATCAGGCAGCAGAAGATATGCAATATGAAAAAGCTGCTGTTTGGCGTGATCGTTATCAAGATTTGCAGAAATTGACTGCCGGTCAAGTAACAGTTACAAGAAATCCGGAAAATATTGATGCATTAGGACTTTTTCGCAATGGTAGTGAAATTTGCATTCAGAAAATGGAGATACGGAATGGTCGGATGATCGGTTCAGTCAGTTCTTTCTTGACGGATCAAGATGAAACTGAGGATGAATTGTTAACAGCTTTTCTTAAGCAACATTATGCCGAGTCTTCATACATCCCTAAACTTATTTTATTACCGCATGAATTGATGGATCAGGATTTACTTGCGGAATATTTATCTCAATTGGCAGGTTTTAAAGTGGAGTTACGATATCCAAAGCGTGGTGAGAAAAGACAATTATTAACTATGGCGGAAACCAATGCGGAACAAAACTTGAGACGTCACACCCTGATTGGAGGTTCGGCCACAGGCTTAGCACATACATTAAAAAATCTGGCGGATATTTTTGATTTAAAAGAAGCTCCACGCAGAATTGAAGCTTATGATATTGCGAATATCGGAGCCGAAGATCGGACCGGGGCAATGGTTGTTTTTACTGAAGGTAAACCCTTACGTTCAGCGTATCGACATTTCAAAATAAAAAGTTTTGAAGGGATTGATGATTATCGTTCAATGCAAGAAATTTTAACTCGCAGACTTGAACGTCTCCAAGATGGAGAGTTCGGTAATCGGCCGGATTTGATTTTGATTGATGGTGGCTTGGGCCATGTTAATGCGGTAAGATTAATATTGAAAAAATATGCACCGGAAATACCGGTAGCCGGTATGGTGAAGGATAATCGACATCGTACCAGAGGTTTAGTTTTAGCTGATGGTGAAGAAATTGAATTAAAAAATGACAACGCAAATGAGCAAGAAACACCTGACCAAAGAAGTGAGAGATTGGGTTTGTTGAGGTTGTTGACTGCCATTCAGAATGAAGCCCATCGCTTTGCACAGCGTTTACATAAAAAATCAAGACTCAAAAATACGATTCGCTATAGCCTGGAAGAAATTCCGGGGATCGGTCCGGCTAGACGCAAAGCATTGTTAAAACATTTTCGCACTGTAAAAAATATCTCTCAAGCTGAATTGGCGGAGCTGAAACAAGTTCCCGGTTTACCGGACAAAGTTGCGGAAATAATTTATGAACATTTCAGGAAATGAAGATATTAGGAATGAGGTATCAAGGTATTTATGTCCGTATATTGCTTAGCAGATTTTCATTTAAGCAATCAAGTTGACAAACCGATGCATAAATTCGGCGAGGAATGGCTAGACCATGATCTGAAAATTAAAGAAAACATACAAAATGTGCTTACTGATGCGGATTTACTTTTAATTCCCGGCGATATTTCTTGGGCAATTAATTTGCAAGAAGCAAAAAAAGATTTAATTTTTATTAGCGAACTGCCGGGGAGAAAAATTCTTTTGCGCGGGAATCATGATTATTGGTGGGGCACACTCAGCAAAAATTATCGGGCAATGACGGAATGGCAGATTGATAATATCGATTTTCTGCAGAATAATGCTTTCAGAGTTGAAGATCCGGATCTAGGTGGCTTGTTGATAGCAGGTACACGCGGTTGGATTTTTCCTAATGATTTAAAATGGCAAAAATCGGATCAAAAAATTTATAACAGAGAAATTCAACGCTTAGAATTATCTTTGACACAGGCAGAAAAACTGAAACAACCGGGAGATAAATTGATTGTGATGACTCATTTTCCGCCGGTAAATCCGCAACTTGCAATTTCTGAATTTACCAAATTGATGTATGATCATCAAGCCAAGGTTTGCGTATTTGGACATATTCATCATCGTTTAAGTCCTTATCAACTTTCAGGTGAATTAATAAATGAGATTCCGCTGATTTTAACAGCTTGTGATCAAGTTGATTTTCAACCTATACTATTAGATGATTATCTGAAGTCATAAATATTGAAATAATTATAAAACACACGAATCATAACTTATTAAAAAACAGAAAAAACGTGTAAAGTATTATAAACTACAGTAAATAACAAAAAATAAACCGAAAGGAACCAGAGCAAATGGCAAAAAGCATGACCGGTTTTGGCAAAGCTTTAATAACAGAAGATGATTTAACAGTTTCTGTTGAAATAAAATCCGTTAATCAAAAAAATAGAGACTTGAGAATTCATATGCCTTATGTTCTCAATCCTTTCGATTCAGAAATAAGAAAGTTGCTTGATTCTTATATTAGCCGAGGTTATGTCGATGTAAACATCAATTATGAAGATTTATCCGGCGAACCGAATATCAAGTTGGATCTGAACAATGCCAAAGCTTATTTGAGTATATATAATGAAATTGAAGAATTAACCGGAGAAAAAATAGCTTCAAAAGCAACACTATTAGCAAGAAATAACAATTTGATTGCTAAAGTCGAACAAAATTTGGATGCTGACAGATATTTGCCGATTTTGTTAAAAACCTGTGAGCAGGCTTTACAAGAATTTGATGCAGCAAGACAAGCCGAAGGCTTGCACTTAATCTCGGACTTAAAACAAAGAATCATAGATATGCAAAGCAACGTAGATAAAATTGCATTGCGTGCTAAAACTGTACCTGAGTATCATAAAGAACGTCTTTTAGAGCGTTTATCTAATTTAATCGATGCCGATTTGGAAGAGTATTATGACGGTCAACGCGTAGCGGCGGAGATTTCGGTTTTTGCAGATCGTGCTGATGTGACAGAAGAAATTATTCGTCTCCGTAGTCATCTGGAACAATTTTTGAATATACTTGAATTAGACGAACCCATAGGTAAAAATTTGGATTTTCTAGTACAAGAGTTATTGCGTGAAACTAATACGATAGGTTCGAAAGCCAATGATTTGGAAATTATCCAAATGATTGTAGAAATGAAATCGACTATTGAAAAAATCAGGGAGCAAGTCCAAAACATTGAATGATTAAAACGATTGAGAGAATTAAAGATTTCTGTTATCCTTGTAAATCGTAACAACATAACAATAATTTAAACCAATAATAACAATTTAGAGGTGGCTAGGTGGAAAATTCAGTGTTTATCAAAGTAGGAGATTCAAGTGTTATTTCATTACAACGCTTGATAGCAATTGTTTCTGCCGACTCTGCCCCGATTCGCAGAATGATTCAGGAAGCCCGTGAACGTGGAACTTTGATAGATACAACATATGGCAAAAAGAATCTTTCTGTTTTGATTATGGATAGTGATCATTTAATTTTATCTTCGCGAACGGTTGAACAATTAAATGCAATTATTGAGGATGCTTTATGATGGACAATGATAGGACACAAGGTAAAATATTATGTGTATCCGGACCCTCAGGTGTAGGCAAAGGCACAGTTATCAGCAAATTAATGGAAAAACGCCAAGATTTCGTATTATCTATTTCTATAACGACTCGTGCTCCGCGTGGTGAGGAAAAAGATGGAGTTGATTACTATTTTTGCTCTACAAGTGAATTTCAGGATTTAATTGTTAAAAAAGAAATTTTAGAATTCGACATTTATTCGGGTGAATACTATGGAACGCCGGTAGGACCGATTCGTGATTTTGTTCGCAATAAACAGAATGTAATCCTGGATATTACAATCGCCGGTGCTTTGCAAGTGAAAAAAATATTCCCTGAAGCCTTAATGGTATTTTTGTTGCCGCCATCAATGGATGCACTATATGATAGATTGTTAAAAAGGGATACGGAAACCGAAGATCAGATCAAGGCCAGAATTAAACAAGCGGAAATAGAGATCTTACATGTAGAAAAATTTGAATACGCAATCTTAAATGATAAAATAGAAGATACTGTTGCAAAACTTGAGGCGATTCTTATTGCTGAAGAATGCAAATATTACAATCAATCTGCAAAGTTTGAACAACTTTTTAATTTACAAAATATTTAAATATACAAGATCTATAAATGATAAATACATACTGTATATAATGATAAATAATTTATACGTCAGGGAAGGAAAGACATTATGCTGACTAAACCATCAATAGAAGAATTATTACCCAAAGCCGAAAATCGTTATGTTTTGGCAATGTTGACCGCTAAGAGAGCAAGACAATTGGTTGACGGAGCACAACCTATGATTGATGAAAAGATTGATAATTATGTTTCTCTGGCAGCACAAGAGATTAAAGAAGATCAAGTTAAAGCTGTCAAAGGACCACAAGATATCAAAGTACCTTTACGTCCCGAGGTAGAAGCCGAGAGACTGAATGCTGAATTGGAGGCTGAAGCAAAACGCCGAGAAGTTCAACATGCTGAGAACAAACGAAATGCCGAAAGAATTCAAGCTCGTGAAAGGGTGCTTGAAAGAGCTCAATTCATTGAAGACGAAAAAGAGGTTAACAAGAACTTGGCTGAACAATTTTTGCGTTTGGTTAATGAAAATGCAGGATTTGGTAATGATAGTCAATTTGATCCGGATGAAGAATAAACTTAGTGAAACAAGTTAATCAATTATGAATTAAAGGGGATATAGATGTTATGAAAGCACAAGATAAATCCATGGAGACAATTGTCAATCTGGCCAAGAATAGAGGTTTTGTTTATCCGGGTTCGGAAATCTATGGCGGATTGGCTAATACATGGGATTATGGTCCTTATGGTGTTGAGTTAAAGAATAATATCAAAAAAGCTTGGTGGCAAAAATTCGTTACAGAAAATCCATATAATGTAGGAATAGATGCTGCAATTTTGATGAATCCCCGTACTTGGGAAGCATCAGGCCATGTTGCCGGCTTTTCCGATCCTTTAATCGATTGTAAAGAATGTCGCAACCGTTATCGTGCAGATAATTTGATTGAAGATTTTAATGAAAATCGCGGTGTAAAAGAGAATGTCGAAGGTTTCTCCAATGAACAGTTGAGCGAATATATTGAGAAGAATGAGATTCCTTGTCCGAGTTGCGGCAAAAGTGATTTTACCAAAGTTCGTCAATTCAATTTGATGTTCAAGACTTTCCAAGGTGTTACCGAAGACAGTCAAGCTGAAATTTATTTGAGACCTGAAACTGCTCAAGGTATTTTCGTGAATTTCCGTAATGTTCAGAGAACTTCGAGAAAACAAATTCCTTTCGGCATTTGCCAAATCGGTAAATCATTCAGAAATGAAATAACACCCGGCAATTTTATTTTCCGAACACGCGAGTTTGAGCAATTGGAACTGGAATTTTTCTGTAAACCGGGAACCGATTTGGAATGGTTCGCATATTGGCGAGATTTCTGTATGCAATGGTTACTTGACCTGGGAATTAAAGAAGAAGATTTACAATTAAGAGATCATGGTCCGGAAGAATTATCTCATTATTCCGTTGCGACGACCGATTTTGAATTCCGCTTCCCCTTTGGTTGGGGTGAATTATGGGGGATTGCCGATCGCACGGATTTTGATTTAAAACAACATATTGAGCATAGTGGTAAAAATCTTTATTATCGTGATCCCCATACTAATGAAGAATATATTCCGTATGTTGTAGAACCTTCGTTGGGAGTTGATCGGATGTTTTTAGCCTTCTTATGTAATGCATATGATGAAGAAGAGCTGGAAGATGGTAGTACCAGGACTGTATTGCGTTTACATCAAGATTTGGCACCGGTTAAAATTGCCATTTTACCTTTGTCAGGGAAATTATCTGAACAAGCAAATGAAGTATATTCAATGCTGGCCAAAAAATTCACTTGTGAATTTGATGATCGTCAATCTATCGGCAGAAGATATCGTCGTCATGATGAAATTGGAACACCTTATTGCGTGACGTTTGATTTTGATTCTCCGGAAGATGAGATGGTGACGATTCGAGAACGTGACAGCATGGAACAAATCCGTATTCCGATAACAGATTTGGTCAGTTATTTCAGCGAAAAGCTTGACTAACTTTCATTATCGGTAAGCCTAAAATATTCTCGATTGCTTCAAGTAGCATTTCAGTATATAGGGATAATTATTTTTTGTTGTTGCAACGATAGAATAAAAAGATAACTTGTCGTTGATAACAGCTTGTAAGATTGACTAAAATAGTTAAGAATGTTAATCTTTTTTTAGTCACTATTTTACTTCATATCTTATTTTTATGAATTTTAAAAGCGACAAATAAACATGAAAAGAAATTAACGAGCCTATCCAAACATGAGAAAAAGAGCTGTAAAAATTGCAACAGAAATTGAAATATGACTGACTTATTAATAAGCCGTACTACTGCCTTATGCAGTAGTATGGCTTTTTTATATAACAATAACAATACAATATAAAATATAGCAAAAAAATCACGGAGGTGTGCAAATGCAAAAATATGTTTATATGTTCACTGAAGGCAATGCGACAATGCGCGAATTGCTCGGAGGTAAGGGTGCAAACTTGGCAGAAATGATCAATTTAGGACTGCCGGTACCGGGAGGGTTTACTGTTACGACTGAAGCTTGTACTCGTTATTATGAAGATGGTGAAGTAATCGCATCTGAAATTAGAGACGAAATTAAAGATTCAGTAGAGAAATTGGAACAAGCAACCGGAAAAACTTTTGGTGATCCTGCAAATCCATTATTGGTTTCAGTACGTTCAGGTGCCAGAGCATCAATGCCGGGCATGATGGATACTGTTTTAAACCTAGGTTTAAATGATGAAGTTGTTGACGGATTAACTAAACTGTTCGACAACAGAAGATTTGCTTTAGATAGCTACCGTCGTTTCATTATGATGTTCAGTGACGTTGTTATGGAAATTGACAAAGCCAACTTTGAAAAAGTATTTGATGCTGCAAAAGAGGCCAAAGGTATTGAATTAGATACAGATTTGACAGCTGAAGACTTAGAAAAAATAGTTGCAGAATATAAAGTAATTTATAAAGAACAAGCCGGTGAGGATTTTCCGACTGATCCGTTTGAACAATTAATTTTGTCTGTTACAGCAGTTTTCCGTTCTTGGAATAATGAGAGAGCAATCTACTACCGTCGCATGAACAATATTCCTGCAGAATGGGGTACAGCCGTTAATGTACAAGAAATGGTTTATGGTAACATGGACGATACTTGCGGTACCGGTGTTGCTTTCACCAGAGATCCTGCTACAGGCGAAAATGTTTTGTACGGTGAATATTTAATGAATGCTCAAGGTGAAGACGTTGTTGCCGGAGTACGCACACCGGAACCGATTTCTCATTTAGAAGATCAATCAAAAGAATTATATGATCAATTTGAAGAAATTGGTGAAGTTTTAGAAAAACATTATGGCGATATGCAAGACCTCGAGTTCACGATTGAACGTGGCAAACTGTTTATCTTACAAACCAGAAATGGTAAACGTACAGCTCAAGCTGCATTACGCATTGCTGTTGAAATGGTTGAAGAAGGTTTGGTCTCTAAAGAAAAAGCTTTAATGACAATTGACCCGACTCAACTCAATGCTTTATTACATCCGCAATTTGACCAAGAAAAATTAGCCGCTGCTGAACCGATTGCTAAAGGTTTACCTGCTTCACCGGGTGCCGCTACAGGTGCTATTGTTTTCACAGCGCAACATGCAAGCCAAGAAGCTGGAAAAGGCAAAAGTGTAATTTTAGTTCGTGATGAAACCTCCGCTGAAGATATTGAAGGTATGCATGCTGCTGAAGGTATCTTGACAGTGCGTGGCGGTATGACATCTCATGCAGCTGTTGTAGCTCGTGGTATGGGTACCTGCTGTGTTGCCGGTTGTGGTGCTGTTTCGATCAATGAAGAAGCTGGTACAATGACCGTTGAAGGCGTAACTTATCAAGAAGGCGACCAAATTTCATTAGACGGTTCAACCGGTTTTGTTTATGCAGGCAAAATTGATACCGTTAAGGCTGAAATTTCAGATCACATGAAAACAATCATGGACTGGGTTGATGAAATCAGAGTGTTAAAAGTCAGAACCAATGCCGACTCACCGGAAGATTCACAAACAGCCATTGATTTAGGTGCTGAAGGAATCGGTTTAACCCGTACCGAGCATATGTTCTTTGCTGCAGATCGTATTTTACCTTTCCGTCGTATGATTGTCGCTGATACTGAAGAAGAAAGAAGAGCTGCTTTAGATCAAATCTTACCCGTTCAACAAGCAGACTTTGAAGGTATCTTTGAAGTTATGGTAGGCAAACCGGTAACAATTCGTTTGTTAGACCCGCCTCTCCATGAATTCTTACCGACAGAAGAAGAAGAAATTGTAGAATTAGCAAATGATCTTGGTCTAAATGTAGATGAATTAAAAACCAAAATACGTGGTTTAGCAGAAATCAATCCGATGCTCGGGCACAGAGGTTGCCGTTTGGCTATTTCATATCCGGAGATTGCTGAAATGCAAACCGCTGCGATTATTGGTGCTGCATTAGCAAAAACCACTGATGACGCACCGATTGTTCCGGAGATCATGGTACCGTTAGTAGGTGATGTCAAAGAATTTGAATTCTTAAAAGAAGTCATCTCAAAGACAGCTGATAAACTGATTGCTGAGAGTGGCAAAGACTTAGAATATCACATAGGTACAATGATTGAGATTCCGAGAGCTGCCTTGACATCCGGCAAGATCGCTTTAGAAGCAGATTTCTTCAGCTATGGTACAAATGACTTAACTCAAATGTCATATGGTTTATCTCGTGATGATGCCGGCAAGATTTTAGATACTTATATCCATCGTGGCATCTATGATTCAGATCCGACGGCTCACTTAGATATTGAAGGCGTTGGTCGCTTGATGAGATTGTCCTCAACTGAAGGCCGCAATGCTAAACCTGATATCAGTTTAGGAATCTGTGGTGAACACGGTGGTGATCCGAGTGCGGTAGAGTTCTGTCATAGCTTGGACTTCGACTATGTTTCCTGCTCACCATATCGTGTGCCGATTGCCAAATTAGCAGCTGCACAAGCACAAATCAAGGATCCGAAATAATTAATTGAAGATCATATATATGTTCTTGCTCACCGAATCAAGCTCGATGATTCGCTACGAACATATATATGACTCTTTTTAATATAATTTAATGTTATTCAGAGCTTAATTATCAGTTGTATATGGCTGATAATATGTATAATATGCAGACTCGAAATAAAAAACTGTTCGAGCAGATCATGAGGAGAAATAAAAAGACCGTTTCACATTCAGTGGAGGCGGTTTTTTTATTTCTATGTCTAATAATAGAATTAGCCTGAGTGATAAGTTTTTACTTGGTACTTGATTGAGCATGAAAATAATTGTTATCATCTATTGATATGACTATTCAATCAACAAATAAAGCCAATACGAAGATTAAAGGCAAGATGAGAGCGACTGAATTGGATGTGCTTCGGGGCTTTGCGATTCTGTTAATGCTCGTTCATCATTTTATGTATGATGTGCATTACATTTTCGGCTATCCATATTTCAGTTGGTTGTTCGGTCCGGCGATGGAGAGCATATATCATCTGCTGGCTTATGTTTTATTTCTTGGTGTTGCCGGTGTCAGCAGCAGTTTTTCACGTAGCAATTTGAAACGTTCCGGCAGACTTGCTCTGATTGCGCTAAGCTTAACTCTGATAACTTTGCTCATTTCCCTAATTATGAAATCCGACTATTATATTTTGTGGCAAATGATTCATTGTTTGGCTTTATGTACTTTGCTATATGGTCTATTTGAAAAAACGAAATTGAACGAAAAAACAAAAATTGTTGTTTTGCTTCTTACGGGTTTTTTTATAATATTTCATTTGCCGAAAATTATTAATGCTTTTAATTTGCATTATGAAGGATCTCCATTATTATTGCCGTTCGGAATAGGTAACTTGCGTCCGGAAATTCCGGGTATGCTGGATTATTTACCGTTAATTCCATACAGTGGATGTTTTTTTATCGGTGCAGCTTTGGGTAAGATTATTTATCCCGATGGTAAAGTTCAAAGGCGATATTGTACCGGAAAAGCATTTAAACCTTTGGTTTTTATGGGCAGACATGC
Source organism: Clostridiaceae bacterium (assembly GCA_012518795.1). Classification (GTDB taxonomy): domain Bacteria; phylum Bacillota; class Clostridia; order Saccharofermentanales; family DTU023; genus UBA5436. Next base: position 11,865 of record JAAYRL010000034.1, read on the forward strand.
TTTGCTAATCTATGCAATTCATCAACCGATTATAATAACCTTGATTTGGTTATGGACAATAATTTTTTAATTCGGGAAGATTGATTTATGCAAGTAATTTTAGAAAATCATCAGGAATATCAGAGCATTGCGGAAATTTTACGACTGTTTTTTCTTGAAGTCGGAAAATTGGAATCAGGCATTATCTCAGTAACGGATCCGGAATATTCAGATATAATTATATATTCAGTGATTGAACGTGAAGTCAGTACAGAACAAATGCGTAATCAAGCCGATCAGACTGAAATATTGGTCCAAAGTCGCATAGCAGATTCGAATTTATCTATTAAGGCGCAAGTTGTGCCATCTGCAATTAGACGCGAGATAAAAAGACAAATGTATTATTTGTTGAGCGAATTAATAAATATTCATTATCCTTGGGGTTCACTTACCGGTGTGCGACCGACACAAATAGCTTATCGTAGTTTTTTAGAAAATCAGCAAGATAGAGATCGGACAATTCAGGACTTGGTAGATAATTGGTATGTTGCACCGGAAAAAGCTGAAATCGGATTAAAAACTGCTATTACGGAGGCTGAAATTTTATCTGATTTAGAATCTGAATTACCGATGTTGTATCTGGGAGTTCCTTTTTGTACAACAAGGTGTAGTTACTGTAGTTTTATTACACAAGATGCGGTCAATCTCGGTGCGGAATTAGACATTTATGTGCAAGCTTTATTACAGGAAATCATCGAGATTTCTGATTATTTTAAACGAATCAATAAGCCGTTCCAAGCGATTTATATGGGTGGAGGTACACCGACAGCTCTATCGGATCAAGGTTTTGCTCAAGTGATAAATGCAATTAAAGAGCAGATACCACAAACAGAAAATTGCGAAATTACAGTTGAAGCCGGACGACCTGATTCGATTACATCGGCAAAATTAGCAGCAATCAAAACCATATCAGGGGCTAGAATATGCATTAATCCTCAAACAATGCATGATCAGACATTACAGATTATAGGCAGAAAACATTCAGTTAATGATGTTTATCAGGCATATAAATTGGCACGTGTTTATAATTTTTCATCAATTAATATGGATTTAATTTTGGGACTTCCGGGTGAAACCGGAGAAGATTTTTTATATTCTTTAGAAAAAATCTTAGAACTTGCTCCGGAGAGTATTACGATACATACCATGGCATTAAAAAGGTCGGCTTTCTTGCAACAACAACATGCTGCGGAATATTTGAAATTGAGATTTCCTGATCGTGAATTAAGTGATGTCTTCAATATCGCAATTAAAAAACTAGCAAAACAAAATTATCAACCTTACTATTTATATAGGCAGAAGAATGTGCGCGGCGGTTTGGAGAATATCGGTTTCGCGAAGCCGGGATATGCCTGTATCTACAATATAGGAATGATGAGCGATCGGATTTCGGTGGTTGGTCTAGGTAGCGGTTCAAGTTCGAAAAGAGTAAATGGTGATCGATTAGAGCGAATATTTAATCCGAAAGATTTAGCGAATTATGTTGAACGCCTTGCGGAAATCATTCAACGCAAGCTAGATTTCTTCGCATAATCAATACTGAAGCAGGTTCTTGTTTTATCGATTATAAACACTTAATATATATATTAATAATAATACAGTATAATACAGTATTATATAGAAAATGCAGAAAAATTCTGCAATAGCAGTTAACAGATTTTAAAAGGGGAGGTTTCAAGATGAGAGGAATAGGAGGAACAAAAATTGCAATTGTTGGTGCCGGAAATGTCGGAGCAAACGTTGCTTATGTTATGTCAATTCGATATACATGTAATGAATTAGTTCTGATAGATATTGATCACAAAAGAGCTGAAGGCGAAGTAATGGATATCAGGCACGGCTTGCCGTTCCTGCATGAAATGGATATTTATGCAGGTGACTATTCAGACATCAAAGGTTGCGACATTATCGTAGTAACAGCCGGTGCCGGTCGTAAACCGGGTGAAACTCGTTTAGATTTAGCGGAGAAAAATTGCCAAATTGCCAAATCTATGACTGAAAGCATCATGAAATATTATGATGGCGGAATCATCTTGGTAGTCTCGAATCCGGTTGATGTTCTAACCTACCATGTGAGCAAATGGACAGGCTTACCGCGAGGAATTGTCGTCGGATCAGGCACGGTTCTTGATGGCATCCGTTTACGGACTTTGTTGGCAGAAAAATTTAACATTGATATGAAAAATATGCATGCTTATATTTTTGGCGAACATGGCGAAACCCAATTCCCGGCATGGAGTTTTTCGAAAATCGCCGGCTTCAGTATTGATGATTATTGTATAGCTTCCGGTATTGAGCTTACTGAACAAGAAAAAATAGAAATGGCTGAAAAAACCAGAAGAGCCGGTGCAGAAGTGATTAAGAGAAAAGGTGCGACTTATTACGGTATCGGTATAGCAACTACTCAATTGTGTAATTCGTTTATTAACGATGAAAATACAATTCGTACCGTTGGTTGTGTTTTAGAAGGTGAGTATGGTCTGAACGATGTAGTTGTTAGTGTTCCTTGTATTGTCGGTGCTGATGGCATTGAAAAAATACTTGAAGTACAATTACCGCCTGATGAAATGGAACTTCTTCATCAATCTGCAGCTGCCGTTCGTTCAGTTATTGATCTAACTAAACATATTTAATTGTTATTTTTGATTAGAATACCCCCGAATAATAAATTAACAATTATTCGGGGGTGTTTTTTTATTATACTAACTCTCTTTTAAATATTAATAATCTAATATGATAATATATTCCTTGATTGTAATTGATTGTGATTATAACCATTAATCATATTATTGGTATTATTGGTGTTCTAACAATTCTACTAATGCTTTAACGTGAACACCTGTAGCACGTTCAGGTAAGTAATCGTTTTCTTTGCTTAAATAAGCTGTTCCTGCAATGTCTAAGTGAATCCAAGGTATATTATTTGCAACAAATTCACCTATGAATTGACCGCCGGTAATTGTTCCTGCCAAACGTCCGCCGACATTTTTAATATCAGCAACTTTTGATTTATTTAATTCGGTGAATTTTTTGTCATTAGGCAATAACCAGACTTTTTCTCCAACTTTGTCAGCAGCCGCTTTGAATTCTTGATAATAATCATCATTGTTGGTAATTACACCTGTATACTCTTCACCTAAAGCGACCAGACATGCACCGGTTAAAGTAGCTAAATCAATTACCCGATTTACTTTCAAATTATCGGTTGCATAGTAGACTGCATCTGCCAGAGTGACACGTCCTTCTGCATCAGTATTACCTATTTCAATTGTTTTTCCGGACAATGAACCGATAATATCGCCGACTTTATATGAAGTGCCGGAAATTAAATTCTCGCAGGCGGCAATAACACCATATACATTAGCTTTAGCCTTGATTTTTGCCAATGCGTACATTGTACCGATGACCGTACCTGCACCGCTCATATCACAATGCATACTCTCCATTCCGTCAGACGGTTTAAGCGAATAACCGCCGCTATCGTAGGTGATACCTTTACCAACTAAACCGGTAAATTGATCTGAGTCCGGATTGCCCTGATATTTCATGACGATTAACCTAGGCTCTTTGCTTGAACCTTGTGCAACCGCAAGAAAAGCTTCCATGCCGATTTTTTTGATTTGTTCACGGTTATATACGGCAACCTCAATACCTAAAGGCTGAAGCGTGTCGACCGCTGCTTGAGCCAAAGTTTCAGGATAAACATAATTGGAAGTCTGATTAATTAAATCTCTTGCTAAAAAGACACCGTCCATCACATCTTTTAATTTATTAAATTCAGCCTGCATTTTTTCTGCGGAACCATTGTTTGGAGTATAGTTTACCGTAAAGTCTTTGACCGGATTATCATCTTTTTTTGATAAATATCTATCGAATTTATATGTTGCCTGAATCATGCCTTCAGCAATAGATCTCATTATTTGAAAATCACACTTTTCAGTAATTGGTGGCATCATGATTTCGATTTCACCAATTTTATTGGTTGTCGCGGTTTTATATATTTTAAAACCCAAATGACGTAACTGATCAAAAGTCAGATCTTCTGCAAGATTCAGTCCGGCTAAGATTAAACCTCCGGATTCCGGATTCGGTAAATAATAGACTTCAGCTTGCTCAGCTTTAAATGTTGTGTTGTTTTTAGCCCAATCAATAAGTTCTGACTTGCTGCGATCTGAGCTGAATATGACAGGTATTCCTCCGTTTTGATAAAAATTTAAATTAATCATAGTACCTCTTTTCTAATTTGTTGTTATTTATAATTATTTATTTTTGCCTAGTTTAAGAAAATTTCCGCCCATTTGTTGGTTAAGCTTAAAAACCAGATTTCTGATTTGATCTTGTTTCGCAGAATCTTTGGTCTTATTATCTTCAGCTACAACGGTTTGCTTATTGCTTGAAGATAAATCGGCAAGCGACATTTGAGTATATACTTCGCCTTGATTTTCCAGACCTGAAACCGTAACAGCTAATAATCTGATCGGAGTTGTTTCATCCCACAATTCATTAATTAGTTGCCAGACGATTACCCAAATTTGTTCACGTTTTTGAATATGTTGATCTAATGTAGTTTGGCGAGAGTATACTTGAAAATCGGAACTTTTCAGTTGAACCTGAATTACATTGCATACTTTTTTCGCTTTTATTAGTCGGGTAACAACCTCGTCAACTAAACCGGACAAACCATCTTTGATTTTTGTCCAATCAGTTAAATCTTCACTGAATGTCATACCGTTACCGATCGATTTTGCTTCATCAAGTTCGGAATATTTCTGAACTTCGCTATTTTCCAGACCGCGGGCATATAAACTGAGGTTTTCTCCGATTTTGCCAAAATAAGAAGCGAGAAAAGCCGGATCGGTTTTAGCAATATCACCTATCGTATTGATGTTGAGTATTCTTAAACGTTCTGCGGTAACTTTACCGACATAGAGTAAATTTGTGATATCAAGTGGCCAGACTTTGGTCGGCAAATCTTCCGGTGAAATAACAGTAGTGGCATCAGGTTTTTTCAAATCACTGCCCAGCTTAGCCAAGATCTTATTGAAAGAAACACCGACTGATATTGTTAGACCGATATTTTCTCTAATCCTTTTTCTGAGTGAATCAGCAAATTTTGCCGGACTTATAGCAAAATTTTGCCATAGATCAGTCATATCCAAAAAACTCTCATCAATTCCAAAAGGTTCAACCCGTTCAGTATATTCCCGATAAATATTATTGATTTTTACGGAATATTCTTGATAGAGATCATGTTGCGGTCTTACACAAACCAAATTAGGACATTTGCGTTTTGCTTCAGAAATTGTTTCAGCAGTAAGAACTCCGGCTTCCTTTGCCAGTTGATTTTTTGCCAATACGATACCGTGCCGATTTTCCGGGTTCCCGGTAACCGCCATCGGCAAATTACATAATTCCGGACGTAATAAACATTCAACAGAAGCATAGTAACCATTGCAATCACAATGTAAAATTGTTCTGTGAGAATTTATCTTATTTAAAAATCGCATTATTTTAACATCCTAAATTACTTAATTATCATATAAAAATATAGTCATTCTTTTCCGTTTTCGGTAAATTCAATTATTGTCTTTAAATATTGCAATTAGTTCCAATTAACTTTAACATAAATACATCTTGTTTGAATAACACAATATTATAATTTAAAATGCCAAACCAAATTTGAAACAAATTAACAGATTAATTATGAGGAAGATGTATGAGAGAATATGATTTTATCAGTTTAGGTGAAGTTTTGATAGACTTTATACCGACCGGCAGAGCAAGAGAGTTTAGTGTGAATTTTGGCGGTGCTCCGGCAAATGTTGCAGTAGCGATGAGTAGAAATCAGTTTGCTACGGCATTTTGCGGAATGGTCGGCAATGATGATTTCGGGAAATTAATTGCCGCAACTTTTGCTGAAGAAAACATTGATTTTCTCTGTCCGGAATTTACTTCAGAGGCTACAACAACATTAGGTTTCGTTACACTAAGTGATAGTGGAGATAGAAGCTTCACTTTTGCCAGAAAACCGGGAGCGGATATGTTCATGACGAAAGAACAAATTCCGCCGGAACAAATCGCCAAGACAAAAATGTTAAATGCCGGGACTTTATCAATGGTCGGTGGTCCGGCAAAAGAAACGACAATTTATGCTTTAGAAGAAGCACATCGTCAGGGGAAAATTGTAACTCTTGACCTTAATTATCGTGATCAATTATGGGATTTTGATACAGAAGCTTGCGCCAAGGCATTACAGAATGTTTTGCCATATGTTGATCTTTTGAAAGTATCAGAAGAAGAAGTTTCGATGATCGGAATGCCGATTCAGGAAGCACTTGATTTTTACGATATAAAAGCGATCATAGAAACTCTCGGGGCAGATGGATCACAGTGCCATTTAAGAAACAAGTTGCTCAAACAAGAAGGTATAAAGACTCAAGTAATAGATACAACCGGTGCGGGTGATGCTTTTTGGGGTGCTTTTTTGGCAGAAATCTTGCGTACAGGCAAGTCGAATGTACAAGAATTGGTCGAAACCGATTTTGTAAATGCTTTAAAGATGGGAGCTGTTTCAGGTTACTATTGTGTACAGCAAAAAGGTGCAATTGAATCTTTACCGACATATTCAGAAATTATAGCCACCAAAAATGAACTTTTTTGATTTGAGTTTTAATCAGCAAAGAATCTAATAAAGAATTGAGTTTTAATAAGCAAAGAATCTAATAAAGAATTTAGTTTCAATAATAAAGAATGAGGATATCCAAGTGAAGAAAAATCAACCGTTACATTATGTCAGACAAATTGATGACCTGCGTGAGATGTTGCGTGGTAGTGTGAAAGAATATGCAGACCGACCGGTTTTTTTAACTAAACCTGAAATAGGCAAACCTTATGTACCGGTGACATATGCCCAATACGGCAAAGATATCGATGCTTTCGGCAGCAAGTTAACAGAAATGGGTGTAGTGAATGATGTCAGAGTAGCGATCCTGGCAGAAACACGTTATGAATGGTATGTAACGTATTTGGCTACGGTTACCGGAATGGGTGTTATTGTGCCCTTGGACAAGGAATTACCGGCTAATGAAATCAATTCAATGTTGAAAAGATCAAAAGCCTCCGTCTTAATTTACTCTTCGACATTGCGAGAAAAAGCCTTAGAAGCTGCTGAAGGACTTGCGACACTGGAAACTTTAATTTTAATGGATAATTATAAAAACGAAGTTGAACCGTTTACCAGTCGTGAAGTTGCAACTACTTTACCTCCGGAATATTCTTGGGAGAATTTGAGAAAAGAAGGTGAACAGTTATTAGAAGACGGCTACAGAGAATATTTGGATTGTGAGATAGATCCTTATGAAATGAGAATTTTGCTTTTTACTTCAGGAACTACTGACAGATCAAAAGCCGTAATGCATTCACATCATTCAATTTGTTCTAATCTGATGGCGATGTGTTCAATGGTATACATCAATGATGATGTATGTCTTTCAGTTTTGCCGTTGCATCACACTTATGAATGTACTTGCGGGTTTCTCTGTCAAGTATATCGAGGTAATGCTGTTGCTGAACTTGAAGGCTTGCGTTATCTGACCCAAAACTTGGCAGAGAGTAAAACTACTTTAATTTTAACGGTTCCTTTGATTTTGGAAGCTTTGCATAAAAGAATCTGGAAGTCGATTGATAAACAAGGTAAAAGGAAAAAAGTAGAATTTGCTTTAAAACTGACACGTGGTCTGAGAAAAATCGGCATAGATTTAAGAAAAAAATTATTTAAAGATATTCATGCAGCATTAGGCGGTCATATGCGCCTCTTAATTTCAGGTGGAGCAGCTATTGATCCTCAGGTACTAAAAGATTTAAATGATTTCGGTTTCTTAGCGATCCAGGGATATGGCTTAACCGAATGTGGTCCGATTATGGCCCTGAATCGTGATGTGAATTTCATGCATGAATCTGCCGGCTTGCCAATGCCGGGAACAGTAGCAGAAGTTTATGAGCCGGATGAAGACGGAATCGGTGAATTCAGATCCAGAGGTCCGAATATTATGCTCGGATATTACGGTGATGAAGAATTGACAGCTGAGGCATTGCGTGACGGTTGGTTTTATACAGGCGATTACGGCTACATGACCGAAGATAATTTTTTAATCATAACAGGACGTAAAAAGAATGTTATTGTTACCAAGAATGGTAAAAATATTTTCCCGGAAGAATTAGAAGCTCTTTTGAATCGCAATCCTGAAATTGCCGAATCGGTTGTCAGTAGCGAAGATGGTCGAAATGGTGATTTAGACATCGTAGTGGAAATTTTCCCGGATGAAGAAGAAGTTCAAGAAACTTTGGGCAAACAATCGGTTACCGAAGAAGAAACGTATGAATTGATCAATTCTTTGGTTAAAGAAATGAACAAAGATCAGCCGATTTATAAAAAGATAAAAAGAGTTACTTTACGTGATGAGCCTTTTGAAAAGAATACTTCAAAGAAAATCCTCAGGGATTATTCGAAACAATAAGATTTCAGTATAATTTAATAATATCAAATAATTTGGACTTCTCTCATATCCATTTATTCATAATTGAGTCGAATTATAATTATTGTTTTCTAACACAAGATATATAAGAAAAATGTAGTCAATATATATTAATAAATATGCTATGATTAAATAAATTTAGACATATAACACTATTTTTTGTAATATGGATAAATATAATTACAGATAAAAAAGTTAATTAGTCTTTTAATTAAATTACAATTGAATTTTATCGAATTATTAAAACCTTAGTTCAGAGAACTGCAAAACAATTATTAAAACATGGAGAAGTATTCATTTTTAGAGGAGGATGCCCATGAAATTTACAACCGACAAAAACAGAATAATTTTGATTCCGGATTCCTTTAAAGGAACAATTTCTGCAACTGAAGTTTGCGACATAATGGCAAATTCCGTACGGAAATTTATACCGGATGTGGAGATCACAGCTATACCGGTTGCGGACGGCGGTGAAGGAACAGTAGAGGCTTTACAGTTGGCTGTTGGCGGTGAAATTGTCAACATTGATGTCAAAGGTCCTCTGATGCAGGATATGAAAAGTTTCTACGGTATATTGCCGAATGGCTCAGCAGTGATCGAGGTTGCTGCAGTTGTCGGCTTGCCCCAAATGGAAAAACTTGCAGTTATGGATGCAACTACATATGGTGTTGGACAATTAATCAGCGATGCTCTGGCAAAGGGTCATACCGAAATAGTTATCGGTTTAGGCGGTAGTGCAACAAATGACGGTGGTGCCGGTGCTTGTGCAGCTTTAGGAATTAAATTCTTTGATAAAGATGATAATGAATTTGTTCCGGTTGGCAAAACTCTGATAGATATTGCCCGTATTGATGTTTCCGGCAAAGATCCTAAGCTGAACAACGCTACGATCAAATTGATGAGTGACATCAACAATCCGCTTTGTGGAGAACGTGGTGCAGCTGCTGTATTCGGACCACAAAAAGGTGCAACGGAATCTGATGTTATTGCATTAGATGCCGGTCTGAAAAATTTTGCGGAAATTGTAAAACGTGATGTAGGTGTAGATATTATTGATGTACCGGGAGCCGGTGCAGCAGGTGGTATTGGTGGCGGTTTTTATGGTTTGTTAAACGGCAAACTGGAAATGGGAATTGATGTAATACTTGATATTGTAAAATTTGATGAATTATTAGCTGATACCAGTATTGTGTTCACCGGAGAAGGTAAAATTGACTCACAATCTTTAGGTGGCAAAGTTGTTATTGGTATTGCCAAACGTGCTAAAAAACAAAATGTTCCATTGGTTGCAGTAGTCGGTGACATCGGTGACAACATGGATGAAGCTTACGATTATGGCGTAACGGCAATTATGAGTACGAATAGAGTTGCTGTGCCTTTCAAAGAAGCGAAACCGAGAGCAAAATCCGATTTGTCTTTAGCAATGGATGAAATCATGCGCTTACTAACTCTTGAATAAAAAGGAAAAGTATGGATCGATAATTCAATAATTAATTAGTCTGCTAAATAGATAATATTAAGGAGTGTCTCACTACACAGTGCCACTCCTTTTTTGACTTTATCTCAATAATTGGCGCTGTGCAAGCCGAAATTTACACAGCCCCATATTCTGAGCAGAAAGTGGTGCCTCAACCATGAAATCTGTTCACTTTTTAGCACTGTGCAAGTATAAATTTACACAACACCAAATTTGGAGCAAGATTGTATTTTAATCCATAAATAAATAATTATCCTCATTTAAATCGAGTTGCATTGTTAATGTTTACTTCCGGTACCACAGGAAAAAACAAGCGTGTTCCACTTAAGAATTATAATGTAGTTCAAGCTATTTTAGCTTATGAGAATGCACTGGATTTGTCTCCTGCGGATAGCACAATAATTGCAACACCGATTTATTATGTAACCGGTTTGATTGCATTGTTCGGACTATTTCTCAAAGTGGGCGGTGAGGTTTATTTACGTAAGAGATTTCATGTTGAGGAAATAATTCAACTGATTCTCGAAAAGAACATAACTCTGATCCATGGATCACCTGTAGTTTTCAATCTGATTCTCGGACAAAGACCGAATACACCTGCAATGGATAGCTTGCGCTACTTTTTATGCGGGAGCGGTCCGATGTCGGTAGAAAAAATCAATGAAATTAATCAATGGCTTCCCAATGTTGAATTCAGAACTGTATATGGTTTAACGGAAACAAGTTCTCCTTTAACAATCATGAATGAAGCGGTTGCCGGCAGTAAACATAAAGGTTCATCCGGCAGACCGGTAGCTACAGCTGATGTCAGAATAGTTGGGGATGACGGAACGGACTTGGGTACAGAAGAAATAGGCAACGTCGAAGTTAGGGGGGCCACTGTTATCAGATCATATTATTTAGATGAGTATCCTGAATTGTTTTCTGAAGGCTCATGGCTGAAAACTGGAGATATAGGATATGTTTCCAATGAAGGTTATTTATATGTATTGGATCGTAAAAAAGATATGATCAATGTCGGTGGTGAAAAAGTAGCAGGCAGTTCGGTAGAAGATCAAATTTACGGTTTGGGAATTGCAGACGAAGTGGCAGTAGTAGCGGTAGCAGATGAGTTGTTTGGAGAAATTGTCGGGGCAATGATTGTCTATAAAGAAAATCAAGAAGTGTCTGCAGAAAAACTCCAACAACTTCTCAGCTCAAGAATTCCTAAGTATCAAATTCCGAAAGTCATTTTACAAGTTTCGGAAATACCGAAAAATGAGAATATGAAATTAGACAAAGTAAAAGTTCGTCAATTATTAAATGATTATAAAAGAGAACATGAGTAGATTGAATGGGTAATAGAATCACAGGCTACAATAATGTGAATAATATCAGCCAAAACTCCGATTCTATTCAATTGATAAAAATTAGAGTGTTTAACAGAAATTATTGACAAAAATTAAAATTTGAAAGGATTTAGAAAATGCCAAAATTTATTGAAAAACATGAAATTCCAGCATTGGTAAAAAATGACTGTACAGTTTGTACATTAGGTATGACTTTGATTTCTTCCAGTGAAACAACGTTGAAAGCTTTAGAAAAAAGTTTCCTGGAAACAGGTGAACCGAAAAATTTGACATTACTTCACTCAGCCGGCCAAAGTGATCGTGTAGGTGGTATTCAACATTTTGCTCATGAAGGTTTCGTAACCAGAATTTACGGCTCACATTGGGGTTTACAACCACGATGGATGGAAATGATGGCCAACAATAAAGTAGAAGCTTTTTGTTTGCCGCAAGGACAAATAACTCACCTCTATAGAGCGATGGCAGGTAATAAACCGGGTATGTTTTCAAAAGTAGGATTAGGTACATATATTGATCCGCGTATTGAAGGCGGAAAAATGAATGACATAACCCAACCTCTGGAACCGCCGGTGGATATCATCGAACTTTATGGCGAAGAATATATGTTCTACAAAGCAATACCGATTGATGTTTGTATTATTCGCGGAACGAAATGTGACAAAAACGGCAATCTGAGCTTTGAAGAAGAAGCGATGAAATTAGAAGTGTTGCCGGCTGTTTTAGCAACAAAGAATAATGGCGGTATCGTAATTGCTCAAGTTAAACGGGTAGTCGAAAACGGTACGATCAATCCGAAATTAGCTGAAATACCGGGTGTATTTATCGATTATGTCGTAGTTTGTGATAATCCTTTAGAAGATCATCGCCAAACTTCAAGTTGGTATTTAGATCTCTCATTTTCCGGACAAGAACGTGTACCGCAAGATGAGATTAAACCGGTACCTTTCAGTGAAAGAAAATATATCGGACGTAGAGCTTGTATGGAATTGAAATCCGGTAATATTATTAATCTCGGCACAGGTATCCCGAATGATACCGTAGGCGGCATCTGCAATGAAGAAGGTGTTGAAGATGTTATGATTACTGTCGAATCCGGTATTTACGGTGGTGTTTCCGCAGGCGGAATCGACTTCGGTATCGGCCAAAACTTACAAGCCATGATACGTCATGATGAACAAATGGACTTCTATAATGGTGCTGGCTGTGATATTACATTTATGGGCTTCGGTGAAATTGACCAGTATGGTAATGTCAATGCAACTAAAATGGGCAATGCATATACAGGCTGTGGCGGCTTTATAGATTTAACCCAAAATGCACGCAAAGTTGTATTCTGTGGTACTTTCATGGCTAAAGCCAAATACGGTTTTACAGATGATGAAATTGTTATCAAAAAAGAAGGTACTATCAAGAAATTCGTTGAAAATGTAAATCAGATTTCCTTTAATGGTAAGCAATCAGTTGCCAACAAACAAGAAGTTTACTATGTAACTGAGAGAGCTGTTTTCACCTTGACTGAAGAAGGTGTTAAATTAATTGAAATAGCACCGGGTATTGATCTCCAAACACAAATTTTAGATTTAATGGATTTCGAACCTATTGTAGCTGATGATCTGAAAATCATGGATCCGGATCTCCTAATCCAAGATGGTACATATGGTCTGAAAGACAAAATGAAAAAATAAATATTCAATTATATAGATAACAGAGATTATGGGAAATATTCTTGAGACAAAATCTTCTTAGAAAATATGTGAAATATGAAAACGTGGAAAGTAATACCAATTAAATATGGCTCAATCGACCTCGATTATTCGAATATGACAAACTATAAGAATAAAGGTGTGCAAATAACAGTTCCTATTTGGGGTGCAGCCATCACAGATGGTAATACGAAAATAATTGTTGATACAGGAGTCCGAGATGCTGCAGAGTATAAAGCAGCTGAACCCGGCTTTTCTCAACAAGAAGATGAAATTACGGAGAATGCAATCAAATCGATTATGGGATGGGATTGTCTTGATGTGGATATAGTTATAAATACTCATTTACATGTAGATCATGCCGGGTGTAATTATCTCTTCAAAAATGCAAAATTCTATGTTCAAAAAACAGAATGGGAAGCTGCTCATAATCCTTTAATTCCTGAAAAACCGTTTTATCTTGTCAAAGATTTCGATAAAACAGCGGTAAAATATTTTCAATGGAATTTTTTGGAAGGTGATTCCGATATTTTGGAAGGGATTTCAGTTATTACAACCCCCGGTCATACCAGAGGGCATCAGTCAGTTTTAGTAAATATCGAAGAAGGCGTTCTTTGTATCACAGGAGATATTTCGAATATTGCAGATAATGTAAACGAAAATTTGGAACCTAATATTATTGTCGATGTTCCGGGGACTTACGAAAGCATAAAAAGAGTTAGACAATTTGCTGACTACATGCTTCCCGGACATGATCCCAATATTATATCCGGTAAATCTGAATTTATTAAAGTAGTAGACTATGAGAATTAGGATCAAATAATTAATTTAATATTGTTTTTATTTATATGAGTAAAAAGAAATAAAAAATATATTTGTGAAATAGGAGGAAATTCAATGAAATTAGTAGACAAAGTTTGTATCGTAACCGGAGCAGGCAGAGGTCTGGGACAAGGTATTGCCCTAAAGCTTGCTAAAGAAGGTGCAAAAGTTGTGGTAGCCGATATTACGGAAGAAGCAACTGAAGATACTGTACGCATGATCAAAGAAGCGGGCGGTGAAGCAACCGGTGTTGCCGTAAACATTGCTGATTATGATCAAGTACAAGCCATGTTTGCAAAGGTGTTGGAAGTTTATGGTGACTATGACGCAATAGTCAATAATGCCGGAATCAATCGCGATCGGATGATCCATAAAATGTCAGTTGAAGAATGGCAAGTAGTTATTGACGTTGATCTGACAGGTACATTCTACTGTGTTCAAGAAGCAGTCAAATATCTCAGAGAAAAAGGCTCAGGTTCCATAGTCAACATTGCTTCAGGCAGCTGGTTGGGTAATTTAGGTCAAGCCAATTATGCCGCCGCTAAAGCCGGTGTTGTAGGTCTGACTAAAACTGCTGCCAGAGAATTGGCAATCAAAGGCGTAACCTGTAATGCAATTTGCCCGGGATTTATTAAAACCGATATGACAACTTCCATGCCTGAAGCTGCTTGGGATCGCATGATGGCAAAAATCCCGATGGGCTATGCCGGCGAACCGGAAGATGTTGGTAATTTAGTTGCTTTCTTAGTATCTGATGAGGCCAGATATATTACGGCAGAAGTAATTAATGTAGGTGGAGGTATGATCGTATAATTTACGATTTAGAAAGGAAAGAATAGATGACGAAAGTAGTTTTAGTAGATGGAGCAAGACTTCCGGTAGGTAGTTTCGGTGGTAGTCTCAAAGGTTTTTCACCTTCAGATATGGCAGGTATGGTTATAGCTGAAGCTGTAAAACGTTCAGGCATTAAACCGGAAGATGTTGACGAGTTAATTGTCGGAGAAGTCGGTCAAGTTGATGAAGACGGTTTTATTGCACGTGTTTGTGGTGTTAAAGGCGGTTTACCGTTAGAAACCACGGCTTATTCCGTTAATAGACAATGTGCATCCGGCTTACAAGCTATAGCAGATGCCTATATGCAAATCAAGACCGGCCACGCGGAAGTAGTTGCTTGTTGTGGTACGGAAAGTATCTCGCGCTTACCATATTATCAATTTGATTCTCGCTGGGGAGCAAAAATGGGAGATAGAAATTTCAAAGATGGTGTTATCTCAATTTTAACCTGGCCGATCGATCAATCGCATAACGGTACCGGTGCAGAAAAAGTTGCTGAAAAATATAATGTCAGCCGTGAAGAGCAAGATAAATTTGCTGCAAGAAGTCAAAACTTGGCAGAAAAAGCAATTGCAGCAGGTCGTTATAAAGATGAAATCATACCGGTTGAACTTGTAGATCGCAAAGGAAACGTAACAATCTTTGATACGGATGAAGGAGTCCGCCCGGGATCAACACCGGAAAAATTAGCCAAATTAAGGCCGGCTTTTGTCAAAGGCGGAACCGTAACAGCAGGTAACTCTTCAACTCTTAATGACGGAGCTGCAGCAGTTATTGTTATGTCGGAAGATAAAGCTAAAGAATTAGGTGTAACACCGATTGCAGAAGTTATTGATTTTGCAATTGCCGGTAATGAACCGTCTTTGTTCGGTTATGCACCGAAATTCTCAACCGATAAGCTAATGGAAAAACTGGATATGGATGTTAAATCCATCGATATGATTGAAATCAATGAAGCTTTTGCTGTTCAAGCTTATGCGGTAGCAAGAGATCTTGATTTAGATATGGATAAAGTAAATAAGTATGGTGGCGGTATTTCAATCGGGCATCCTTTAGGTGCAACAGGTACTATCTTGGCTTTGAAAGTTATGTATGAATTCAAACTGACCGATATAGAAGATGCACTCGTAGCGATGTGTATCGGTGGTGGACAGGGAATGTCTATGTATTTTAAGAGATACAGCTAAAGAATTAAAGAGGTAGAGAAATGGCAAACGATTTTATATTGGAAATGTCCGGAATAAATAAAGCTTTTGCAGGAACGCAAGCTTTAAGCGAAGCGAGTTTCCATGTAAAGCGAGGTGAGACACACTGCCTAGTCGGCGCCAACGGCGCCGGCAAGTCCACCTTAATGAAAATTCTGGGGGGAGCTTATCAAAGAGATTCCGGAGAAATTAAATTCGATGGCGATTTATTTCCGGAACATTATACAACGCTGAGAAGTCGAGAAAAAGGTGTGGCAATTATTTATCAAGAACTTTCTCTGGTTAATACATTGTCAGTTGCAGAAAATATTTTCTTAAATCAATATGATTCGCGGTTTGTTCAATGGGACAAAATGCAACAGGAAGCAAAAAAACTTTGTGACCGTTTTAATATTGATATTGATGTAACAGTGCCGGTATCTCAACTCAGCATTGGTCAAAAACAATTAGTAGAAATCAGTAAAGCATTGTCAATCGGTGCGAAGCTGATTGTCATGGACGAACCTTCTGCAACCTTATCGGAAGAAGAATTTGAAATCCTAATCGGCATTATTGACGAATTGAAAAGACAACACATCACGATTGTTTATATTTCGCATAGATTGGATGAATTATTCCAAATTGGTGACTCAATTACTGTTTTAAGAGACGGTAGAACCGTTCATTCCGGTCCTTTGTCGGAATTGACAATCGACAGCCTCGTACGACATATGATTGGCAGAAGTGTTGAAACGGAACAATTAATTCATACCGACATCGATGAAACTGATTCGATGATAGTTTTCGAAAATGCCAAATCTGAGAAGGTAGGTCCGATTAATTTTGATATTAAACGTGGTGAAGTTTTCGGTATATACGGTCTGGTTGGCTCGGGTAGAACTGAAGTATTGCGGATGCTCTACGGAGTAGACCATATGCTGGAAGGTCGCATAGTATATCAGGGCGAAGAATATCATCCGAAAAGTCCGGGGCAGGCAATAAAACACGGTATGGGCTTAGTTCCTGAAGATCGTAGAAAACAGGGGATTGTCGGAATTCATCCTGTTTGGGAAAATGCGACCTTAGCTTCATTAGATAAAATGAAAAAAGGCGCTTTTTTGGATCTGAAATTCATGAAAGAAGAAGTAGAAAAATATGTGGAGAGTATCTCGATTAAAACACCGAGTGTTAATACCATCATAAGTAACTTGAGTGGAGGTAATCAGCAAAAAGTTGTTCTCGCAAAATGGTTGATTCAAGATTGCGAACTGCTGCTCGTCGATGAGCCTACCCAAGGTATCGACGTCGGAGCGAAAGATCAGATTTATCACATTATAAATGACATGGTAGGTATGGGCAAAACCGTAATTATAGTATCTTCTGAGCTTGATGAGTTGAGACGTATCTGCAATAGAATTGCTGTAATGTACGAATTTGAACAAGTGCATATTTTCGATAATATGACTGCTACTAAAGATGATATACAACATGCTGCGTTAACTGGAGGTGTTTACAATGACTAAAACAAACAAAATGAGTTTCCAAGATATACTCAAAAAATATAATTTATTGTTGTTACTACTTTTCTTTACTGTATTAGCAACTATTCTCTCGCCAAACTTTTTATCTGTGAGAAATATTTTCAATATATTGAGAAGTGCGAGCTTTACAGGCATTATGTCGATCGGTATGACTTTTGTTATCTTAACCGGCGGGATTGACTTGTCGGTAGGCTATATGGGAAACATGGCAGGTATGCTTTGTTGTTTCCTGATCATTAATGGAATGCCGATATTACCGGGAATGATTCTTGGTATAGTTGCCGGCGGAATACTCGGTTTTGTATCGGGTTCCATAATTCAGCTATTTAAGCTTCCGCCATATATTACAACTTTAGCAATGCAAATGGTTGCTCAAGGTGTTTCATTGCTATTTACCAATGGTAACGTTATTACCGGATTACCCGAAGGATTAAGTTTTATTGGTAAGACCAATCTATTCAATTATGTACCTTTGGTTGGTATCATTTGGATCGTACTAACCATAATTTCCGCATTGTTGCTTAAATATACACCGTTTGGCAGAAGAATCTATGCTATTGGCGGTAATCAGGAAGCTGCTTACTTGTCAGGTATCAATGTTAAGAAATATTCAATCTTAGTCTTTGTTATCTCAGGTTGTTTAGCTGCATTTGCCGGTGTTTTGATGGCTTCATATTTAACAGTTGGTCAACCGACAGCTATTGTTCAAGGTGAAACGAATGCGATTGCATCGGTTGTTATCGGCGGAACCAGTATGAGAGGTGGTTTCGGTGGAGTTGTCGGTACATTCGGCGGTGTTATTTTGATGCAAATTATCACTAATATTTTCAACTTAGTCGGTGTACCACCATTCATGCAATACATCTTCAAAGGTGTAATTATTGTTGCAGCACTGATTTTGAACAAATTTGTTAGTGGCGAAAACAAACAAAATTAATTTAAAAAGCATTATAATTAAAGGTAAGAAGTTTTGTTCAGTCTTGAGATTACAGAATACTTCTTACCACAAAAACGAGTTATTTCATTAGAAATCTAATGAATTAATAAGGCTGATTACGAAAAGATAAATAATAGATAAAACTGATTTTCTCTTCGTAAGCAGACCAAGCAAATCTCTAGGAGGAAAAAATGAAAAAGAAAAGTTTGTTAAAAACACTTAGTCTCTTATTATCACTCGTGATGATGTTTGCTTTAATTGCAGGCTGTTCAAAAGATGATGATAAAAAAGATGACAAAAAAGAAGAAAAAGCAGAAGAAAAAGTAGAAGAAAAAGCTGACGACAAAAAAGAAGAAAAAGCTGAAGAAAAAGAAGAAAAAGCTGAAGAGCCGGCAAAAGAAACGGAAGCAGCACCTGATGTATCAGATGAAGGTTTTGTAATCGGTTTTGCTCAAGCTCAAGCAGACTCACCTTACTATGTAACATTGCAAGATTCAGCCGAAGCGGCTTGCGAAGAAGCCGGTGTTGATTTCAGACTGATTGATGCTGCAAAAGATCCTTCCAAACAAAGCCAAGACGTTGCTGACTTAATTCAAGCAGGCGTTGACCTGGTTATCTTGAATCCGGTTGACTCCGACAGCTGTGCACCTGCCATCCAATCTTCATTAGATTCAGGTGTACCTTTAATCACAGTTAACAGACCTTCTAACGCAGAGGGTTCAGTATCTCACGTTGGTGAAGATAACAAATTGATGGGTAAAACTGTTGGCTTAGCTGCTCTTGACCTCTTAGGCGGCAGTGGCAATGTTGAAGGTAAAGTAATCATTGAATTCATGGGCGGTGCCGGTAATAATAACACCAACTTAAGATCAGCAGGTTTCCATGAAGCATTTGAAGGCGAAGGCGTAGAAATTGTTCAATCACCATACTGTGACTTTAACCGAGCTAAAGCAGTAGAAGCTGCTCAAGACTTATTCCAAGCCAATCCTGACGTTGAATTAGTATTTGCTCACAATGATGATATGGCGATCGGTGCAATGCAAGTTGCAGAACAACAAGGTCTGGAAGGAATTTTCTTCACAGGTGTTGACGGATTGATGGAAGCTGTAGAATATATTGTTGAAGGTAAATATCATGTAACAACCATGAATGACCCGAAACTCCAAGGTCAAGAATCCGTAAAAGTTGCTCTGAAAATTTTAGCCGGTGAAGAAGTTGATGACTTCGTAGACGTTGGTACTCAATTGATTACAGCAGACAATGCTGCTGATTATGTCAGTGACGAAGACTTTGCAACGCAAGTTAAAGATTAATTGTCGGACATATCAAAAATTAAATATGGAATATCTCTGAGATTAACTTAAGAGAATTCCGGATACATCTCATAGAACATCCCAAAGAGATGAACAAAACTCCAAAGCCTGATTCGGGTCTTTGGAGTTTTCTTATTTAAAATCAAATTTAAGAATAATTAACATGCTTTTAATCTGATTTAACATGGTTTCAAGATGATCTAACGGGATGATCAACATCTGAATTTAATCCTTATCAGAAAATGAAAAACTCCAAAATCTTACAATTAACGGGTTTTGGAGTTTTGTGTTTTTAAAAATCTTGTGGGCATATTGTGCTTAATTGTTAAATTTTGGTTATTATTCTCAAATTTTCAGTATTTACTCACTCCTTGTATATTAATGTTCATCAGAGTCGTGTAACTTTGATGACTGTTTTCTGTTAATCTCTCAATCCACGTGAGATAATAGAACCGTGCAGTTGAGGGCGTCGTTGCACTCCTTGAGATTTCAGTC
>JAAYRL010000035.1 GCA_012518795.1 Clostridiaceae bacterium
GTGGTGAGCTTGATGTCAGAAATATTGATTTACCACGGAAAACCAGTTTACGCCCTCGGCGTAAAAAGCCAACCGACCCACATGGAACGAATAAACGTAAGCTGGGTCGCAGTATTGAAGAACGTGATCCTGCTGTTTTAACGCGAGCAGCATTAGGCCACTGGGAACTAGATTTAGTCATCGGTAAAAAGACCAAAGGCGAACCTGTTATTCTGACGTTACTTGAAAGACAAACACGACACTATATCACTAAGAAGCTTTGGGACAAATCATCGGAGTACATCCGAGAAGCCATGCTTAAGATTATCAAGGAACATGGGCCCCAGAACTTTAAAACCATTACGACAGATAACGGCTCAGAGTTTGCGACACTGAGTAAATTAGAAGATGCGTATGAACACCTTGGCGTGTATTACGCACATGCTTACGCTTCTTGGGAAAAAGGCTCGAATGAGCGTCATAATGGTATGCTCCGAGAGTTCATACCGAAAGGTATATCCCTTCGAGATTTGACTTACAAACGATTAAAGCAGTGCACAGATGCGTTAAACATGAAGCTAAGACGGACGCTAGGCTATGTTTGTCCTCAAGAACTATATGATCAGAAGCGCCAAGAAATGGCGCAGGCATCCTAATTCCGCCACTCTTGACGACGTTTGTGACCATGGTAAGCACAGTTCTTTGGCGGATGGGAAAAGTTCTGCCTTGTAGAGGTACTTACGTCAAGATCACGCCGCAATGCGGTGGCTAGTATGGCATAAAAATCAAGAATTCGTATAGATTAAAACACCATAAGTGTATATTTTTGAATATATCGGCATATATTTTTAAAAAAGCTTATGCATTTGACTTTACAATTAAGGGGAAAAATCAAATAAGACAAATAGACAATTAAAATTCTATTTTATTGCCATCTGGTGCGAATGGAGGTTAATATGAGAAAAAGAAATCATTTACTTTTTGTTTTTAGATCATTAGGAACAGGTGGTGCTCAAAAAATTCAAGCCTTTGTAGCGAATGCTTGTGTAAAAAAAGGGTATGAAGTTACAATTTTATCTTTATCAGAAAAAAAGTGTACACTGGATATTGATCCAAGTATTAATGTAATGACATTAGACTATGATAAAGTAGCTTTAAGCAAAGAGAACCCAATTAAATATTTACTTAATAGATTAAAATATTTATTGAGATATAGAAAAAAAGTTAAAAATATTAATCCTGATGTAGTAATTGTGTTCCTGATAGACATTGTAAGGTTAACAGTTTTGTCGTTAAAAGGCACAGGATACCCTATAATTGGTTCTGAGAGGGCTGATCCTAGTCAATTTAAAATAAGCAAAATTCGTCAATACAATAATGCATTGAATAAGTGCGTAGGAGTTGTTTATCAACTTAAAGAAGCTGCTAACTATTACAATATTAAACCTAAAGTAGTCCAAGAAGTTATACCAAATCCTGCAATAGCTAGAAATACAAACGAAAAATTTGGAATCAATCAAAATGATGAATTATTCATTTTTGGTGCAGGAAGACTTGCTATACAGAAGAGATTTGACCTGCTTATAGATGCATTCAAGATTGTTCATAAAGTACATCCTGAATATAGATTAAAAATATACGGTGATGGTCCAGAAATGAAAACATTAAAAAATCAAGTTAATCGCCTAGAACTGTTAGAATATGTTGATTTTATGGGAGATGTGAGAAATATTTTCCAAGACACTAATGATGAGTCTATATTTGTTCTATCATCTGATTACGAGGGAATACCAAATGTGATAACTGAAGCGTTATTAAATGGTGTTCCGTGCATATCAACGGATTGTAGTCCAGGAGGAGCAAGATTACTTTTAGATA
>JAAYRL010000036.1 GCA_012518795.1 Clostridiaceae bacterium
TGCAAGATTATTGTCACTGATGCAAGATCATTGTCACTGGTGCAAGATTATTGTCACTGATGCAAGATCATTGTTACTGACACAAGTTGTTGTCGTCTTAGCAAATTGTTGTTTTCAAATTATATTGTCGAATAGTTCTAAAAATATTAAGTATCGTTGTTTATAATAGGCCGAATTTGTTATTATCAAAGAAGTTTTAAAAACAAAAATCATGATGTTCTAAGTAAATCATTTATCTTTGATGAGACTTAAAAATGAATAATTTATCTAGAATGTCTAATTAATTCTCGGAGGTAAAAAATGGGTAGATTAGATGGAAAAGTTGCAATCGTTACGGGTTCAACTTCAGGCATGGGCAGAGATACAGCATATGTTTTTGCTGAAGAAGGTGCAAAAGTTGTAGTAGTCGGCAGACGTGAAAATCGAGCCAAAGAAGTTGTTGAAACGATTAAAGAAAACGGTGGCGAAGCAATTTATGTTGTAGCTGATATGTCAAAGCCGGAAGATATCCAAAATGTGGTTGATAAAACAATGGAAGCTTTCGGTACGATTGACATTCTATTCAATAATGCCGGTGTTGTAAGTTTCAAAAACATTTTAGATTTGGATTATGACGAATATCAAAATGTTATGAAAATTAACGTTGATGCATATTTCTTAATGACCAAAGCAGTAGCTCCGATTATGAAAGAAAAAGGATCAGGTGCAATTATCAATACAGGTTCAGTTGCAGGTACTGCTGCAAAATGGGGTCCATGTGTATACGCAACTTCCAAACATGCAGTTAACGGTTTAACTAAAGCTATGGCGAGAGAATTAGGACCGGAAATTCGTGTTAACGGCATTTTACCGGGTGCAATTCAAACCGAAATGTTAGACTCCGCAGGTGGTGCAGATGCCATGGAGCCGATGAAACAAATGTCCCCTCTCAAAAAATTGGGTGTAGGTCGTGAAATCGGCACAGTTGCTTTATTCTTTGCTTCAGATGATTCATCATTTATTACAGGTCAATTGCTCAGAGTTGACGGCGGTGTTGACTGCTAAGCTAACATGACAAAGAATTGATAAAAAAGCTGATGAAAAAGTTGAATAAAGAAAATTAACTAATTAATAATTAACAAAAATCTCCTGCCTTAATTATCATGACAGGAGATTTTTCAAAATAGTTAAGGAATATTTATAATATTTAAAAGGAATATTTAAAGGAATAGTTAAAGGAATAGTTAAGGAATATTTAAAGGAATATTTAAAGGAATAGTTAAAGGAATAGTTAAGGAATATTTAAAGGAATTATTTATGTGGTATAACAATTCAGTCATCTATCAAATATATCCCCTGGGATTATGTGGCGTCCCGCGGACAAATCAACCGGAATCGGCTGCTGATCCCGATTCGCCACGTATCAATCGCTTGTTGGACTGGTTACCTCACTTGCAGAAAATGGGCGTGAATGTAGTTTTGTTTAATCCTTTGTTTGAAAGTGACAAACATGGTTATGATACGAGGGACATGCGTAAAATCGATCGCAGGCTCGGTACTAACGAAGATTTTAAACACATTTGTACTGAATATAGAAAAGCAGGAATTCGCCTGATGCTTGACGGCGTTTTCAATCATGTGGGTCGTGGTTTTTGGGCATTTCAGGATTTAATTCAAAACAAACAGGATTCTCAATATAAAGATTGGTTTTTCGTCGATTTTAACGGTAATAGTAATGATAACGACGGATTCTGGTATGCAGGTTGGGAAGGACATTATGATTTAGTGAAGTTAAATCTGCATAATCCGGCTGTCGTTGATTATATATTGGACTCGGTGACCGAATGGATTGAACAATACGGAATTTCCGGTTTAAGACTGGATGTAGCATACACGGTTGAAAAAAGCTTCCTCAAGCGCTTGCGCCAACATTGTCTGAGTATTGATCCGGAATTTTTCCTGATCGGCGAAATGATTCATGGTGACTATAAGCAAATCATGAATTCAGAAATGTGCCATTCAGTTACGAATTATGAATGTGCAAAAGGCAATGTATCAGCTTTTAATTCTAAAAACTTATTTGAGATTGCTCATTCCTTACAAAGACAGTTTAATCCTGAGCCATGGGCACTTTATCATGGTGAAAACAACATGGTCTCATTTGTAGACAATCATGATATTGAACGGGTTGCAACTGTAATTCAGAAAGCAAAAAATCTTCCTTTGGTATATACGATAATGTTTACTCAACCGGGTATCCCGGCGATTTATTATGGTTCGGAATGGGGTGTACATGGTGATACCGGTGAACAAGATTGGAATTTAAGACCGGCTTTTAAGCAACCGCAATGGAATGAATTGACAGATTATTTACAAAAATTGATTGAAATTCGTAAAAACAGTCATGCTTTAGCTTGCGGCAGTTATCGAACAGTTCATCTAAATAATCAACAATTTTTGTTTGAACGTAAAACAGATCAGGAACGGATTGTTGTTGCTATTAACATGTCAGATCAGCCTGCAACGATTCACTTTGATGCCGGTTGTGGCCAAGCCCGGGAATTAATTACCGACACTTTACATGATTTTGGCGGTGGTAGTACCTTGGCTCCTAACAGTGCTGAAATTTGGCTCATGGAAAAATAACAAATGAAAAACATCATGATTTTAGACCGGGATGACACTGATGTATTAATTCTGACTCAGGATCAACTGTTAAGTGATGCTGTCTCGGAAAAATATTTAATTGTTTTTGATTTGGATAATACACTTGCAGCTTTAGGCAAACCGATCGAGCCGAAAACTTTGCAATGTTTGCAAGAGTTAAGCGCTGCCGGACATCACTTGGCAATTGCTTCCGGCAAACCGGTTTATTATATGGTAGGTTTATGTCGTCAGGCAAATTTACCAAAGATCTGGCTGATTGGTGAAAATGGTGCACAAACCGCTTTTGGCGTAGATTTACCGCCGGAATATTGTTTGAATGCAAAAGTAAAAGCTAAATCAATACAAGCTCTGGATGATTTAAAAAGAAAGATTATTGCAAAATTTGGAGACAATATCTGGTTTCAACCAAATGAGGTGGCAATGACAACATTTTTTACCGATGTTCAAACTCGTGTTGAACTAGAACAATTTCTTGAAGAAATCAGAGACGAATTGATACAAGCGGAAATCACGATTTTTCCGCATAGTGATTGTTTTGACTTTTCACCTTCAGGTATTAATAAAGGCAAAGCGGTAACCGATTTAATCCAATGGTTGGAAGTTAATCCTTTGCGTACCATTTCAGTCGGCGATACTTGGAATGACCAATCTTTATTTGAAGCTTGCCATCATGCAATTGCGATCGATTTTCCCGAAGCAATCAAATCAAACGGCACAATTATTCATGTTTCAAATATTGAGCAAGCTTTAATCCAAATTCAGAAAATTTTATGAGTTTATTTAAAAACTATAATTTGAGCCGTGCAAAATTTCATCAGTACAACGCTAAAAAGTGAGCAGTTTTCATGGTTGTTGGGGAAGGGTCTTTTGTGACATTCCTTTAGCTTAAGATAAGATTTTCTTGATTGATAGATTTAGTCGGAAACTTAGTGGAGCTATCTTCAAAAGATGTTTGCATCGTTATCTTTATACAAAAAAAAAAGATACACACATTCTTGGTACACCCGAAAGTAGATAATCAAGGTACTTGATGACCGAATGTGATGAAAACAACCGAATACGACGAAAGTGTCAAAAGCGGCGGAAGTCTTGCATACAAAAAGATATCCTTTTACAATGATAACAACCTCAAAAGGAAAGGGTAGTTCATCTGTGAGTATTAAAGTACGCTTTATTCTGGACGACACGCTCGGTGGAGATATAGAAATTACTGTGTGTGCTGCAGAGAAAAACGAACGAGTGAAAAAACTGTTGACTACGCTATCGGATCATTTCAGACAGCTGGGATCAAGTCAGCTGTTTTCAGAAAAATACCATATAAACACTTCAAGTATTATTCTCATTATGCGTGACGGCCGCTACGTAACGGCTAAAACAGTCGGAGGTGACTATACAATCAAAGATACGCTGACGCGCGTGGAAGAGAGCCTCGATCCCGCGTGGTTCGTCCGGATATCCCAATCTGAGATAATAAATCTTAAATATCTTAAGAACTGGGACTTCGTAGGCGGCGGAATCATTCAGGTAAAGATGGAACACGGAATAGTATCTTACACATCGAGGCGATATGCTAAGCAGATTCGCGAAATTTTTCTTAAGAGGAGGGCAAAACAATGAAAAAACGTCTAATTGCCAGATCTCTTATCGGACTAGTTGTCGGTGCACTTGCTGCACATGTAATTACTCTGCTGGTAAATTATCTCGGGCGCGGCCAATTTCTTGTCTGTATGCCCGGACTTA
The DNA here is from genome assembly GCA_012518795.1 of Clostridiaceae bacterium. Classification (GTDB taxonomy): domain Bacteria; phylum Bacillota; class Clostridia; order Saccharofermentanales; family DTU023; genus UBA5436. The sequence goes on from JAAYRL010000036.1 coordinate 4,387, forward strand.
CGGAAAAGTATGGACTTGCCGGAGCTGTAATTGTTCAGACCATACTTGGTGCACTATTCGGCATGATAGCCCTTGGTGGAACCTGCCTTTTCGATATAGAAAAATGGAGCCTGCTGCGTGCCTCAATGGCACACTGTGCGCTTATCCTTGTTACATATATAATAGTAGGGCTGTTGTTGCATTGGTTTTCTTTCCATATTATACCCATACTAATCATGACGGGCATAATAGTCTTAGTTTACGCGCTGATATGGTTTATAATGTACGTTGCCTGGAAAAGAGAAATAAAAGAACTGAACCGGCTTGCGGAAGAATATAAAAAGAACACCGATATAAGCGAAGAGTAATTACATGAAATAACCTACTTTTGTTTTATGATCATGATATAAGCGAAATCCCTTTTAGGGAGAGAATTAATTAAAGCGAGTACAAAAGGTGAGTTGTAAAATAAAATGCAATGCAATTTCAGTTTAAGTTGCAATTAACAAAAGCGAGTACAAAAAGCGAGTACAAAACCAAATTGTACTTGCTTTTTTTAATGGTTTTATGACCGAATAAGACGAAAAATGACCGAATACGACGAAAGTATTGTGCACGAAATATCGAGAAACTACAATTGAGGAAAGGCATCGGAAGTAGATTTGTGTACGACTTTGCCAAAGGGAATTTATCACCAATTTCACAGGTTTAAAAGAGGAATGGTGGCGAAATTTAAGATTAAGAGAAATCATGAAAAAAGTATTCGGAGAAGCTTATTAAAACGATATAAAAGGGAAAAGAGGAAAAAATGAAAAGAAAAATATTTGCAATATTGCTTGTGCTCTGCATGTGCCTGGCATTTTTGCCGACGACAGTGTTTGCGGCAGAAGTACGTAGCAAGGCCGATATTGAGGCGATTAACCAGATTATCGATGACCATCCGGAGCTTAAGGAGCTTGGCTGGAAAAAAGCACCTACAGACGGCTCTTTCAAGTCTAACAAGGATTATGGTTGGGACGGAAAAGTCGCTTGGAATGCAGGTGTTTCACCATGGCGGATATCTGAGCTTAATCTGATGGGAGAGAATCTCACAGGGTCTCTTGATTTGAATGGTCTGAAGGCTTTGACATATTTAGATTGCAGTTATAATCAACTGACCGGACTAGATGTGAGTGGTCTGGCGGCTTTGACAACCTTGGACTGTAGTTACAATCAACTGTCAGGCACGTTTGATGTGAGTGGTCTGGCGGCTTTGACAACCTTGGACTGTAGCTACAATCAACTAACCGGACTTCTACTTAACAGCGACGCAAGCTATCAATCTATTAATGTTACAGGCAACTGTATGACAGATACTTCTGCGGTAACAGGTCAGAATATTACATGGAATAACCAGAATTATAAATTCAATCAGCATTATACTATTAAAAATATTCTAACAAATATGACAAATGGTAACCCTGCTGATCGCCGCTTTGTGAATGATATGACGAACTACACTGCTACTCTTTTCGCCGACCCCGGCTATATGCTGCCTGACGAGATTGAGGTTAGTGTAGGCGGAACTGAATTGGCGGAAGGTGAAGACTACCGCTACTACAGTGAAGACAGTGGAGACATAAAAGCCGGTTATTTGGAGATTTATGCCAATAGCATCAATGGTATTCTTGAGCAACCGGATGCAGTCGCTTTTAATCCAAATTCTGCCGTATGCAGTGGCGGGGGTTCAGGAGATGGAGATATTGTGATTAAGGCGGCGGGCGTACCTATACCTATACCCGTCTATAGTGTATCAGTAGTCGTAGAACCTGAAGGTAGCGGTTCAGCCTCTGCAACGCCGAATGCCGGTATTAAAGGAACGCTGATCACCCTGAACGTTGCACCTAATTCGGGTTGGCAATTCAAGGAATGGAAGATTGTAGAAGGTGCCATAGGCATCTCCGAAAATAAGTTCATGATGCCGGACAGCAATGTCATGGTCAAAGCCGTGTTTGAAAAGATACCGGCTGTTGTAGAAGATGTAGAAGAAACGGTGACGTTCGATCCTGCCGGTGGTAAGTGGGAGGACGGAGAAGATGATCCGAAAATAATCAAGGCAAAGGCAGGCACAGAAATAACGATCATTGAAGCTCCTGTCAGAGAGGGCTATGAGTTTCAATACTGGCAGGGCTCACAGTATCAGCCCGGTGCTAAGTATCAAGTACCGAAAGGCGGACATACGTTTACAGCGGTTTGGACAAAAATCACGCCAACAAAACCGAGCGACACGACAGAGACAACGACTCCGACAGGAACAACAACTCCGACAGAGACAATCAAACTTACAGATCCGGATCAGACTTTGCCGAAAACAGGTGAAAGCATTGAACCTTATCTGTGGTCAAGCTTAGTGCTTTTGGCTGCCGGCGGGATCATGTTGGTACTGCGCAAGAAGAGACTGCCAAAACCAAAAGCATAGACCGAAATTAAAAACTTAGATCGAAACCAAAAGCTTAGAATTAAACTAAAAGCTAGAGAATAGCTGACTTCGCTAGTTCTGTGTATTGTGGGCAAAATAGTGAGCTACATCAATTGAATTATTGAATTAAGATATTGATCATTCTGTCACTCTTTTTGTGGCAGAAGATTTCAGAAAGATTTCAGAAGGAGTTATTACAATGTTTAAAAAATTTTTAACCTTTTTAGCCGTTCTGGCACTGATTCTCTCTCTTGCCGCTTGCGGCGGTAAGGATTCGAAGCAGGACGAGCAGTCGACGACCGCTTCTCAGTCGGCTAAAGAAAGCAAAAAAGCGGAGCAAAGTGAACCCGAGCCCGAGCCGAGCGTTTCTGAGTCTGTTGAAGAAAGCAAAAAGCCGGAGGAAAGTGCAAAGCCGGAGGAAAGTGAGTCTGAGCCGAGCGAGACTGAACCACCCGTTCCGGATCCGGAACCGGGCATACCTGCACCTGAAGGCTGGGCCAAAGACGTCCCGACACCGGTGAATGGAGAAATCTTGGGTGGTGGCTGGATACAAAGGATTTTCTACACAGCCGACATTGTCTACAAGCAAGCAGACATTGATGCTTACGGCAAGCGTCTGGAATCTTTCGGTTTTGCTAAACAGGAAGAACATGAGTACGGTGAAGACTGGCCGGATGCAACTGTCTATTCTAACGGACAATGGGATGTACTTGTGGCGGAAGAAAACGATGTCTTTGACTACTCTTATGTCAACTTCTATCCTCTTTTTGATGTTGTGACGGAAGGCTACGACGGACAGCCGGAAGGTTGGCCGGATGCAGGTGACTTCTAAAAGATTCCAAAAACGACAGTTCTCTTGCCTCTTGGGATAACAGCGGTAAAACGTCATTTTTTGAAGACATGTCGCATCGCTGCTGATGAAGAAAGGATAAGGTTAACCCCAGGCTGACCTTATCCTGTATCCGATCAGGATATTGGCTAAAATCGCTTGAAGATGGAACACGAAATAGTATCTTACACATCAAGGCGATATGCCAAGCAGATTCGCGAATTTTTTCTTAAGAGGAGGGCAAAATAATGAAAAAACGCCTTGTTACCAGGTTTCTTATCGGAATCTTTGCCGGTGCACTTGTTGCACATCTGATTACTTTTCTTGTAAATTACCTTAGCCGCGATCAATATCTTGTCTGTATGCCGAAGCTTACGGAAAGATTTGGACTTGCCGGAGCTGTAATTGTTCAGACCATACTTGGTGCACTATTCGGCATGATAGCCCTTGGCGGAACATGTCTTTTCGACATAGAAAAATGGAGCCTGCTGCGTGCCTCGGCGACACACTGCGCTTTTATACTTGTTACGTACATAATAGTTGGGCTGCGGTTGCATTGGTTATCTTTTAACATAAAACCCATACTGATCATGACGGGTATAATAGTCTTTGTCTACGCGCTGATATGGCTTATTATGTACGTCGTCTGGAAAAGAGAAATCAAAGAACTGAATCGTCTTGTGGAAGAATATAAAAAGGATGCCGATACAGATACAGGCGAAAATTAACCAAGCAAGGCAAAAATTACTTTCGACGTAAAGTAGAAATTACATACGACGAGCTTTTTCCGCCATGATATGAATAGCTTCGATTATTTTACCTTCGAAACCGATTTTTTTCAGGTGAGCGACACCCTCAATAGTTGTGCCGGCAGGCGAGCAAATTCGATCACGCAATATGGCAGGATGTTCTCCGGTTTCGGAAATCATGTTGGCTGCTGATGCCACGACTCCCGCTGCGATTTGTTTTGCCTGTTCCGCAGGTAATCCTTCGAGAATTGCACCTTGCATAATTCCTTCGATTACCATATAAACAAGTGCAGGGACTGAGCCGATTACCGAAGTTATGGTCGGCATTTGTGCTTCTTCAACTTCGAAAAACATGCCTACACTGGAAAACAATTCACTGAGTAAGGACTTTTCTTCTGCTGTGAGATCTTGATCGAAACAGGCCGCGGATACGGCTTGACCGATTCGGGCAGAAGTATTTGACATGATTAAAGACAATTTGCAGGCAGTCTTTTCCACTTTATCCTGATTTAATAAATTTCTTATACGTGAAAAATTATAGCCGGGAGCAAGTGAAAGCAAATGGTGTTCAGAATTTAGATAACCGGAAATTTCAGGTAATACAATAGGATAAATATTAGGTTTAATGGCTAAGATTACAGTATCAACCTGATTTAATAAATCTTGATTATCGGCAGCAAGTTTAATTTTATATTTATCAGAAATTGTTTGGCATTTTTGATTATCAGTATCGAAGACGATAATATTTTGGGCTTGAACGGTGCCTCCTCGAATAATTCCTGCTAAAAGCGCTTCGCCCATATTTCCAGCACCGATGAATCCGATTTTCATATTATTAATCTCCTCCCTGCAATAAATGTTCTGTTAACTTAAAAATTAAAAAGAGATCTGACCTCTTTTTCTTCATCTTTAGTTAACAGAGCCGCAATAAAGTTAGAAGTAATTTTGCTAAGTAATATCGTTATTTCTGAATAACTCAATAATTTTGCTTGGTCAAGTATCTTACTATTCTGCTAACTATTATATACTATCATTGTCGAAAAATTCATCAGAAACAAATGAATGTTTTTAAATTTTATATGAGATAATGTGGATAATTAATCAGAAATTAATAATTGGCTGTAAATATCTTATCGATAATGCGGATAATTAATCTGGAATTAATAATAATCCACTTTGAAAAGATTATAATATTAAATGTAATTAGTTTTTGAATTTAAATGTAATGCAAGTGAAAGGTAAAGTACAAACGGAAAATGAGGATCGGATTATTTTCAGATACATATTATCCTGAAATCAGCGGTGTCGCAACATCGGTCTACGAATTGCGCAACAGTTTGATTGAGGCAGGACAAGAGGTTTTTGTATTTACTGTTTCGAATCCTGAAGTCGATCCGATAGATTCCTTTAAAAATAATACCTACCGTATTCCGAGTATGCCTTTTGTAACTTTAAAAGAGCGTCGAATAGGAATACCTGTTCTGAAAAATTACATAAAAATTATCAAAAAATTTAATCTTGATCTGATTCATACACATACCGAATTTTCTTTGGGTAGTTTGGGCAAACGAGCAGCAAAAAAAATCGGGATACCACATATTCATACTTACCATACACTTTATGAAAATTACATTCACTATTTAAAGATTCCTGAAAATGATTTTACTTATAGTTTGGTAGGGAAATTTATTAAAAAATTCACGAAAAATTGTGATCTGATTATCGTGCCGACCGAAAAAGTGATTGATTCTATACGAAAATATAAAATCGAGAAGACACTCAAAGTAATTCCTACCGGCTTGGATCTTGATAAATTCAGAGATGTTGATTGGAAAAGAGTGGAAGAGATTCGCAGCCGTTATGGAATTCAGTCTGATGATACGGTTTTAATCAGTATTTGCCGCATTTCACAAGAGAAAAAACTGGATCAAATAATCAGATTTTTCCGCGAATTATCTAAAACAACAAGCAAAATAAAATTACTTATTGTCGGTGATGGTCCGGCTAAAACCGATCTTGAAGAATTGAGTGAGGAATTTGATTTGAATGACAAAGTGATATTTACCGGTTATGTGGATTGGGACAGAGTTCAGGACTATTATGCCGCAGGTGATATTTTTGTTTCAGCTTCTCAAAGCGAAACTCAAGGTTTGACCTATGCTGAAGCTCTATCAACCGGAATTCCGATTTTGGTTCGTCAAGACGCCTGCTTAAAAGATGTTTTGTATCATAAAGAAAATGGTTATGGCTTTACTAACAAAGATGACTTCATCCGGGGTTATCATTATATTAGAGAGAGATTGAACGAAGATCCGAATTGGGGATCTTATAGTAAAATTTTTTCTAAACAGGATTTTATTGATGCAATCATCTCAACATATAAAGAAGTTTGTTTAAACAAATCTCTTGTGCCGATTTTAGAGCATTGAGATTTTAAGCAATGAAAAAATATGTTTAAATCAATGTCTTGTAGATAATTTTCTTTGCTATATAATTTATCCAATAAAAAGGTTATTTAAATCAATGTCTTTTTGTTATTAAGATTCGCCTATGCCCAAATGTCCAAAAATTCTTCAAAATTCCTTCTTCAGGTTCCAATCTTCAAATTTTTGATAGATTTCAGGGAATTTTTTTTGTAGAGCAAAAGGCTGGAAGTTACTATCAACAAAAGCATGTTTAGTATGTCCGCTACAGATTAATTCATTAGTTTCATTATCAAAAACTTTATATTGGACGGTCATTCTAACTCCGGTAAAGAGAACTATTGCAGATTCAAAGCGCAAAATTTGAGCAAATTTGGACACATTTTTATATTCTAAATCTATTCCGGTAACCGGAATAATAATTCCTAATCTTTCCAACTTGTCATATGCTAAATCAATATAACTCATAAAATCAATTCTTGCTTCTTCAAAAAATCGCACATAATTGGAATGATGGGTAATTCCCATACTATCAGTTTCATAATAATGAATATTGCGGATATACTTAAATATTTTTGACATAAAATCCTCTTTTGAAAACTTTTCACAACAGTCTTTCACAACAGTCTTTCACAACAGCGAATTTAGTTGTAAATTAATACCTGACTAATAATTGATCTTTCTATTTTATATCATATCTTAGATATTTTGTGGTTAAAGAATTTTTAATTGTTCAAGGTGGTGAAAAGCTGACATTAGATTATTTAATATTAGATTAATTATTAAAATATAAGTATAATTATTTAATTCAGATTATCGTATCATCATATACGAAGAAATTTATTAATAAATTTGTCAAATGTGAAAAAACGAAAAACAAATATTATTAAAACGTAGAATATTATGAAAGGATAAAACTCGAAATTTTAGAATATTTAGGAATATAGGGAAATATAAATATGGATATTGAAAAAATAGTGCAAGCAGTTGATCATACCTTATTAAATGTGGATGCAACATGGGAAAGTATTAAAGAAATTTGTGATGATGCTTTAGAATATAATGTTGCCAGTATTTGTATTCCACCGGCTTTTGTCAAAAGAGCTTGTCAATATGTAGCGGGCAAAGTAGATGTATGTACAGCTATCGGCTTCCCGAACGGTTATTCAACGACTGAAACAAAAATCAGTGAAGCATTGCAAGCTTTAGATAACGGTGCAACGGAAATTGATATGGTTATTAATCTGGGTGATCTTAAAGCCGGTTTATATGAAAATATTTTATATGAAATAAAAGCTTTGAAAGCGGTTTGTGGTCAACGTATTCTGAAAGTTATCATTGAAACGTGTCTTTTGACCGATGCTGAGAAAATAAAAATGTGTGAAATTGTTACACAAGCCGGAGCTGATTATATCAAAACTTCTACCGGATTTTCGACCGGCGGAGCAACCTTTGCTGATGTTAAATTAATGGTTGAAAATGTAGGTCCGCAGGTAAAAGTTAAAGCTTCCGGCGGAATTCGTTCTTTAGAAGATGCAGAGAAATATCTGGCAATCGGAGCTTCAAGACTCGGTACAAGTTCAATTGTGAAATTAATCAAACAACTGAATTAATATTTACTTAGATTTAGTTTTTTACTAAAAAGAAAAGTATAAAATAAATGGCTGTGTTAACTAAAGATGAAGAAAAAGAGATCTGAAAAGCAGACTGGTGAAAAACTGAAGAAAAATTTTCACCACAAACTTTTGAAATCAGATCAAGAGTAACAGAAAAAAGTGTGTAAGCAAA
>JAAYRL010000037.1 GCA_012518795.1 Clostridiaceae bacterium
ACAATTGAAGGCGCACGCCTTTGGTGCAGCCGCTTTGTTAACTGGTACAACAACGACCATCATCACAGCGGGCTTAAATTTCTAACCCCTTCGCAACGCAGGAATGGCACATGGAAAAAGGTACTAAGTAATCGCAGTAAGGTTTATGAATCAGCTAAGGCCCGCCATCCTGAACGCTGGAATGGGCGAAATACGCGTGATTGGACATTACCTGAACTGGTATGGCTGAATCCGGAAAAAGATGGGATCCCTGAGGAAACGATTCTAAAAGATACTCGTCAGCGTTCCGCTTAGGAAACATTCGGGCTTAACCTCATCTTGATTACCCATAATCTCTGGTTTATGTCTGTGTCAATGGTGCTCCGCACCGAAGGCTTGCCATTGATACAGACATAAACTAGAGATACGATCCAACAAGATGAGTTAGCTAATTATTGAGGAATCACTGACAACTATCTTGACAAATACCGCATATGCCATTTACCATTGACCGTCAGGACATAACCAAAATCAAAGTTGACGTCATTGTCACGATAGCCAACACCGACCTGCAAATAAGCGGTGGGGGGTGCTTGCATTCATGATATCCTTTGTTGCGCTAAATATTATTTAATTAGAGGTGGTGAGTAGTTGTTTTCTTTTGAATATGCAGATTGGAAAATGATCTGCTCACAGATTGGACTTCAAAAGCGCGGACGAAAAAGGATGTATCTGCAATGGTATCCATTTACGTGTCTATCTGCAAAGGAAAAAGAAAAGCTGATTAGCGAAACTTTTTTTAATGATTACATAAAATCAGGCTTGTTTTTGTATTATTCAGAGAATTGGCTTATCACGAATAATTACATCATGAAAGGCGACGGTAATTTCAGAAACGCCTCGTTAGTATCTCCAATTATGTATCTGGTGGCATTGACGATAGGAAAGAGTATTTCCAAAGCATACCAATCTGAGCGCCAACCATCAATTGGTGTTTTTTATGCTGGGAATTACGATGAAAATAGACTTTACTATAAAAAGGACTATGACGTATTTTTCAAAACAATAAATGATTTATCCCAGTCCTACAAGTATTTTATAAAAACAGATATTAAAGATTTCTTCCCTAATATCGATATGAATAAACTATTCGATATTATTAATCTAAGATTTACTGAAACCGGCGTCCAAATAAACCAAAAAGATTTATTGGTGTATAAAGAACTGTTATTATGCTTAGGACAAGGTGAATTTCCCCTCATTGAAAACTGTGCAGCATCGTCGTTCTTAGCGACAGTTGTTTATTTGGAAATCCCAGATACAAAACTCTACTCATTTATTACAGACAAGGAATCGCATATAACGGGATTTACTATGGTTCGATATGTCGACGATTTGTATATCTTGTTCAATTCGGACTTGTCTGAAAATATGATCACTCCTATGGTTAATCGCATAGTAAATACCTACTCAAGCGAATTGAAAAAGCTGAACTTATCGCTTAATAGGGGAAAAACCTCATGGAAGCTTGCTGTGGATATAAATGAGGAATTAAAAAAGTCCTTATATGATGAGCAGTTTAACGGCAAGGAATGCAATATTACTGACCTCGTAGATAGTGACCTTTTATTAGAATTTCTTGGAGACATAAAAGAATCGCTGTTTAATTACAGCTTGGACGCGGTTAAGTATCTGGAATTGATTAATAAAGTTTTTAATATTTCCCAAACCGAATATACGCCGCAGGAGATATATAATTCGCTCGTGTATGAAAAACACCCGTTGTTTAGCAGCAAACAAATTATTGAAATGCTTTTCAGTCTCGTTTGCTTTGATTATAACTTTTTGAAGTTGGACACAAAACGGCTCACTATTATGCTGTTAAAAACACAAAACGGTGATCTTATCAAAACGATGCTTTCAAAATTATTTGAAGCTAATAGAAAAGGTGTATGGAATATATATGATACCTCACTTGCCATAAATTATCTCTTGCAAAGAAATTTCAATCATGTCGATTTGCTGAGAATTTTGAAACATGAAGAATTGCCTGTTTATTTATATTATGAGATGTTTTGCAAATCGTCGTTTTTAGTTTCAATGGACAAATCTAAGCAGAAATATATAAGTGAATTTGGAGCATCATTCTTTTATAAACAGGATGACAAACTATTCTTTCTATATTTCATGTACATGGTGGAAATGAAGAAAAGCAATTATCTATCAGCGTTTGCATACTATAAGAATTTCTTTGACAGGCTCTCCGCTCATTTAGCCCATGCTGTAAATGGCAACCAAGCGAAGGGTAAGCCAAACTACAAACGATATTACAAGGAAGGTGCTTTCAAGCAACTATATGCTGGAATTACTGATGTCGATAAAATTATAAAAAAAGCCCATGAAATAAGGAATTCCAACCCACTCTCTCATTCGAGCGCAGGGCTACTTGATAATAACAATACAGCGGCTGACATACTAAGCAGCATTGAGCAATTAGGAAATTTGATTGAATCTAAAATAGCAGAGTACCAAACACAAGGATCATGATGGAGCTGTGTCTTGGCACATTCTACTCACAGACGAAACCCTGCTTATACGCGAAACATCGTCAATCAACACAAAAATAGAGACGGGGGGATATTGCCATAATATCGACTTATTCCCCCGAACGGATAAAAACGGTAGAACTGTTCCCTCGAACAGAGAGTACCCCTAAAATCCACTATTGACCTATTCCCTCGAACAGGCAAAACGAAAAATACAGACCAGACATCAAGCTGATGCTATCGTTCCACGTTGAGACGGTAGTATTGATGTCAAGGGTTGAGAAGTAAGAGTGTAATAAGATCAGTAAATAAAGGCTTTCCGTGATTTGAAGTCTGGTTCTAAGCCGGAAGGATAATCACGGATTTTTGCTTTGAGGGAAGTTATCCAAGAATGATGAAATAAAAAAATATCAGCCGAAATAATTGTTGATGTGGTGAGTTGATAAGATGATTGGCAAAACAATGGTGAGTTGATAGAATTGCTGTCAAAAAGTCAGAAAATATTTACACTTAATATTGACTGAGTCAA
>JAAYRL010000038.1 GCA_012518795.1 Clostridiaceae bacterium
AAATCCAGGATAACCTTAGAAAGTGTGCAGGAAAGCCGATTTAGCCAAAGACCACGCACACTATTTAAGGTTGTACAGCGAAAATCTAGACTAAGCTTAAAAAGTGTGCAACTCCAAAAATCAAAATCAAAAGTCAATTCAACAAGTATAAATTCGCTTCATAAGATTGCATTTTTTGCTTCGGATCTATTCTTGCAATTGCAGCATCGTAATAATTACTGATCAACAGCTTGGATTCACGCTTGAGATTCGGTCTTCTGAGCATATCGGAACTTAAATTAATTTCTATATAATAATTGTTTCTGATATAACCGAAAAAGTTTTTCCGTTTCGGATATACAAATTCTATTGGCGCATATATGAAATCCACATTTTGATTACGAAATTCAATTAATTGTTTGTAAAAAGCCAAAATTGAATCGGCATCTGTCAATTGTTGCTCAATAGAATTTACATTATTTACTTGACCTTTAATCCAAGATTCTCCATCTGAAAAACCTCCCTGTTCTGTCCATTTAATAACAGTTCTCGCATGATCTCTGCTTCCGGCAAGAACGGTAGTAAGATTACTTTGCTTTAATAAATTTAAACTTTCTACATCTCGTAATTCATCAGCACTGAATGTTTGATTAATAAAACCGGCTTCCTGACCTTGATAAATAAACGGTGTGCCTTTTAAAGTTAAAAGTAACATTGCAATTAATTTGCCCAGAACCTGATGATAACGCGGATCGGGATTTACTTTGGAAATCATACGCGGATTATCATGATTTTCAAAAAATAATGACATCCAATCATGGTTAGATAAAGCATTATTCCATTTCATTATATATTCTTTATAAAAATTCAAATCGTATTGATAATCATCATAACGAACCTTACCCGGTGTTTCGAGATGATCAAAATTAAAAATCAAATCAAGTTCCTGACGATAGTCGGCTGAAAGCAGTTTGCCCATTTGAATCCCGATACCCGGAGTCTCACCGATGCTGAACAATCGATTCGGCTTAAATGCTTCCTGATTAATCTCTTTAAGATATTTATGCAAATTTTCACCGTAATAATAATTTTCGATACCCCTAAATACCATCAAGTCGCCAACCCACTTATTACCGTCAGGCAAACCCGGTTTTTTCGAAATATAATTAATTACATCTAAACGATAACCGTCGATTCCTAATTCAGCATAAAAATTTATTATTTTGACAACTTCCGCGCGTACGGCAGGATTGTCCCAATTTAAATCAAACTGCTGATCGGCAAACAGATGTAAAGCTGCAATATCTTGTGCTTCAAAGATTTTCCAAGCATCTTCAAAAAAGAAAGATACCCAATTATTAATCTCATCCGGCTTTCGGAAAAAATAGTAATCTCGTTTATCGGAATTCGGATTATTGAGTGCTTCTATAAACCAAGGATGTTGAGCACTGGTATGATTGACCACCAAATCCAAAATTATCTTGAGACCTCTTGTATGGCAACCTGAAATCAAATCCTTTAAATCTTGTATCGTACCCATTTCCGGATTGATTTCATAATAATCACTGATATCATAACCGTTATCTTGCATCGGCGATTTAAAAATCGGCGAAAGCCAAATCCCACCAAACCCCATTTCGGCAATATAATCTAATTTGCTGATAACACCTTTAAGATCGCCTAAGCCGTCACCGTTTGCATCTTTGAACGAACGAGGATATATCTGATAAAAGACAATTTCTTTCCACCACTGTTTGGTCAAAGTACCACCCTTTTGTATACCAACATCTTTTTCCTGATTGATTAAATCACAAAAAACTTGTAAAAAATCCGGATCTTTAATCCACTTTTGCAAATGCTTAAGTTTTAAATTTCCGATTAAAGGATTCGTCAACCATTTTACTGAAACATTCATTTGCATCAGAACTTTATCAATAACATCTCGTCCGACCGGAGTGTTGTAAACAGTTTTAATTCTCGAATTCGGTGTAATCTTTTCGTATGTTAAATTCATATTCCCCATTTCAACTCAATATTAATATTCGGAAAAAAGTTTCAAAGCGTTATTTGTCTTTTATTATTATAGACAATGTCCCAAAATATATTAATAAAAATTAAATAATCCACATTTTAGCATTATGCTATCATTGTACATGATTTATCTTGATCTAATTTGGTAAACAAAATAAAAAGCATATTGTTTTAGAATATACATTGCAAATCAATTACAATATCGAAATGAAATAAAATATCATTTATCATTCTCCAAATGACATTATTTAACTGGTGAAAAATTTGATATAAACGGAACATTATTAAATATAAATGGAACATTATTAGATATAAACGGAACATTATTAAATATAAATGGAATATTATTAGATATAAACGGAACATTATTAGATATAAATAGATATAAACGGAACATTATATGAGTGATAGAAACAGAAAAACAAAAAATCAGAAAAACAAAAAACTTAATGTTATTAAAATAATCTTGGGTTGTTTGTGTATTATACTGTTGACAATATCACTTCTCTTGATCAGTAAGCCTGAATTACTATATCGTATTCAAGGATTATTCTTGGGACGTAACGATAAACATATCTCATTTAAGGAAAAAAATTATTCTGAAATTAATTTGCATAGTTTTGATCTGAACAATCAAATGGAATGGCGTTATGAACAAAGTTTAATCCTACTCAATAAAACACATGCTTTACCGGAAAATTTTGTACCACAGATGGCAGAATACAAAGATAGCGGTGTCCAAATGAATGTCGCTATTTTAGATGCATATGCACAATTATCGGCTGCAGTTACTGAGAACACCGGTGATAAGATGTATGTCAGTTCAGTTTACCGCTCAGTTGAAGAACAAATGGTGATTCAGGCAGATGATCCGGAATTAGCTTTGCCGCCGGGTCATAGTGAACATCATACCGGTTTGGCAGTTGATGTTTACGTTTTCGAACATGCCGGAATGAATTTCCTTGAAAGTGAAGCCGGACAATATGTCAATAAAAATTGTTATGATTTCGGTTTTATCATTCGTTATCCTGAAGACAAGGAAGATATCACCGGCATCTCTTTTGAACCTTGGCATTTACGTTATGTTGGATTACCTCATTCTAAAATCATCCAACAAAAATTTATCACATTTGAAGAATACATAGATTTATTGCAACCAAACAAATTTTATCATTATGATAATTATCTCATTACAAGACAACCTCTCAATTCAGAAATCAAATTGCCGGCAGGATTACAGAATATTGTTTACTCTTACGACAATACCGGATATGTAATTATCACCGGACAAATCATCAATTAAATATTTTAAGGTTCAAAAAGAAATTCATCTATTTTCAGTCCTTGCTCACCGAGTCAAGCTCGATGATTCACTGCGGACTTAAAATAAATGAATTTCTATTAGATCTATAATAATTTTTTCAACCAGAATGGCTGATCATGTGTTTGCGGGAAAATGTGTTAGTATAAATCAGTGCAATAATATTCATAGCAAGCATTAGTTATCGCCTCAGCAAAGATTTTTTGCTGCTCCGAAGAATTCAAGATCTGTATATCAAAGGTATTATTTTTTTGACCTATCTCGATTTCTAACGATGTTAAGTTGATTAAACGCAGACTGGGAATAATTTGTTCACCTACCGCTTCTTCGCCATTATATGCCAGACCCGGAATTAATTGGCTGATATTCTTTTCTGACAAATTGGCAAAACGTTTGCGATCTTCGATTAAATAACCGATATATGCCGGTTTTTCTGTGCTTTCAGCAGTCATCGCTTCAGCTTTCGAACCAATCACTGCAGTTTCATTACCCAGATAAAAAACTCGGCTGCCGGATATCTCGGCAAACTCTGATTCACCATATTGGATATTGATAAATATTCTATCAGTGTATTGACGTTCAACATCAAGCAGCAATCTCTGATCCTTGGAAACTCCGATACCAGGAAAGAAATCATTGATTGCTTGTTGATTATCCGGTGAATTTTGAATTGTTTTTAGCGGTTCGATTAAACCTTCTAAACGCTCACTTTTAAAATTTTGTTCAGCTAATTCATCAAGAAAATCTTGTAAAATATCCTGGCCGATAAAAGCCGCTTTTTGTGTATCTGTTTGATATTTTTTGTTAAGAATAACAACTTCCGCACCTAACGATATAAAACTTTCTTTGGTATATTGCAGAATATTATCTAAATTTGTTTGGAGACCATCTTTATTAATCAAAGCATTGGGAATTGTTTCAATTATAATTTCTGAATCATCCATGATTTCTTCAGGTTCGGAACTTTGTCCGATCAGATCTTCAATTCCGGCACGTTCCGGTTCATTGAAAGCATCTTCTTGATCACTTTCAGAAGAATCATCCGAAATAGTATCATCTACGTTAGTTTCAACTATCGGATCCATCGCAAGATAAACGGTGATACCGTTCAATGTACCTTCTTCTTTAGTTTTACCTGAATATATGTCTAAATTAGCATGATGATAGACAGGAACTGCCGAATCATATGGCCAACTCCAAACATCACGATTGTTTTTCGTGGTGTTAACTATTTCCATTTCATTGATCGGCAATTCATCAGCTTCAACTTTATTCTTGGGATCAGTATTTGCAACTTGCTCCAGATTTCTCTTTGCTCCGAATTTATCCGGGAACTTTTTGACTAAAATTGCATTAATAGTCAATGCGAGAACACTAATTAATACCATAATCCCTACAGTTTTTAATGCTGTTTTTTGTGACATATTAGATTCCGTAGCGACTGGTTAACAAATCAATAATCCGATCCGCTATAATGTTAATTTCTTTTTTGTTTTCGCCCTCAACCATTACTCGAATAAGTGGTTCTGTTCCCGATGGTCTGACTAAAATACGACCTTTATTTTTTAATCTGGCTTCTTCTTGCACGATTGTTTCTTTAACATCCTCATCTTCCATTGCAGCTTTTTTAAGCTCGTTAGCAATCTGAGCATTTTTTAAAACTTGCGGTAAGGGCTTCATGATTGAAAGCGCTTCTGAAAGACGCTGATCAGAAAATTTCAAAGTCTTCAACAATGCAAGTGCACTTAATAAACCGTCACCGGTAGTTGAGTGTTCCAGCAAAATAATATGACCACTTTGCTCGCCGCCTAAAACGATACCTGACTTCAACATTTCTTCCAAGACATAGCGATCGCCAACTTGTGCTTTGTACAAAGTAATACCTGCTTGTTCAGCAAAAATATCGAGACCGAGATTGCTCATTACGGTTACACAAACTTTATTATCACGTAAAGTACCTCTATCTTTCATCCCTTTGGCGATAATCGCTATAATTCCATCACCATCTACTATCGTTCCGTTCTCGTCAATGGCCAACATTCTATCCGCATCACCATCGAAAGCAATTCCTATATCACAACCTTCACGTCTGACCGTTTGTTCCAGTCTGGCAAGATCGGTCGAACCACAATTGAGATTGATATTTTCACCATCCGGCTCAATGCCGATCGAAACTACATCTGCACCTAAATCTGCAAAAATTCCCGGAGCAATATGAAAACTGGCACCATTAGCACAATCCAGAGCAATTTTCATTCCGCTCAGATCAACACTCATACGTCGTTTAAGATGTTCAGCGTAATCGCGCGCCGAATTCGGTTTTTGAATACGATGACCAATTCGGTCCGCAATCGGTCTTGAAATATCTTCTTGATATTCATCAATTACCTGTTCAATCTGATCTTCAATTTCATCGGGTAACTTATAGCCTGTACTGGCAAAAAATTTGATTCCGTTATATTCATATGAGTTATGCGATGCTGAAATCATAACACCCGCATCACAATTATACTTACGCGTCAAATATGCTATACCGGGTGTCGGAACAACTCCCGCCAAAAACGCATCGGCTCCGGCTGATGTGATTCCGGCAACTAAGGCGGATTCTAACATCCCACAAGATATTCTTGTATCCGTACCGACTAAAATAATCGGTTTGTGGCTTTTCTCACCAGTCAAAACTTGTGCTCCGGCAAAACCTAAACGAAAGGCTAAATCCGGTGTTAATTCTTTATTCGCTATACCTCGCACTCCATCAGTGCCAAATAATCTACTCATTCTTCCTCCAAAATTCTTTCAAATATTATTCTTCTATCTTGCGAACTGCAATGGTCACTTCATCCGGTGTTACATGATCTGTTCGCGTATATAATGGTGTATTTTTTAAAATGTTAACTCTGATTGTTTGTATTCCTTCTTCTTCAATTTGAGCTAAGTCTATATATGCATCAAGATCTCGGCTTGTCATACTATCTAACAAACTCTTACGTCCTGTCAAAGTTATTTGAATATTTTTTGTAGGATATGTGATCTCAAAGCCCCTTTCTTGTGAAATTTCCGTATTTTCAAAAGACAGAGGAACAGAAAAAGATTTTGCTTCAATCGGATTAACTGTAGCTTGTACGTAGAGCCATAAAGCGAAAGCGGAAATCAAAGAAACAAAAATTAACAAAACACGCCTTGATCTCGGGATTTTAGGTCCGAGCATTCCTTTGTTTTTCTTCCTTCTCCGAAATAAACGAAAACGTCCTTCAGTTTCTTCATCATCCGGTAAAAGGAAACGATAGAGCTGAGTTCTTAAGGCATCACTATTCTCCAAAATATATAACCTGCCCTCAATCGCAATACTGATCGTACCTTTTTCTTCGGAAACTACAATCGCAAGTGCATCACCCATCTCGCTAGCACCAATCGCAGCACGATGCCTTGTTCCATAATCTTTGCGTAATTGGACAGTATCAGATAAAGGGATATGAATTCTGGCAGCGGCAATTCTACCGTAACGAATTAAAATCGCACCGTCATGGAGCGGTGTGCTGTCAACAAAAATCTGCTTAATTAAACTGGTTGAAACCGGGGAATCAATCTCCACAGCATTTTCCTGATCTTGCAACTCTCCCAGAGGAGTAGTTCGTTCAATCACGATCAAAGCACCTGTATTAGCTTCAGCCATGTCATCACATGCCTGCACAATCGATTCAATCATTTGTGATACTGTTGTTGCAGCTCTTTCTCCTTGGTAATCTCCGACTCGGGGATTGAATAAATTCAATCCGGAACGACCGACAGTTTCCAAAGCTCGCCTTAATTCAGGTTGGAAAATAATGACAAAAGCAAGTGAAAAGACTGAAATAGTATTCATTAACAAATAACTTAAGAGGCTCAGACCGAAGACCCGAGCAATAATGGTTAAAAATATTATGAATAAGATACCCTTTAGTAGTTGCCATGCTCTGGAATCTCTAACGATACGTAAAATATAATAGAATATAAAAGTGGTGATTAAGATGTCCATTGCTGCAAGTGCAATGTCTAATGGTTCCCCTACAAAAAGTATACCCTCTTGCAACGAATTAAATAAATTCTTAAAAAAAGTCACTAGCTGATCTAATTGTCCAAGAGCATTCAACGAACCTTTACCTCCCCACAATATCTTTTTTATTATAACGTTAAAAAGCAAAGATGTGAACCGTCAAATCCGGACTATTCACATCTTTCACTAATTCAAAATTCAAATCATCTATGGGACTATATACTCATTAAACAATTGTAGTAGTAATGTTAAAGTCATCTGTTTCAGAACATACCACTTTATTTATGCAAAATCGGACTCAATTTTTTATAAATCAACATTACTATAATCGAAATGACCACACCTTTAAAAATATTGAAGGGGACAAAAACAAAAGCAAGCAAACTTTTCATATCGGTAACCAATTTATTCCCCGCACCGTTAGACATCCCAATAATTGTATTCAGATCAATTCCCATTGCCGTAGCATAGAAGGGTAAATTGATGTAATAATTGACCAAAACACCCATTATCGTCATTGCTATAGTTCCGGCAACCAAACTGATAATTGCAGATTTACGAGTTTTATTTCTTTGGTAAATTAAACCTGCTACAAAGACAAAACTGCTGCAAACCAGAAAATTTGCCAACTCACCAATATACGATGTATGGCTAAACGGTAAATGTGAAAGATTTTTGATCAATTCGATAATCACACCGGTCAAAGGTCCCATTGAAAAAGTACCTAGCAAAGCAGGTATTTCCGCAAAGTCAAATTTCAAAAACACCGGCATAAAAGGTAAATTGAATTCCAAATACATTAGAATAATTGCCGCTGCCGATAATATTCCGGTCTTGGCTATCCAATGCGTACGACTACTACTGCTCGTTTTATTAGCAGATGCTGATTTCTGTTTCATTTCAAATTCCGACATAAAAAACCTCCTTATCAGAAAGTTCATTTGTCAAAGTAAAAAACCCCGACAAATGACGGGGCATAACGATCGGTATTACACCGAATATGCTTCCTTCCATCCAGACTTTACTGTCGGCTAAGGATTTTCACCTTATCAATCTCAAAGAGAGTCGCGGGCTTATGATAAAAAATCAATTACCGCCGGTAGGGAATCTCACCCTGCCCCGGAAACATTATTATTAATTAATATTTACTATTTATTATAGACTCAATTACAGATTAAGCCAAATGAATGCGTATTTCAGTCTAAACCAAATCTAGATGGATTAAACCAAATTATACGGATCACAGATTAAGCCAAATTGTTGAGTTTTTTTGCTATTTGTGCTTTTTTACGTGAAGCTTTATTTTTGTGAATCAAACCTGATGTAACAGCTTTATCAATTTTCTTCTGAGCATAAATTGCTTTTTCCGCTGCATCGGCTGCAGAAGAATCTAATGCTTCATGAGTCTTTTTCAAAACTGTTTTCAATTCGCTTTTTTTACGTTTATTGATTTCAGTTTTACGAGCAGCTATTCTTACACGTTTTTTCGCTGATTTGATATTGGGCATCCTTTCACCTCCTGCGACTTAATTCTGTACGATCGGAACTTTAAACATTCTAATATAATGGATAGGCTCCAAATACAGATAAGTATTCTATCACTAACAAAAAATGCTTGCAAGTACAAAATCCAAGACGCTAGTGTTTAATAGTTATCACTTAAATTAGAAGTTGAATCTTTTTGCCAAATTTATATTTGACAAGTCAAGACATTGTAATCTTAAATAATCGATGACCAATTCATTCCTATAAGAAAATTTCCTTTATTATTCCATTCAGTTGAACCTGTATTTCAGAAAACTCACAATTGAGATCAAGGGTTTTTGCAGCTATCTCATTTCCACTCATTTTGTAAAAATGATTCAGCACATAATCATCTTGGGTTTTGGCATACAATAGTAAACCCATGACATCACCCTTGGATTCAATATCATAGTTTTTAACGTATGTAAAAATCTGATATAAATTATGTGAATGAAGTGTTTTAGCATCGTAGTATTCCTGTGTTGATTTTTTGTAGTATTTAGCATCAATAATTAATGTTTTCTCCCCATTAGATAACACAATATCGCTTTTCATAGTAGGTAAGAGTTCTTGGAAATCATCATCAAGGTTCCAGCGGATATACGGAGCAGAAACTCTCAGATTAGGAAATTCTTTTTTATAATATTCAAAGATAAATCTTTCGTACAGAGAGCTCATTCTCTGCTCATCAATGAAATCTCGCACTTTTAAATTCCCGATTTGTTGCTTAATTAGCATACCTTTGATAATCAGGTAACAAATATTCATCAACATTTGGTATGTCTGATTATTACGGTCATATCTAAAATTCCAACAAATTTTATTAGGCTCAAGAAAATCAACATTTTGAAAATACATCAATAACTTGTATAATTCTTTTTTTCTTTTTCTCTCGATGTCTTGAGAAGCCAGAATATTCATTGTTGTTTTAAGAATTTGATTCATTTTAATGTTTGTAGAAAAATCATCATAAGTGCATATTGTTTGCTTGTTATTCAGCGTTCGATATTTCACAGATTTAGTAACATCAAGCTTCCCTCTAACACTACTAGACGTTTTTGTAATATCAATATAATCTCTACGCAGCCCTTGTTTAATTTGACTGGAAACTCCTTTTATTATGATCGCTGCCATTAAATCAGAAATATTCGAAAAGCTTTCTTGAGAAAGATTTCGATAGCCCTGCGATTTAAGTATCTTAAAGGCATAAGCCAGCATGTGAAATATGTTTTGTATAGGAATCACTGAATTGCCTCTTTTAATCTGTTTTTCCATTCTGCAACTTTATCAGGTTCATCAAACCAATATTCGCTTATTAAAGGCACAATTTCATAATCAACGACTGAAAGCAGCCATGAATCAGTAATTTCTTTTTCCGTGCAAAAATAACTATGTCCGATTCTAAAGCCAGAACCTAAGGTTTCATCCTCTGCAATTTCATTATTAAGTAGTTTAACAACGTCGATCAATTGATTAAATTTCGAGTTGTTTTTAGCTTTTTTATAATTATTAAAACCAATTGAATTGAAAGCCGGCTCGAATTCATAAAAGGCAAATCTACGTCTTAACGCATAATCCAGCATTGCCAAACTTCGATCTGCTGTATTCATCAATCCAATCAAGTACACATTATCCGGAATTGAGAATTGCTCATCAGAATATAATAACTTAAGAGATGAGCCACGCTTATCATTTTCTATCAGCATAAAAAGTTCGCCAAAAATCTTACTAAGATTACCTCTATTAATTTCATCAATGATAAAATAATAATTATTTTCAAGATCCAATTCTGCTTTTTTACAAAAGCTATAGAAAGGTCCTTCTTTTAATTCAAAACCATCTTTCGTCGGTCTGTATCCCATAATGAAATCTTCGTATGAATAACTCTGATGAAATTGAATCATCATGACACGCGAACTATCTTTTATACCCATAATTGAATAAGCAAGTCTTTTAGCAGCAAATGTTTTTCCCGTTCCCGGAGCACCTTGCAAAATAATATTCTGCTTATGATTTAAAAGATTCACAAGTAAATCATATTGTTCTTCCGAAAGATAAACTTCATCAAGGAATGCTGTTTTATCATATTCAGGATAAACTATTTCCGGAACAATTGCGTCATCATCTAGTTTTTCAATAAACAGGTTATTTAGCTCATTAACATATTTTGTATAATCGGTAATGTCAGTCAAGGTTTTTGCAGCAAATTTTTCTGAGAAAGTCCACTCACCTTTATGAGTCCAGTCTACTTGCCGAATATTTGCCCTTCCAAACTCTGAAGCATCATCAAATTCATATTCGCTAGTCACAATTCCACGCCCTAAAACTGTTGAATCACCTTTTTTAGCAAAAATTACATCTCCAATTTTTATTTCATTTACGAACTGATAGATTACTAAAGCTATATTGCTGTAGGATGACTGCTCCCCATACAATTGCTTTAATTTATCTTGTATTGCTTTTTTGTTTTTATACAAAGAAAAATCTCCGAGTTCATCCCAATTTAAAGCCATTATTCCTTTTTCATAATATTCATTCCAAGTCTCTATATTAGTTCCGGGAGAATAACTCCAAAAATGTATCGGGCGAACATCTTTGTCAGGCATAGCATCACCATCAAATTTTCGGCCTAATTTATCTTGGTTTTCACTTTTAACTCGTTCTGACTCTTCCCAAGCAAAAAATGATAATTCCGGAAAAGATTTATACTTTTTATCTGTTATTAACTCCAAAGCTCCCAATTCGCAAATCTTTAAATACTCTTCACCATTTGGGATATCTTTTAAATCCTTGATTTTGTTTGCAAATTCTGCACTAATATCCTGAACAGTTTCTTTAAGATTACCAAGATACTTTCTGTTCTTTGAATCCAAATTTATATAATCATACGGTCTCATCCAGTAAAGACCCATGGTAATATTCCAACGAACACCTTTTTGTTTAATACATTTGTCAAAATACTCGATAAACTCTTCTCTGTTTTTCGGACTTTTGTATTTTGCATATTTTAAAGCTGCATTACTTAATTTCCATAAATTATCTATATCATTTTCGCCTCGTTCACCTGAAAATTGATAAAAACTAGCAGTCATATTATTTAGAACAGGTATTCCTATAAAATTATCTGGAATTTTTGCTTCAACCTTAAATTCTGATGCCATACCACGGATAATTTTTATTCTATTCTTTTCTGTGATCCCCTTATTGAACAATCCGTAAATCGTAAACGGGTCAATATCCACAATATTATTATCCGTTTCCAGAGTCGGAAGTTTCATATTTAAAGAATTATATACATTTTTAATCTTATTAATTAATGCAGCTCGATCATCAATGTATCCGATCAGCACATCAATAAATTTCGTATAAAAATCAATCCATGCATATTCTTTGTTCATTTTAATAGCTCCATCATCTCTCTAATTAGCTGGATAATTCAATTAGGTTTAATCTGCTTAGTCGATGTTATTCACTAAACGGTACTGTGTTTCCTGAGACAATTATATCGTATTATTCTTTCTTTAAATTGTATTATATATTTATCATCTATGTATTTATAATATTTAACAATATTTCAATACTTACTATATTAATAAATACAGGATTAATTATCACAAACAATTATTATTGATCTATATCTGCAAGAAATAATCTGCATCCTGAATAAAATAGTGGTAGACTCAATTAAGATTGATTAAAAAGCTTCTTTTTCTCAAACACAAAGTTATACGTATAGATAAGAGATAGAAAGGGTATTTTATGGTTAAAGACAAGCTTGTAGAAATGCGTGAGTATTTGACTGCGAATACGTGGGTTAATATTGATTTTAAACAGAGTGATCAGGGTAAAAAAATTGAAATGCCTCCGGTGCAAAAAGCAATTCGAACAGATCAAGAGTTGATCGCTTTGCCTGACGTTAATCCGGAAGTTATTCAAACATCGAATTATTATGATCTGGTAGCAAACAGAGAAAGTCGCCGCCAATTTACTGATCAAGAATTGAGCATGACAGAGCTTTCATTTTTATTATGGGCTACCCAAGGTGTACGAAAACAAACAGGAAAACATGTTTTTCGTAATGTACCGTCAGCAGGTAACAGGCATACTTTTGAAACTTATTTAGCAATTAATCGAGTTGAGAGTCTGGCCAAAGGTATCTATCGTTATTTACCACTGGAACATGCTTTAGTCTTAGAAACCGAATTTTCCGATGGGGCAGAATTGGAAGAAGAAATGAAACAAGCTGCCAATATGCAGTCTTTTTTCGCTAGCGCTGCAGTCGGTTTTATTTGGACAACTATCCCTTATCGTATGGAATGGCGTTATTTGGATTGTACCGCGAAAATGATTGCTATTGATGCAGGCCATGTTTGTCAGAATTTATATTTAGCTGCCGGAGCAATTGGTTGTGGCACTTGTGCTATGGCTGCTTACAATCAGGCAAAAGCCGATGCTTTACTTAAAGTGGACGGTAAAGATGAATTTGTTGTGTATATGGCTCCGGTAGGAAAAGTATAAGTGAATAGTCGTTATCAAACAATCGTGCATCCGTTGCCGCCTTTTTATAGATCCGATTCTCGAGTTTTAATTTTAGGAAGTTTTCCTTCGATCAAGACTCGTGAAATGGGGTTCTTTTATGGTCATCCGCAAAATCGTTTTTGGCCTATTCTGGCAAATCTATTTGAGGATGAAATACCCCTAACGATAGAGCAACGCAAAGATTTTTTACAGCGCCATCAGATTGCGGCATGGGATACAATTTATCAATGTGACATTATCGGCTCCAGTGACAGCAGTATCAGAAATGTTATACCGACTGATCTCAAGCCGATGATCGAGCAAAGTTCGATAACCAGGATTTTCACCAATGGAGGTACTTCGGATAAATACTTCAAACAATATCATGAAAGGCTGCTTGGAATCAAAGCTATTAAACTACCAAGCAGCAGTCCTGCCAATGCTAAATTTTCTCTGGAAAAATTAATCGAAGAATGGAAGATTATTCTCGATTTTTAACAACATTTGAACATGAGGAGTATTATCTTCCAAATAAATGTTTAATCATTATTTTCATCTGAAACCCCAAGTTCTCATTCTTCCGTTAATTCCGACATTAATTTATCGAGGATTTCTTTGTCAGCAGGGGTAAATTCAAAATTCGGAATGTCTTCTCTTTTTATCCAGCGCATATCTATATGTTCAAGCATCCGGGGTGGACCGCTATCTTTTGTTAGGGACACATTGAATAAAATCAATCTGACTAATATTTCCGGATATTGATGAATTACTTCCATGTAAATATCGCCAACCTCGATATCAATCGCTAATTCTTCCCGGCATTCTCTGATCAGAGCTTGTTCTCTGGTTTCTCCGGGATCAACTTTCCCGCCAACGAATTCATAGAGCAAAGGTCTGGTTTTGTCAGGCGGTCTTTGACAAATTAAAAACCGATCGTCACACCAAATCAAAGCAGCTACTACTTCAGAAATTTCTTTGTTTCTCATATCTTTCATTTTCTATATATGCATTAATAAACAATAAATATATAATTGAATTAATATTTTAGATTATTTCAGCAAAAACTCAATAATATGAGAGTTCAACAGAGTGACAACGTAGCAACTTATACCAAAAAATCGTGACAAAAGCTGTTATGTTGTCTCCTGGCAAGAATTCAAAACAGATACCGGGTTAAAGATCTATAATTTAGGTAAAGATCTTTAATTTAAGAATCTTATAGTCAATATTAAAGAATCTTCGGAGGATACAATGGATAAACAAAAATTTGATCAATTGGTTGATAGTTTTGCATCAAGTATCGATAAAAACGGCAATAATCTTCAGATGCATTCGTTTGCGATCAAGCAAAACAGCACTTGTTTCCTATATAGATTCAATCAACGTACTGAACCTTCAGATGTCAGAAGTCTCAGCAAAACTGTACTGGCACTTGCCGCCGGTAAAGTCATTGATCTTGCTCAACAAGGAGTTTATCCGGAATTCAATGAAGACACCCTGATTTTTCCCATAATTGAAAATGCAGTTAATCTAACTAATCAAGCTAATCGGGAATATCTGGAGAAAATTAAAATCAAGCACCTCCTGACCCACACTGTCGGTTACGACAAAATACTTCTGATGCGAGGCGATATTAAAGATATGGATCCTTTTACCTATCTCGATTATCTGGTAAATTATCCGATCAAATATGAACCGGGCAAAATTCATCTTTATTCTAATGCAGGTTTTTATCTGTTGTCTGTTGTCTTGCAAGAATTTATCAGAGAAGATTTGTTCACCTTTATCGAGCGAGAATTATTCGAACCTTTAGCTATAAAAGATGCAACATGGGTAAAATACGGAAATTATCTGGCAGGTGCAACCAGACTTTGGCTGCAACCCGAGGATTTAATAAAAATCGGAGAATTATTGTTGAATAACGGCACCTGGCAGGAAAAACATATTTTGCCTAAATCCTGGATCGATAATATGACTACAATCAAAGAATATTCTTCAAACTTTGATCCGACCGTGCGAAAATATTTATACTACTACGCTTACGGCTACGGCATTTGGATCGCCAAAGAAAACCTGTTTTTCGCTTCCGGTACAGACGGTCAATACATAGTTGTCATCCCTGAGAAAAATGCAATTATTGTAACTCAGGCTGAGCAAAAAGATACCATGCCGATTAAACAAATCATCGATCAAATTATTGCTTATGATTTATAAAAATCGTTATATGTAAATTCTTATATAAAAAATTTTCTCATTAATGATTATTTTTTATTTGATTTCCATTCTTGACATAGCCGGGCGGTCAGATGGGTTCTTTGGAATGGTGTTATCAAATAAAAACCGTCCGTTACTTTGCTCAAATTTGTCATAATTTCACGAGAAATTTCCAATGCTATTTTTTCGGATTGTTCGCGATTGAGATTTGCATAACGCTTGATTATTTCATCCGGTACATCCATTCCCGACATTTCATATTTCATAAATAGTGCATTTTTTTCACTGACTAAGGGCATTATTCCTGCCAAAAATTTTGCTTGATCTCTTAATTCTTGTTTAGCAAGCATCAGATTTTCTTTGCCGCGTTCGGTAAAAATCGGCTGGGTCAAAAATACCTGAGCACCGGATTCAATTTTGCGTCTTGTTTTTTTGAGTTCCATATCAAATCGAGGTGCATTAACATTTATGGCGGCACATAAAATAAATGGCTGTACCAACTCTTGATTAAGTTGAGATATATAACGTAAAAGGCTTTGAGAATTCACATTGAAAACTGATTTGATTTGATTACGATCTTCCAAAGGAATCGGATCACCGGTTACTGCCAATATCTGATGTACGTCACAAGTTGCCAGACCGAGCAACAGTGAATGAATAGCAAATAAATTACGGTCGCGACAAGTAAAATGTGGTAAAACATCAATTCCCAATTCCTGTTTGATGCGTGACGCCATTAAAGCACTGTCAATTCTGGTTTGACCGTTCGGATTGTCCGCAATCGTCATCAAATCCATGCCCGCATCTTTTAATTGAACTACTTTTTCGAGATATGTTTTTATATTTGCTTTAGTAGGTGTATCGTATTCGATTGCTATTATTTGTTCACCTGTCAAAAGTCTCTCATACCAAGATTTTTTAGAAATTTCCGTCTTAATACTTGGCTGTTCAGAAACCGCGAACTCCAATCCAGACTCAATTTTTTTCACGATTACCGGTTTTTTATTTTTGAATAAATCAGCCAACGCTCTGATATCAAGAGGATTTGTTCCGCAACAACCTCCTAATTGATAAGCACCGTTATCCCATGCTCTTTGGCATGATTCGGCAAAATATTTTGCTTCCGCACCGCCTCGGCCGCGGCCTAAATCTCGCTCCGGTAAACCTGAATTAGGTCCGAAAAAACAGAATTTAGAAAATTGCGCATGTTCAGCAAAAACCTGACCTAATTGCGTAGGTCCCAACGTACAGTTTAAGCCGGTAAACGTTATCTCATCTATTTTTTCAGCTTGTGCTAAAAGTTCTCTTAGGCTTAATCCTATACGGGTAAAACCATTCTGATTTACACTGAAAGAAACTGTAATTTTGGCATTCGGATTATATGACTTAATTAATTTAATCGCAGGAATTAAATCTGTCAGCTGTTCCTGTGTTTCAAATAAAAATTCCTCTACACCGACATCAATAAAAATCTTGGCCAAATCCAGATAGGCTTGTTGGTTTTGTATTTTAAGATTATCTGCTAAACCTGATTGCAGGACAAAATACGGTCCGATATCGGCTACTGCTTTCACTGTATCTTGTGCTTTTAATTCATATATGGCTTCATTTGCCAAATGCCAGGCAGCCAGAACCATTTGCTTAACCTGATCAGCCGATTTTTCCAACATTAGAGGAAAAGCTGCAAACGTATTGGTTTTAAGCCGCGTTGCACCGGCTTTAATATAAGCTTGATGAATTTGTTTGATGCGGTCCGGTTTGGATAAATTTACTGCCTCCAACAAAGAATAGTCTTCCCGATAAAGCCAGCGATAATAGGTTCCCATCGCACCGTCATATAATACTAAAGCATTATCAGTACTATGATTATGTTTCATTGCGGAAAACCTCCTTCGCCACCTCAACACTACTGTTCGCATTTTGACAATAGTAATCTGCACCTATTGATTTGGCATAGTCTTCGGTTAACACTGCCCCGCCAACCATAATTTTACAATCAGGTTGTTCAGGATTTAAAAGTTTAATCGTTGCCTCCATTGCCGGCAAAGTCGAGGTCATCAATGCGGAAAGACCGACTAATTTAACATTCTCCGCTTTAACTGCCTCTAAAATTCTTGCCGGAGGGACATCGTTACCTAAATCGCGAATTGTATAATCATAGTTTTCCAAAACCGTTTTGACAATGTTTTTCCCTATATCATGAATATCGCCCTCAACTGTAGCAAGAACAATAATCGGCTTAGAAGCGGGAATTTCTTTTGCTGATTTTAGTTCGTTGTGTACCGAGTCCGCAGTTTGAGCTTGAGCTTCAATCGCTTTGCGGATCGGGTTCAAAGCACTTTGGGCTGCTTTTGAAGATTGGAGAAGTTGTGGCAAAAAGGTTATACCTTCTTGATAAAGCCTACCCACTTCATCTAAAGCGGGAATAATCTGGTCTTGGATGATGTCTAAGGGATTCATCTCTGTTTGCAAAGCTTGCTTTGCCAATTGTGCCGCTTCGTTTTCTAATCCCTTTATAATTACTTGTTCCAAAGATTGAGCTTCTGCCGGTGCCGGCACAACAACTGCTTCTGTTGCTGTTTTTTCCGTTTCCGTTGCTGCTGTGGATGTTTTGGTAGTTTTCTGATAGCCACTTATAATATCGCCTTTTTCTTCAACATAAGCTAAGTAGTTGGTCTGGTTCGGATCTTGGCCGAACAAAGCCATATGACCGGCTCTGGTTGCTACTATTTCTTCATGTTCCGGATTCAAAATTGCTAAATCCAAACCGTTAGCTAATGCTTCTGCATAAAAAACCTGATTGAGTTGACGTCTTGCCGGCAAACCGAAAGAAATATTGGAAAGACCGATAATCGTCAGTATGCCTAATTTTTCTTTAACCAGCCTGATTGTACGCAAACATTCAATACCACCCGTAGGTTCAGCGGCAGCCGTCAGCACAAGGCAATCTGCAATCAGATTTTCTTTGGGCAAACCTTCTTTTTCACATTGCTTTATGATTTTTTCCAAAACAACTATTCTTTGTTCAGCAGTCTTTGGAATTCCTTGTTCATCCAGCGGCAAAACAATAACCATTGAACCATATTTTTTAGCAAGCGGTATTACCTCCGCCATACTCTCGGCTTTGCCATTCATTGAATTAATGATGCTGCGACCGTTAGCAAGTCGTAATCCGACTTCCAAAACATCCGGTTTATTGGAATCAATTTGCAACGGTAAACGACTGACAGCTTGGATTTTTTTCACGACTTCCGCCATTGCTGCAGCTTCATCTATACCCGGTAAACCGCAGTTTACGTCAAGAATATCTGCACCGGCTATTTCTTGCAGAATAGCCATTTTCTGATAGGCTTCATAGTTTTTATCCGAAAGTGCCTGTTTGAGAATTTTCTTACCGGTCGGATTTAGTTGTTCACCGACAAATAACGGTTGAGTACCGATTTGCACAGCTTTGGTGGAAGAACATACCATCGGATCTTGTTTAATTTCAGGTCTTTGAAACTTCAGATCAGAAATATCATCGTTCAAGGCTTTGATGTATTCGGAATTTGTGCCGCAACATCCACCCAAAAATTTAACGCCCAGTGTCGCAGCTTCTCGCATACTTTCAACAAATTCATCAATCGGCAAATTGTATAATCCGGTTTGCGGATCGGGTAATCCGGCATTGGGTTTCAGTAAAACCGGTGCTTTGCTAAATTGCAGAATCTCTTTGATTAAAGGCAATAATTGCTTGGGACCGGTTGAACAATTCAGACCGATTACATCTGCACCGAGACTTTGAGCCAAAGTAACATATGATGCAATATCCGTACCGCTGAAAGTTCTGCCGTTCGCTTCAAAACTCATCGAACAGATTATCGGTAAATCAGAGTTTTCTTTTGCTGCTAATAAAGCAATCTTCAATTCATAAAGATCCGACATTGTTTCAAACATGATCAGATCTGCATCTGATTCTTTTGCCAAGTTTATTTGTCCGGCAAAATCTTGGTAAGCTTGCTCAAAACTCATGCTGCCGTTCGGTTCAATCAGGGCACCTAAAGGACCGCAATCAAATGCCACCAAGGGTTCTATTTGAGATTTCTTATTCTCTGAAAGAGAATCATCAAGTTCGGTTGAATCCGGCTCCTGTTGTTTTACATCAGCCTGATATTCCGCTACTGCTTTTTTGGCTAATTTAATCGCTTGGGGAATCACCTGTTCGGGTGTCAAATCCGAGGATTTCAGTTTATGATATGACGCACCGAAAGTATTAGTCAGAATAATATCCGAACCTGAACTAAGATATGCTTTGTGCGTATCAATCACCCAATCCGGTCGGGAAAAATTCAACAATTCCGGGGCTTCTCCCGGTTTCAGACCGCGCTTTTGAAATTCCGTACCGCTGGCACCGTCCAGGATTACAAAATCTTTATCAAGCAAATTTTTAAATTTATTTTTCGTAAAATTACCCACAACATTCACCTCTGCTGTGTACCCTGTTTTGTTTAATGAATTTAAATCAATTCTAATTATTTATTGGCGAAAACGTCCACAATATCCGCCTCTTCTGCGGAGAACACAATCTCCTTTAAGCCGGCAAATACTGCAGGGATCTGTCACCTTGCTGATCGGTTCATCTAGAATAGCCATTATACAGGTTATGGACTTCATTGGCGACATTAATCCGTTATTTAATACAGTTACCCCGATTTTTCGATTAGTGTCTAAAATTTTCAGAAAATTCTCCTGAACACTTAATGGAAGATCACCATAGCCCGGTGAAAAACGCGTACTGAGATATTTCCCTTGTTTGAGAAATTCCTGTCTTAGAAAATCTTCTTGTTGATCAAGATAGGTTTCAATTATGACGGATGCACTGGCATCAAGAATTACAGCCTGCTTCATATCCAAACGTTGACTGCGTCTTAAAATAAAATCAACTTCTTGACCCAATGTTGCAGCCATCAGAATCACTTGTTCCGCATTGCCTAAATGAGCATTGATATCTTCGCCGATCAATACAAGATTCAATTCAGAACGCAACATACTTTTCCAAATATTGTTCGGTTTAGCAGCTGCCAAAACTGTATCAATCGCTTCATC
This sequence comes from Clostridiaceae bacterium, assembly GCA_012518795.1. Taxonomy (GTDB): domain Bacteria; phylum Bacillota; class Clostridia; order Saccharofermentanales; family DTU023; genus UBA5436. The sequence goes on from JAAYRL010000038.1 coordinate 20,706, forward strand.
CATTTCTGCTAAAAAATCATCGCTGAGAACTTGATTCTGATATCCTAAATAATTAAGTATCGCTTTTTTATTAATCCTGTTTTTCATGTGTCAGTTCTAATATTAGTAATTTATTGTGTAATTATTTCTTGGCGATTCATTGATAAAAATTAATTCTTATAGTTATCAATGATTTTCCCGATATCCATCCGATAACTCATATTATCAAAATGAATCTTATCAATATTAGTATAAACTGCTTGACGAGCAGCTGCCAGATTTTCTTTTACGGCAACTACCGATAATACACGTCCGCCGTTCGTAACAACCTTCACTTTCGGATCTGAATTTGCATCAATAATTTGTTTCGTTCCATTATGATAAACCAAAATATCCGGATCCACCAAATCCAAACCGCTTATTTCATATCCGGTTTCATATTTTCCCGGATAACCTTGAGAAACAAGGATAGTTGTCATTGCTACGTTATTGTCCGCAAAATCAAGTTCCACCGGTTTCCCTTCAATTGCTTGCATAATATTTGTCAAAAGATCCGATTTTAGTCTTGGCAGTAAAACCTCTGTTTCCGGATCACCAAATCTGGTGTTGAATTCAAGTACATATAGCTTACCGTTTTCAACTAAATAGCCGATAAATAATATGCCTGTAAAGCCCAAGTTTTCTTCAGCTAAGCCTTGTTCTATTTTACGAATAATCTCATTCGACTGCTGATCCAAATCAGGTGTCCAATAAGGATTTGGTGAAATGCAACCAACTCCGCCGGTATTAGGTCCGAGATCATTGTCATAAATTTTCTTATAATCCATGGCAGTATCAAAAGGATAAATCTTGTTACCTGATACAAAACATAATAATGAAGCTTCAAAACCGGACAAAAATTGTTCCATGACAATTTCCGCTCCTTGATCGCCAAAAATCCGATTATGGAAAATATCGGTCAAGGCTTGGACAGCTTCTTTTTCATTTTGACAAATCGAAACTCCCTTGCCGCCACATAAACCATCCGCTTTAATCACTACCGGATAACCGAATTCAAGCAAACCGCTTAAAGCAGTCATATAATTATCATATCGAAGATACTTGGCAGTCGGAATTTGATATTTCTCCATAAATTCTTTGGCAAAAGCTTTACTCGATTCAAGCCTGGCTGCTGATTTGCGAGGACCGAATGCTTTGATTCCTTTTGCTTCAAGATGATCGATAATTCCTTCGCTTAAAAACCGTTCCGGCCCGACTATAACTAAATCGATTTGGGTTTTTGCTAAAAATTTGTCAATTGATGCGATGTCATTATTCGGTAACTCGGCATTTATGATTCTCTCATGTGCTCCGCCATTATGGGTTGAAATATAGACACGCTCTGTTTCTTTGTTTTTTAATAAAGCTTCAGCTATTGCATGTTCACGTCCACCGTTACCGATAATCAGAATGTTCATTTCCCGGTCTCCTTATTTTGGTATTGCCTTTGATTTTGACAGTTTCAAATCAAGAAATCTCTCATTATTTCTATATTTATATTTTCGCCTTTAGTCATACCTGTTACAAATCAATGTATACTCTGTTATTTTCCACGGTCAGCTTATCTTCACAAAAATATTTCACAGCTAAAGGCAGAATCTGATGTTCTATTCTCAATACCTTTTCTGCAATATCTTCCGGCTGCCATTTTGTATCCAAATTAATCGCCTGTTGCAAAATAATCGGTCCGGTATCTTGTCCTTCATCAACAAAATGTACCGTTGCTCCGGAAACTTTTGCCCCTCTGGCATAAACCGCTTGATGTACCTTGGCTCCGTAAAAACCTTGTCCGCCGAAAGCCGGTAAAAGCGACGGATGGATATTAATAATTTTATTTGGATATTTTGCAATCAATTCAGGCGTGACATACCTCAAATAACCCGCCAAAACAATCAGATCTATTTCGTATTCAGCAAAAAGCTCAATTAATTTTCGATCATAAAGTTCATTTGTCGGATAATCTTTTTTAGAAATATGTAATGCAGGAATTTTGTTCTGTTCAGCTCTGATTAAACCGTAAGCATTTTTATTGTTAGAAATTACAAGTGAAATTTCTCCGGCGAAAAATCCGGCTTGTTGTCGATCAATCAAACTTTGCAGATTTGACCCGCCACCTGAAATTAATACTGCAATTTTTTTCTTAGCCATTTATTAAATCCTCTAACTGCTGATTTTATCTAACTGCTGATTTTATTTAACTGCTGATTTAGCTCATAATTATATTATTTTATCGGCTCTGAAATTAGATACAAAAACCGGCTAACTAATCCTGCAAATTGCGTAAATCCACTTCGCCATTTCCGGAAATTACTTCACCCATCAGAACATAGGCAATGTTTCGAGATTCCAGATCTGCAATTACTTTTTCAGTTTCTTCGGCAGATACAAAAACAACCATCCCTATTCCCATATTAAAAGTACCGAACATCTCACGTAAATTTACGTTACCCCATTGAGCCAGCAATTGGAAAATTGTCGGAATTTCATAATCTTTCAAATCCCAATATACAGATTGACCTTCGGCCAATGAACGCGGTAAATTTTCAATTACTCCGCCACCTGTGATATGACTTAAAGCATGGATATCAAATTTTTCCAGCAAAGGCATCACTTCTTTTGTATAAATCTTGGTCGGGCTCAATAATTCTTCACCTAAAGTTTTTCCCAATTGATCAATGTATGTATCCAATTCAAAGTTTTTGATGTCAAAAATTATTTTGCGAATTAAAGAAAACCCGTTAGAGTGTACACCACTTGATCTAAGACCAATCAGCTTATCACCGATTTGAACATTATCCCGATTCAGAACATCTTTTTCATCAACAATACCGACGGCAAAACCTGCCAAATCATAATGGTTCTCCTGATAAATACCCGGCATTTCAGCAGTTTCACCACCGATCAATGCCAGTCCGGCTTGTTTGCAACCTTCAACCACACCGGCGACAACACTTGCCATTTTTTCCGGAATCAATTTACCGGTAGCAATATAATCAAGAAAAAACAAAGGTTTGGCACCCTGACAAAGTACGTCGTTCGCACACATAGCAACACAATCGATGCCGATCGTATCGTGTTTATCAGCACGAAAAGCCAGATCGAGTTTGGTTCCAACACCATCAGTGCCTGATACAAGAATCGGTTTTTCATAATTCAGCGCAGGCAGACGATACATGCCGCCAAAACCACCCAAATCTGAAACAACATTTTCATCAAAAGTCTGTTTCACCAAATCTTTAATCAGTTTTACCTGTTGATAACCTGCTTCCTTATCGACACCTGATTCTTTATATGTAAGCGACATACTGCCTCCTGTTTATTTTGCTCTCTTTGCAGATGAAAAATTATCTGCTTTATATTATTCTGTTGTCTTTTTATTGCCGGTTTATCTTGCCTTAATTATGTTTAACTAATAATCAATTGGATAATTGCCGGTAATACAATGATCACAGAAATTGTTTTCTCCGCCGCATGCCTCCAACAATCCTGCATGTGACAAAAAATATAGTGAATCTGCATCAATTTTCTCGCGAATTTCCTCACAAGTCCTATTGTACGCCATTAATGCTTCCACATCAGGCACATCCATCGATAAATTGCACGGATAACGATACATCGGAGCGGAAATTCTGACATGAACCTCTTTTGCTCCGGCTTCCCGCAACATTTTTACCGTACGGCTCGAAGTTGAGCCTTTAATAATCGAATCATCAATCAAAATGATTCTTTTGTCTTTTAAAACTTCTTTCACCGGATTAAGCTTGATGTAAATATCAGTCAATCTTTCATCTTCATTTGTCGTCAAAAAAGTACGGCCGATATATCTGTTTTTGATAATACCGTCCTTATAAGGAATGCGTGAAGCTTCGGCATAGCCAATTGCCGCAATTAAGCCGGAATCCGGAGCACCCATAACAATATCGCCTTCAGTCGGACATTCTTCATAGAGCAATCTACCCATTTGATTTCGTGCTTTATAAACCGATAAACCATCCCAATAACTATCCGGGCGAGCAACATAAATTAATTCAAAAATACAGCTTTTCTTTTGTGTGTTCTTTGAATAGAGATGAAAATCCAGCTTATTCCCTTGAATTACAACCATTTCACCTATATCCAGATCTCGGATAAAAACCGCTCCGCAGGAATCAATGGCACAAGTTTCCGAAGCAATAATATAGCCGTCATCCAGTTTGCCGACACAAAGCGGTTTTAAGCCATATTGATCTCTGAAACCGATCATTTTATACGGATCCATATATACGCCGGCAAAAGCACCGCGTAATTTGTTTAAATATTCTTTTCCTTCTGCCAAAGATGAATGAAGAGCTTTTGCTAAATAATACAAAGAAAAATCCGGATTCAGAATATTTCCGTCAAGTGAAAGCAAACACTTCACACCATTGATATCATATTCTTTCGGCAAAATCGGTTGCTCAATATCGTACTTGCGATAATCGCCATATTTTACATGTCCTACACCACGATTACCCGGGAGATTCATCGAAATATTATCAGGAAATAAACTATTAATTTGTCCGGAGCCTTTTTTTATGATTAATTGATTTGAATCGAGTAAGCATACACCGGCATTTACTTGACCTCGATGTTGTAATGCATATAAACCGTAAATCAAGTAATGGGCTGCTGCACCATGACGTTCAGTAGTAACACCTACAATTCCGCTCATTTCATTTTCCTTTATCTTGTTACTTTTACATTTATTATTTAATTCTAATACGTTTTCTCTTACGTTTACTTAGATTAGATGTTTTTATCTTGGTTGAACTTCTCTATTGTGATTGAATACTTTTATCTTGACTTGCTACATCTTCAATTAATTCTTGTTTATAAGCTTTTAATTTTTCAGTTAATTCATCCGAGCTTAAAGCCAAAATTTGGCAAGCCAACAAGGCGGCATTATCTGCAGCATCAACTGCGACAGTCGCTACCGGAACACCTTTTGGCATCTGAACAATTGAAAGTAATGAATCCATACCGAGAAATGCTGATCCCTTAATCGGTACACCGATCACAGGCAAGATAGTCATTCCGGCAATTACACCAGGCAAATGAGCTGCTTTGCCTGCTAAGCCGATTACACATTTGATTTCATTTTTTTCAAAATCTGCAACACATTCTTGCAAAGTGTCCAAAGCTCGATGAGCAGAGATCACCCGCACTATATATTCAACACCGAATTTGTCCAACATGGTTAATGCTTTTTCAGCAATAGGATAATCAGAACTACTACCCATTATTATTGCAACTTTCATTATGTTTTTATCTCCTTTGATCGTTTCATCATTTATACTTTTTCTCTCGGTGACAATGTTGCAACTTTTGTTAAAAATCTGTGACATAAGTTGTTCTGTTGTCGCCTTTTACAATTTATTTATGATTTTCAATTATCCAACCAATTCTCAGCTAAAATTTCAAAGTGTTTCGGATAATCCGCTATGGAGATATTCCTGAACAAATCCGGATTCATCCGATCAATTAAACTTCTGATGCCGATGACTTTTCCGTTTTTGGAAGCAATTGTATCAATACCGCAATCACCCGGCAGTTTATCAGATTGGTTAATCGCCAGTATATCGACTTTGTTTTGAATTCTTTTCAAATCAGTACAATACAAGGTAATGTTACGACCGCTAATCGGAGCTGAATAAGCAGTCTGACTTTGATTGGTAAGATAGCTGTTTTGAATTACTGCTATATCTTGCATCAAGTGTACATATTGATTGTTTTTATTGGCTGTGAAAAACAATTCTTCTTGAATTTGACCGAAATAGCCGGTATCAATCAAAGCGCACATTCCTGCTCCGATTCCAAGCAGCAAACCACCTCGATCTTGCAATTCTTGGATAGCTGTTTTCACTTTTTCTTGTTCGAGAACTCCGGTTAAGGCTCCGGAAATATTTTTGATTGTTGAAGCCATATAGTCACCGTGAGGAATTGCCAAAATCGAAGCGCCACTAATCTTCTTAATAAAATTTTGTAAACTCACATAATAATCTGCTTGATTCAAAGTTCTGATTACTGCTTGCTCTACATCAAATCCCGCTTGATTCATGGCTCTTGTTAAATCGTATTCTCCGGTTGCGCCTTCAAATACCGGAATCAGAACTTTTTTCTTGAGATTCTTAAGCGGATCAATTGCTTTTTCCTTAAATGTTAACTTCAAATCCTTAAACGACTCTATTGTTTTCGGATTAAATATCGAGTCGAAAACAAATTGAACTTTCTCATTGCTTTTATCGGATTTATCCAGTTCCTGCAGAATATCAGGATAAACTTTCGCTAAATCAGCAGTTCTTTGATCGATTAATTTTGCATAATCGAAATTGGCTGTGGTAATGCCGATGTCATAAAATAATTCTTGATCAATATCCACATCATCAACAATTTCGATAATCAGATTGCCCGGAATGAAACTATCAGCAAAATCAGCAAAGTCCTCATCTATTTCTACACCGAGTGAATTGCCAAGCCCCATATCTTGTAAGGTAAAAGTAAGACCGTATTCACTAATAGCCGATGCTGCCAAGACTTTACCGGAACAATATAGTTCTTTATATGCCGACATTACTTTGGCAAAGGAAGCAAAATCAATTGTGCCTTGCTCATCCATACCGACTCTGGTCAATAAAATCTTGGAACCGGCTTGTTTAAATTCACGTGATACTACTTGATCAATCAAAGCGGTACTGACTGCGAAACTGACAATTGTCGGTGGAACATCAATCTCTTGATAACTGCCGCTCATTGAATCTTTGCCGCCAATTGCCGGTATTTCCAATTGTGACATCACTTCAAATGCTCCCAATAAAGCCAAAAACGGAGTTCCCATGCGCTTGGGATCACCATGAATTGCCGGGAAAAATTCTTGCATCGAAATACGAATATCTTTATATTTTCCGGTTAAAGCAATATTTTTGACAATTGATTGGAGTACTGCATAGTAACCTGCATGATAAGCTGAAGCTTTGGCAATATCCGGATAAAAACCATAAGTCATGACCGAAGCTGTTCCGGTATTTTCAACCGGAAATTTTGTAACAATACCGTCTTGAGCAGTTAATTGATTTTTGCCGCCATATTCAGCCAACACTTTATTTCTGCCTAAAGTAGAATCAAAATTTGTTGCCAAGTTCTTGAAAATAGATTTGTTTAAACTTAAAAGTTGCTGTTCTTCAGCAGTTTGAGCTTCAAGGTCAAAACCAAAACCCTCAAATGATGTATCTAATACAGCATTCTGATATTTCACCGCACCGTTCGAATCAAGTAATTCGCGACTCAAATCCATGATCATCTCATCATGCCAAAACATTCTTAACCGCTTGGTATCGGTGACTCTGGCAACTTCTGCATAGCGCACATCTTCTTCTTCGCAATACTGAATAAACTCAACTAAATTATCCGGACTGACAATAACAGCCATCCTTTCTTGCGATTCAGCAAGAGCAATTTCATAGCCGTTGAGGCCGGGATATTTGGTATAAACTTTATTCAAATTGATATCGAGACCATCGGACAATTCACCGATTGCTACCGAAACTCCGCCGGCACCGAAGTCATTACATTTTTTGATCAATTTACCGGCTTCCGGTCTTTTAAATAAACGTATAATTTTTCTTTCAGCAAAAGGATTGCCACGTTGAACTTCGGCTCCCGCTTTTTCTAATGTTTGCGCAGTTTGGATTGCCGAAGAACCGATTGCCGCACCTAAGCCATCACGTCCGGTTGCCGCTCCGAGCAAGAGAATAATATCTCCCGGTTCACCCGATTCACGCAGAACATTTTCTTTTTTGACCGCGCCGATTAATGCACCGAGTTCCATACGCTTGGCTACATAACCACTGTCATAATATTCACGAATCAGACCGACCGGCGAACCGATTTGATTGGCATAGTCGGAAAATCCGTTCATAGCTTTATTACAAATATATCTTTGTGGTAACTTATTGGGCAAGGTTTCCTCGAAAAGCGTTAACGGATTCCCGGCACCGACAATCCTAATCCCTTGGATAACTTCACCTCTGCCCGACAAGGGATCTCTGATCGCACCGCCAATACAAGTATGTGCTCCGCCGTAAGGCTCTATTTCAGTCGGATGATTATGTGTTTCGTTTTTGAATAAGTGTAGCCAACACTCGGTTTTGCCATCGACATCTAAATCAATCTCGATTGAACAGGCATTAATTTCATCCGATTCTTCCATATCATTGAGAATGCCGCGTCTTTTCAGTTCTTTAGCATTAATTGTCGCTAAATCCATTAAAGATATCGGTTTCGGTTTGCGGCCGGCATAAACAAATTCTCTGGTGTTGAGGTATTTGAGATAGCTCTTTTTCACCGGATCATGATAAGCGCCGTCCGTTATTTCAACATTTTCGATATTAGTCAAAAATGTTGTATGGCGACAATGATCCGACCAGTATGTATCCAGCATTTTAATTTCACAAAATCTCGGATCCCGATTTTCTTTACGGAAAAAATCTTGAATTACTTGTAAATCATCAACATCCAAACCGACACCACGTTCAGATTTGAATGTTTCAAGCTCATCTTGGCTAAAGTTCAAAAATCCGTCAACCGGAAGATGTTCCGTTTCATCGGAAATTTCATAATCAAAATTAATTTCTGACGGATTCGTTTCTTTTTCGACTACGGGATTGATCAGATATCGCTTAATCGAATCCAAATCTGACGGATTCTCCAACTCAAATTGATAACCTTTATAGTAACGCAAGTTGTTCGCTTGCCCTAAAATACTTTGGACATATTTCAAGGTTAAATCTTCAACTTGATTATATTGACCGGATTTATCTTTGATAAAAACTAAATCCTGCGGCAGTGTATCTATCAGTTCGCCGTAGCGTAAATCAAAAATTGCCTTGATCAAATCTAGACGTTTTGATTCATCGGCAAATTGATAAATGTGATAAATTTTCAGATCATTAATTTTTATTTGCAAAAAATCTTTAATCTCTGCAGATAATGCATTGGCTTCTTGGTCAAATTCAGGAAATTTCTTAAAGACAATCATTTTCTTTTTCTCTTTCAAAAATGTTTAAAAGCTAATTATTTCAAAATCAAATCAGATAGTTCTGCCGGTTCAATTTTTTCACCGTTGTGATAAACACGCATATTGCCGGCGGAAATTTCATCGATTAACACGATTTCGCCGTCATTATCTGTACCATACTCAAGCTTAATATCAATCAATTGCAAATCACGATCAGCTAAATATTTTTCAATTAAATCCGTAATTTTTCTCGTTTGAGTAATTAAAAAACCATATTGTTCAGCAGTTAACAATCCGAGAACCACTAAGGCATCTTTGGTAATTAGCGGATCTTGTCTGACATCATCTTTTAAAGTAATTTCAACATAATTATCCAAGGGCATCATCTCTTCGGCGTATAGACCATATCTGCGAATAAATGATCCGACCGCGTATTTGCGTTCAATAATCTCCAGCCCCTTACCGAAAGGCTGACATTTTTTTACGTTCATTGTGCCTCGTTCAAGATCTGAACTCACCATGTGGGTTTTGATTCCTGCATTTTCCAGCATACTAAAAAACAAGCTAGTTACACTCAGATTTTTCTTGCCCATACCTTCCATCGATAAACCGACTTCATTTGCTCCCGGATCAAAAACACCGTCTTTGCCGGTCATATCATCCTTGAAACGCAATTGGACTTCGGTTGGACTTATTTCATAAACATCTTTGGTCTTGCCTTTGTATAGAAGTTTCATTTTAGTCTCCTGAAAATCCCTTTCGAATTAACTTACCTTCTGTGTTTTAACAGAGTTTGTTTAAGTTCTTCTTCAATTACCAGTAAGTCTTTTTCAGCTTGTTGTCTTTGATTATATCCTTCTTGATGGATTTTGATTGTTTCTTCAATCGTATCAATTAAGTCTCTATTAGTCTTTTTAAGGGTTTCTATTTCAATAATCCCTCTTTCTGATTCTTTGGCTACTTCAATCGTATTTTGTTTTAATTTTTCTGAATTTTTCAATAGTAACTCATTAGTTGTGTCGGTTACTGATTTTTGTAATTTTAAAGCCTTTTCTTGTCTGGCTAAACCTAAAGCAATGACAATTTGACTCTTCCATAAAGGAATAGTATTTAATATTGCCGTTTGAATTTTATCAACTAAAATTTTATCGTTATTTTGGATTAATTTAATTTGAGGAGCTGTTTGCATAGCCATTGATTTCGATAGTTTTAAGTCGTGTACTTTTTTATCGAATCTGTTAACAGTTTCTTCAAAGTCAGAAACTAATTGAGCATTCATAGGGTCGTCGGATTCTTGTGCTTCTTTTCTTAACTTTGGAATAGTTTTATTAGTCATCTCGCTAATAACTTCTTCACCTGCAATAATGTAGAGATTTAATGAATGGAAATATTCTAAGTTTTTATTATAAAGCTCATCATACATAGCAATATCTTTCATCATTTCAACTCTGGCATTATCCAGTTGCCCTTCGATTTTATCAATTTGAACTTCAACTGTTGCAAATTTATTTTTAAATCTTTCAATTTTACGTTTCAGTCCACCCGGTAAAATGCCTAAAAATCCTTTGCCTTCTCCGATAGAATCAATTTCCATTTCTTTAACTTGAACCATTAAATCTGATAATAGTTTGCCGGCATCACCTATATCCTTATTTTTAACTTTGTCTAAAATAGTATCTGAAAATTGGGCTAAATTTCTCTGTGCTCCAACACCAAATGTAACAGCTTGATTAGAGTCCATGATATTTAATCCGCTTTTGATTTCATCTACCTTTGCTCTTTGTTCAGGAGTAAGTTCTTTCGCTCTTTCTGCCAAATCTGCCTGAACTTCTTTTTTAACAAGTTCCGTATCCTGAGAAGGTTGGTTTAATACTTCTTTATTTTGTTGTAAATCTTTTAAACTAATTTCTGACATATAAATTCTCCTTATAAATTAATAATTTTTTAGTTCATCTATAATCATTTCCATAATCTTAAAATCAGGCATTGGCATAACTTTATTTATTTGATTTGCTACACCTTGAACACCGAAAACAGATGGATCTTGTGCTCCGGAAACTCCTGTTCTGAAACCATGTTTTTTCCAAGCTAAATCTTGAATTTTATTATCCATTAAAGCTGTAATAGTTTCTTCTCCCAATTCATCTAAAGCAATCATTACATGTGAAGAATAGACTGTAGGAGTAGGATATATTATTACAATATCTTGCCCGATTTTTTCCCAATCGTCCGGATTAGAAACAGCAAATTCCAAAATTTGATTTTCATAAGCGGCTATTATCGGGTAAGCACCAACTCCCATTTTTAAAAACTGTTCGAAAAGGTCATGGGAAGAAGTATCCATATATCCCATTTTACCAAAAAAGTTTTTGACATCAGGAATAATTTTTGCAAAATCTTCTTTATTGTCGACAACTTCCTTATTAATAGAGTTAGCAATTAATCCTGCAAACATGTTACCGGAATTTGATTTTGTCGGATCTGTAGTTTTAACAGAAATAGAACCGTATAATTCAGGTAAACCGATATCTGCCCAAGTTTTTCCTTCAATAATAGCTCCGGAAAATTTATCCATATCCATATACCAAGAACCGTTTTCTTCAATAACATATCCGTGTTCGATTAATTTATCTTTAACATTTGAATGTGTATATAAAACCAATGGCGTATTTAAGATGATTTCTGATTTTTTCGGAGTGCCAATTTCAACTTTATATAATTCTAAAGCAGTTTGAGATGCAGGAAACAAATAATTCATATTTTCTTTGTCGGCTCTAACCATATCTATGGAACCGGCTTTTTTATAATTGACATCTAAGCCATAATCTTTATTCATAATAGATTTAAATTCTTCATCTTCAAATAATCCTATTTTTTCACCACCTAAGTAGCCATCTACTTTTTGTAAAGGTTTCGGTTTGAAAAGCATAAATGCAACTACAGTAATTATCACTATTAACAGAACTGCTAAACCTATTATTTTAGATTTATTCATACATTACCTTCCTCCATTTTAACTGTTTGAGTTAAGACTTTAACATCAGTTGAAATATCCATAATTTCTCCTTGCATTAAATGTTCAAACTGTTTATCAAACGAATTTGTTAATATACTAAGTCCATTAATAACATCTTCTCTGGCCTTTAATATACTTTCTCCTTTAACTCTTGATTTATGCAATTTATCGTATTTAGAAATTAAAGATGAAGCGGTTTCTAAATAATAATTAATAAATCTCCTGGCCAAGGGAATTTTACTCGGATTTTCTTGTAGATGTTCAAAAATAGATATTCCTGACTGATATAAGTATTCAGACAAATTTTTAATTTCATCATCATAAGAAATTTTACTGCCTGATTCTAAAACTTGAATATCATCGAAAGCATCAGTCATCAGTTGTTTCATCTCTTCTCCATTAGCTTCTTTTAGTTTAATGGAACCTATTTTCAACTGTGGTTTACCGGCTAAATACAATCCGATATATACACCTACAGGTAAAGCTATTAATAATGGAATAGGCATCTTGAGTAATAATGTTATTACAAACGTAATCAGACCTCCTATAACTCCTATTATTGTTTGTCTTATCTCGCTTTTTTTCATCTTTAAAAATCCCTGTTTAATTATATCCCTTTACACTTCTAAATGCTCCGACTAAATCTTCTCTGCCATCAAAAACTCGTGCATTTGTATAATTGGCAATTTCATCTAATTGATCAGGATCAGACGATCCGAACATAATAGAAAACACCGGAATATCTTGTCCGAATTCATCATATTTAGTCGTAAAATTAGAAAAATTTCCACCGCTTCTACCGTCAGTCATAAGAACAATTGCAGGATTATATTGCGACAAATCATATTGGGCTAAAATATCTAATGCTTCATCCAAAGCTTTATACATATTTGTACCACCTCCAATTGCTTGTTCTTGAACTCTTTGATTTAAACTTGTTAATGACTCTTGAGAACCATCTTCAGCAAAAGCTGTATCGAGTACCTTATCATCATAGAAAATAACATAATTAATTTCTGCTTGGTTAGCTTGAATATATAAAGATGAAGCTTTTTCTTGATCTAAAATTAAATCCATCGCTTCTTTAACTTGTTCTTCGCCCGTTCCCGACATAGAACCGGAAAAATCTAAACAATAAATTGTTAAGGAAGGTTTTCTAAATTCTGATTGATACAGGTTTAACGCTTCATTTAACACCTCAGCGTTAGGAGTTTTTATAGGAGATAAAACTCTTTCGGTATCCAAGCCCCAATCAGGATTAAACACCTCTTTATTGTTATCAAATATTCCTTGATAACCGGTTCTTCTACCTAGTTTTTGTAATTTATCTTGAGTTTCATCAGAAGTAATAAATTCTTGAAACTCCAAAAATAATTCTTCCTGTTTTTCATTTCCATTATCTATATAACCTAAAGGAGAATCTGCAATACTCATTCCATCGTAAGGATATACTACATATAAAGGTTCTTCGCCTCTGGCAACTAATTCTTGATTAGTAGTAATAATTAATGACTCATAATTTACCATGGCATCATAATCACCATTTAAGAATAAAGTCTTTAACCATTCAGATGAACCGGATGATCTGTCAACTCCTTGTAATAATTTAGTGATGTTATTTTGTAAAGTTTGATCTTTTAAATGTTCTTCGGTAATCACTTCAGGACTTCCTGCCAAAGCGTTTAAAAATCCTAAATAAGCACTGGCACCGGAATTAGATTGGGTTGCTGAAGTCATACAGAATTTCAATTTTCCATTTTCAATGGCTTCCATAATATCTTTGATTGATACTTCTTTTCCGACAAAACCTAATTCTTCAGCTAATGATTTTCTTATTCCAAATACTACCGGCGTAATTGTCGTAGATTCAATATGTTTTACTCTATGAGAATTGTCTCCCATAGAAATCCAAATATTGCTCGCCGGCCAAACAGCATCATAAGAATCTGTTTCAGATTGAAGTTCTCTCATAATATCTATTGAACCCTTATAAGTCATTTCAATCTTAACTTTATTTTCGTCAGCGAATTCTCGCATAATATCTTCTAATTCTTTATTTTCAGATCCGGATACAATTTTTAAAACTTTGCTTCCGGTACCGATTTCAGTAATCTTAAAAGATGCTTTCCCTTGATTAGATAATTTTTCCTGATCTGATGATTTTCCCTGATTAGATGAGTCTTTACCGGAACATCCGGTTAAAATAAGGACTAAACCCAATATTAAAAGTAATATTCTTTTTCTCATTTAATATTAATCTCCTTTTTTGGCATAATATATCGGTTATTTAATCTACTATTAATATTTTTTCTTTATTATCATGGTCCTGCATCATTATTATTGTCCTACTTCAAGAAAAAAAACAAGTGAGGTTACCAGAAATCCATGCTACATTTTTCTGCAGCTAATCTGGTTTTTCCTCACATTGCTTGGTTAAAAAATAATTATGATAAAAAAATCGCATTGGAAAGAATCCGTAATTGGGGTATATTAATGTGTGACGTACAAGTGCACGACAAATGCCATCCCTATTATTAGCTTAATGCCAAATTCAGAACTCTTTGAACATCTTCGATTTCGGCACTGCCTTCATGGATTTTTTCTTCATCCACATAGAATGTCGGAACATAGTAGTAATCATATTTTTCAGCAATTTCCGGTTGCTTGCGTTCGTTAATCATCTCTACTTCAAGATATTTATATTTTTCTTGGGTTTGTAATTCTTTCAAATATTTTAAAGCCTTTTGACAATACGGA
>JAAYRL010000039.1 GCA_012518795.1 Clostridiaceae bacterium
CTAAATCGGCTTTCCTGCACACTTTCTAAGGTTATCCTGGATTTTCGCTGCTCAACCTTAAAAAGCGTGCAAGTTTTTCAATAAAACCGGCTTTCCTGAGTTGCATATGCACACTTTCTAAGGTTATCCTGGATTTCCGCTGTACAACCTTAAAAAATGTGCAAGTGTGCATGTAATGGAATTGACTTTTGATTTCAAAGGGTATATCATACATAAGCTGTTTTATAGCTACAGCTGATACAGCTATTCAATAAACTCGTATCGCATTCGTGAGAGAACGCCAGATACTTACGGGCGGTATGGTATGTGAGGTGAAAATAATGAAAGAAGGAATCCATCCTAAATACGGAAAATGCGTAGTGCGTTGTGCATGCGGTGAAACTTTTGAAACAGGTTCAATTTTAGAGAGTATAACAGTAGATATTTGTTCAAAATGTCATCCGTTCTATACCGGACGTCAAAAGTTAGTTGATACCGGCGGTCGTGTAGACAAATTCAAACGTCGTATGGATCGTGCAAAAAAATCTGAATAACTTATAGAATTGATAAATGAAGAGTGAGGAGGGTGTACATTTTGTTGTGCAAACTCCTTTTTTATTGTAGATTTTAAACATTAAATATTTTTTAATTTGATAATTCAACTTACGATAAGTAGCAATAGTAGCAATATAGGTGAAAATTAATGGGTCAAGAAAATAACAACCGGGAAATACGCAAAACAACAATTGGCGGACAAGCTTTAATTGAAGGTTTAATGATGATTGGACCCGATAAAAAAGCAATGGCGGTAAGGAATGCCAAAGGTGAAATTGAATTAGAGTTTTTGGCAACCGGTAAAGTATCTAAAGCGGAGACTATTCCCTTTATTCGAGGTCCGGTCAGAGTATTTAAACAATTGGTGTTAGGTACGAGAGCTTTGATGCGGTCAGCAGAGATTGCGGATCCTGAAGAGAATAGTGAATCAGATGAATCAGATAAAGGCAAAAAAAGTTCTTCCGAACGGTATTCGAATTTCGCTTTGTATGTGTCAGCTGTTGTCAGCATATTATTCTCGGTCGTCCTTTTTATGTTATTACCTGGTTTAATTGTTGACGGTATTAAAGCCTTGTTTAAGATAGATTTGTCATCTCACTTAATCAGTTTGGCTTTGACCTTGTTTGAAGGTATTATTCGTGTCGGGATATTTATTTTGTATTTATGGTTAGTTTCAAAAATGGATGATATTAAACGTGTTTGGCAATATCACGGTTCGGAACATAAAACGATTGCATGTTACGAAGCCAGAATGCCTTTGACGGTGGAAAATATCAGAGAATTCAGCAGATTTCATCCGAGATGCGGCACGTCATTTATGTTTTTGATTATGATTGTCAGTATTATCATTTTAGCGTTTGTCGGTTGGCGGAGTCGTTGGATTAATCTGATCGTAAGATTATTATTGTTGCCGGTAATTGCCGGAATAACTTATGAAATAATCCGCTTGGTCGGTCGTTATGACAATGTACTGACCAGAGCAATCAGCAAACCGGGATTGGCAATGCAGAAACTGACTACGGCTGAACCGGATGACAGCATGATAGAAGTGGCAATTGTAGCAATGGAGGCTGTAATCCCCGAACAAGAGGGCAGCGATGATTGGTGAACCGATAGATTTATTAATTCGCAACTCGGCAGCGCAATTGACACAAGCGGGAATCGAAAATCCACTATATGAAGCCAGATTATTATTAGAGGCGGCAAGCGGGATCAGTCTAAAAGAACAATTGACTCAACCGGACCGGCAGCTGAATGTAAGGCAAGTACAAGTATTTGCAGAATATATTAAATTAAGAAGTAAGAGAACTCCTTTTGCTTATATTACCGGACAAACAGAATTTTACGGTAGAACTTTTCAGGTAAATAATTGTTTGATTCCCAGACCGGAAACGGAATTATTAGTTGATTTAGTTTTGGATAATCGAAAATGTTGGTTTTCCGGCAAACCGAGAATTCTCGAATTATGCACCGGCACAGGTTGCTTAGGCATTACACTATATTTAGAACTTAAAACTGAATTTGTAGATCCGACTGTGCTTTTAACGGATATTTCGCATCGAGCTTTGGCTACCTGTAAAGCAAATATAATACAATATTGTGAAGCGGATTGTCAGATTGAAGCTATTGCTGCAGATTTATTTCCTAAGCCGCACAAGCCGCAACAATTTGATTTGATAATTGCCAATCCGCCTTATGTAAGAAGCGAAGATATCGGGAAATTAGCAGCAGATGTCTTTGAATATGAGCCGCATTTAGCATTAGATGGTGGTAAAGACGGTTTGGTTTTTTATCGTAGGATAGCCAAGGAAATCAAGCCGTTTTTATCAGAAACGGGAAATACTGTATTATTACTGGAGCATGGTTTAGGTCAAAGAAAGGCAATTAAGCAAATATTTGCAGAAACAAACCTGGATATTGAAAAAACAATCGAAATAGATGATTATCAAAAACATGACAGAATTCTAGGGTTTGTATTAAAATCACATTAAAATAGAATTTGTTTAAACAACATATTATATAAGAATATAGGATTATAGGGACATAGGGATATAAGAATTTAAGAATATAGGATTGTTTTATTATTAACAAGATTAACAGATTACTTGACTTGGCTGTGTTAACTAAAGATGAAGAAAAAGAGATCTGAAAAGCAGACTGGTGAAAAACTGAAGAAAAATTTTCACCACAAACTTTTGAAATCAGATCAAGAGTAACAGAAAAAAGTGTGTAAGCAAA
>JAAYRL010000040.1 GCA_012518795.1 Clostridiaceae bacterium
AAATCGGCTTTCTCGGGCTGATCGTGCACACTTTTTAAGGTCAGTCGAGATTTATCTGGTAAAAGCTTAAATAGTGTGCAGGTCCTTTATTATGGGCAGTGTAAGAGCTTAAATACTGTGTAATATTTCCAGTAATTGACTTTTCGTTGTGCACTGCATAATTTGATGACGTGCTTTGCTTGCATTTCTTTTGCCTTTCAAATATGCAGATAGTTGTGCTCGCATTTTGCTAATTGCCGTTTCTTCATTACTAAGTTTTTCAATCATATCCGAAACGTGGCGATCTATTACTTCTAACCATTCTTGATTTTTCAGTTCAAAATTCGGATTCAATATTTCAGCAAAAACCCAAGGATTGCCTTGAGCAGCTCTACCTATAGCAAAACCGGAACAGTTTGTCTGCTGATACATCCGAAAAATTGAATCGATATCTGTTAAATCACCGTTGCCATATACGGGAATCGAAACCTGTTTTACCACATGTTTAATGACATTCCAATCCGCCTGCCCGGAATACATCTGATTACGTGTTCTCGCATGAACCGTAATCAGCTTTGCACCAACATCTTCCATTAATTTGGCAAATTCCGGTGCATTAATCGAATCCTGATCCCAACCGGAACGGATTTTCACGCTGACCGGCTTCTTATATTGATCCGCAACATTTACAACCGCTTCAACTATACGCTGTGCTGAATCGGGCGATTTCATCAAAGCCGAACCGGCTCCGGTTTTTACAACTTTTTTCATGGGACAACCCATATTGATGTCTAGCATAGAGACTTGTTGCAAAATCGGATGTTGCAATATAATTTCAGTTGCTCGTTTAAAATCTGCCGGATCGTGTCCGAAGAGTTGGATTGCTACCGTATTCTCATTGTCCGGATCTATTGCCAAATATTGATAGTTGCGTTTTAATTCAGGGTCGTAACAAATGCCGCGTGCACTAACCAGTTCAGTCGTAGTCAATCCAACACCGTATTCACTACAAATTGACCGAAAAATAACCTCGGAAGTTCCGGCAAGCGGTGCCAAAGCCATTCTGTTTTTTATAATTAGATCACCGATTTCAAGCGGTGTTTGAAGAAAATTTCGTATGGTATTTATATCGAGTACATTTTTTTGCATTAATCAATTTTAACATATTCCGGGAAATAATTGATTAATTGTCGTTTTCCGATTCAATTTTCATGCGATATTCAATTAATTCCGGAATATTTATTACGGTAATGCCATGTTTTTCGGCAAATTCCAAAAGTTCCGATGTATTCATCATATCTCCGTCATCCGCCAACATTTCACAACACAGTCCACAAGGTTTCAAGCCGGCTAATTTCATCAAATCTACCACAGCTTCAGTATGTCCGCCTCGTTCTAAAACTCCACCCGGCTTTGCTATCAAAGGAAACATATGCCCGGGTCTTCTGAAATCATCAGATTTCGCATCGTCACTGACTACACCTAGCGCTGTAATCGAGCGATCAATTGCAGAAATACCGCTTGTGGTATCAACATGATCAATCGTAATTGTAAAAGCAGCTTCATCACAATTATTGTCAGTTTCGCACATCGGAACAAAATTTAGTTTTTCCGCTAATTTCGGTGCTATCGGCATACAAATCAGCCCTTTGGCATGAGTTGCCATAAACACAATATTTTCAGTTGTCGCAAATTCTGCTGCACAAATCAAATCGCCTTCATTTTCACGTTCCGGATCATCAATAACCAAAACGATCTTGCCGGCTCTTAAATCTTTTAATCCCTGCTCAACACTGTTTTCATAGTCAACTTGATTTGACTTGTTACTGCCATTAAGAGATAACATTGGCTCAATGTTATTTTCATAATCAACTTGATTTGACTTGTTTACAATTTGAGCCATTTCATTCTCAGATGTATGCGACGTTGTTTTATTTATGTTTAAATCCTTATTTTCTTCTTGCATATTTTTGACCTCAGATTATATTCATGCTTAGAATAAGCCATTAAATCCACTTCGGAGCATACTATAATACATTGCAAATTAAAATATAGCAATATTTATCCGGCATTGATGGTTAATTGTAAATTAAACTGAAATTGATGCTGCTATTTCATCTGCCAATTTTATCAAGTCATCAATTTGTTCCGGTGCAACGGAACTTTTGATTTTGAACGGCTCACCTATAACTTCCAGATTTTTACATTTACTAAATATTTCTTGGGCTATTGCCAATGCTCTACCACCCCAACTTTGATTTTCTAAATATGAGATTTTGCGGTTAGAATAATTGAGCATAGCCAGTTCACGCATTAAAGCGTCCATTCCGGGATATAATAAGGTATTATAAGTTAGACAAGTGAAGACCGCATTGGAAAATCGGAACAAATCCGCAATGATTCCGGACGGAGGAGTTTTGGAAATGTCGTAAACACGAATATTCTTAACTCCACGATCTGCCAACATCGCTGCCAAGATGTCATTCATATTTTGTGAATCGCCGTACATGGAAGCAACAACCAACACAACACCTTGCTCTTCAGGTTCATATGTAGCCCATTTCGTGTATTTCTCCAGAATCATCGAGATCATATCCGGAGTTCTGAACACAAGCCCATGCAACGGTGCAATTAAGTTGATATCTTTGCCTTCCAACTTTTTGAAAAGTCGCATTACTGAGGCACCTTGACGTCCTACAATATTGATATAATAACGACGGGCTTCAGCAAGCCAATCACGTTCAAAATTTACTTGATCGGCAAACAAATGTCCTTCAATCGCTCCGAAAGAACCAAAAGCATCCGCACTGAATAAAATTTTATCGGTATGATCATAGGTCACCATAACTTCCGGCCAATGTACATTTGGTGCCATGATGAACTCTAATTGATGTTTGCCTAAATCCAATTGATCACCTTCATTCACAATCATTACCCGATCCTGATAATCGAGATTGTAAAATTGTTCCATGAATTGCAAGCCTTTTTGCGTGATAACCATAATAGCTTTCGGATATTCTCGTAAAACATTATTAATACTGCTGCAATGGTCAGGTTCTACATGATTGACAATCAAATAATCTAAATCTCTGCCGTCTAAAGCAAAGCGAATGTTTTCATAATACCTCTCAGAAACAGTTTCATCTATGCCATCCAATAATGCAGTTTTTTCATCTACGATCAGGTATGAATTATAAGCAACACCGTTCGGCAGTTCAAACATATTTTCGAATCTTTCCAAACGTCGATCACTCTCACCAACATAGTAAATATCGTCTGCAATTTTCCGTTTATAATACATTTATTAATACCCTCCGAATATCTTGTTTATTATTTTATTGTAACATGCTTTATTAAATTTAGAAGATTTCAGATAATAAAATCGATTGTTCATGTGCACTGATAAAAATTCAAAAACTAAAGCTCATTGCCTAAAAATCACAAACTCGGACAAGCCCTCAAACATGTGATTTTTATAACGGCAATTTCGCCAAGTTTTTGAAGAATTTTTTCCAGTGAACACATTCCAAAACGATTTTATTATCTGAAACATGCTACTTTTAATCAAATTTCATTATTCAAACTTTTCCAATCAAAAGAGGGTACTGCCTAAATGGCGTACCCTCTTTCTTTAATCGAGTAAGTTAATAACTATTCGATAATAGTTTTGCTTATTTTTTAGTTTTCAAATTTCAGCTGATTCCGGTAACTGCTTTAGATCCGCTAAGCTGAATAAATTTGATTGTTCATTAATTATTCAATGATGTCGGTAACTGAACCTGAACCTACTGTACGGCCACCTTCACGGATAGCAAATTTCAAACCTTTTTCAATAGCAATCGGTGTGATCAATTCAACTGTCATTGAAGTATGGTCGCCGGGCATGCACATTTCTGTTCCTTCAGGTAAGTGTGCGACACCGGTAACGTCTGTTGTACGGAAATAGAACTGCGGACGATAGCCTGAGAAGAATGGTTTATGACGACCACCTTCATCTTTAGTTAAAACGTAAACTTGTCCGACAAATTTCGTATGAGGTTTAATTGTACCTGGAGCAGCAACAACTTGACCACGTTCAATTCCATCACGATCAACACCACGTAATAAAAGACCTACGTTATCACCGGCTACACCTTGCTCCATCATTTTGTGGAACATCTCAATACCTGTAACAACAGTATTGGTCGGTTTTTCTTGCATACCTACGATTTCAACCGGAGCTTGTAACTTAATTGTTCCACGCTCAATACGGCCGGTAGCAACTGTACCACGACCGGTAATTGTGAAAACGTCTTCAACCGGCATTGCAAATGGCAAATCGGTTTCACGTTCAGGTGTCGGAATGAATTCGTCCACTGCTTCCATAAGTTCAAGAATAGATTCATATTCAGGTGCGCTGGGGTCATCACTTGTGCTTTCGAGAGCTTTCAAGGCTGAACCGCGAACTACAGGAGTATCATCTCCGTCATATTCATATTCGCTTAAGAGTTCACGAACTTCCATTTCAACTAATTCTAATAATTCTTCGTCATCAACTTGGTCTGTTTTATTCATGTAAACAACAATTGTCGGAACGCCAACTTGGCGAGCTAACAAGATGTGTTCACGAGTTTGCGGCATCGGACCGTCAGCAGCTGAAACTACTAAGATAGCACCGTCCATTTGCGCAGCACCGGTAATCATGTTTTTGATATAGTCAGCATGGCCCGGACAGTCTACGTGAGCGTAGTGACGATTTTCTGTTTCATATTCTACGTGTGATGTACTGATGGTAATTCCACGTTGTCTTTCTTCAGGTGCTTTATCGATATTTGCATAATCTGTAAAATCTGCTCCACCTTGCATAGCAAGAACTTTAGTAATCGCAGCGGTAAGTGTTGTCTTACCATGGTCTACGTGACCTAAGGTTCCTACGTTAACATGCGGCTTGTTTCTTTCAAACATTGCTTTAGCCATTAAAAAGATCCTCCTTATTGATACAGCATACTGCTGATCATTATTTCTTTCTTTTAATTATCTCTTTTATATTTTACACATTTATTGCACTTTGGCAATCATTCAATAGTTCATTAAACTAACAAACTGTTTTATTAATCAATATGAGCTTAAAAAGCTCTCTGTTATACCGGACGGGACTCTTTCATAATGATCTATTTGCATTACGAATGTACCGCGCCCTTGAGTTCTGGAACGTAAATTGGTGGCATAACCGAACATTTCAGATAATGGTACATAGGCTGAAATAACCACTGTATTGCCACGAGGTTCATTGCCCAGAATCTGTCCGCGACGTGAGCTTAAATCGCCCATAACATCGCCCATATAGTCTTCCGGTACAACTACGTCCACTTTCATCATAGGTTCTAATAATACTGAACTGCCTTTACGCATAGCTTCTTTCAATGCCATTGAACCGGCAATTTTGAAAGCGATTTCAGATGAATCAACATCGTGATATGAACCGTCAATTAAAGTTGCTTTAATACCTACAACAGGATATCCGGCAATTTCTCCGGAATGTAGTGCTTCGCGAATTCCTGCATCAACTGAGCCGATGTATTCTCTGGGAATTACTCCGCCGACAATCTTATCAACAAATTCATATGTTTGATCAGCAGGCAAAGGTTCAAATTGAACAACACAGTGTCCGTATTGACCGCGACCTCCGGTTTGTCGGATAAATCTGCCTTCCGCTTCGACCGGTTTCGTAATAGTTTCTCTGTATGCAACTTGCGGTTCACCGACATTCGCTTCAACCTTAAATTCTCGGAATAAACGATCTACAATAATGTCTAAATGTAATTCGCCCATACCTGAAATCAGGGTTTGTCCGGTTTCACTATCTGTTTTGGTTTTAAATGTCGGATCCTCTTCCGACAATTTTGCCAAGGCCGTAATCAATTTCTCTTGTGAAGCTTTGGATTTCGGCTCAATTGCAACCGCAAGAACAGGTTCCGGAAAATCCATGGATTCCAATACTATCGGATTTTTCTCATCGCATAGAGTTTCGCCGGTAGATGTATTCTTTAAGCCAACTGCAGCTGCTATATCTCCGGAATAGACAATATCGGTTTCTTCACGATGGTTAGAGTGCATCAAAAGGATACGTCCAATGCGTTCTCGCTGTTCTTTGATCGAATTGTAAACATATGATCCGGCTTCCAACGTACCGGAATAAACTCTGAAGAAGCATAATTTACCGACAAACGGATCCGTCATAATCTTGAAAGCTAAAGCTGAGAACGGCTCATCATCAGCAGCATTACGTTGCTCTTCTTCACCGGTCACAGGATTAATACCTTCAATTGCCGGAATATCCAACGGAGATGGCATATAATCAACAATTGCATCCAAGAGCAACTGTACACCTTTATTCTTATATGAAGTACCACAAACAACCGGTATAATTTCAGTATTGATTGTCGCCTTGCGTAAAGCATCTTTCAATTCTTTGACCGAAATTTCCTCTTCTAATAAGAATTTTTCTGCCAGATTATCATCTGTTTCGGCAATGGCTGTAACCATTTGATCACGGTAATATTTTGCCTGATCCAACATCTCTGCCGGAATATCTGTCTCTTCAATCTCAGTGCCCTCATCATTTTTGTAAATTACAGCTTTCATAGTCATTAAATCTATAATCCCTGTAAAATTCTCTTCTTTGCCGATCGGCAATTGAACCGGAATTGGATTGGCACCCAGACGATCACGGATCATATCTACAACATTGAAAAAGTCAGCGCCTGTAATATCCATTTTATTAATATAGGCCATCCTGGGAACACCGTAGGTATCTGCTTGACGCCAAACAGTTTCAGTTTGGGGTTCAACACCGCTTTTGGCACAAAATACTGTTACAGCACCATCCAGAACACGCAAAGAACGCTCCACCTCTACAGTAAAATCAACGTGTCCCGGTGTGTCAATGATATTGATTCTCCGGTTTTTCCATTGGGCTGTGGTTGCAGCTGAAGTGATTGTAATACCACGTTCTTGTTCTTGCTCCATCCAGTCCATGGTAGCAGCACCCTCATGGGTTTCTCCTAAACGATGAATTTTTCCTGTATAATACAGAATTCTTTCTGTCGTCGTGGTTTTACCGGCATCAATATGTGCCATTATGCCTATATTTCTTGTATTTTCTAATGAAAATTCTCTAGGCATGCGGGTAAACTCCTTTCATTAATAATTTCATATTATACCTTCGAATAGCTTAGCCTACCATCTGTAATGAGCAAAAGCTCGATTTGCTTCCGCCATACGATGCATTTCTTCTTTTTTTCTGAATGCTGAGCCGGTACTGTTATTTGCGTCTAAAATTTCATTAGCTAAACGTTGATCCATGCTACGTTCATGACGTGCACGAGCAGCATTAACAATCCAACGCAAAGCCAAAGTCTGGCGTCTTTCAGGTCTAACTTCAATCGGAACTTGATAGTTCGAACCGCCTACACGTCTGGCTTTAACTTCCAGCATAGGCATTACATTTTCTAAAGCTTGATAAAAAACTTCTAAAGGCTCTTGTTCTGTACGTTCTTTGATAATATCAAATGCGCCGTAAACAATTCTTTGAGCCAAGGATTTTTTGCCGTCCAACATTACCATATTAATTAATTTTGCGACCTTTAAGTCATGGTATTGCGGATCAGGTAAAATTTCTCTTTTTGGAACATGGCCCTTTCTTGGCATTTCTTCCCTCCTTTCATGATTATACGGTACTACCGAAATCATAGGTACTCACGGTTTGGATCGTGTCAGGCCAGAACGGCCCTGATATTTCATAAGGAAAATAGAGGCCTTCTGCGACATAGATTGTCCAACCGATCGATTCCGCCGATTATGTGACGGATCTTGGTCTCTTCGCTCCATATTTTGAGCGACCCTGTTTGCGATCTGTTACTCCTGCTGTATCTAACGTTCCACGAATTACGTGATAACGAACACCGGGTAAATCCTTGACACGACCACCACGAATTAAAACAACACTATGTTCTTGTAGATTGTGACCGATACCCGGAATATACGCTGACACTTCCATTTGATTGGTCAGACGTACTCTGGCAACTTTACGCAATGCCGAATTCGGTTTTTTCGGTGTAGTCGTTTTTACTGAAGTACATACTCCGCGTTTTTGCGGTGAATTGTATCTCGAAACACGACCACGCAATGAGTTCATTCCATAACCCAATGCCGGTGAATCCGACTTGTCTTTTTTGGTTGAGCGACCTTTTTTGACCAGCTGGTTAAATGTAGGCATCTATTTCCCTCCTTTCATTTGTTTTCAATCTGTTTTTCCTTAACAACTAACATAAAATATCGTAAAATCTAATTGTCCGGAAATACAGCAATTTATTCTATCAGTAAAAAAGTGAGTTGTAAAGTCTAATCTATTTTGTGTTTTTTCTGCGTTTTTTCATTTTGACAAGAACTAATCTTTACTTAACAGCAATTTAAATATTTGCTAATTTTTTATAGTTTTCTTTTAAAGATTGATAGACAGATTTATATATTTCGTAGAAAGCTTTATATTCATTTTCTGATGGTTCAACAGATCTTTTTACTTCAACTACTTTTCTGCAACCATCTTGTAAATCTTTAAATACTCCGGAACCGACACCGGCTAAAATAGCAGCCCCTAATGATGGTCCTTGATTTGATTTACAAGTTTGCATTTTACAATTAAATACATCCGCAATGATTTTTTGCCATAAAGGACTGGCAGCACCTCCACCGGTTAACATCATGGTTTCAGCATCAACATCCAATTCGCGCAAGACAGATAAGCAGTCATTTAGCGAGAATGCAACTCCCTCTAAAACAGCCCTGATCAAATGAGCCTTCTCATGGATCGTGGATAAACCAAAGAAAACGCCTCTTGCATCAGGATCCAAATGCGGCGTTCTCTCACCGGAAAGATATGGTAAAAATAAAAGTTTATCGGAACCTTCTTTTATTTCGGCAGCTTTATAGTCCATGATTTTATAAACATCGACACCCGTTTCTTCTGCCTCTTGCATTTCTTCATGACAGAAACGATTTCTGAACCATTGCAACGAAGAGCCTGCCGCCAGCGTTACACCCATCAGATGCCATTCATTAGGTACAGCGCTGCAGAATGTATGTACTCTTCCTTTTGCGTCTGTATTAGGCTTTGAAGAATGAACAAAGACAACTCCGGATGTTCCGATTGTTGTAAAACCGGTACCTTCTTCGATAACACCAACTCCAATTGCTGCAGCTGCATTATCTCCGGCCCCACCTACAACCGGCGTTCCTTCAGCTAAACCTAACTCTTGAGCTATCTCTTTTGTTACATAACCGCTAATCTCAACAGATTCTACTAAACTTGGCAACAAATCTTTATCAATCTCTAAATCTTTGAGAATTTCATCTGACCATGTTCTCTCTTTTACATTCAAGAGTCCCATGCCGGAAGCATCTGAAACGTCTGAAACATATTCACCGGTTAATCTATATCTAATATAATCTTTCGGTAACAATATTTTTTTACATTTTTCATAGATTTCCGGTTCATTTTCTCGGACCCATAAAATTTTAGGAGATGTAAATCCGGTTAATGGCGGATTGGATGTCAATTCTATATGGCGGTCTGCACCTACAATCTCATTTATTTTATCCACTTGTTTACCTGTTCTTTGATCATTCCAAAGAATTGCTTTTCGTAATACATCACCATCGGCATCCAACATAACTAAACTGTGCATTTGCCCTGCTATACCGATACCCTTGATATCTGTTCCTGTGATATTATGCTTCTGAATTATTTCAGGAATAATCTCTCTAACTGCATTCCACCAAAGATCCGGATCTTGTTCTGTCCAACCGTTAGCCGGTATTTCAAAATCATATAATCTTTCAACATCATCGATAATATGTCCTCTTTCATCCAAGAGTAATATTTTTGTACTTGATGTTCCGATATCTATCCCTAATAAATATTGCATAACAACCTCTCAAATCTTATTTTGTTTTATTTTTGATTCAGAATAAACTTCATCTTTTTGTTAGTTTAGCTATTTTATAATTATACAATCCTTTTAGTCATCATTAAGAATTACATTTAGCAATTTTATACACTTACATTTCTCCCATTAAACTTAAATACAATTTAATAAAAATCAGTAAATTATTACTACAATTTACTGATCCTGAAATATTTTAACTATTAATTTTTTCCAGATTATTTTGGCACTTATTAATTGCTTTCAGGCTCTAAAGGACCTGCTAAATCTTTCATATAAAACAATACTCCCGGTCTTGTAGGAATATAAGTAGATGTTGCCCAACGGGTTGGTCCATGTCTTAAAGTTACCCAGAATGATAATCCCTGCCATTGCATTCCTCTACCGAAGATACCATCACATCCGCCAATCATCTTATCTGATTGAAAATACAATCCCGGACCAACAGTATTGGCGTATGCAGGAATAAGACTCGTTCTGCTCTTATAACTCGTCAAAGCATTTTGCTCAATTGTTAACGGATGTAGTGCCGCCCCAATTCTATATTCAGCTTTTAACCATTCTTCATCTGAATCGTAGTCTTCAGCAAAATGAGGCTCCCAAAATGCTATATGGAAAGCTCTTCCTATTCCATATACGGTTACCAAACGACCTCCATCTTCTTTGATTTCTCTTATTTTTTCACCATATAGCGGCAATACTTCCTTTGTCGCAAAATATCGTTGATCTTCAGGAACTGTTCTCTCACCCATTAAGTTGAAAAATCCATGTTCCATAGCATATTGGAAAGACCCATTTTCTTTCGGATCAGAAGTATTTCCTTCTGCATCACTCCACTCATCCATATTGAAGGTATAGACATGCTTGCAATCAATGTCCCATTGTTCAACAAAATAAGATACCCACTGATACATACCCATCGGACCGACCGGTAAAATCAAGGCAAGCTTTTGGTTTTTTTCATATGTATTTTTAATCTCCATAGCTATTTCATGTCCCATATATACACCAAAATCTGACAATGAATCACACGCTACAGGTTTAAAATCTTCATTCCAAAAACTTTGTCGTTCCGATGCTTCTTCTACACCATTTCCAATACAATCATCAAACTTTTGAAAATCCCATCCTTTTGGGACAAAAGCTTCTACGTATGATCCTTTCAAAGTTGTTATTAAATTCATTTTTACCTCCCTATATATTTTTTCTTCTTTACTATAAAACTATAAAATATCGAAAATTCCAAAATTGTTGCTTGAAATTATACAATGCCTCTTCTTTTTCTTGTTTGTACATCAACTGCCACAGCAAATAATAAAACCAGTCCTTTAATTACATATTTCTCAAAGGATCCTAAACTTAATAAACTCATGCCGTTTTCAAGTGATGCCATGACTAGCGCACCAATGATACAACCAATGATCGTACCTGTTCCACCTGAAGGACTCGTTCCTCCGATAATCGCGGAAGCAATAATATCCGTTTCTGTTCCTGTTCCTCCGGCTATAGCAGCTGAATTCAATCTGGATGTATAGACAATACCGGAAATCGCTGATAATACTCCCATTAAGGAGAAAATTAACAGCATCGTTAATTTAACATTAACTCCGGAAAGCTGTGTTGCTTCCGAATTACCGCCAATCGCATATACATGTCTTCCGAACGGAGTACGTCTTGAAACAATATGCATAATTGCAACCACAACAAATAAGATTACCATCGGTACAGGAATTCCTCTATCTAATGCCCAAACAACAAAAACTGAATAGATAACAACTGACATAAAGATCATTTTCAAGATAAACGATGATAAGCTGCTTACTTCAAATTCATAACTTTGACGGGTTTTTCTTGTTTTAATTTCTATTAATATATAAGCAATAATACATATTATACCGACAACAAGTGGTGTTGTGTTATATTTTCCGAATTCAAATAAACTTGGTAAATAACCTTGTCCAATTGCTTTGAAAGCATTATTATTCGGTTGAATAGTGCTGCCTTGAGTCACGCCCATTACACCACCTCTAAAGATCATCTGTGAAGCTAAGGTGACAATAAATGCCGGCAATCCCATATAAGCAACCCAAAAACCATGCCAAATTCCTATCAGTAACCCTATTACCAGCGTAATTGCTAAAGCAGGCACTATATGCATATTATGATTGCGGATTAATACAGCTATGATAGACCCGGTAAAACCGATGACCGACCCTACCGATAAATCTATTTGTGCTGCTACCATTACTAAAACCATCCCACACGATGCTATTCCTATAAAGCACATTTGTAAAAATATATTATTTATATTCCTTGGTGTTAAAAATATACCATCGGTGACAATTTGAAAAAATATCCAAATGGCTATTAATGCGATGATCATGGTATATCTATGAATCTGACTTGAAACAGTATTCTTTAGTTCACTAATTAACCCTGTTTTTTTCATCATATCCCTCCTGTTGCATAATGCATAATCTCTTCTTGGGTTACATCATCTTTTGAAAATTCCTTTACAAATTTTCCTTCATGCATAACTAGTACTCTATCGCTAATACCTATAATTTCAGGGAGTTCCGATGAAATCATAATAATTGCCAATCCTTCTGCCACGAGATCATTCATAATATTGTAGATTTCAATTTTGGAACCTACATCAATACCTCGGGTTGGTTCATCTAAAATCAAAACACTTAATTCTCTTATTAACCACTTGGCCAACACATTTTTCTGCTGATTGCCTCCGGATAAATTTCTAAGCAATTGTTCAATACTTGGTGTCCTGATATTTAATTTGTTAACTTGTTCATTGGTTAAAGAAATTAATTCATTATCATTGATCAAACCATTTTTCGATAAATCATTAAAACTTGCTAATCCTGTATTAAACTTAACATCTTGATGTAAAACCAAACCATATCTTTTTCTATCTTCAGGAACCAATCCAATGCCTTTTTTAATGGCGTCAGAAGAATTATTAATAACAACTTCTTCACCATTCATGCGAATGGTTCCGCATATTTTTTTTCCATAATGGCCCAGCAGACTCATAATAAGCTCTGTTCTTCCGGCCCCCATAAGACCTGCTATTCCAAGAATTTCCCCTTTTTTGCAACTAAAAGAAATATTATCGATTACTTTTTTGTTTGCAATTGTGGGATGCTCAATGCTCCAATTTTCAACTTCCAAAACCACATCTTCCGGTTTTTGATATACTCTGGGAAACATATCTTCTAATTCTCGACCCACCATATGAGAAATCAAATCACGTTGGGAAAGATCTTCTTTTTTAGAAGTAATAATAGATTGTCCATCACGTAGAACAGTGATAGTATCAGCTATGTTATAGACTTCATTCAACTTATGAGATATATATATACAAGTTACACCTTGTTCTTTAAATTGTCTTAACAGATCTAATAAATGCTCGGACTCTTTATCTGTTAAAGCTGCAGTGGGTTCGTCTAAAATTAACAGCTCCGCGTTTTTACTCACTGCCTTAGCTATTTCTACAAGCTGCTGTTGGCCTATGCCTATATGTGATATTTTTGTTTCCGGATTTATATCTAACTCAACTTGCTCTAATAATTCATTGGTTCTTTTATACATTTCACTCCAATTAATTAATTTAGATTTGCTTAGAATTTCTCTACCCAAAAATATACTTTCAGCAATATTCATATTAGGACATAAAGCTAACTCTTGATAAATAATAGCAATTCCGGCATTTTCACTATCAGCAATATTTCGATAACTTTGCTCTTCACCATTAAATATTACTTGACCGGAATATGTTCCATGCGAATGTACACCACTCAAAACTTTCATCAAGGTAGATTTCCCTGCTCCGTTTTCACCTACAAGAGCATGGATTTCTCCTCGTTTTACTCTGAAAGAAACATCATCTAAAGCTAAAACACCGGGAAATCTCTTTGTTATGTTTTTCATTTCAAGGATATAATCTGTCATCGATTTTCCTTTCTTTCAACAGGAGACAGAATAAAATTCCATCTCCTGTCAAAGCTAAAAATGTATATTCTTATTATTCGTAATCTTCTGCTGAGTGGTATCCTTCATCAATCAGTATATGCGCATTATTTTCATCTATAAATACTGCAGGTAATCTAACGGAAGGAACATCAATTTCATTTCCGTCTGCATCAGTACCTTTTTCACTGGTTTCTGTCGGATATGAACCATCTTTAACCAAAGCAACAGCAACATCAACTGCAGTCATACCCATTTCACGAGTATCTCCCCATGAAGTCATAGATTGCGTTCCCTCTAAGATTCTTTGTACGGCTGCTACTTCAGCATCCATTCCTGTAATAATTGTCTCTTTAGCTAAATCATCACCCAATGCTGCTATAACACCGCCTGCAGTACCATCGTTAGGTGCTAAAACTGCGTCAATAGTGATACCTTCTGCATCTGCAATACTCATTGCATTTTCAACGTGTTTGGTTGCTTCTTCAGGTTTCCAGCCCATACAGTCATTTTCACTAATGACATTTATAGCACCGGATTCAATATATGGTTCTAAGTGTTGATAGGCACCGCCAAAATATTGAGGTGCATTGGAATCACCGGGATCACCTTTCAGTAATACTACATTACCTTTTACTTCACCAAATTTTTCTTCTAAATTATCAACAATGTATTTACCGTTGATTTCACCCATATACCAACTGTCAAATGTGATATAAACGTCAACCAAATCCGTTCCTGTTACCAATCTGTCATAGGATACAACATATACGCCCGCATCTTTTGCTTCTTCCACAATTGTAGCAGCTGCATCACCATCATTCGGTGCTAAAATTAATACGTCAACACCTTGTGTAATCATAGTTGCACATTGTTCTTTTTGTTTGTTACTGTCACCATCTGCAACTGCATGTACTAATTTATAACCTTTTTCTTCACAATAAGCCTGCATCGCATTTGTATCGTATACCCAACGCTCTTCTGCAAATGTCGGCATTGATAAACCTATAAATATTTCAGAGTCATCTGTTGCTGCTTCTGCATCTTCTGCCTCTTCAGCTTCAGAATCATCTTTCACTTCTTCCTTTTCAGAAGGCTCTTCTGCCGCTTCCTCTTTAGAAGAATCATCTTTTGCCTTTTCTGTTTTATCAGCTGTTTCCGCTTTGTCTTCATCGGCTTTATCATTTGACTTTGAGCTGCCACAAGCTACTAATGAAACCATTAGTAAACAAACTAATAGAATTGATAAAATTCTTTTTATTTTTTTCATATCTTTCTCCTTTTTAAGTTAATTCAGAATTTCTTCGTTCATACTTTTTAACTATGTTTGCAATAAATTATTATGTTAGAAAACAATTCACCTCCTTCTCTCTTAAACAATGTCTTAATAATTTATTGTTTTTAACATTCGATCTATTGTTCTTGCCTGTTTAATAGAAAAATCTGCTGTAAGGTCAGGAGTTTTCCCATTCAAAATACAATCAGAAAAATGTTCGAATTCCAATCTGTAATTATTGGGTGACTCAACATCTATTTTTTCCGTTGCTCCATCCTTATTCTGAAAAATCAATTGAGATTTTCCTGCAAAATTATATTCTAAAGGAATTATCAATTTTCCATTATTACCGAAAATAGTGATTGAATCGTCCCTCTGACTACAACCTATGTAAGATTCTACAGAGGCTTTTACACCACTCTCATAGATAAAAAGAAAACTTGCGAAGTCATCAATATTAAATTTTGTAAAATGTGCATGTCCCAAAATTTGATCCGGTTCTTCTTCCAATAAAAATTGCAAGAAAGCCGAATTATAACATCCTATATCATAAACTGATCCACCATAGCTGTGCCGACGAACTGTCGCGTTTTTTTCGTCTTTGATATTTCCTTCATCATAAAAATGGGCATGTATAAAATGTATGGATCCTAATCTACTACATATATTCTTTATCACATTCATAATAGGACTATGTAAAAAAGCAAATCCCTCCATCAAAAGACAATTGGTTTTTCGGGCAACAGAAAACATATTAACAACTTTTGATTCAGTAACTGATATGGGTTTTTCGCAGAGGACATGCTTCCCTGCATGGAGAGCTTTGATTGTCCATTCGTAATGTAATGAATTAGGTAAAGAAATATAAACCGCATCAATTTTTTCATCTTTCAGCAGCATATCATAATCATTATATTCTTTATAATCACCAAATATTTTTCGGAATTTTTGATGTCGTTCTTCTCTTTTAGTCGCAAGTGCATAAACTTTTGCATTAGAAGTTTCTTTTAAGGCAAGGCCGGTGGCATGTTCTAAAATATTTGAACCACCTATTAATCCCCAATTTACTACAGAGCTCATAGTGTACCTCTAAACATGTTTTTAAAATCACTTTAAAAATGCATATCTATATGCTAGCTGAAAACACTCTTTTTATCAATATCCGTTTTAAACAATTAATCATTTGGCTTTTTATGCAGATCAAAATACCCAAAAGAATGTATTTATTTTGGAGATTATATAAATTAATTTCTTTATTAATTTAATGAATGGAAGCAAGAAAAGCATCTATACCGATAGATGCACCTCCAATCAATCCACTATGTTCCTTAATTGTTGAATAGCGAATTTGAGGAGGAAAAAAACAATTTTTATCAATGTATTGTTGTAAATTAATTAAAAATTTCTCTCCGAAATTTACAATGTCACCACCAAGAATAATCAAGGGCACGTTCATGATAGAAACAAACATTATTATCAAATTGCCTAAGTGAATTAAATAATCTGATAAAATTTTATTTATAACAGTGTCTGTCAAGAAATATTCTCCCAATAATTTAGCATTTATCGATTTGTTGTTATTTTGAATATAGCTAAACAAAGGACTATTACCATGTTTTCTTATTTCATCATATACATTCGAGCAAACATTTTTTATCGTTAATTCTTCTTCAATTCTATTATCAAAACTCGAAATGTCTTTATACATACAACTTGAAGCGAAACCGATCTCACCTGCAGCACCATCATTACCCTCATATAGCTTATTGTCTATAACTATTCCGGCTTTAACTCCAACGTCAAATCTAAAATAAGCAAAACTGTTAAAGCCCTTTGTATTTCCTGATTTTCTCTCACCTATTGTTGATAAATTAACATCGTTTTTCACTATAATCGGACAAGAATATTTCTTTTTTAAATGTAATTTGATAGGCTGACTACTCCATATTGCTGTACCTGCAGCATATGAAATACTTCCGGTTTTCTCATCAACTATCCCTACATTTCCTATAACAATAGTGGCCATGTCTTCAATAGAAAGATTATTCTTTTGAAGTAAGCCATCAATGGATTTTGTTAAATAATCAGACAAAGAAAAGTCTTTTTTTTTATAATTCAATGGTTCTTCAATGATTTCCTCAAATTCACAATTTAAATCAGAAACACCGATAAACATGTTGTTTTGACCTAAATCTATAGCAATTATCCTTTTATATTTTTCATTGATAGAGTACAGGACCGGTTTTCTTCCAACTTTTGTAGATATTTGACCACATTCTTTCACTAATTGCATTTCTATCAAATGATCCAAAATAGAAATAATTGTCGGCGCACTTAGATCAAGAGTTTCTGAAAGCCTCCTAATTGTCATCAGCTTATTTTTAGATAATTCGAATAAAACTCTTTTCTGATTTCTATGTCTAACTAATTCTTGATTTTGGCTAATATCGATTTTTTTCAAGTTTAACCTCTTTTAAATGTTAAAATCATTATAATATTAAATTATGATTGCATTCAATATTTAATACAAATTGGTATTAGAAAAGATTGAAGCATTGTATAATTACGACCGGAACACATAATCACTGTAATTATCTATCGCCCAAGCAATACCTGGATAAGCTGAAATGGTTAAAGACGAATGAAATTGCATTAAGCTGTTTAGAATAATGTTTGCTTGTAAGTAAATGATTTTGTAAACTAAATGTATTACTTTAAAAGGATGAGTAATATGGAAAAGATTAAAGAGAGAATTGAAGCTGCTCATCAGTTATATGTCGATAAAAAATTCGAAGAGGCTCTCACTGAATTCAATGCACTTGGCGAAGAGAAAAAGTTAAGTAACAAACATAGGTTTCAAATTGCATTGAATAAAGGCATCATTAAAATGAATTTGAATAATTATGATGAAGCACAGCATGACATGGAGAGTGCCTTGTTAATCGGTGAAAAAACAGAAGACTTGTACGAACAGGCACGTGCTCTGCATCAATTGGGAATTCTTGCGAAGTTAAGAGGACATTATGATAAAGCTACGGAATTGTTCCGTGAAGAATTAAGGAAATGCAGTTCTTTAATGCCTTCATATTATGCCGATCTTTCTTATAACTTTTACGAACAAGGTGATGTGAAAATGCTTGCCGGCGATTTTGTTGATGCCAGAATGTACTTTAATCATGCAATTGTATTCGCTGAAACAGAAACCAATTATCATGGTGTCGGGTTGGCTGCTAAGGCTTTAGGACGTTTAAGTATAACTCTAAATCAGCACAAAGAAGCGCTCGGGTATTTTCGTAAAAGCTATGAGTATTTTAAATTGGCGGAAGACCAGGAGGGTATTGAAAGCACACTAAGTGAAATTACAAAACTTAAAGAGAGTATGCCAAACTTAGAAGATTAAAAGAGTCTGTGTAGAAAAATTTGCCTGTTTAGAAAAAATTCTGTAGATTCCGGTTTTTTATCATTCTGTAAATTCCGGTTTTTTATCATTAAGCATTGTTTTTACAATCATTATTATATACAAATAATCGTGCTGCCTTGATTACTGCTTTTGACTTGAATTTGTCGATCAATTCTTTCTTGTAAATCCTGCACATGAGAAATAATACCGATCATTCGATCGCCCTCACTCAATTCTTCCAAAGCACGTATCGCTTGTTCAAGTGCATCACTGTCTAAAGAACCGAAACCTTCATCAATGAATAAAGTTTCAATTTCGACACCGCCTTGCATTTGTTGAACAGTATCAGATAAGCCTAAAGCCAACGCCAAAGCGGTTATAAAACTCTCACCGCCGGAAAGTGTTGTTGCCGGTCTGGTTTTACCGGTATAAGTATCAAAAATTTCAAATTCAAGACCACCTCTTTTTCGTCTGTCAGATATGTCTTCTTTACGATCCAAATAGTATCTGCCATGACTCATCGATGCCAGTCGCATATTACTTGCCTCAAGCATTCTTTGAAAATAATACGATTGAACAAATGCCTCAAATGTTCGTCTGCCTGCACCTGTTAAACCGTTAGCCAAGCCGGACAAATATGAAATCTCAGCAGCCTTTTCAGCAAACTTTAGATAATCTTTCCTGTCAACAGCAAATTGTTCAGCTAATGAAACATTTTTTTCAATTACATGATCAAGTGAGGTTAACTTTGTTCTAAACTCTTGTAAAATCTGTTCTGCCTGTTGTAGTTCAGCGCTGATTTGTTCTAAATCAGGTTTCGTTTGATCTTGGATTTGTATGGTTAATTCATTTACATTTCGACGCAAATTTTGCAATTGTGTGAAATATGCATTGATTGCAGTTTCTTCTTGATTTAACTGATCCGGTGACCAAATATATTGACTGATATCTGAAAACTTAATCCCGACCTGAGTCGATTTTTTAGTAATTTCTGCTACTAATTCGGTTTGTCTTTTCTTTAAAGTATCAATATCGCTTTTGATCTGTTTGGTCGTTGAATCAAAGCTGCTCTGTTCACGTAAGAGTCGATTATAATTTTCTGTAACATCTTGTCCGGCTTTGATTTTCTTCTTATACTCGGACTTCAAGCAGATAAAAGCTTGCTCTGCTTGTTGCAAGTTTTCATATTGTAGATTTTTTTGCATGTTTTCCAGTTTTACACTGAGCTTGGTCCGATCTAATAAATTAGTTTTTAATCTATCTTCAATTTCTTGTAAATCAGCCAAATTGTTTGATGTTTGAACTTCATTATTTAAAAGTATTTCTTGTAATCGAGGAATTGCTTTTAATTGTTCTGTTTGTGTCGTAATTGTTTGCGAGATTTTCTCAATATGACTGAACAGTTCATCTGTTGCCGATTGAAATTTTGCATATTTGACATCAGATGTCAAATCAAATTTTGATTCTTGATTTGCTTCTCGGCTTACATATTTGTTTGATTTTCGGCTTGATTGATCACTTGCATTTTGATACGATTTGCGGCTTAGTTGATCACCTGTGTCTTGATATATTTTTTGCTTTTCATTACTGAAGCTTTTCTCCAATGCAGCCAAAAGTTGAGAGTGACCGGTTTTGATGCCGCTTAGCTCAATTCTTAGCTCTGTAGTTTGATTTTGAAGTTGATTGAAACATTGAATTTTTTTATTAAGAATTTCTTCAGAATAATTCTGATCAAATTCAGCTAATTTTAGATGATGAGTTTGTCCGCAAACCGGACATGGAGTACCTTGAATTAAATCTTTTGCCAGAAAAGCAGCCGCTTGTTGTTTTTCCAAGTCACGATATGAAGCAAGATCCAACTCCGCTTGCCTGAACTTTTCAGCAATACTTTCATATTGAATCGTTAAGCTATTTATTTCCGCTGCTTGCTTGCGGAGAAATCGCCAACTTTCCAGATCACTTGCTCTCTTTTCATAATCAGCAATCAATTTATTTTGCTCAATAAGTAAATTATTATGCTGAATTTCAACCTGTTTCAGATCCGCAATGTGTTGTTCCAGTTTTTGCTTTTGTGTAACTAAATCCTGTTTTAACTGCTCTAATTCAACTTTTTGTTCTGTCAGTTTAGTTTGCTCCTTATTAAAACTATCCAAATCCAGCCTGATTTTTTCATATTCTTCATAAACAGACAATTCTTCTTTTAATTTGTTAAGAGAAACAGTTGCAGCTTCTATTTCTGACGCCTTGCTTTGCCAAGCCAGATATTGTTGTTCAGCTTCTGTCAAATCGTTGGAAATCCGGTTTAATTCACACAAATTCTTTTCGAGTAAACTATCTTTTTCTTGCAAAGAATGCTGATTGTTTTCCCATTGGCTATAAAGTCCGGAAATATTTAATGCTACAAACTTAATATTTTCATAGGATTTTTTTTTGGCTTGCATTTCAGTTAATGCTGCTTCCAAAGGAGCTAATTCTTGTTGTTTCAAAGCCAATTCATTAAAAATCCGACTCAATTCAAGTGCTTTTTGATATGCTTCCTGTTTTTTATTTCTGGCTGTACTAAGCTCTTGACTCTTTAAATCAAGTTGCTTTTGATAAGATCGTAAATCAGTAATATAGCTTTGAAATTGTTGATAGAATTTACTTAATAAACTCATCTCACCATGATTTATATACTCTGCCAACTCTTGCAATTCATTTAAATCAGAATTTTCTCTGTCGGCAAACCATTCTATATGGTGAATCGCTTGTTCTAAATCTCTTTGCTTAAAATCTCTTTTTTGAGCTATGTCTTTGGTTTCTTGTTTTAGTAAATCTTGAAATTCAATAATTTTCTTCGTATTAAAAATTTTGCGAAAAATTTGTTCCCGTTGAGGCTGATCCGAAGATAATAGTTGTTTAAAATCACCTTGCGGTAACAGTCCTGTTTGCTTAAACTGATCGGCATCTAAACCTAAAAGTAGTTCAACTTTATCTTTAACCTCCTTTTGCAAAGTCAAAACCTTTCCGTTCGGTAAAGTCATTTCCACCCGGCTCGGATTGGAAACTATCCCCTCACCGCGCATTTTGGGACGCAAGTAAGAAGGTTCACGTCTTATTTTATAAATTTGATCTTTAACCTGAAAATCCAATTCAACAAAAGTTTTAGTAGTTGGGGAAGCAAAGTCACTACGCATTTGCCCCGCATCACGTTCAGACTGTGTTGTGTCTCCGTAGAGCGCAAACATAAAAGCATCAAAAATTGTGGTTTTTCCGGAACCGGTATCCCCGGAAATTAAAAATAAACCGTTTTGATACGGTTGAAAATCAATTTCAATTTCTTCTGCAAAAGGTCCAAATGCCGCTAAACAAAGTCTGATCGGTTTCATGTTAATTCACCTTTTCTTTCAAGCTCTTGAATGATCTTCCGGTCAGAATCAGAGATGACTCTGCCGGTTTCTTCTTCATGAAATAAGGCAAACAGTTGACCTATGCTCAATTCATTCGGAGCTGCACTCAAAGCGTTAAAACTATCTACTGAATAATTAAAATGCGGAGTTCTGACTTCTAATAGCCGAGGATAGAATCTTTTGAAACGAATTGCCAAATCGGGAATCGGTTCATAATCCAATAAACTAATGTAAAAATAATCTTCACTCGGATTTTCTCTGGCCTGGTTGATTAAATCAACAAAATTTCCCTCAATCAAGTGCACAGGATATAACGGCTCAAAAGGAATTTTATGTAATTTGAATCCCGGTTCATTATTCATTTCAATCATACTCAAAAATTTTGGACGAGCTAATTCGGATGCTGAATAAACCAGAGGTGAACCACTATATCTTATATTTTCATATTGTACATAATGTGGTTGATGGAGATGTCCTAAAGCCACATAATCAAAATCTTTAACCCGTTCAGCCTGAATCCGATCTAAACCGCCGACAGATAATTGTTCCGAATCTGACACAATAGCTTCACCGGATTGATTGATAAAAAATTGATGTGCTATCAAAATATGTTTACCGGGTACAGATAAATCAATTCCACTTATCAATTGTTCCATAGCTTGCTGATAAGTCTCTATTTCAGCCTCAGGGTACAAATTTTTGATATTTACCGGTTTAAAAAAAGGAATCAGATAGAAATAATACGTTTGATCTAAGCTCAAAACTATTTTTTCTACCTGTTCCTGCGGTTCAGTTGCAATGTGAATATGGAATTCTCGAAAGAAATTCCCGGCATAACTCAGTCTGGTTGAGGAGTCATGATTCCCCGAGATAATCATGGTTAAACATTCACGTTTACTCAATTCTGTCAAAAAGTAATCAAATAATTGTGTTGCTTCAGCCGAGGGAATCGCCCGATCATAAATATCCCCGGCAATCACAATCGCATCAGGCCTATGTTGATCTGTTTGATCTATCACAAAATCCAGAAAGTATTTTTGATCTTCAATCAAAGAATATTTATGTAAGGTTCTTCCTAAATGTAAATCTGCTAAATGCAAAAACTTCATAAGTTGCTTTAATCAAGTTAAAGTCCATCCGACAAATAAATATTGGACAACCAATACAACAGCTATCAATAAAACGAAAAACCAGAACGGACTATTTTTCTTGGTCGGATGACCTTTTTGGAATCCGGCATATAAATAAATAAAAACATGAATTTTGCCGGCAAATGCCAAAATGATTCCTATTTTGGGTAGGAAAAATGAAACAATCAAAGCAATAAACAGAACAAAAGAGTACGGTAAAGTAGAAAGCGTTGCTGTCTGAACATATTGCTTAAAGGGCTTTTTCTCGCTACCTAAAATCAAAGTCAGGAAAAGCACCATCAGCACAACTGCAATTAATGTCGCCAGTTGACTCAATAGTGACATGAAAAAGACTTTTCCGGCACCGAAACCGGCTGTTCCGGAAACAAGCGAACCGACTCCACCCAAAGCTGCTTTCAATAGTTTATTCATCACCACTGTATTCAATCCGGCTACTAATAAAATATTTAACAAAGCTAAAACTCCTAAGCTGCCCCAATGTAAATTCAAATGGAAAGCTTGCATCGGTCTTTTGGAAAAAGATAAGAATAGGGCTTGTAATAATCCACTGAAAATATCACGAGACGGGTTAGGTCTTTGGCGTTGAGATCTGCGATTACGGGCAGATACAGGACCGGCTGTTCGCCTGGGTTGTAACGGTTTAGACTTGTCTGAACGCTCAACAGCACCTCCGGCACGATAAGGACCTGTTTGCTCCATGTCGTCTAACTCATCTAAATCCAGAGAATCTTGATCAGATCTTTGACTACGATAACCCGCTCCGGCAAGACTTGCACGAAAAGCCTCTTCTCTCGCCAAAATTTCTTCATTTTGTTCTTCATAGCCGGCATGTTCAAATTCTACTTTACGATAATTTGAATCAAAGTTGAGCTGATTCTGCAAACTTGCTTGTCTGGCAGCCTCTGCATATTGATCAGATGCTATTTTGTCTG
Source organism: Clostridiaceae bacterium (assembly GCA_012518795.1). Lineage (GTDB taxonomy): Bacteria > Bacillota > Clostridia > Saccharofermentanales > DTU023 > UBA5436. The sequence continues at coordinate 24,098 of JAAYRL010000040.1, forward strand.
ATTGATACTCATCGGAATAATTATTCGAGTCTCGATCAAAAGTATAATTAGTCATTTCTTGAGCTCCCCTCTTATTTATGCACTAAGCGTGTAGCACGAATATTGATTGCTAAGACATTGATTGCCGTGTAGTGTTCCACATCTTTATTCAAACTGCTCTGCGCTTTGCTTAATATTTCTTGGGCATTATATCCATAATACAATGAAACTCCCAAATTGAAAATTGCCCCGTAAGTTTCCTTATATACCATAAACTCAGTCAAGTCGGAAATCCCCGTTAAACGAATCAAGATTTGCTCAACTAACATTGCCAAAGCTTCATCCGAGATTGAGTAATTACCTATCGTGGAAAAAGTAGGCCGCACAACTGTTTTTTCACCGTCGGCTGCATAATCAATACGATCGGCGGAACGATCCCAACGTCTTTTTAATTTCTGCCATGGTCGTAAAAAATAGCCGGAAAATTCATGTTTGATTTCCATACTCGGCACCGGAATGGTATGGGTTCCGGCAGACATTCTGGTAGTTCTGGCAACCTGCCTTTCTTCTTCGGTCGTTACATCTTCAATCCTAATCAACATTGACGGTTGATTTAGCCACAAATTAGTACATATTTTTTTCAACATTCTGTCCGAAGTGCCAAGAATCATCAGAATCGGCGGATTCTCATCTAATAATGCCCTTCGCATATTGGCAGCTCTGGTCGGATCCATAAACAACGCCTGACGCACCGATTCTAATTGCGTATCCGCCGTTTTAGCAGAAGTTCCGGCAACAATATTGCTTCCGTGAATCAATAATCCATCATCAATGATATATTGAATTTTATGTTCCGCTGCTATCGATAAAGCTCTGGTACTCTTACCCGTACCGGATGTGCCGATAAAAGCAACAATTGCAATTTGCGATAAATATTCTCGCTCATCCTGTTCAGTTTCAATTATTTCTCTTAAATTTGCTTCCTGTACAGTTGTTTTTACAGCATCAGCAAAACGTCCAAAAGGATTAAAAATCAGCTTGCCGGGTCGGAGCGGCACATCACCGTCCGGCTTTGGAATATCGGCAATACGTCGCCGCTTGGCTTCACGTTGCGCTTTTCTTTCTTCTCGCTTTTTTCTGCGTTTTCCAAATAAAAAATCAAACATATCATTGTTATATTATTTTATATAATATTTTTTCCGCTGACTTTTGTCTATTACGCCTATTTAGTCTATTTTGCGTATTTTATCTATTATACGTATTTTGTTTATTTTGCGTATTTTGTCTATTATACGTATTTTGTTTATTCTACGTATTTTGTTTATTCTGATTCTTCCAAATTATGAAATACATCTTGCACATCATCAATGTCTTCCAAATTTTCAATTAATTTCTCAATTTTTTCAATTTGTTCGGAATCGGTCAATGTGACGAAAGTAATCGGTTCAGGCCCCAGAGAAACATCTTCAAACTGATAACCGGTTTTGGAAAGAGCATGCATAACCTGATGATAATTGTTTGGTGCAGTTATCACTTCATAAAAATCATCCGAAATCACCACATCTTCACAACCTGCATCCAAAGCATCCATCATTACCTGATCTTCATCTGAATATTTCTCTTTGGCTAAAATCAAGCTGCCTTTTGTTTCAAATTGAAAGGCAACACTGCCATCCTTGCCCAAATTTCCACCATATTTTTCAAAGAGATGGCGGACCTCGCCAGCTGTACGATTGCGATTGTCTGTTAAAGCTCTGACCATAACTGCAACTCCGCCTGCTCCATATCCCTCATAAGTAATTTCTGTAAAATCCGAACCGTCACTAACACCCAGCGCATTCTCAATCGAACGTTTAATATTATCATTCGGCATATTATAGGCACGAGCTCGCTCAATCGCAGATTGCAAAGCAAAATTCATTTCCGGATCAGGCCCACCTTCTTTAACTGCCACGGAGATTTCACGTCCGATTTTCGTGAATATTTTTCCTCTTTTGGCATCTACTGCTTCTTTTCTGCGTTTAATGTTGTTCCATTTAGAATGACCTGCCATATTCCCTCCAAAGCTCTTGCAAATATAATATTATTACTTTCAGAAATTTGTTATATGAAAACGTCTGTTCATTTATCCTGAAAAAATAAAAAGCTATTGCTCATCTGCCTAAAATTCGCAAACTCGGGCTGAAGCCCTCAAACAGTGCGCTTTTATAACGGCAGATTCGCAAAAATTTTTAAGATTTTTTCTGCAATATCATGACCATATGGTTTCAGATTTCAAATAACAAATTCCATGCTTCAAATTATCAATTATAAAATTAAATATTTTTCTAATTATCTTTATTAATTGCAGAGGGAAATAATTGTAGTTTTCCTCTCTGATAATTTATATTATCGCTGGTTAAGTCTTTTAATATTGTAATAAATTGTTCTTCATTTTCCGGTCTGACTGCAACTTTCCAGCTAACATCCACGGTATATTCCGGTTCTGTTTGATTATATTTCAATTGATTTAATTGAAAACGTACCCTTTCCGCATTTGAGTAATCACATCTTACATTGTAGATACGATGGGTCAGCCAGACTATCGGTTCTGCCTTTTCTACCGCCAAAGAAGCTGATTTGCTGTATGCTCTGACCAGTCCTCCAGTACCGAGTTTCACACCACCGTAATAGCGAATCACAACTATACCTGCCTGAACTAAGTTCTGTTTTTGCAAGACATCTAACACCGGCAAACCGGCAGTTCCCTGAGGTTCACCGTCATCGGAATAGCGTTGCAGATGCTGAGGCTTATTGAGAACCCAGGCGTAAACATGATGTGTAGCATCGGGAAACCGAGATCTTTGCTCCGCAATAAACTCTTCTGCTTGTCCGGGATTTTCCAACGGTTTGGCAATTCCGATAAAACGAGATTTTTTTTCTTCAAATTCTATTTCTGCATATCGCTTAATTGATTGATAATCAGAATTCATCAAAACCCTCGTTCAGCTCTTTGTACTTTTGATGGGCTAAAATCAACAAAGATCTGTCTTGGCTATAGGTTATCGTTTTGATCGCTTCATCAACCGGCAAGAATTTGGCAGCGAGAAATCCTTGTTCTTTATTCGGTGAAGCCTTCATCTCATCACAAACCATAATGTACCATTTAATTCGGTTGGCAACCGGTTTTTTTCTGGTTATAGAGTAGAATTCATAACTGGTTTTTCCTGCCAAGCCAATGATTCTTGCATCAACACCGCTTTCATCTTTGACACGCCAAATTGCAATATCATCCGCTTCATTATCGCCACGAATAACACCCTTGGGAAAGCTCCATTCTTCTTTTTCGTTTTGAATCAATAAAACTTGATCTCTACAAAAAACTATACCGCCTGAACAGTCTCGAATTAACATAAAAATACTTCCATTCAGTACTAATAAAATTAGCAAATATTACATTTCAACTATATTATTTACATTATTTTAACAGATATCAGTCATCTAAGATAGATTTTATAAGTTTAAGACAAGTATTCAATGATTGATCGGCAACATCTTTTGTCCTGTTATATTCTACAAAATCATAAGAACGACATTTGAAGTTATTTTTGAAAAAATCGAGTATGGTAAATGCATCATTTTCAGTAAACCCACCGGGAACCGGAACTGAAACTCCTGGCATCACCTGCGGATCCATCGAATCAAAATCAAAACTTAGATGAATGTTTTCAGTGTGCCAAGTTGTTTTGATTTCCGCTAACACCTCATTTAAACCTCGTACCGCGATTTCATCATAATAATATGCTTTGATCGGTAAATTATTTATAAATTCGGTTTCGGCCGGGTCTAAATCCCGCAAACCAAGATATAGAATATTCTCAGGTTTAAGACATGCTTTTTCACCTGAAAGTTGTGTCAATTCCTGCGAACCCAGACCGAGCAACGAAGCAATCGGCATTCCATGAATATTACCCGTGATACTGGTTGTATCGGTATTAATATCAGAGTGGGCATCAACCCATACCAAGCCTAAATTGTTATAGTTTGCTGCCGTAGCAGCTACACTTGCCATGCCTATGCTGTGATCACCGGCAATCATCACCGGTGTATTGCCTTGTGCAAATATTTCACAAGCATATGCTTTGCTGCGAGTACATATATCAAAAATAGCAGAGTAGTTTTTCATGGTTTTATATTTATCTGCTGTAAAAATATCTGCTTCAGAATTATTTGAAACAAAATTATCTGCCGTAAAAATGTCTATTGCAGAATTATTTGACACAATATTATTTGCCGTAAAATTTTTTTCCTCTATGACTATACCGTTTGAATTCAGTTTCTCACGCAATGTATATACACTATCTTTTAATCCCGGAACATGTACGCCGGAAAAATTATTCACAAAATAAACTGTTTTCATAAATTACTCTCTATTTGCTTTTCAAGCTTTATTTTAGTTATCATTCAATCAGAATACACTGAAATAGCAAAAGACGAAACTTTAAAATATTAAGAATTTATATATTTGTAAATTCGACGAAACTTTATAATATTAAGAATTTATATATTTGTAAATTCTAAGAATTCGCAGATAAGAATTTACGGATTCGCAGATAAGAAGTTGCGGATTTACAAATATGAATTTGCGGATCCTATAAGCATTAAGAATTCCAAAATTTTAAGATTTTACAATCTAATATTTTAGGTAAGGAAACAGTATGAAAAATACCAAGAACACGAATGACTTATTAAATGTTTTAATTGCAAAACAATTATTGCTTGACTCAAATGCTGCAAATATTACAATCAAAAAAATTACTTTTGATTCACGGCAAGTTGAGCCGGGCACTCTGTTTTTCTGTAAAGGTGCCAATTTCAAAAAACAATATTTGCTTGATGCACAGGCTAAAGGCGCCGTTGCTTATATTTCCGAAGTTGATTATAAAATCGAGTTACCGCGGATAATTGTCAAGGATATTCGCTTAGCAATGTCCTATCTCGGTAAAGAATTCTATAATCAGCCGGATCGCAAATTGAAATTAATCGGTGTCACCGGATCAAAAGGAAAATCTACTACAGTTTCCTATGTAAAAGCTATTCTTGATCATTGGCTGGCAAAGCAAAACAAACAACCCTGCGGAATTATTTCTACAATTGAAACCTTTGACGGAATCATTAATGAAGAATCGACCATCACTACTCCGGAAGCTTTGGATTTGTTCAACCACTTGGCCAATGCAGTTCAATCCGATCTTGAATATATGGTGCTTGAAGTGTCTTCCCAAGCTTTGAAATATAATCGTGTGACCGGAATCGAATTCGATATTGTAAGTCTGCTCAATCTGGGACGTGACCATATCAGTCCTTTAGAACATCCGAGTTATGAAGATTATGTTGAATCTAAATTGCGAATTTTTCAAATGTCCGATACCGCCGTTTTTTCTAAAGATATGGAAAATATTAATTTAGTTGAACAAGAAATTGATAAACTGGGAATTCATGGTATTTCTTATTCGACTCAATCAGACAATTGTGATTATTTTGCCGATAATATTGATTTCTATTCTGATAGCAATCACTTCACGGTTAACTCGACTCACTACTCTTTACCGGGAATCGGATCATACAATATTGAAAATGCGCTCTGTGCAATCGCACTGACAGAGTTTTTCGGAATTCCCAAATCGGAATCTGCTGCAGCATTAAAAAATATTGAAACTTTAGGGCGTGACAACCTTTATATTACATACGATAAAAAAATTATCTGTCATGTCAGTTATGCTCATACCAGTCTGAGTTTTGATAAGAGTTTTGAAACAATTGAACAACATTTTCCTGATTATCAATTGATCGCTTTATTCGGAGCCAGCGGCAGCAAAGGACTTAATCGAATTGATGACTTGCCCAAATCTGCCGCCAAGCATGCGGATTTCGTATATTTAATTCCGGACGATCCGGGTTTTCGAGAACATTCGGAAATTGCCGACGAGATGTCCAAACATTTACTTGAGGCAGATTGTCCTTATAAAATTGTCGAACAAAGAGAAGCCGGTATCCGAGAAGCTTTTGAGCTGGCTGTCAAGTCAAATAAAAAATCTTTGCTGTTCATTGCCGGCAAAGGTTCCGAGCATTATCAGATGATCGGCAATACCCCTGTACCAATCAATTCCGACGTAGATGTGGCATCGAAACTGGTTTCGGATTATAATCAGAAGATTAAAGATTAATTCACAACAATAATACGCAACAATAACTCGCAAAAATTATTTACAACAATGATTCGCAACAATCATTTGCGACAATCATTTGCAACAATCATTTGCGACAATCATTTGCGACAATAAGGATAAACTGTTTTTATGGAAAACGAGCAAAACAGAAAGCCGCAACCAATTCTAATCAAATTGGATCGCAGTAAAAAAGATAAACAAAAGAAAATAATAATTATTCTAAGTATTATTATCGTTCTCTTATTGATCGGTTTTGCAATTTTTTATTATAAGCAGCAAAAAGCCGAATCAGAAAAAGCAGATAAGAATGATAAAACTAATACCAATGCTCAGATCACCGGTGAAACGACTACAGAACCAACTGATCCTTATGCTTTTATTTACGAAACAACACTCCCCACCTATATTGATAAAAAAGGTGTTGTTCATGAGGTAACTGAAGATTTTGATCCGGAAGAAAATGAAAAAGTTGAGGATTACTTCGGTCCTCTGCCGGAATCCGAGCACGAAGCAGATTTTGAACATCAAAAGATTCGCGGCGTATATATTTATGATACAGATTATTTAGATTCATTATTAGAAGAAGTTAAGGGAACAGAAATAAATGCATTCGTGATCGACGTCAAAGAAAGTTACGGGCTTTTATATGATAGCAAAATCCCTTTAGCCCAAGAGTTGGGTTGCATTATCACACATCGGGATATTAAAGGAATAACTGAAAAATGTCATGCCAACGGAATCAGAGTAATTGCCCGAATTGTTTCTTTTAAGGATGAAACTTTTGCACCGGTACGACCGGACTTATGTATTATAAATGAAGACGGAACACCGATCCAATTTCCTCATGAGGGTAATGCAACATGGGCCAATCCCTACAATCAGGAAGTTTGGCAATATTTAATCGATGTTGCTGAAGAAGTAATTGATTTGGGAGTCGACGAAATCCAATTTGACTATATCAGATTTCCGGCAGGCGGATCATTAGACGGTTCAGCTGCTTATTATGGTGAACCGGATACAGTACCTAAAAAATTAAGTGCAATCAATCGCTTTCTGCAAACTGCTGCAATTCAAATTCAAGACAAAGACAATATACCGATTGGTGCTGACCTTTTCTCTATTGTCATGACCAGTGATTTAGACGGCCATGCCATCGGTCAGGATTGGAAGAGTATCGGCTTAACCGGAATTAATAATATTTGTCCGATGATTTATCCTTCGCACTATGCGAATGCCGCACCGGTCGGTTATGCCATGGGAAACGGAATCGGTACCGATTTAGGCAATAATCGGTATACAGCTCCTGATTTAGAACCATATGGTGTTGTTACCGATGCAATCATTGATGGTCGTGAAGCAATTGATCAGGAAGGTTATGCTCATATCAGACCTTATTTACAAGCTTTTACCGCCAGTTACCTGCCATCCGGATATTGGATGGAATACAATGCACCGGAAATTCGCAAACAAATGGAAGCTGTCTATGATTCCGGATTCGAAGAATGGATTCTCTGGAATGTAAATCCTTCTTATCCGCCCGGTACATTTGCACCGAAAGAATAAACCGACCTTCGAAAACCTATAAATTTGAAATATAAATTGGAATTATGAGTTGAATCTAAAATCGCTTGTTATGAGTGATGATTAAAATTCTAAAAACTAAGGTTCATTGTCTGGAAATCACAAACTCGGGCTATCGCCCTCAAACATGTGATTTCCTTACGACAATTTCACCAAGTTTTTTACAAATTTTCTCAATAAACTCATTGCCAAGCGATTTTGATTTCAACTCATACCTATATTTATACTTACTAATGTAAAGCTGATAGAAGAATCATTTAATCTTCCGGGCTGTATTTTTCTTCCAGCTTGCCAAAAAAGTATGATATAACAATTCCGATAAAAAACATCACGATACTGACTGTTATGGCAACAATAAATGACATTTTCATTACATCGAGATTTTCTGTTGTGAAAGCGGGAAAGATGACTGTCGGGAAAATTCCCAGTGTTGAACCTACAATCAAACCGAGAATAATATGATACATTTTCCTATAGTATTTTGCGAAAAGAAAATTAACAAGTTTCGCAAATAACATTATGCTGACAACAGCCCCGATTATAAATGGAATCAACATCATAAAATCAAAGTTTTTGATACCTGATGCCATTTTGTCATATAAGCCGAAATAAATTAAAAAGTTCGACGGACTAAGTCCGGGAACAATAAATCCTAAAGCGACAACTGCACCGGATAATATCCAAACAATGATATTAGGTTCAACTTGAGTAAAGTTTTGTTCACCAAGCAACATTAGAGCAAAGACAAAAGCTGCCGCAATCAACATGGTTAACTTATCAGAACCTGTTCTGCCCTGTTTGCCGGCTGTCCGATAAACTGAAGGAAATGTTCCGGCAACAAAGCCAATAAACAATGCAGTAAACAATGCTGCGTAAGTACCGAATGCAGCTTCTATTATCCCGGCAAAAAATATTATTCCGAGAACTCCGCCAATACCAATTGGGAAAAAATATCTGACGTTTTTTAAAAAGTCTTTACGAATATTACCCAAAAAACTCATCATCCGGTCGTATACACCCAAGATTACCGAGAGTACACCACCGGATAAACCAGGCACAATTGCGCCGAAACCGATTATAAATCCTTTTAATAATCGAATAAACCAATCGGCAAGCGGATGATTTATTTTATCTGGGGTATTCTCTTTATCAAGCATATCCGGTTTTTTAGCTTGATGAATTTTATCAATTGTATTTATTTGATTGTTGTTTTGCATCTTTTGCTGATCACCCGAATCTTGCTGTTCTGCAAAGTCATGTGCTTGTTTGTACTCATTTGTTTCCATATAATTCCTTAACAATTATTATCAATTTATTGATCATATAGTTTTATTTATTCCAGTGATCCCGGATTATTTATATTGTTTTTTAACATGATATGATTTCTTCGCAGAACATATTACCATCAACTCAGATTATTGTAATATAAATTTGCAAAATGATAAATTTTTACAGTTATAGTTAAAAGGATTATCTTTTAGTCGATGAAATTTTAGTCATTTTAGCGATGATTGCGACTTTCTTAGCAAACGCAGATCACATGGGGACTGACTATTTTCATATCAGAGATACTCGAAGTACTCGGAGTACTTGGTGCAATCATCTTTTCGATTTATGGTTATGCTATGGCATAAGACCTCATTTTCAGGATTAAATGGACTTTATCTCAGGACTTGCACACTATTTAAAGTTATACCGAAAAAATCCAGGACAACCTTAAAAAGTGTGCACGGTCAGCCAAGGAAAGCCGATTTTACCGAAGATCTTGCACACTATTTAAAGTTATACCGAAAAAATCCAGGACAACCTTGAAAAGTGTGCATGCCGGTTCAGTAAATGCACACTATTTAAGTTCATACAGTCAAAATCCAATCTAACCTTGAAAAGTGTGCACGGTCAGCCCGAGAAAGTCGATTTTACCGAAGATCATGCACACTATTTAAAGTTATATCGAAAAAATCCAGGACAACCTTAAAAAGTGTGCATGCCGGTTCAGTAAATGCACACTATTTAAGTTCATACAGTCAAAATCCAATCTAACCTTGAAAAGTGTGCACGGTCAGCCCGAGAAAGCTGGTTTTACCGAAGATCCTGCACACTATTTAAAGTTATATCGAAAAAATCTATGACAAGCTTGAAAAGTGTGCATGCCCAAAGAAATAATTTCCTTAGATGGTCTCCCCGTCTCTTGACGATAAATTTATGCAGTTGTAAGATATAATTCAGTTAGATAAATCAGTTACATAAAGGCATTGAAGGAACGAGTAATTGAGAATTTCAGTTTAAGAGAGAAAAGATCGTGGCTGTAAATCTTTTTATCTGATGCTCAATGAAAACCACTCCGGAGCCGTCTACGAACTCTATGCTATGAGACTAAACTCAATTGGACTAAGTAGTACCGTGAATCTGCGTCAAGGATAGAATGAAGTTAAATACAAGGTGGAACCGTGTTATACACCCTTGGGCGAAGCTCAATGGTGGTTTTTTGTTTTAGGATAACAATAATATTAGAACAACAACTATAGGATAACAAGTTTAAGAATAATAATTATAGGAACACAAGATTAAAATAACAATTACAGGATATTAAGTTTTAGATTAACAATTTCAAAATAACAATTACAGGATATCAAGTCTTAGAATAACAATTCAAGATAACAAATATTAAGATAATAGGTGAAGAAAGGAGATATCCAATCATCATCGTTGAAGATTGGATTATAGGAGAAAGAAATGAGTATAGAAATTAAATTAAAAGACGGTTCACCGTTACAATTGGAAAATGATGCTTCTGCATTTGATGCGGCTATGGCAATCAGCCCGAATTTAGCAAGAAATGTTTGCTTGGCAAAAGTGAACGGAGTTGATGTTGATCTCAGAACAAAACTCAATGACGGTGACACTTTAGAATTGTTGAAATTTGATCAGAAAGCAGGTAAAAAAGCTTTTTGGCATACTAGTTCACATATTATGGCGCAAGCAATCAAGCGTATATATCCCGATGCAATGTTAGCTATCGGTCCGGCAATTGACGACGGCTTTTATTATGATATTGATCTTGAACAAAATTTCACGAATGATGATTTAGAAAAAATCGAACAGGAAATGCAGAAGATCGTAAAAGAAAATCTGCCGCTTGAATTCTATACTCTGTCTCGTGATGATGCTCTGCAATGGGCAAAAGATAATAATGAAGCTTATAAAGTCGAATTGATTGAGGATTTACCGTTAGATGAAACAATTTCATTTTATAAGCAGGGCGATTTTATTGATTTATGTGCCGGTCCACATTTGATGAATACCGGCATGGTCAAAGCATTCAAGTTGCTGCAAGTTTCAGGTGCCTATTGGCGTGGCGATGAAAAAAATAAAATGTTGCAACGCATCTACGGAATCAGTTTTCCGGATAAGAAACAATTAAAAGAATATTTGGTTCAAATGGAAGAAGCCAGAAAACGTGATCACAATAAATTAGGTCGTGAACTTGGCTACTTTACAACCGTTGACTTTATCGGTCAAGGCTTACCTCTATTTATGCCGAAAGGTGCAAAAACACTGCAAATTTTGGAACGTTTCGTTGAAGATGAAGAGCAAAAACGCGGTTATCAAATTACCAAAACACCGTTGATTGCCAAATCCGACTTATTCAAGATTTCCGGTCATTGGGATCATTATCGCGACGGTATGTTTATCATGGGAGATCCGGAAGAGAAAGACGATGAAACCGCTTATGCTTTACGTCCGATGACCTGCCCTTTCCAATATCAAATTTATAAGGCTGAAACCAGAAGTTATCGTGATTTACCAATTCGCTTGAATGAAACCTCAACTCTTTTCCGTAATGAATCGTCCGGTGAAATGCACGGTTTAATCCGGCTTAGACAATTCACAATTTCCGAAGCACATTTGATGGTAACTCCGGAGCAATTGAAAGAAGAATTTCTCGGAGCATTTGATTTAGCAAACTTCATGCTCAAAGCGTTGGGTCTGGATCAAGATGTCAGCTACCGTTTTTCAATTTGGGATCCGGACAATAAAGACAAATACATCGGTGATCCTCAAGAATGGCAAAATGCTCAAGATGCAATGCAAGCAATCTTAGATTCGACCGGAATTGAATATGAAACCGGCATCGGTGAGGCAGCATTTTATGGTCCAAAATTGGATATTCAGATTAAAAATGTATTCGGTAAGGAAGATACTTTAATTACAATCCAAATCGACTTTCAGTTGGCAGAACGTTTCGATATGGTTTATATCGATAGTAACGGTGAGAAGAAACATCCCCACATTATTCACAGAACCTCAATCGGCTGTTATGAAAGGACACTTGCTTTATTAATTGAAAAATATGCCGGCGCTCTCCCCTTATGGGTTGCACCGGAACAAATAGTCATCTTGCCGATTGCTGAAAAGCACATCCAAGGCGCCAAAGATGCTGCAAATCGTTTGACTGCTGCAGGCTTCCGTGTAAAAGTCGATACCAGAAATGAAAAAGTCGGACGAAAAATCCGCGATGCTCAATTGGAAAAAATACCCTATATGTTAATCATGGGCGATCAGGAAATCGAAAATCAAAACTATTCGGTTCGTCAACGCAAAGCGGGTGACCTCGGCACGATGAGTGAATCAGAATTAATTGAACGTCTGCAACATGAAGTTGATACTTTCACCAAAGATTAGAAGATATTTTACTAATCTATTAATTTAAAAAATCAAGATTGGCTTTAAATAAAAAAACAATAGCTGTCGGTATAATCATAAGGTTTTCCGTCAGCTATTTATTTTCTCCAATATTTGAACTGTGTAAAATTCAATATCCTGTATTTTACATACAATTAACCAATTCTGCAATAGTCTATTTCATTGAAATCTGGTTTGAAACTCTAAAACATTGGCTAAGCGGTCTTTTAATGATGTGAGCTTCATTAATTGTAATTCCCGAATAATAAATCTTCCTACATTAAAGCATATCAAAATCATAGCCAACCAAATAAATTTCGTACTGAATACAAAACCTAAAACAGCAACTCCTAGTGCTAACAGAACACCTCGATATTGTTCTCGTTCGGAAACAATTTTTTCTAAAACTAAAAAAGAAATCAATAAGACCAAGTATAAAAATGTTATCATTTGCTGTTTTCCTCTTTTTCATACATCTCAATTAACTGTTTTGCAGTTGCGAGATCTAATTTGTTTTGCAAAGTCAGCTCTTTGATCAAGTCGATCATGCCACTGGGTCGATGTTGGTCAGAAACTTCGATTTTATGAATGAGCCGATCTAATTTGAGCCTGATAGTCGGATAGGTAATCTCATAATGTTTTGCTAACTCTTTTAATGAACCGGAAGCCAGTACGAATAATTTAATAAATTCTAATTCTTCTTCACTTAATTCAGTCAGCCAGATCGGAATTTGGTCGATATCCATATAAATCTCCACTCGACTTGATATATATACTATATCTTAACTTTATTAAAGTCAATATTCATTTTTATTTCAATTATATTAAATTAGACTTTAATTTTATTAAAAAACAAGCAAATTTTATTAAATTCCGGTAATGCGAAATTACATAATAATTTCTAATACCGAGCTAATCTGTTACTTAAATTTTGCTAATATTTGTCAAAATCTTTCGAGAATCTTTTGAGAATCTTTTGAGAATCTTTTGAGAATCTTTTGAGAATCTTCCGAGAATTTTTCGAGAATTTGTTGAGGTTTTTTAGAGGTTTTTTAGAGGTTTTTTAGAGGCTTCTTAGAGAATTTTTTGAGGCTTCTTAATTTGAATGATTAATTTGCAAACAAAAAAGACAACGCTGCAATTTTCTGAATAATCTCCACAGAAATTGCTGCGCTGTCTTCTTAATAAGAATAAAAAATTTATTCAGCTTTGAAGCCGAATGCTGCAAGCTATTTTAATAAAAAATAAAAATAATTATTTGAATGTTAAACTTGCTGCTATTGCACTGATCGGATGCGATTGAATTGTTACATTACCCGGGCCGGTTACAACTGTATTGAAAAAGCCCTCACCGCCTAAAAGTTTATTTTTCAGACCGGCTACTTGTCTTATATCCATTTTGCAGGTATCGTCCATCATGGCCATATAACCTGTGTCAATAATCATTTCCTCACCCGGTTGCAGATAATAACTCCAAGCGGAACCGTCTATTTCTACCAAAAGAGTTCCTCTGCCGAAAAACCGTTGTAAGATAAATCCTTCACCGCCGAAGAAACCTGCTCCTAATTTTTTTTGTAAATATAGTTCATGTTCAACACCTACTGTTGCCGCAAGAAAACTGGATTTCTGAAGAACAAAACCACGAGTTCCGTCCATTTCTATTGAAAGAATACTGCCCGGGAAATTAGTCGGTATCGCTAATAAACCCGGACCGTTTTGGGGTGTATAATAATTTAGAAACATACTCTCACTGGTTAATAGTCTGGAAAAAGCTTTGCCTACTCCTCCGGCAGAAGTTTCCATTTGCATATTGGGTGACATCCAACCCATCGCTCCTGACTCCGCATAAATTGTTTGTCCCGCTTGAGGATAGCAAATTGCTACCGGTAAATTCCCTCCATGTATAATATGTTTTAACGTATACTCCATAATTGCCTCCTATTTTTTAATCTGTTCTGTTAACTTAAAAATTAAAAAGAGATCTGATCGCTTTTCTTCATCTTTAGTTAATAGAACCTTTTAATCTTTGCTTAACGGCACCTACATAATTGTGCCATTAAAATTATTACTTTAATTTTAATATTACTGCATTCTTTTTCATTAAATTCAGATTAATCCTTGAAATTCTTTTTCATTAAATTCAGATTAATTCTTGAATAGTTCCCGTCAAGAAATACTACAATTATTATAGAATAAATCAAACACAAATAACATCAAAAAACAAAGTAATTACATTATCTTGTATAATCTTCCAAAAGTTGTTGATCCCGATTTCCATATAATAATATTAGCTCGGATTAAATCAGTTCTTATCTTGGCAATTAAATAAAGAAGTTGGTGATTCAGATTTGCTTGACGAAAATAACTAACTGGGGTATGCTTTGAAAACATAAAATAAACGAGGGTGGTTAGCTCAGCTGGTTAGAGTACCTGCGTGACATGCAGGGGGTCGGTGGTTCAAGTCCACTACCACCCACCATACAAGCCTATAACGCTTTAGTTATGGGCTTTTTCATTTCTACTGATAACAGAATGATAACAATAATCATGAAATCATGTTTTTATTGTAATTATTAACAATAGAATTAATAGCTTTTTCGGTTTTTCTTTTAACTGTTGCATCGCTACAAAAAACCAATTCAGCTGTTTCTTCTATTGTCTTGCCGTGTATATACCTAAGCCGTAATATGCTTTGTAATTCAAAAGTATCAGCATATTCAATCAGCTCCATTGTCTGATCCTGTTTCTGTTCGATTAAATTCATTATGTTTTTCAATCTTCTGATTGTATGCTCCCGGCGTTCTGCAATAATCTCCTGTGGTGCTGTGATGTTTCTTGTCGCTCCGGTTCCAAAATGACTGAATGGTTTTTGAGTTCTAGGCTGTATTTCATCATAGGCTAATAAACAAGCATCATATTCAATTACCATAGCTTGATAATCTCTCAATCTATCTAGTACAGACTCATAAGTTAGCTTTTTCATCTATCCACCTGAACAAATCTTGTGCTGTGATAGCTTTTCTGGCTGGATCACTATATTTAATAGGTTTTTGGTATTTAGACAAATCTGCTTTACCAACGAATATAAATACTCTCTGGCGTTTTAATCGTTCGTTTTCTGCATTGATTAGTTGAACATTGTTAGCCCGGTCAATTGCTCTAAAATAGGCGTTAAAATCGTTTGTATTGGTCATGGTTAATAAGGAATTAGGCACGCTTTACACGTGCCTACAGAAAGGAATTAAATAATTTCGTTTAGTGATACTATATGTATCTTTTTAACTAAAGGATATTTTTTCAATACCTGCTGTTTTGCATATTTGCAAGCAGCTTTATATGTATCTAAAACAACTACTTCTTCACTTTGTATATAAACCGCAAAGCCTTTTACTATTTTCTCAATGATTACACATGTTTCATACTGCAGTTTATCTAAAAGCGATTTTAATATCTTATTGTACTCACTCATGGGCTAACCTCTATCGGTTGATAATAGATAGCATTTTTCTTGTTTGCTAAGACAAAAGCATCATAATTAATTCTGCCCTCAACAAGTGAACCACTGATAAAAGGCGGATCCTCATGAGTTTTAAATTCGCTCAACTTAACCGGGGCTACTGTGGCCACCGGATGTGCTACCATAAAGCCAAATCCTGCCGGAAGTCTAGAAGCCGGTACCTTCATCACGGCTAAACCGTCTATCATAGCAACGATACCGCGAATTAACATCTCTTGTGCCGGATCTGTGGCCATTAGAAAATCCTTGCTTCTTTTCAATAGCTGATATGTAGTAGGCGTTACCACTAATACCCTATTAGCTTCTAAAACTTCATAATCATCTAAAACTGAATTTGCTTCTAAGATTTCATCATAGATATTTTCAGATGTTAATGCTTTAGCTGCTTCTTTTGTTCCTGCACCGGTTACCATTTTATTCAATACATAAGTATCAATTTCAGGAATTACCACTTCGCGCTGTTGTCTGGCCAAAGCAGAACCGGCTGATAAGACTTGTGCGGTTTCATCTCTATCCAACTTATCAATAGCAAACGAAAAAGATCTATCTTTTGTTAATGTGTATTCCTGTGTTGTGGCATCCAGGCCTTGAATAGGCCCATATCTTGAGATATAACCGCTAGCAGAGTTTACTCCTTGCCTGTCATAGTCATTCATATCTGCGGTTGTTACCGTGTATACAGCGACCGTATTCGCTCCTGTCCAGTCATAATCTTTATTTGTTAATAGGCTTGTTTTGCTTTCTAACGAAAATTGTTCATCAACTTTCGGACTAAATTTTTTTACATAATCCATATATTATTCCTTTACGTGCTCTTAAATATTTTATCTAATTCAGCATCAACGGGATTCTGGCTTATATAGGATGAACTTGCCGGGGGCGTTTTTTGCCCTGCTTTTAAAACTGTATTTACTCTTTCGTCAACTGTTTCATTAAATGTTTTAGAAAAGAATTCTGTAAGACTATCAAAACTTTGCTTAGTCTTTTCAGTACTTGAATAATCAACGAATTCAGCCAATTTTAAAGGCAATCCCATTTCCTCAAGCTTCAGCTTACAGTCAAATTCCCGTTCACGACGCGACACTTCAATTTCTCTTTTTTTCAAATCTTCATCTAAATTAGATTCATGTAATAGCTTCTTATAACGTTCCCGCTCCCTTGCTATCTTGCCGGCCAGGATGCCGTCTAAATCTTCATCAGAATATTTGAGTTCAGTTCGATCAGGCTTTATTTCATCCTGTTCTTCATTCACGCTCTTAACGTCTTGTTCTGTCCCGGTTTGTTGCTCAGCACCGGCCTGCTGTTCATAGTCTTTCATAGCTATCCTTTCTTTTGGTAAAGGCGGTATATCAACCGCCTTTGTGCGCCCTGCCAACATTTGCAACATCTAATCCGCGATTAAATCAGCTACTACTGGGCACTTATATTTTATCATAAAAAGAACATTTGTTCGATATTGAAGCATTCGATATTGTAGCATTAAAAAAGCAGCCATTGCTGACTGCTCTTAAATATTTGCTTTTTTCTGTATTATAAAATTTCTATTCCCTCAATTTCACTTTGATAAAGGGCTAAATTATTGCTCACAAAAAGCATTGGCTCTTCGTCTTCTTGTGCTTTACGCACATACTCCTCACAATGAGTAGATAGCCTTTCACCATCAGTAAAAGTTACCAATATATTTTCACCTATGCAATTTTTCATCTCTTTTGTTGATATCATTTCTGCTCTTTTTCCTAATCATCTAATTCCTGCATCCGTTTATCGATATAAGATTTTATATTAGGTTTTATTAGGTTTTCTACATAAAATTTAATCTGAGGTTTTTTGAGGTTGTTCCTCGTGCGCGCGTAACGGTGTCAGTAAACTCTATTTTATTATGAAATGCCACTATTTGCCACTAATTTATGTATTTTAAAATGTCAGGTTTTGTCAGGTTTTAGAAAAGAAAAAGCTACCTTGTAATAAGATAGCTCTTTCTGCCTCAGTGTTGTAACGTTTAGCCTATTGATTGATTGCTTTGGTAGTCGGTATAGGCTTTATTCTTTGATAGTTCAACGGTAAGAGTGCATTAAACCGTTCTCGTCTTTTGCTCATATTCGCTCGAATACGGGGTTTCTTTCGTAACCGGGTATTAT
>JAAYRL010000041.1 GCA_012518795.1 Clostridiaceae bacterium
AAGGCACTTCCCAAATAAATGAGAAGTGCCATAACCATGCGTATGATTTTATTAACGTTTTGAGAAATATACAGATAAACTCTAAGTATATTGAATACATCGTAATCCATTAATATCAACGTTTTGGAAATTGTTATATGGATAAAAGTGTATGAAAAAGGATTAAAAATGACATTACTTGAACCAATTTGAACCAAAAATAGATGCCAGTTGAATACAATTACTTTTTTAACCACAAGTATCTATCTTGACTTATAAATTATTTAAACTTTCTTCATCAAGGTACGTTATATGGTTTTCTATAAAATCAATCTCATTTTGATTCAAACCAAATTTTTTATATATACTCTGATCAATTTCAGGCAAGGGTTTCTCCCAATCGATATCAGAATCTTTTGTGAAATCTAATACAGGCACTTTTGACCATGTTTCTTGAGTCTTATTATTTTGCGTTACTTTTAATACACCTAGCATCGCACGGGCGAATTTTGACTTGATGTATTTTAACAACGCTTCACCTTCAAACTTCGTATCAAAAGCTCCTAAACTTATAAAGGTTTGGGTATGACCAGAATTAGGTTCACCTAGGACCGGGAAACTGATAATTCTTGCTGGACTATCTCCTATTGTACCCGAAGCACCATTTGCTGCTGGAACAAAAACCTTCCATTTATACATATTTGGATGTTCCTCAATATATTCTTTAGAGACATATTTATATGTTCGCTTATTATTTTCTCTACCGTAAATTGCCAGATTATGTTCTTCTGTTTTTTTATCTGAAAAAATTTCAGGTAATACATTAAATATTGAAGATGTTAAACGGCGTTCACGTCCATTTCCTCCAAGACGTGTTTCAAAATCTGGAAAATCACGATATAGCTTATCTAAATTAAATTTATTTTGTACGAACATCAGTGAACCAAAGTTACTTTCTTGGTTAATTTCTTTTACTTTACTCAATATTGAATTTAATTCTTGATACGGTGTAAAAGTTCCAATAGGTCCTAGGATTTTTGAGGCATCACGATAAGTGACTGCGATTCCACCAATAATCGATGTATTAGGAAAGATTTTTTCACTTTTCCGTTCATACATTTCAACAGATAAGTGTTTATCATTTAGCATTTTTTCATTCCAAATTTTTGGAGTCGATCCAACATTAAATAAAAATCTTGCTGGCGTAATCATAACAACCTTCTCTGCGATCTTGTACGCCTCATCTAAGAATAAGTGATAGATAGCGTCATCTCTATTCCTTTCAGTATTTTCTTCTTGATATGGAGGATTTCCTATAATTACATCAAATTTCATCTTAACATCTCCGAATTCCTTATAAATACATTCTGATAACTTTGCTTCCTTTGCCAAAGCCAGTGTATCAAGTTCAATAATATTTGTATTAGAAACATGCTCCATTTCTCCCAATATGTAGTTCTTGGCAATATTATAAATAATATTACTTGGAGCACATGCATAAACTTGATTTTCAAGAATCCATTTAATACGTTCCTGTTGATTTGGAATCTGATCTTTTAATCCATGATTTAATCTCTTGACTATTTCTGTAATGTACATACCGCTTTTAACATATAAGTCTGCAAATTTCCTTGTTTTATCCGAAAAAATTCCTGGAATTCTTCTTTCTAAGGAATCTACCATCGATTTTACAACACGTCTTGGTGTAAATATCTGATTTGTTTTCTGTGGTGGGATATAATCAAAAATGTCCTCTTGCAAGCTATCATCAAAATAATTTGCTAAACGGTTTTTTGTCTCCAAAAATTCCTGGATACTAGCATTAAACACAACTTCATTGAATAATCCTGGAATTACTTTAGTTTCCCCATTATTATCTGGATACTCAAATCCATCACGGAGCTTCTTGAATTCTTCTATTGTAATACTCGTCAAATCTTCGAATGTGGCTTCATCAATATTAACCTCAAAGTTTTCTAATCTTGTATCTTCATCCCCGTATGCCATTAAGAACGCAGGGATTGTACGTGCAAATCCTCGTAAATGATCTCGAACATCATCTTCTGTTGTTTTCTTTTTCTTTTCTTCTACTTTTTCTATTTGTTCTTCGACAACAGTGTTGATTGTGTTTTCTACTTCTTTATTAATTTCATCGGCGAAAGACTCTTCAATCTTTTGTTTTTCTTCTTCATATTGCCGAGTCGCTGCTATTAATTCTG
>JAAYRL010000042.1 GCA_012518795.1 Clostridiaceae bacterium
AGGAAATATGAAAAAGATATTAGCGATTTTACTAACAGTAATAATGGTCTTTGGTCTTGTAGCTTGTGGTGACAAAAAAGATGATCAAGCAAAAGACACAGACAAAGCAGAAGAAGTAGAGCAAGACGCAGACGAGAAGGATGCAGAAACTCCGGCCGAAGGTTCGGGAAAAGTTTATTATCTTAACTTCAAACCTGAACAAGATCAACAATGGCAAGAATTGGCAGAAGTTTATACTCAAGAAACAGGTGTGCCGGTTACAGTTGTCACAGCAGCTTCAGGCGAGTATGAAACAACCTTAATGGCGGAAATGGGCAAATCTGATGCACCTACTTTATTCCAAGTTAACGGTCCGGTTGGGTTGAAAAACTGGGAAGAACAATGCTATGACTTAGCAGATTCTGACGTAGTTTCAGAATTGACAAGTGATGCGTATGCACTTAAAGGTGAAAGTGGAGAAACTTCAGGTGTTGCTTACGTTGTTGAGAGCTACGGCATAATTACCAATAAAACTTTGTTAGAAGAAGCAGGTTACAGCGTTGATGATATTCAATCTTTTGCTGATCTGAAAAAAGTAGCCGAAGATATTACAGCGAGAAAAGATGAACTCGGATTTTCAGCATTTTCATCAGCCGGTATGGATGGCTCATCTGATTGGCGTTTTAAAACTCACTTAGCAAATATGCCGATTTATTTTGAATATCAGGCAGATGGTATTCAGGATACTGCTGCCATTAAAGGTACTTTCTTAGATAATTATCGTAACATTTGGGATCTCTACGTGAATAATAGTACAGCTGATCCGGCAGAACTCTCTGCCAAGACAGGTGATGATTCTCGTAATGAATTTTTAAATAAAGAAGCTGTATTTTTCCAAAATGGTTCCTGGGAATATTCCAATTTAGTTGGTGAAGATTTATTTGAAGCAGATGAATTGACCATGATTCCAATTTACATTGGTGAAGGTGATGAAGCTAATCAAGGTTTGTGTACCGGTACTGAAAATTTCTGGTGTGTTAATAAAGATGCTGAACAAGAAGATATTGATGCAACATTAGCATTTATGAATTGGTGTGTAACCTCTGATGTTGGTGTCAAAGCAATGAGCGGTGGTGAAGGGTCAATGCCATCCGGAGATGCTGGAATGGGTTTTGTAATTCCTTTCAAAAAAGCTCTTGAATCAGACAACGTATTTGTGAAAGCTGATGCAGATATGACAGCTGCAGGTAAAACACCGGTAGCTTGGACATTCTCAACTATGCCTTCCGAAGAATGGAAAAATGGTGTAGGTAGTGCTTTAACTGCTTATGCTGCAGATCAAACTGATGATAATTGGCAAGCAGTGGTAACCGCTTTTGTAGATGGTTGGGCTACTGAATATGAACTATCAAATCCTTAGATCAAGTTACTAATTCGATTAATTTCTCTTTTCCGGGAGAACGTTCTCCCGGAAAAACTTTTTGTCTATGCACTAGAAAGAGGCAATTATGACAATGGATAAAATCCTGAAAAAATGGTTTCCTGTTTTTGTAGTTCCTACATTGGCAGCCTTTATTATCGGATTTATTTGGCCTTTTATACAAGGTCTTTATCTTTCTTTTTGTCAATTTACGACTGTGAATAATGCAGTTTTTAATGGAATAACGAATTATCAAAAAGCTTTCACTGATCCAAGTTTTGCTAATGCATTCGGCTTTACTGTCAAATTTGCAATTGTATCAACTATCTTAATTAATATATTTGCTTTTATGATTGCTTTAGCATTAACCAGCAATCTTAAAGGCAGAAATATTTTCCGCACAATTTTCTTTATGCCGAATTTAATAGGCGGAATTGTGCTAGGTTATATTTGGCAGATTTTACTAAATGCCTTGATGTCAGTAATTGGACAACCTTTATTAGCTTTGAATTCATCAGCGGGTTATTGGGGTTTGATTATCCTGATGTGTTGGCAGCAAATCGGCTATATGATGATTATATATATTGCGGGTTTACAGAATGTGCCGCAAAGTTTATTAGAAGCAGCAAAAATTGACGGGGCCAGTTCTTTACAAACAATGTTTAGAATAAAAATTCCAATGGTTATGCCCTCAATTACAATTTGTTTGTTCTTGTCAATTACAAATTCATTTAAATTATTTGATCAGAACTTGTCCTTGACTGCAGGAGAACCCGCGAAAGCAACCGAAATGCTAGCCTTGAACATTTATAATACCTATTATGCGAGAGCCGGAGCTGCTTGGAAAGGTATAGGTCAAGCTAAGGCTGTGATTTTCTTTGGCATAGTAATTGTGATTGCTCTAACTCAACTCTATGCAACTCGTTCCAAGGAGGTAGATCAATGAAGACTAATAGAGATAAGAAACCATTGCAAACTAAAAAGATATTGAGTCGTATAGGTACTATAGTTTTTGCTATTATTTGTGCTCTATATATGTACCCTGTTGTGATGGTAATTTTTAATTCTTTGAAAGTTGAATCGGCAATCCAGACTTCCCGTGCCTTCGAGATTCCAACAGCAGAAACTTTTGCCAAGATGGAAAATTATAGCAATGCAATCAATGCTCAAGGTTTTTTGAAAAGTTTTGGCTATAGTTTATTTATTACGGCATCATCAGTTTTTCTGATTTTGCTTTGTTGTTCAATGTTTGCTTGGTATATTACTCGTAGAAAAGGTATATTCTCAAAAATAATGTATTTATTATGTGCCTTTTCAATGGTTGTCCCATTTCAAATGGTAATGTTTACTCTGTCACAGACAGCAGATCGTTTAAATATTTTTGGTTTGCGTTTCAATACACCATGGACGATATGTTTTATTTATTTAGGATTTGGGGCCGGTCTGGCAGTGTTTTTGTTTTCCGGATTTATTAGATCCATACCAATAGAAATTGAGGAAGCTGCTTTAATAGATGGTTGTAATCCTTTGCAAGTTTTCTTTAAAGTTGTTTTTCCTATTTTAAGACCGACTATGATTTCTGTTGGTATATTGGAAACAATGTGGGTCTGGAATGACTATCTCTTACCGACATTAGTTCTGGATATAAAGAAATATCGTACTATCCCCATGTTGATTCAATACTTTAGAGGAAGTTATGGCAAAGTTGAAATGGGTCCGATGATGGCAAGTATAGTTTTGACTATTCTACCGGTAATTCTCATTTATTTGCTTGGTCAAAAACACATCATCAAGGGCGTTATGTCCGGTTCTGTAAAAGGATAGATTTATGAGTATAAAAAGATCAAGCGGCATATTACTTCCTGTCTCAGCATTACCATCTAATTATGGGATTGGGACATTTGGTAAGGCAGCTTTTGAATTTATTGATTTTTTAAAAGACGCCGGACAAACTTGGTGGCAAATATTACCACTTAGTACTACAGGCTATGGAAATTCGCCCTATCAAAGTTTTTCAGCATTTGCCGGCAATCCGTACCTTATCGATTTAGATATTTTAATTGAGCAGAAGTTGTTAGAAAAATCAGAAGTTTTGGCAATAAATTTTGGAGATAATCCTAGCCGGATTGACTATGGCAAGCTATATGAAAAGAGAAATTCACTCTTGACCTTGGCTGCAAAACGTGGTCTAAATCAAGCGCAATCTGAATTTATAGATTTTAAAGTGCAAAACTCTGATTGGTTGAATGATTTTGCGATTTTCATGGTGTTAAAAGAAAAATTTAACATGATGAGCTGGCAAGATTGGACAGATTCTGACTTAAGAAATTGTGACACTGAAAGCGTTAAGCGAGCAAGTGAATTGTATAAAGAAGAAGTTGATATTATTTGCTATATTCAGTTTTTGTTTTTTCAGCAATGGCAAAAAATTCGTGAATATGCGATGAAGTGCAAGGTAAAAATACTCGGTGACATTCCTTTATATGTTTCACTTGATTCGGCCGATGTGTGGGCCAATCCGGAGTATTTTCAATTAAATGAAGATCGTATACCGGTTGAAGTTTCAGGTGTACCACCGGATTACTTTACAGCTGATGGACAACTCTGGTCTAATCCTCTCTACAATTGGACAAAATTGCATGAAGAAAATTATTCTTGGTGGGTGGATCGGATTAGTTTTTCCAGCAAAATTTATGATGCATTGCGAATAGATCATTTCAGAGGGATAGAGAGTTACTGGTCGGTTCCATATGGTGAAAAAACGGCAATCAACGGGCGCTGGATTAAAGGTCCGGGTATGGATTTAATATCCGTCTTGAAAGCTGAATTTCCTGAATTTATCTTTGTCGCAGAAGATCTGGGCTATCAGACTCCGGAAGTTCAACAACTATTGGCTGATTCGGGTTTCCCCGGTATGAATGTGTTGCAGCTGGCCTTTGACTATCGTGATAGTGGTAATCCCTTACCCCATGAATACACGCGTAACAGCGTTTGTTATGTTGGAACTCATGATAATGCGCCAATCATGCTTTGGAAAGCAACGGCTCGAGAACAAGATATTAAGGATGCTCAACTTTATTTTGGCTTGAATGAGCAAGAAGGTTTTAATTGGGGTTTTATCAGAGCCGGCTTAGGTTCTGTATCTGATTTATTTGTTGCTCAAATGCAAGACTATCTTGGGTTAGCTGAGAATTCACGGATCAATAA
>JAAYRL010000043.1 GCA_012518795.1 Clostridiaceae bacterium
AACTACCCAGCCCTGAAAAAGGTCACTTGGATTGGGTTGGAATAGGTCAAGCCTTGAGAGATGTAGATTATAAAGATCTAATTATTATTGAAGCATTTACCAGAACCGGTACACAAGTAGGTAATGACACATATATATGGCGTGATTTATCAGGTGGAGCGGACGAAGCAAAATTGGATAGAGATGCTAAGGAGTCATTAGAGTTCTTGCGAAAAGCTTTCTCTGAATAAATGTTGTTTTTCAGGGAGAGATTGATTAGGAAACACCATATGTTTAACAGAGAGTAGAGAAAGGTATAAGTAGTAATAATATGCAAAAAAGTGGAAATAAAGTTTTAGGAGAAAAACTTAAGTATTTTTTTTCACAGCAAGAGATCATAGTTGTAATCCTGATATTAATTATCGGTTTGTTTTTATGCTTTGCTAGACCGGACTCATTCCCAACTACTTTGAATTTATTTAATATACTGAAACAAGCTTCACAATATGCAATCTTGGCTGTTGGTATGGGGCTGGTCATTATTGCCGGTGGGATTGATCTATCCGTTGGATCCAATATTGCTTGCGGAATATGTTTAGCTGCATATATTAATGAAAAGGCCGGTGGGATTTCTCCCTTTTTGGTTCTATTGCTGATTTTTATTGTTGGTTTTGTATTTGGACTAATAAACGGAATTTTAATAGCAAAAGTCGGATTGCCTCCATTTATCGCAACAATGGGCATGTTAAGTGTCGGTGAAGGGGTTGCACTTCTGCTATCAAATGGATCTCCTATTAAATATGGTGAATCTTGGATTTCCGTTTTTGGTGGTGGTTATTTAGGTCCTGTACCGGTTCAGGTTATTGTTATGGCTGTAGTCGTAATACTGGCTTGGATATTTACAAAATATACAGTTGTCGGCAGGAATATTTATGCTGTTGGCAATAATCCCAGAGCAGCATCTTTGACCGGTATTAATACCAGCAGAATATCGATTCTTGTTTATGTTATTTGTGGACTAATGTGTTCACTGGTTGGATTGATTATGATGGGACAATTGAAACAGGCAGGTCCTTCGTATGGTTCCGGTTATGAACTTGATGCGATTGCAGCGGCAGTTATTGGTGGAATTTCAATGTCCGGCGGTGAAGGAAGGATTTTTGGTGTTACGGTTGGTGCAATATTGATGGCACTACTGAGAAATTTGTTTGTACAAATAGCTGTTCCGGGCTATTGGCAAACAGTAGTTTTAGGTTTGGTAATTATTGCATCAGTATCGGTTGATGCATTAAGAAAACATCGGAGATAATCATTTTGTCTAATAATTTAGAAAAATGCAATGCATTGTGCAATGCAAATTTAATGGAAAATAGAAAGGTAAGAATATGAAAAGAATCAAAACGATAGTATCACTTTTACTTACTGTATTACTACTAATCAGTATAGTCGGTTGTTCCGGAAAATCGGATGATGCAAAAAAAGATTCCGATGATAAAAAAGAAGATACTAAAAAAGAAGAAGTTGTAGAAGAAAAAGCCGAAGAAAAAGCTGAAGAGAAAGAAGAAAAAGAAGAAGAGAAAGCTGAAGAGAAAGCTGAAGAGAAAGAAGAAAAAGAAGAAGCTGAAGAGGATTCCAGTGATTTCACCAAAGGTGCGGATATAGTAGCTCCGGAAGGAAAAGTACTCAGATCTTTACCGGTTGATCAAAAAGCGGAAGAAAAAATACGTATAGCATCAATTTGTGTTCAAAACAATCCATGGGGTGCAGCTGTTGTTGTAGGCCAAGAATTTGCGAAAGAGGTTTTGGCAGACAGAAATTGTGTAGTTGATGTTATTGCGGTAAAATCCTTTGATGCAATGGAATGGGTTTCAGCTATTGATAACTGTACTGCTTCAGGATACGATGCAATTTGTATTTTCGGTGTATCAGATGAATTAAATGATAGTGTTAATAAAGCGATTGAAGCAGGAATTGAAATATACACGTTTAACGGTGATCTTCCTGATACAGAACGTATTGCATGGTACGGAATGGATGACTATGCAGCAGGAAACGTAGCTGGTGAAGCAATAGTAGAAGCTCTGCCGGATGGTGGAAAATATGCAATTATTACCGGACGTTTTTCCGTTTACGGACATGAAAAACGCAGAACAGGTTGTCGCGATATAACGGATGAGGTTGAATCTCTTAATCTTGTAGGAGAATATGAAAATGATGATGATGCTGATACCGCATATAACCTGACAACAGATCTGATTAATGCTAATCCGGATTTGAGTGCACTCTATGTAACTGCAGGAGGACCCGGTGGTGCAGCTCAGGCAATTATTGATGCCGGTAAGAGCGGAGAGATTACTTTGATCTGCCACGATGTGCTATCTGCCGTTGCAGATTACATTGAAGATGGAACAATTTCAGTCTGTATTGACCAAGATCCGTTTAACCAAGGCTATCAACCGGTAGTTGATGCTTATAATAGTCTGGTAGCAGGTGTTGTACCTCAAGAAATGAATGCATATGATGCTGTTATAGCTAATCCGGACAATGTAAAATCCTTGTTCCCGGAATTATATGAATAATAAAAATTTTCAGGAAAAAATTTAATAATTATTGTAATGCTTATATTTGATGAAACGACAACATTTGTTGTCGTTTCATCAAGGAGGTCATAATGAGCAAAAATACTATTTGCAAAATAGAAAATATCGAGAAGAGATTCCCGGGCACGATTGCTTTGAAGAACGTTTCTTTTGAAATTAAAGAAGGAGAAGTTCATGCTCTTATCGGAGAAAACGGTGCTGGAAAATCAACTTTGATGAATATTCTAAACGGAGTACTTCAAGCCTCTAAAGGCAAAATAATTTTTATGGGCGAAGAGTGTAACTTTGCCAATCCCAATGATGCTAATCATGCAGGCATTGCAATGATCCACCAAGAACTTTCATTAGCTCCTGCAATGACGGCAGCAGAAAATATTTTCTTAAACAGAATGCCAAAAACAAAATTGGGCTTAGTCGATTATAAAAAGATGCATGAAGACTGTTTGTTTCTTTTAAATAATTTAGGTGTTGATCATATCTCCCCAAATTCTTTGGTTCGAGATTTAAGTGTCTCAGAGCAACAGTTATTAGAGATTTCAAAAGCAATTTCTTATGATGCAAAAATGCTGATTATGGATGAGCCAACCTCTTCTTTAACTGAAAAAGAAGTTGATTTTTTACTGAATATTGTAGATAAACTTCGCTCACGAGGTGTAACAATAATTTACATATCTCATAAATTAGAAGAAGTACTTTCAATATCTGACACAATCACGATTTTGCGAGATGGTGAACATATTATTACTTCTCCTACGAAAGATATGAATGAACATAAAATGATCAGTTATATGGTAGGACGTGAATATGAGGGAACTCATATTCGAAACTTTATTAAAGATTATAGCGTTTTGAAACCAATTTTATCTGTTGAAAATTTATCCGATTTTGAAGGGAAAGTGAATAATGTATCTTTTGAACTTTATCCTGGAGAAGTATTAGGATTTGCAGGTTTGGTCGGTGCAGGCAGAACAGAAGTATTGGAATGTATTTTCGGTGCTCGCAGAAAAAAATCAGGAACAATAAAAATTAACGGTGAAGAGGCTAATTTTGATAATTGTGCAAAGGCAATTGATGCAGGTATAGGATTGATTCCGGAAGGAAGAAAAATCCAAGGTATTTTTTCTAAAATGAGTGTAAAAGAGAACATGTTGTTAGTCTATCAACGCTGCACATCAAAAAGAGGAATTTTAAATAATAAAGCGTTAGATGGTATAGCGAGTGAGGCCAAAAATAATCTCAACGTAAAAACTCCCTCCCTGGATGTGCTGATAACAAATTTATCGGGTGGAAATCAGCAAAAAACAATAGTCGCCAGATGGCTTGTTAATAAGCCTTCGATTCTATTTATGGATGAGCCGACTCATGGAATAGATATCGGTGCAAAAAATGAGATTTATAAAATTATCGATAACCTGACAAGTGTAGGTGTTGCTGTTGTTCTTATCTCTTCAGAAATGCCGGAAATTCTTTCTTTAAGTGATCGAATTTTAGTAATGCATCATGGATATAAACGCGGTGAATTTCTTAATGAAAATATTACTCAGGAAACGTTGATGTCATATACTTTGGATGAAGCAATGACAGATGATGAACGATTAGCAATATCAAAAATTTCTTAAATGATATTTTGTAATTTTGAATCAATTTCTTCAGGTTATTTATTTGTGTGATTATATATTGAGAGAGGAACAATGATGAAAAAAGAGATTACGGTACAAGATGTAGCAAATATGATTGATCATTCGCTTTTAAGACCGGATATAACTATTAGTGAGCTTAAAGAAGGTTGTGATTTGGCAATCAAGTATAATTTAATATCTGTTTGTGCAAGACCTTCTGATATGGACATAGTTTGCGAAAAGCTAAAAGGTAGTGATGTTCTTCCTACCACGGTTATTAG
This sequence comes from Clostridiaceae bacterium, assembly GCA_012518795.1. Classification (GTDB taxonomy): domain Bacteria; phylum Bacillota; class Clostridia; order Saccharofermentanales; family DTU023; genus UBA5436. The sequence continues at coordinate 4,480 of JAAYRL010000043.1, forward strand.
TTTTCCCCATGGAACATGTACAACGGAAACAAAGATTTTCGAACTGGAAGATGCCATTTCCAAGGGAGCTATGGAATGTGATGTAGTGATGAATATCGGACGTTTTTTGTCCGGTGAATATGATTATGTAGTTAATGAATTAACAAAATTAGCTGAAATCTCTCATAAAAACAACATTATTTTAAAAGTGATTTTTGAAAATCATTATTTAACAGATGAACAAATTGTTAAAGCTTGCCAATTAGCAAAAGAAGCAAATGTAGACTTCATAAAGACATCTACAGGATATGCTGAAAGTGGTGCGAAGATGCATGATTTGCAAATAATGGTTGCAAATGCTGAAGGAAGACAAGTCAAAGCGGCAGGTGGAGTCAGAACATTGGATGATTGTCTATCTATGATGGCAATAGGAGTTACACGTGTTGGTACACGGGCATCTGAAGATATTATTTTGGAAGCGCAAAAGCGTTTTGAAGATGGTACTCTAAACATAGATCAATGATTTTTTCAATCTTAATTTAAGGATAAATGTGGAGGTCAATGTGAGTTCAAAAATAATCGCTTGGGATCTTGGAACTGGCGGAAACAAAGCGTCACTATATGATGAAAATGGAAATTGTTTAGCCTCTGACTTTCATTCTTATGATACATATTATCCCAATCATGGCTGGCACGAGCAAAAGCCTGAAGATTGGTGGAATGCAATTGTTCAGAGCACAAAAAAGCTATTGCAGAAAACTGGTGTGGATAAAGAAGAAATAATTGCATGTGGTATTTCAGGACATAGTCTTGGAGCAGTTCCGATTGGAAAGAATGGAGAATTACTGCGAGACAAAACGCCTATTTGGTCTGATGGGAGAGCTGAAAAACAGGCATCCGAATTTTTTAAAAAATATGATGAAAGTAAATGGTATAACCTGACAGGAAATGGATTTACAGCGGCCTTTTATACAGCGTTTAAAATACTATGGTATCGTGAAAACGAACCTGAGATGTTTAATGATATATATAAAGTAATAGGAACGAAAGACTATGTTAATTTTAGATTAACAGGAAAAATATATACAGATCCGTCGTATGCATCCGGTTGTGGTGCTTGGGATTTAAATAAATGGGAGTATAGTTCAGAGTTAATTGAAGCCATGGGCTTATCCAGAGATATTTTCCCGGACATTGTTAAATCAACGGATGTCATAGGAGTAATTTTACCGGAAGTAGCTGAGGAATTAGGTTTATCTGAAAATGTGTCTGTTGTATGTGGTGGTGTAGATAACTCATGTATGGCATTAGGAGCAAAAGCTTATAAAAATGGTCGTATGTATAATTCTTTAGGATCCTCATCATGGATTGCTGTATCATCAGATAAACCATTGTTGGATAGTGTGGTAAGACCATATGTTTTTGCTCATGTAGTACCCGGACAATTTGCATCGGCATTATGCTTAACTGCAGGTGGAACAGCATTCCGCTGGTACAGAGATCAACTTGGTAGAGAATTTACAAAAGAAGCAGAAGCTGTTGGTAAAGATCCATATGACTTGATGACTCAGGAAGCAGAAAACTCTCCTCTTGGTGCAAACAGATTGATTTTTAATCCCAGCCTGGGTGGCGGAATGCCCATGAATAAAAGCTATAATTTACGTGGTGGATATGTAGGTTTGGATTTGATTCATACCAGATCGGATATTATTCGAGCCACTATGGAAGGGATTTCGTTAGGTTTAAGGTCATGTCTTGAAGCCTTAGCAGAACTGACTGAACTTGATAATGAAATGTTGATTGTAGGCGGCGGTTCAAGAAGTGATCTGTGGCAACAAATATATGCAGATATATATAAAATGAGAATAGTCAAAACAAACATTGATCAACAAGCTGCAGCTCTTGGTGCGGCTACTTGTGCCGCAATAGGTGTCGGAATGTGGGATGATTTTGAAATAATTGATTCACTGCATATTTTGGAGAAAACCGTTGAACCGATAAAAGCACATTCAGATTTTTATGATAAATTGATGAAAGTCTATGATGAGGTTACGGATTATTTTTGTGAT
>JAAYRL010000044.1 GCA_012518795.1 Clostridiaceae bacterium
ATGCTTTCAATCTTTCCAAGTCTTCTTTTGACATGTTGAGAAGTTCGCCTGCAGAAATTTCTAAGGCATCAAAGCCTAAGTCCTTTACCTTTTTGGCATAATAGAAATAATCTCCTTTCCATTCGTCTGACCAGTACGAGAAAAATATTCCATATTTCATTGCTTCATTCCTTTCTTCTGCTTTGTTATTGTTTTTAAATTTCAAGAGAGCATGCTATTATGCGTTGTTTAGTTTGTTCTAACATATTAACATACAGTCTTGCAAAAATCATTCTCTTTTGTTCATTTTGTTGTTATTAACTAAAAAAGAACCTTGTTGTTTAGTGATAATTCTATAATAATAATATTTTAATATAATTTGTATTTATATTATCAAGATCACATTAGATCAAATTATTTTTATTATGTGTTTTATTGTAAATTTATCTCTTTACATAATTTGAATTTCTCAAACTAATCACGGTTACAATAATCACCATAATCCGATAGCATTTCTGCTATGTATGAAAATCGTTTTTCTAATAAATCATATGTATCTCTATTATTTGCATTTGGAGATAAATTATATTCTTCTTCATGCAGTTGTTTAATTTTGGAGTAATCATCCCACAATCCCATCGCTTTAGCAGAAATTGCCGCTGCTCCTAACGATGCTGCATCTTGATCTATATTAGTCTTTATAATATTTACATTGAATATATCAGCAAACATTTGTAACCAAATTTTACTTTTGCTGCCTCCGCCACAAATTAAAAGATTCTTCGATAATTCGATTTTTTCCGCAATCTGATTGTATGACAACTTCAGATTCATGGCTATTCCCTCAAGAGTTGCTCGCAAAATATCTGATTTTAATGTTCCTAAACCAAGGCCCAAATAAGCTCCTCGTATGTTTACGCTTTTATCTTGAGAAGTGCCCCCGGCAAGACTTGGATTAAAAACAACATCGTTTGAACCAGGCGGCGACTGTAACGCCAGATCATCAATAATTCTATAAGCATTATTAGAATCTTTAAGCTCTTGACAAATCGTATCTCTTACCCAAGTCAAAGAACTGCCGGCAGAAAAAATTGAATAAGCGGAAGTATACATCTGTTCTTGGATATGGACAAAAACATATGGTTTTGTTTTATAATCCAGCATTGGTTTTCCGGAGTTAACAGCAATCCAGCTAGATGATCCAAGAGATAGATAAACAGCACCTTCTTCAGCTCCGACTGCTCCCAAAGCCATACAAGCATTATCCACACCACCGCAAGCTACAGATGTTCCTTCAGATAATCCGGTTAAATTCGCAGCTTCTTTCGTGATTTTGCCAATAATAAAATGAGAGTCTACAATTTCAGGAAAAATGTCTTCGGGAATACCGGCAACGTTTAAAAATTGCTTTTCCAATTTATTATCATTAAGATTATAAACTCCAAAACCAGAAGCATATGAATGATCTGTATAGAAGTTTCCGGTTAATCTGTAATTGATATAATCCTTCGAACCTAAAACTTTATAAGTATTATTAAAGATATGCGGCTGATTTTTCTTTAGCCACATTAGTTTAAAAACAGAATAAAGTGGTGCAGGAAAGCCATTTCCTGTTGTCAAGTACCATTCTTCTTCATTAATTTTTTTAAAAAATAACTGAGCTTCTAAAAAGGCACGTGAATCAGACCAAATCGGAACAAACTCAGATAATAGCTCACCTTCAGTATCAATAGGTACTGTAACAAGACTATGACCAGATAGGGAAACACATGCAATTTCCGAAGGATCAATTTTTGTCTTTTGCAGCAATTCGGTTGTGCTTTCAATGACAGCTTGCCACCAATCTTCAGGTCTTTGTTCATGGTATCCGTCTTTCGGATAATAAGTATCGTATTCAATGAATGTTTTTTCTATCGTATTCAAATTTTCATCATAAAGCGAGGCTTTGATTCCACCAGTTCCTAAATCATATGCAATAAATTTCATAATTTTTACCTTTAGTTAACTCAATTAATATTCATATTAATCAGCAATCTTCAATCTTATAAATAATTAAATCTTATCGATAAATTTGAAAGAATATGTATAATCTCTGCTTGCGCCCGGCTGTAAAATTGGAGCTTTACAGCCTTCCTCACCCAATTTAGGACCATCTAAAGGTGTGTTAAGCGGCTCTAAACCTAAAACATATTCACCTTTTCCCAACATTTTCCATTGCACGAAATAGGGGAAGTCTTCATGTTTATATTGAACATTAACACCTATATTTATATCCGGATTAAATAATGTATACTGACTAATTCCATCATTATCCGGTTTCACATTGTGAAAATAACAACGCTCCGGGTATGGATATTGCGGTTCCTCTATCTCGATCCACGAATCAATATACTTAGCTGCATTTTCCTCTCTGGGTTCAACATCCTCAGTATCCATAATTATTTGAGCACCTTTGTCCAACAACGGATACCCATAGTTTAAGTGGAGTGAGTACAGATATTGTCTTTCACCAAAGCCATGATTTGTGATAGTATCAGTAATTGTAAAAGCATCATCTTCGTATAAAAAATCTATTTTGCGTTTTAATGTTAGATTTTCACCAAAAATTCTTCCTTCTCGCATCGTCCCTTCAATAGATAAAGAAGGAACATCTGATACGGAATCTCGTGTAATTGTTACATTCTCTGCAGGAGTATTGCTGATTCTTCCGTGTAATCCAACCTCTTCACCATTAATAACTGCTGGACTGCCGATATGTTGTAAACCACAAGTAGTTAAAAAACCGACAAAAAAGTTTCTCAACCATCTAAATCCATGAGCATCATAATACTCGGATGCTATTATTCCGCTAGGAGCAATATAATTTAAATTTTTTCCTTTATATCTTACTTGATAAATGTCCATGCTGCGTCCGGGCAAAATTGTTGCAGAAATATTTCCCCCGTTGTTGACATGTATACATTTTACTCCCTCTTGAAACCCCCCGGAAAGAACACTTTCTTCGCAAGAAATTAATTGGTTTGCATCACCTATAAAAGGCAACATTTCATTATAAGATTTCTTCATATTTACCACCTCTTATTATAATTAGCTATTTTATTAAAATAAATTTTGTTACCTAAATCAAAATATAGTGTTCTCTGACTTTTCAGAATAATTATTAATGATTACTTAGCATATTCTAGCGAGACATTATTCTTCTTCAAAAATTCAAAAACGTCTTCTTCGTAAGGTGCGCCCTCCATAGGACCTTTCTTTGTTACGGATAATGCACCAACTGCATTTGCAAAATAGCCACAACTCTTTAAATCATAGCCTCTCAAATATGCTGTAATAAATCCGGCAGCAAAAGAATCTCCGGCACCAGTCGGATCAATTTCTTCAACCTCAAAAGACGGCACTTCCATTCTTTGATCGCCTGAATAAATTACACATCCTTTTTCACCGTTTTTCAAAACTACAAGTTTGCCTTCAGCGGCTAATTTTTTACAACCTAAATCATCTGTTTCCAGTTGAGTAAATAGTTGTGCTTCTGTTTCGCTGGGGAAAAATATATCACAACGTTCCAACACCGGACGACATAATTCACGAATTTCATCTGCACTCAAGACTTCCGGACGGATATTGGGATCAAAACTTACTAAAGTATCATCTGAAACTTCATTGTTTAACTTATACATAGTTTCCTTCATGCTGTCATTAACAGACATGCCTACTCCGGTTAAGTGTAAACACTTAAGGTCTTTTAATAATTCAGGATTTACTTGATCATAATTAATTTGACCGGCAGCAGCATAGCGCCAATGATAAATAAAATTGCGGCTCCCGTCACTGAAATACGCGACAAAAGCAACACCTGTAGTATTCAGCGGATCAACCTTAATTGAAGAAACATCTACACCGTCTTCTTTCAAGCGATTTACAATACATTCTCCAAATCCGTCGTTGCCTACTGTACCGACCATTGCGACTTTATTGCCTAATCGCGCTGCAACATCAGCAAATATTGTTGCGTCTCCGCTCGGATACGGACCAGTCAAATCAGCTGCCTGGGTAAATGGTTGGTCCAAATCTTTACGCATGATCTCTGCCAATAAACCACCAATCGTTAAAATTTCCATAATAACCTCCATTTTTAATCTATTTTATTAATTTTTATACTTGTGCTTACATTGTTTTAAAAGTAGATACATTTAATTGCAAACTTAAGTATTCAATAGTTCGTATTCTAAATTCCTATGATTCAGCTTCACTTTTCTTATCATTTTCATCTTTGTTTTTTTGATAATTGACCAATATAATTCCCAAAACAATTAGTATTATTGTAATGATTATACGAGGCTGAAAAATATTTTCTTTGAGAAGAATTGCTGATCCTACTGCACCGATAACCGGTACCATGCTTTTGAAAATACTGATTTTTGCAACTTGATGATATTTTAACAAAGTAATCCAGAGAGAAAAAGCAATTGAACTCAAAATTCCCAGATAAAGTACTACAAGCCAAGCAAAATTTGTTTGAGACATAAGTTTTCCATTAAGAACACCACCAATAATCAGAAAAATTGATCCTCCTATAATAAAATTCCAACCACTTAACAGTCTGGGATGATTTTCTTTAGTTAATGGCTTTGTTACTACATCACCGACTGATGATGAAAAAGCTGACAGTAACATCATGCCATCTCCCATCCAATTAAATCCCAATGAATCCGGAGACGGAAAATCAATTACAACTATCCCGATGAATCCTATTATGCATCCAAGAATTTTTAAAGCATTCATTTTTTGATCTTCATAAATTATACTTGCAAGAATAACAGCCATAAAGGCTGATGTTGAAGATAAAATTGATCCGATTGCTCCGGAAGTATAGGCTAATCCTATAAAAAGTGGACCGTGCTGAAACAGAGTATGTGGAATACATAATAAAAAAGCATCTCTGATTTGTTTCGGTTTTGTCGGAAACGGATTAATTTTTTCTGTCAATGCCGTAAATCCCAAAATTATTAACCCGCCTAAAGTAAATCTTAAGCCAGCAAAAAGTAATGATGAAGGAATCACGTTTGCGGACTGATTATCAATACCAAATAATTCGTAGCCTTTTTTTACTATAGGAAATACGCTCCCCCATAAAAATACACAAAGAAACGTTGCCGAAAACCATACAACCGGTTTTTTCCAAAAAATTTCTTTTCGTTTTTCAGAATTGGTGACAGCTTTTTTAATATTTTCACTTGACATAAAAATCTCTGATTTCGCTACAAAATATTTTGTAGTTGTCCAGTGTTGAAAATAATCAATTATTATTTCAACACTAAATTCAAACTATAATTTTATACAATATCCCGAGATGTAATCTTAAATAAAATTAGCGGCAATAAAGAATATTTATGGCCACTAATTTAATTGTTATATCAAAAGATATTCCTCAGGTAGAAGACCATATCCTATTCTCCAATAATGTCTACATATACTTTTCGTTGTTGCGGACCATCAAATTCCATAAATACAATTTCCTGTGCCGCACCCATTGCAAGTGAACCATCAACAAGAGAAACAAGCGTATGATTTCCTGTAAAGATCGATCTGAGGTGACCATACGAATTTGCTGACGTCCTGCCATATGTATGTAAGAAATGAGCATGTGAATATTCTGCATCTTCAGGAATAAATTCAGTTAATAAATCCTTAAGATCGCTTAATATACAATCTAAAGGCTCCGTTACGAGAATACCGCAACTTGTATGTGCAGTAATTACAGAAACAATACCATTTTTCACGCCTGACTCTTTGACATATTCTTTTACGATATCACCAATATAGGCAGTATCATATTCATCATTTGTCATTACAAAAAATTCATAATGTTTAACCATTTTTTACTCCTCCATTCCTAAAAATCTAAGAGCATTCTCGCCCATAACCATTCTTCTTTGTTCATCTCTTAATGTTAATGAATTTACAGCTCCAACCATTCTTTTTTGTTCGATTCTAGGATATGTCGACCCGAACATTACTTTATTGTAGAGCATCCTATCAATCCAAAATTCACCTAAAGTATTATTAAATTCTGTATTAAAAAATTGCTTAGGTGAATCGAAATATAGCAAAGCTGTATCGGCATAGACATTCGGATATTTCAATAAAAGCATGGCAACTTCTCTGACCCACGGCCAACCGAAATGTCCCAAACTAAATCTTAAATCAGGATATTTGATTGCAACATCTTCAAATAATAAGGGGTTCGAATACTTAGTTGGACTATCTTTTATCCAGGTCATCCCTGCCTCAAAAATAATCGGTTTATTGTACTTTATACACACTTCGTATAGTTGCTGAGCTTTTTCATCCATTGGATAGAACCTTTGCATAGCAGGACTTAATTTTAATCCGGATAATTTTAAATTCGAAAATGCATCTTCTAATACTTCAATAGCATCTTCTCTATTCGGATCAACACTAGCAAAACCAATTAATCTGTCCGGTTCCAAGTCTACTAATAGTTTAACTTCTTCATTGGAAACAATAGTATCTCCTGCTTTAGTCGTAACATCTTCTGCAGAAATAATGGATTTATCAATACCTGCTGCATTCATTTGTGTTACAAACAAACTTAATGGCCATACATGCTGCTTCAAGAGAAAATATTGTTCTCGTCGAAAAGCAATTCTTTCTTCATCTTGGCTAATTTCTTTTAAAAAGCCTGGAAATGTGTAAACGTCAATTATCATATAAATACTCCTTTTCTATAATAATGTTCTGTTAACTTAAAAATTAAAATTCTGGAAAATCTCCGGCTGAATACTATTTCTTCAAATCACATTTTCTCAAGAGATGATAAATCAAATCTGCATATCAAGGCATGGTCGTGACTCATTTTAACCTTCTGTGGTCTCGTTTGTTTATTATAATCTTTATCGTTTACTACAAATAAATACGAATTTTAGCTTAAGTATTTTAGGCTGAGCACTAAGAAAAGGTCAGACAAAAAGTTTCTTTTTACACTAAATGTTATCTATCATACAAACATATAAAATGCCTTTTCATAAAGTTCTTCAAAAACATCTTAATAACATTTAAGCTTTTTTGCAATTGATATTTCGCATAAGAATATTTTATGTTTTTTGTAGAAAAATACAAGTATTTTATTTATGTACTGAGTAAATATATACAAAAAAAACAGTTGTTTAGTTTAATAGAAAAAAGGAATCTTTGCCTAAAAGCTATACCAGTCTTTCCCTACTTAACTAAAATGTTTTCTTTTAGTCCAACAATAAATTCAGAAAAATATTTTTGGCATAAGTATTTCTCTTCAAATGTTGTTTTAATTGTTAACAGTTTTTTGAAAAAACAAAATAAAGCAGGTATATAGTGTCTTGGAATTGACATCAATAATAATCATCACAAAGCTGACTTCGTTCTTTACTAAGTCTATTTTAGAGCAGATATTATTATTAACGTATTTTTTCAATCAAAGGTAGTACAAGTTTGTGCAAGGTTGGATTTGCACTAAGAATAGAGCTAGTTTTGAAAATATTAACTGGTTGATTATGAAAGTTTGTCACAATACCACCTGATTCTTCAACGATCAAGATTCCTGCGGCAAAATCCCATGGTCTGAGTTTCGATTCAAAAAATATGTGATGTCGATTTGCAGCTATATATGCTAAATCCAAAGCAGCTGAACCAAAACGTCGAATATCTTCTGTTTGTGCAAAAATATCATACAGTACTTGGAACATAACTTTGTGATTTATTTCTATACCCCGATCATAAGGACTTGAACCAAAAGCAACAATAGCATGGCTTAAATCAGAAATATTATTTATAATTAATTTCGTTTTTTGTAAATTATAATACTCTTTAGTTCTAATCGTTTGTTGTTTTATATTTCTGATCAGATAAGATCCTTCATTTCTGTTTGCTTCATATAATTCATCTAAAAAAGGATTGTAAATTATAGCAAAATTCAAATCGTTGCCGTTCCAAAAAGCTAAAGATGTACTTGAATGATGCATATCTAAAATCAAATTCTTCGTTCCGTCAACCGGATCAAGAATCCAACAAGGGTTAGCTTGATCAAATTTATGATCAGCATCTTCTTCACCTAAAAATTGATGATCAGGAAAAATGTTTAAGATGTGCTTTTCAATATAATTTTGAACATCATAGTCAATTTTTGTTACATAATTTGCAAAGCCTTTTTGTTCAATTGTTTTTATATCTTCAGCTGATTCAGCTTTAGACATGATAATATTTGATGACTGTAAGACAATTTGTATTACTTCATATTTTTCTTCGTTTGTTAATTTAAACATTTTTATCTCAAATTTTTGTTGAATAACATTGTATTCTCATTATATAATTTATCAAACAAAATAAATTGACTCCTCCTTTAAATACAGTTATAACTATTGAGAATTTAAATCGAACTGTAATTCAATTTGAACAAAATTCAATACTTTCATCATTGCCTTCTTTCTTGTTTTGATATCAACCATATAATTAAAAATGTAATTGCTAAGCCCAGATAAGTTATGCTGAGAATGGGATTGGCATTAATTGCAAGTTTATTTGCGTGAATTAAACCAAAAAAGGAGAATACTGTCGTAACGAAAAAGAAAGCTGATGTTTTGAGCCATTTGTGGTCGATAATCAGGCATAGAATTGACGCATATAAAATTGCTGTGGTCATTGCTCCTTGGGCAAGTGTAATGAATCCTTCAGCATAACCTGCTTCTGCCAGTTTTGTCATCAGAATTGATGTAGAACTGTCATTTATATTAGTTAAACTATCTGACGTTTGTTCATTGAGTAAATTCGAACTGTTTTCTGCAAAATTTCCCAGTACATCGACGATTGAAAGCACTTTATTATTAACTAATTCAAAAAGTGGTATCGCAACACCTAGCATCATGGCTCCATAATAGCGTTTGCGTCCTGATGCGAATGCTCCTGCACCGGACACTATTCCTATGTAGATGAGCATAACTAATGAAGCACTGACCGGAATTATCGAGGCGACTACAGCAACTAATCCCGTTAAAGACAAAATTAGATGTATTATGCCTGAAAATAGCGAATAACTTGCACCGGCTTCTGCCTTTTTCCAAGCAGGATGTCCCCAATAATAATTTAACAGAAAAGGATTACCCAATAATGTTCCTATTAAATTACTCAGAGAAAGACCGACTAAAGCTGTACGTGCCGGATAAATCTCTTTACTCTCTTCAGCTTGAGAAAATGCTTGCATATCTGCAGTTAATTCTGCAAGTAAATATGCTAAAATTAACGGTAAATAGTTTAATGAAAATTGCAAAGATTCGCTTGTAAAAAGACCAAATTGAAAACTCGGCAGATACAAATTCAGGTTTGTAAATGATTCTCTCAGATCATCAATTTGCATTACTCCGCTTATCCAAGCAATAATTGTACCTATTCCGATTGCTATTAAAGCAGGAGTACCTATTTTCGGTTTTATTTCTCCAAAGTAAAAAGTAAATAAAATAAATAGTGTTGGTATTACCACCCAAGGAGTTGTAAATGCTTCTCCCATCGGCGAAAGAATCATCCAAGTCAAAGCTCCACCAACAGTTGCACCCATCAATGCCTCTCGCGGAATAAATTTAAATACAAAACTGAAAATAAATGATAAAACCAGTTGTAAGATAGAATATATAAGCGAAACTCCGAGCGTTACCGACCAGGCAAATATGGGATCTTGACTGACAAAATAAGTAGGCAACATAATAGCATTTAACCAAACAAAAAGTAAGGTTCCTGAAATGCCACCAAATAGAGCTGTTATATCCTTATTCTGATTTTTTTTACCCAGACTTCTGGCAAATAATGTATTAAATAAAGAAAAGATAAATACCGTAAGACCGGTAGCCGCCACAACCTTTTCAAAAACCAGTTGTTCCGGCATATTCAGGATACCAATCATAATTGGAACAGCAATGATTATTTTACCAAAACTGTCAAAAAATGTACCCAGAGCGGCATCTATATCCCCTTTTTTAAACCAAGGGATTTTTATTTCCTTATTCATTCTATATGTTTTTCTAAATTAATTATTATTTAAAAATTTCTAAATTAATTATTATTTAAAAATTTCGTCTAAAGAAATCATTTCTTCATCAAAACCGCCATTAATCATATCTTCAATTTTTTTCAGATCTTCAACTTCATTTGGCCCTTCGACTTGAATCAAAATTTCTGATCCTTGCTTGATTCCTGCTCCTACTATCATCAATACACTTTTGGGATTTATATGTTTATCTTTAAAAATAATTTTAATTTCCGAATCCATTCTGGCACATAATTGTGAAAGCTCTGTTGCCGGTCTTAAGTGCAGTCCCGTTTTATTCCTTACATAAATTGTTGATTCAACCATGTTTTTTTCTCCTTTCTAGGAACAAAAATTAGTATTTTAAAAAGATAATGCAGATAATGCATATTATACATGATTTATCATTCAGATGATTCAATTATTAATCGGATTTTTTGTGATATTCTCTCACTTTATTGCTTTTGAATGTTCTATTCTTTTGAATATTCTATTATTTTGAATCGTGCAACATTTATAAGAGAATCATTTGTTGTTTTTTTATATGATTATAAATAACATAATCAATATAATAAATCATTTCTTCGGTAGAATTTTATTAGATGGTATAATTATTAAGAAATAAATTATGGAGGTTTGATTATGGACGTTATATCCGCCATTAAAAAAAGGAGTAGTTGTCGTGATTTTAAAAAAACACAAATTAAAAATGAAGATTTAAATCTTTTGATGGATGCAGCATTAGCTTCGCCTACTGCAATTAATTTGCAAGATTTAAAGATCAATGTCGTTCAAGATGCAAATCTAATTCATGATATTTCTCAAGAATGTTTTCGTTTAATGGATGAAAAAGTAAAGAAAAGAATGCAAGATAGAAAAGCAGATAGTATTTTTTATAATGCACCAACTGTTTTCATTTTGAGCTCACCGAAAACTATTTATTCTGATTTGAATGCAGGGATTGTTGCACAAAGTCTTTGCATAGCAGCAGAATCTCTAGGCCTTGCTTCATGTATTATCGGGATGGCTGCGCCTGCTTTTGCAAAAACCAATCCCAATAATTTAAAAAACCGTTTAGATATGGCTGATGATGAATGTTTCTGTGTTTCAGTAGCCATTGGCTATGCTAATTCAAAAAAACTGCCACATGAATTTAATTACAATCAAATAAGAGGATTTTTTTAAATTTATTTAATCTAAGTATTCAAGCCTTTTTTGCACTTAATATTAAAAAATATCATCTAATACTAAAAACATCGCCTCAAAGAGAACAATTGTTCTTCTTGAGGCGCTTTCTTTTTATGCAAATTTTTAAAAGGTATATGTTTTATTGTAAGTAATCATTTCGAAGCTATATAGATTCTCTATATTATTTTTCAGATAAAATATCAATAAGCCTGTTTAGTTCTTCATTATTGTTATATGGAATTATAATTTGTCCTCTACCCGAACGATCTTTTAATTTTACTTTTGTTCCCAGAGATTTCGAAAGATCGGTTTCAACTTTCTTGATACTTAATTCATATTCAAGATCTTTTTTCTTTTTGGGTTTAGATTTAAGTACCGGTTCATTGATCCTTTTTACATAATCTTCCGTTTCTCTAACACTTAGACCGTTTGCAATTATTAGTTCACATGTATTTATTTGATCTTCAATCCGAGAAAGAGATAATAAGCATCTTGCATGTCCTGCTGAAATATTTCCGGAAGCTAGTTCTTTTAGAATTTCTTCAGGTAAATTTCTTAATCGAAGAGTATTAGCTACAGCTGATCTACTTTTACCTAAAGTATTAGCTAATTCTTCTTGTGTCATATTATATTGAGTCATCAATTCATGAAATGCATTTGTTTCTTCTACAGGATTTAAATTTTCTCTTTGAATGTTTTCAATAATTGAATGTTGTAAAATCAGATGATCCTCAACGTTTCTAATTATTGCCGGTACGGTTTTTAAACCGGCAATTCTAGCAGCTCGCCAACGTCTTTCTCCGGCAATGATTATATAATGGTTCAAATTCTCTTTAAAGGTAACAATGATTGGTTGAAGAATCCCATGTTGTTCAATTGATTGAGCAAGTTCTTCCAGTTTTTCCTGATCAAATTCTTGCCTTGGTTGATCTTTATTAGGACTAATTTCTTCTAAATCTAATTCAATTATTTTTTCTGTACTTTGTGAAGCTTGTTGAAATTGTTTTTCGGTTTGCCCTAATAAAGCCCCTAATCCTTTACCGAGTCCTGTTTGTTTTTTGTTTTTTGCTGACATTAACTTTCTCCTGTATCTGTCTTAATCCTATTTTGTAATATTGAGCAAATGTATCTAACACGCTTTGGATAATCTAGTTTGCATCATCCAAAAATATTTCGAGGTTTATTTTTAACTCTTTTGACTACTTCTTTAGCCAATGCTTTATAACTTCTTGCTCCTTTAGACCATTTATCATGTTCTTGAATTGGCAAACCAAAACTAGGTGCCTCACTTAACCTGACATTCCGCGGTATCACGGTGTTAAAAACTAAATCGCTGAAGAAATTATTAATTTCATTTGCAACCTGATGTGATAATTGTGTTCTTGTATCAAACATCGTAACTAAAACACCCAACACAAATAATTCCGGATTTAAATTTTCATGAATCATTCTAATGGTATCAAGTAATTGACTCAAACCTTCCAATGCGTAATACTCAGCTTGAATTGGTATTATTAAAGAATCAGATGCAGTTAGTGCATTTACAGTTAACAATCCTAAAGAAGGTGGACAATCAATCATAACTATCTCGTATTCTTGTTTTATTGACTCTAAGGCTTGTTTAAGAATTGTTTCACGTGAAACAATTGAAACTAATTCAACTTCAGCACCTGCCAAATCAATGTTTGAAGGTATTAAATCAAGGTTTTTTCTAACATCCTTCAACACAGTTTCTTCAATTGGTTTTTGGTTAATAATGGTATCATAAATGGTTGCTTCTTGTGCGTTTTTGTCAAAACCAAAACTTGAAGTTGTGTTTCCTTGTGGATCGAGATCTATTAGCAGTGTTTTCTGTTTGATTCTGGCTAAATTATCTGCCAGATTTACAGCTGTAGTCGTTTTACCAACACCGCCTTTTTGATTTACTATTGAAATAATCATAAAAATACTCCTGAGAAAGAATTTTTTGATTTAGGTGAAATCTCTTTAGTTTTCTAACTAACATATTTAATTCTAACAGAATTAATTTCTATTATCTTTAAATTTTTTGGTAAACACTAATAAAAAATGGAAAATTCCAAATCAATATATCATTCTGAATGGTTTTGTATTTGCAAAATCTCAAATTAATTTATCATTCTGAATGTTTTTGTATTTGGAAAATCTCAAATCAATATATCATTTTGAATGTTTTGCAAATGATTTTATTTGTCTATTATATGAAAATATGAAAGCTGAATTGTTTCACGTGAAACAAAAACCACCCTAATGTTGTTTTAGGGTGGTAAATGATATTTTTTTTGATATTCTAACTTTTGTCTAATTGTTGATCTAAATTTAAACAAAATCACCCGGAACCTATTTCGGTGGAGACCAATAATCTAATTGTTGATTAAAATTAACCTGTTGATTTAATCTAATTGTTGATCTTGAATAAAAAGCAAAATAATTAATAATAACTATTGATCTAAATTTGCATATCTGGCATTTTCTTTAATAAATTCTCTGCGAGGTTCTACTTGATCACCCATTAACAATGAAAATGTTTTATCCGCTTCTCTGGCTTCACCGACTGTAATTTGAATTAAATGTCTCGTTTCAGGATTCATTGTTGTTTCCCAAAGCTGTTCTGCCTGCATTTCACCTAAGCCCTTAAAACGTTGTATTCTGGGATTTTCCCAGCCTCTTTCTTTTTTAATTCTTTCAACAGATTCTTCATCATAAGCATATTCTTCTTCTTGACCATGGAAAACACGATAAAGGGGAGCACTTGCAAGATATACATGCCCACCCTCTACTAATGGTCTCATGAAACGATAAAAGAACGTTAATAATAAGGTTCTGATATGTGATCCATCAACATCAGCATCTGCCATAATAATAATTTTGTTGTATCTTATCTTTGTAATATCAAAATCCGCACCAATTCCGGCTCCGATCGCTAAGACTATCGGTAATAATTTTTCATTATCATAGACTCTATCTATTGTTGCTTTTTCTACATTCAGCATTTTGCCCCAGAGTGCTAATATTGCTTGATATTTTCTCTCTCGTCCTTGTTTTGCAGAACCACCGGCCGAATCTCCTTCAACTATAAACAATTCGCAAAATGTCGGGTCTTTTTCTTGGCAATCTGCAAGTTTACCGGGTAATGCATTTGATTCTAAAACCGTTTTTCTTCTGGTTAATTCTCTGGCTTTACGTGCAGCTTCTCTTGCTCTTGATGCTGAAATACATTTATCAATTATCTTTTTTGCGACAGACGGATTTTCCTCTAAATAGGTTGCTAATTGTTCATTCACAGCACTTTCGACTACCGTTCTAACTTCTGCATTACCTAATTTTGTTTTGGTTTGACCTTCAAATTGCGGCTCACCCATTTTAATCGAGATTATTGCACTAATACCTTCTCTTGTATCTTCACCTGTTAAATTTTCATCTGATTCTTTCAAATAATTATATTTACGTGCATAATCGTTAACTGTTTTGGTTAAAGCTGAGCGGAAGCCGGTGAGGTGAGTCCCTCCTTCAAGGGTAGCAATATTATTACAATATGAATATACATTTTCTACATAAGTATCGTTATATTGAATTACAACTTCTACAAAAATATCATCTTTTTCAACAGAAAAATATATTGGATCATCAATCAAAGTGGTTTTATGTTGATTTAAATATTCTACAAAAGAAATAATACCGCCTTCATAATGAAATATTAATTCTCTAACCGGCATTTGTCTCTCATCTCGCAAAACAAATTTCACATGATTGTTAAGAAAAGCCATCTCACGATAACGATTAATCATCAAGTCAAAATCAACTTTATCTATTGGAAAAATTTCCGGATCGGGCTTAAAATGCGTTATTGTTCCATTCTTATCTGTAGTACCGGTAACTTTTAAGCCGGAAACCGTTTCACCTTTTTCGAAGCGAATTTCATGTATTTTCCCTTCACGATGAACCGTGACTTCCATCCATGATGAAAGCGCATTAACAACAGCTGCTCCTACTCCGTGTAAGCCTCCGGAAACGTTATAGGCTCCTCCGCCAAATTTTCCTCCCGCGTGAAGAATTGTATGGACTACTTCAACCGTGGGAATTCCGGTTTGAGGTTGAATACCTACAGGAATACCTATTCCATTATCTTCTACTTTAATTGATTCATCAGGATAAACTGTTATATATATTTCATCACAGCGCCCTGCTAATGCTTCATCAACTGAATTCGCTACAATTTCATAAATCAAATGATGTAAACCGCGAGGAGTTGTATCTCCGATATACATACCCGGACGTTTGCGCACAGCCTCTAGACCTTCCAAAACTTGGATATCTTCATCATCATAATCTGATGTGTTTTTTGTATCGTAGTTATTGATTCTATTAATTTCTTTTTTATCTTCTTTAAAATCATCCAGGAGAGCTTTAGGATTATTTGCCAAATTCTTTAATTCATCTGAATGTTCATCGTGATCAACAAAATCATTACTATTATTTAAATCTGCGGTTTCTTTTGATTCGACTTCCGCATTATTAGTAGAATTTTCTTCTGCAAGCTCCGAATTAGCATCTGCTTCCGCACGATCTAACAATTCCGAAAAAGCCTTATCCGGATTCACACGACCACTTGATTCATCATTTGTAAAAAAGATTTTATGTTTAACCATTAATTTTCAAAACCTTTAGGACCTTTCTTTTAAAACATCTTTCTATCTACATAATCTACATAATATATAATATTATATTATTTCACTAAAAAGAACTTATGTTTGTTTTGACACGAGCGTGAAACGATCGTTTTTGCAGAGATAGGTGAGAGATAAATTCTATCAAGAGTCACGATAAAAGATCTCGGTATATCAGGTGAAACAATGTCCAACTTGCCAAGTTGTTCTTGTTTACTCAAAAAATTTTTTGTATCTGTTCCGTATGTTGTAGTTTGATCTAAATCAAAAATTCCCACAATCCATTTATCGGAAAGAGTGTACTCGCCACCAATGTGAATGTACAATTCAACCTCCGCTTTATATTAATAATATTAAATTAAGAAAATGTAAAATTAATTCTGTTTTTCTCTATCATTTTATTTTAATTTTATTAATAATATTATAGCAAATATTGGCGTTTAACGGTACCTTCGTGAACCTTGAAGAAGTTGATATATGAGTGGTTTAAGTTCTCTTCAATAATATTTTTTGATTTATTTATGGTATTGTCTAAATTAGATGGTTTTTGTTTACCTGATAATTTCCCTTTATACTCAGGATAAATCTGTCCTAAATCCGTACAAGTTATAAAAACTTGATTATCTTCAAATGCAGAAAGCAAATGAGTTCTTCTTTTATCATCCAGCTCAGACATCACATCGTCTAAGAGAAGGACCGGCTTTTGATTTGTTTCATTTTCAATAATTTGCAATTCTGCTAATTTTAGCGCCAATACTGCTGATCTTTGTTGTCCCTGTGAACCACGCTCTTTGAGCAAATTATTATCAACAATTAATTCAAGATCATCTCGATGTGAACCGTTTCCCGTACTTCCTCGTTGAATATCATCCTCTTGTTGGCGTTCAAAACGAAACATTAAGCTCTCATAAATTTGCTTTGGATCATGCTTTGGATCTACTCCGGGAACTGTTTTATAATTAATTTTGAGCTTTTCTTTTCCGTCAGAAATCTTTTCTAAAGCTTTTATCGCAAAGTCCTCTATTTGTAAAATATATTTATACCTTGTACTGATTATTTGTGCTGATATCTTAGCCAAATGTTCCGTCCATATGGTTAATTGCAGTAAATTAAAACGATAGATTTCAGGATCGTAAGCAGAATTGCTCATTCTTTTATCAAATTGCATATCTCTCAATATTTTTAAGAGATTATTCCTTTGTTTGAGATATTGTTGATAAAGTTGCAAATTTTTAAAATATAATGGTTTTATTTGAGAAATTAATAGATCTAAAAAACGCCTTCTGGCTGCGGGTCCTTCTTTAATTAACATTACATCTTCAGGTGCAAATATCACTGCATGGAAAAGACCTATTAAGTCACTAATTTTATCCTGTTTAAAACCACAATAATAAATATTTCTTTCAATTGTTGGAAATTTTTTATATTCAATCCTAATTTCTTCAAAAATCGCTTCATCTTCAGTTAGAGGTTTATCTTCCGGAACATATTTATCTGACTCAAATTGAATTTCTACCTGATAAAAATCAGCACCATCTTTGATTAAATCATTATCCTTGCCTGTACGATGGGAACGGGCACAAGTACACAAATAAATTGCCTCGAGGATATTTGTTTTGCCTTGAGCGTTTTGTCCGACAAATACATTTGTTCCTGAAGCAATTTCAATCGTTTGTTCCGTATAATTACGAAAGTTTTTTAATTTAATTTGTTTAACTTTCATCTATGATAAAATATCTTTTTTCAAACTTTTAAACTCAATATATAAAGATAAAAATAAAGATAAAGATTTTTCTCTTTAATCTATTTAATTGCATATATTCATATATTCATTACACATAACTTAATATAAATCTCTGCTTTATATTATTTAGTAAACATAAATGATATTCCTTCATTAATATTACTTTTAAAAAATTAACAATAATTATCTGCGTAAGGGGAGTACCAGATAAAGAAATTGTTCATCTTCTAAAGGTTTGATTAAACAAGGACCAAACGTTCCGGAAAATTCAAGATAAATATTTTCCACCGGAATATTGCGTAAAGCATCCAAAAAGTATTTTGGATTATAATCCGCATCAATATTTTCTCCTTCTAAATTAATAGGAATTTCTTCATGAACTTCACCCAAATCTGTTTGTGATGAAATGACCAGAGTTTCTTTGTCTGTATTTTCTATGGTAACCGGGTAGCGTCTTTGTTCGACATTAATTACTAACGAAGCTCGATCAATGGCATTTAACATATCTTTAGTTCTCAACTTCACTTGACTCATCACTTCGTTTGGCACAACTTTATTATAATCCATATATTCACCTTGCAATAATCTTGAAACAAGCTTTACTGCACCGGTATCAAATAATATATGATTATGTGAAGGATAAATTTTAACCGGATTGTCAGTCGGATCCAATATTCCCGAAACTTCTTGCATCGCTTTTGCAGGAACAATAAAGGACATTGCTGGTAATTCTTCTTTAAATACTTCTCGTCTTATAGCCAAACGAAAACCATCAATAGCAATTAATTCAAGCTTATTATTATCTGCAACAACTTTTATTCCATTCAAAATCGGTCTGTTTTCATCTGAACTTGCCGCAAAAATGGTTTGATTTATCATATCTTTCAATACACGTTGAGAAACTTGCATCTGTTCAGCTTCTTCAACAATCGGAATCTTAGGATAATCATCTGCTTCGATTCCTTTAATCTTGAATTGTGCTTTTCCGCTTGTTATTTTAATTACATAATTTGCTTCTACTTCGAGATTTACTATTTCTTCCGGCAGTTTTCTCACTATATCACCGATCATTTTCGCATTTAATACCACTTTTCCGGGAATTATTACATCTGTATCAATTTTACATTCAATTCCCGTTTCTAAATCATATCCGGTTATTGTTAAAGTATCACTTTCTGCTTCGAATAATAAACCATCGAGAATCGGCAGGGTAGAGCGGGTGGCTATAGCTTTTTGTGCCATAGAGATTGCATCGTTTAATAAATTTTTAGAGCAGATAAGTTTCATACACTTTCCTTTCTGATAAATAGTATTGATATTTTCTTATTAATTTAATAATTACTCATATTGTTAACAATTTGGTAATTTAACAAAAATAAAACTCTTTGTTTTATAAAATTTTTCTAACAATATTTATTATACTATTTACTTAATTAGTATTCATCCTCTTATTATATACTGTTGATACTGTTAATAACTAACTTTAAACATTGGTTTAATAATCTTCTTGTATGTAAAGAACTATGTTAAAAGAGTGCCAATAACTTTTTTGTTTTTAACGTAATCAACATTCGAATTTTTATTAACAATTTTAAGTCTTTTTTCAACACTTAGTTTTTCACAAATGATGATAGATTTGTGAAAAAATCTAGAAAATTAAATAGGTGAAAGACGTAAATTAATTTCTTTAATTGAATTAACCAACTCTGAATTATTATCTAATTCTTCTTTAATTCTGTCACATGCATGCATTACTGTAGCATGGTTTTTATTTCCGAAATCGTTGCCTATATCTTTGTATGTCATATTGAGCAAATTGCGACAAAGATACATGGAAACCTGACGAGGTTGAACAATTTCTTGACTACGTTTTTTTGATTTTAGATCATCAACAGTTACATTAAAATAATTAGCCGTAACATTCATAATTAATTCAGAATTCAGACTTTTAACAGAATGAGGATCAATTTGATCTTTCAAAGCTTTTCTGGTTGAAGCGAGATTAATTCCTCCACCGAGCATCGAATAAGCATAAATTGTTTTAAAAGCGCCTTCGAGTTCACGAATATTGGATGAAATATGAGTTGCTATATAATCAAAAACTTCATCGGGCCAATCAACACGATGAGCCTGCGCCAATTGAAGCAGGATCGCAATTCTCGTTTCATAATCAGGTGGATTAATGTCAATCGTAATACCGCTTGAAAAACGAGTTTTTAATCTTTCTTCAAGAGTAATTAATGATTGTGGAGGCTTGTCACAAGTCATCACAATATTTTTTCCAACTTCATATAAAGCGTTAAATGTATGGAAAAATTCCTCTTGCATTCTTTCTTTATTTTCTAAAAATTGAACATCATCAATTAACAATAAATCGGTCATCCGATACTTATTACGGAAAGGTTCAAATTCTTTTAGTCTGATAGCTTCAATAAACTCATTGATAAAATTTTCAGAATTTACATAAATTACGTTTTTATCGGAAAAATTATCTTGAACATAATTTCCAATTGCATGCATTAAATGAGTTTTGCCAAGACCTGAACCGCCATAGAGGAATAAAGGATTGTAATTATTGCTATTTTGCAAAGAAGCAACAGCAACACAAGCCGCATGAGCAAAGCGATTACCTGAACCTACAACAAATGACTCAAATGTGTAAGCAGGATTTAATACATCATTTGAAATATAAGATGCTTCTTCGTCCTCTTTGGTTAGAATGTTTTGTTTTAGATTTTGTAAATTCTCTTTAGCATTAATTTCAACTTTTACATCAAAAGTCTTTTGTGTTGCAAGTTTAAGAGCGGTACTAATCATGTCCTTATATTGAACTACAAAATCACGTGAAATTTCATTCGGTACAGATAAAACAAAAGTGTCATCATTATAAAGCATGGGAATTATGGGTTTCAACCAAGTAGTATATGTGAGTGTTGGAACTTCTTTTTCGAGATAATTTTCACATACATTTTGCCAAATAACGTGAGCGTTTTGTTCTTGCATATATCCCCCTCTTTTCTTAATCGTTAAACTATACTAACAGAAATAAACTTCAGGTAAAAGTTGTAAAAATACAGAAGAAATGTAATAAAAATCAGTTTTTTCAACATTATTAATCTTTGCATAAAATGTTAATAGTGTTAATAACTTGATAATAACTGAACAATTCAAGCAAAAAATACGTGAACAATGTTAATAAGCCTATGAAATAATGTTAACAACTTTATGAATATTATGAATATAGTTTTTTGTAATATAAAAAAAATATTTAATACAAATAGATAATAGCAATTAATCCATACTCTCTAATTGAGTTTTTTCTGACGGATATTTATGTTTTAATTTAGCTAAAAGATAGTTAAATTTTTTGATCTGGATTCGAAATAATTCCAAGTCAAAATTTGTGTCAACATCTCTTAATAAATTCTCAGCTTGATCAATTTCTTTTTGTAATAATGTTTTTTGTTCCGGGTTGAGGGTTTTATTATTGGTTAAATGTTTTGTTAAGGAATTTATTCGCTTTCTTAGATTAATGACATGAGAGATTACGATTCTGTCTTGAGTAAGTTCATTAATTAATTTGTCAAAAGTAAAATGATAGTTGTTTTTGGTAGTAACTGCTTTTAGAGGAAATCGTGGATATTTTTCATTACGAATCTTTTCTAAAAAATTTTCGACTTGATCACGTGAAAAACCGGAAAAGAATAAAATGTTATCTGTTTGTTGTTTTTTATGTTGATATCCTTTTGATATTGGACTGCGCTCATTTCCTTGCTTATTTGTTTTTTCTAAATGAACCAAAATTTGTGAAATGGTTAATGAAAAATCTTCGTTTTTGATTAAATAAAAAGGTATTTTTTCCGAATTTAAAAAATTTATGAAACAAGATTTTTTATTTTTATCTGAATCTTCTGAATCTTCGAAATCTTCTGTTTCCGGAAAAAAAACAATCAGCCCAAACGGCGTATCAAAAACAGGTTTGCTGGTTTGGATTGCTTGATCTGTTAAATTACCAGAAATTTCAGTTTTTTCTTTTTTATCAATCATATCGTTTCCAGTTTTATCATTAGGAATAATCAGCTTAGAGCAGAGTTGAAAAGATGCGCATAAACGCTTCGATTGCTTTTTGTCGCAGCGGACGTTGTTGCCAAGTTTCCAGATCCATTAGTTCGCAATCCTTAAAAATATCGAGTAAGTCATCATAAATATCTTTCAATACAGGATCACCGCAAATATAAACCGAATTTTCAAAATGCAAATGAAAACTGCGAAAATCAAAATTTACACAACCGGTAATTACATGGAAATCATCGGCGATCACAGTTTTACCATGGATGAACCCCGGGGTATATTGATAAACTTTAACTCCTCCCACCATTAACTTGGCATAATTTGATTGTGTAACAACATAAGCGTACCATTTGTCCGGAATTCCCGGTGTAATTAACCTGACATCAACACCGGATTTTGCCGCACGACAAAGGTCGGAAATCATGAAATCATCAACAATGAAATAAGGTGTGCAAATATAAAGATAATCTTTTGCATTATTGATCATTGAACGATAAATATCTTCTGCCGGATTGTTTGGATTATTTAACGGACTGTCCCAATAGGGGATAAAATATCCTTTAGCATTTTGGTAATATTCAGGACGTGGCATATATTTTTCATAATCTTTTTCCTGAATATTGCTTTCAAATTCCCACATTATGAGAAACATCGTTGTCAAACCTCTAACAGCATCACCTTCAAGACGAATTGCCGAGTCTTTCCAATGACCGAAACGGGGGTACAAATTTGCATATTCATCAGCTAAATTGGTACCACCTGTATAAGCGAGATTTCCATCAATAATACAGCATTTTTGATGATTACGATAATTGATATATAATTTGGAAATATAACGTACAACCGGATTAAAATTATATACTTTTACGCCATTGGAGCGGAGTTTTTTGATAACATCATTCGGTGCTTTGATAATACTTCCGAAATCATCAAATAACAAGCGGACATCGACACCTTCATGTGCTTTTTGAATCAGAATATTTTCAACTTCCTCCCAGATCACACCATCTGCCAAAATAAAATATTCCATAAAGATAAATTCTTTTGCTTTGCGTAAATCTTCGAACATTTGAACGAACTTGTCTTCACCTAAAGAAAAATATTGACAAACAGTATTTTGATAAACAGGGAATCCCGAATTATATAAAAAATTGGCAAACAATTTGCTTTCAGGATAATCGAGAATTAAATCATCCAATAATTGAGGATTAGGTATAATATGTTCATTGACTCGATTTTCTATTTCTGCAAATTTAATATTTTCTTTTTTAAATCTGGAACGCCTGCCCCATAACAAATAAATGCTTAATCCTGCAACAGGAACTGCCAGGATCAAAATAGCCCAAGCAAGAACATATGAAGAGTTGCGATCTTGATGAATTACAAAAAGCACAAAAATCAAACTGATAACCTGAAGTCCTAAATATATCCAAAAAGCTGATTTACTTAGGTATATGGCAATTAAAACACTAAGCAGAATAATTATAATAAGCAATAAAAGAACAAATCCGAGTCTGATCATTCCGGGTATTTTGATTGCATAAGCTCTTTTATCAACTCTTGCTTTAAAAGATTTCATAAAATTGTTTTTGCTCTTATTGGCTTTTTTCTTTTTTTTGTTGCTACTGCTTTTTTTCTTTTTCTGATTAGTGTTGTCTTCCATTTAATATACTTTCTGATTCTCAGAATTTTTGACAGCTTCCGAGGCTGTGTTCATATTTATTCGACTATATTCTAACACAAGTTTTAATAGAGTCTAATTTGTTCATAAATATCTTTAATTTAACCCGGCTGTAATGAACCTGATAAATGATGAGAACCATCTTTTAATTCAACTTATAAATATAAAATTAGAGATCCTGAAAGAATGCAAACAGATTATTCTGTGGTTTTGGTTACTAAAAAAGATTAGGACTCTGTTATACTACTAAGAAATAAATCAATACAAATAATAATTTATAAATTGGATAAAGATTCGAGTAACAAATAAAAATTAACAGGGGGTAATTTTATGGATTTAGATTTAAGAATGGCACACATGAACATTAACACAATGGATTTAGAAAAATCGGATAAATTCTATCGTGAAAATCTCGGTTTAAAAGAAGTCCGGAGAAAAGAAGCGAAAGACGGAAGTTATATTCTGGTTTATTATACTGATTCGAATGATTTTTTTGAGTTGGAAATAACATGGCTGCGTGATCGTAAAGAACCATATGATTTAGAAGACAATGAAATTCATCTTTGCTTCAGAACTGCTGAGTATGAAAAAGCTTTAGCTTTTCATAGGGAACAAGGTGTAGTCGTTTTTGAAAACGAAGGTATGGGAGTATATTTCATTGAAGATCCTGACGGATACTGGATCGAAATTGCACCTTACCGGAAGTAACATTAAACCTGAATGATTAATGAACTTTTAATGATTAATGAGCTTTTTATATAATAGATTGCTTATTGAAATAAAAAGCCAATTAACGATATTAATTAGCTATTATTTTTGGCAATGGGGGCAAAAATGTGTGCTGCGACCGGCTACTTTGATTTTTTCGATTGTGGTACCGCAACTAGCACAAGGTTTACCGTCTTTTTGATAAACGGCAAGCTGTAATTGGAAAAAACCTTTATTGCCTAATCCGTCAACATAATCACGAAATGAAGTTCCGCGATGTCCGATTGCTTCGGCAATCACTTCGCGGATTTTTTGCCGGAGCAACTTGATTTTAGATTGAGAAATTTCTCCGGCCTTGCGATTGGGTATTATTCCCGCACGAAACAGACTCTCGTCGGCATAAATGTTGCCGATTCCGGCAATTGCTTGTTGATTTAACAAAACTCCTTTGATTGTACTTTTACCGTATCTTTTACAAGTATTAATCAGATAATCGGCAGTGAAATCATCACCTAAAGGTTCAGGTCCGAGTGTTGCAAAACCATGGTCATTATATTCGTCACCGGGTGAGAATAAGGTTACTCTGCCGAAACGTCTTGTGTCATTAAAATCGAGACTTCCGCCATTGCTTAAAACAAAACGCACATGGGTATGTTTTGCCGGTTCAACGATGCTTTCTTCTAATAACAGTTTTCCGGTCATTCTTAAATGAACCATCATCACGCAAGAATTTTCAGCGGTACGATCCGAATAATTTGTAGAATAATTATTGTCTGAGAAATCAGTATCATTCTTGAGAATATTATCTGAATTGATATTTAATGTATCAGGATTTGCTTTTTCCAAATCGAATAATAAATATTTTCCGCGGCGTCTGATGTCTTTGATTAACCAATTTTTTAAAGAAATGTCATCGGGATTAACTAATACATCCGGATGATAGCAAATGATTTCTTCGATAAATTTATTTTGAATCTTATCGATCAGAGTTCTGCGTATTGTTTCTACTTCAGGCAGTTCAGGCATCTTAATTAAGTCCTTCTAAGTCTTCAATCCATAATTTGACAACGGCATCACTCGGCATGGCAAAGCTTTGTCTGGGGGAGAGAGCGATTTGACTGATAATCGGTCCGTCCGGTGCAGCAGAACGTTTGAATTGATTTGCAAAGAAACGTTTATAAAAGAGCTTAAGCCATTTGATGATAGTTGGCCGGTCATATTTGTTACCAAAAGTTTGCTCTGTAATGAAAAGGATTTTACGCGGAGCAAATTGATAGCGCATGAAATGATAAAGGAATAGATCATGCAATTCATATGGTCCGATCAGATATTCGGTTTGTTGAGCAATTTTACCTTGTTCTGGCGGCAAAAGTTCAGGACTGACCGGAGTTGCCAAAATATCAAATAAGATTTTTGCGAGATTTTCACCTTGTTTTGCCGGTGGTTCTTGTTTTGAATGAAAATTCTCTGCCATAAAATTTTTTGCTTCGTATTCTATTAAGTGGCGGATTAAGGTTTTCGGGATCCCGCCGTTGATATGGTACATAGACATATGGTCACCGGCATAGGTGACAAAACCCAGAGCGGATTCTGACAGATCACCGGTTCCCAACACGATACCGCCTCTTTGGTTTGCTAAATCCATCAAAATTTGAGTTCTCTCTCGAGCTTGAGCATTTTCATAAGTAACATCATGTAGATTAGGATCGTGATTGATATCTTTGAAATGTTGCTTAACGGCAGCGGTAATCGGAATTTCTATATAGCTCGTATTACAGGCATCTGCTAATTTTTTTGTATTGTTATAAGTTCTGTCAGTTGTACCGAATCCCGGCATACTGACACAGAGAATATTCTGATTACTTTTTTTGAGAATTCTTTGGGTACGGACAGCAATTAATAAGGCAAGTGTGCTATCCAATCCGCCGGACAGACCCAAAATAACCCGAGGATTATTAATATGTTCCAGTCTTTTGCGTAAGCCCTGAGCTGCCATATTTAAAATTGAATCAAAATATGCCTTGTGCTCTTTGCTATCTTCAGGTAAAAAAGGATTCTCGGAAAACTTGCGGTAGAGCTCGTTATTTTTTGCTTGATCGGCAATTGATTCGGAACGTAAAGTATTTTTGTTTGGTCCGGTAATTTGATTTGATTTTAACGGTCTGAGCGGCTTGGTTATCTGATTTAATTCCAGACTAATAATCGGGTCGACGGTAAGACAGGTTGAGGATTTTGCATTTGTGAAATCGGTCGGAGTTTTATTACCATCATTTGATCTTAGATTTGATCGTCGGCTTGTTGAAAAATCTGAATTTGTCAAAATTTGCAAATCAAGATCGCCGATCATTAAATCCGGTTCATAAAGAGTTGTGGCTGCAAGCAGACAATCTTGTTCAAAAATATAACCACGCCCGGAATAAATATAATCAGTTGTGGATTCACCGTAACCGGGGCTTAAATAAACGATTCCTGTTTGCGCTAATTGAGCAAAAGCACTGAGATTTTTTTCGGTTCCGGTCCGATTTTCTATCAACTCAGGATAAGACGACATGACAACATTTATATTTGGTATTAAAGCTTTGTTTGAATAGTTTTTATATAAATCAATAATACTTTGATAAACCCCTAAACAGAAATTTATGCCGGAAATATTGTTTTTTAAGAAAAAAGAAGTTTCAGGTTTCATCAGATAATATTCACCGCTCGGGTCAGTGATCAATTCATCCGGCGAAGCAAAATATTTGCTCAAACAGGCGGATTTTTCAACGGGCATCATGATTTTTATTATCGTATTGCGATTCAAAAAATGCAGGACCTTAACCAATTTGCCGTTAATCTTTTCCGGAATGGTCAGAATAATATTCAAATTAGATTCAGCTAAAGCCGTTTTTAATTTCTCCAAAGCTAACTTGGTTTTTTCCAACAAGATATTTTGTTTGAATAAATCTTGGCAAGTAACTCCGGTTAGAGAAAAATCAGGAAAAATCAAAAGATCAATTTGCTCCTGTTCAGCCAATTTTATCAATTGCAGATGCTCTTGCAAATTGAAATCAACATCGGCAACTTTAATTTCCGGAGTGGCACCGGCAACTCGGAAATAGCCCAATTTTTTTGCATTGATAATTGTACTATTCATGGCAGACTCCCGCTAAAAATCTTGCTAATAATCTTATAGATAGATTATAACGCATTATCTGTTTTGTTGTTAAATAACTCACATATTGAATTATTTAGATAAATGTTTAATTTAGAAATGTTTTTAAATTTGAATTGTTTGCTATAATAAATTTACACAAAGCTAACAAGATCATATCAAGTAAATCGAATTATATAAAACTGCTGAGTTAAACATACGACAAATTGAATGTGTGAGAAAGTTTAAAGAGAGTGAAATAATATGAATTCCAGTAGAGAAGATTATATTATTGCCATCTATCGTTTAACAAAACAAGCCGGTTTCGTAAACAGCGTGACTATTGCAAAAAAGCTTGGTGTTTCGCGCGCTTCGGTCAGTGAAATGGTCAAAAAACTATGTGAAGATGAATTGATTACTTTTGAGCAAAATAAAATCAGTCTGACAGAAACCGGTATGATAAAAGCTCGCGATATTATTTCTTGCCATCGTTTGTGGGAATATTTTTTAACCGAAATTTTAGGAATGTCATATTCTGAAGCACATGAACAGGCTGATCTTTTAGAACATGTCACAGGTGAAAATCTCAAGGATGCCCTTAACGAATATCTGAATTATCCGGAATTAAGTCCACGCGGCAATGTTATCTGGGACAATGTTGAAAAGGTTGACAGCGAACATCAGTCTGACATTGAACATCAGTCTGAAAACAAGTTTTAAGTATGAGGTTTTAATAATGAAAGAATTACCGAAATATTATCCGATCGATATCTATGGGTTAAAAAGACAGTTAAATATAGTAAAAGTTTCAGATGATTTGGCGATTGCCGCTTTAATAATTTTGGGAGATGTTGAGGCAGTAAGCCATTGTGCGAAATTGTTAGCTGAACGCATACCGGAAGTGGACGTTTTGATAACAGCGGAAGCCAAGGGAATACCGTTGGTTCATGAGCTATCACGTATTTTAGATATTCCGCGTTATGTTGTTGCCCGCAAAAGCAAAAAAACCTATATGGAAGAGCCGCTGTCGGTTGATGTTGAATCGATTACTACAATAGGACATCAAAAATTATATTTGCCACGCGAGGATTTGCATTTAATTCAAGGCAAAAGAGTCGGTATTATTGATGACGTTATTTCAACCGGCGAATCTCTCAAATCGCTTGAAGAATTGATTGACCAAGCAGGTGGCAATGTAGTAGTAAAAGCTTCAATCTTAGCAGAGGGTGATGCAATTGGTCGCAACGATATTCTTTATCTCCAAGAACTGCCGGTATTCCCAATTGAAAAATAATTGAATTGCCACTCAACGTACGTTATAATGTACGTAAAGGGTTATTATTTTTAACTCTGTTATGGAGGATTATTATGCAATATTCAAATATTACTAATTTTCGAAAAAACATTTATAAGCTTTTAGAAGAAACAATCAAATATAATGAACCTCTGCAAATTAGTACGAAAGACGGCAATGCTATTGTATTGAGTGAAGATGATTATAACAGTCTTATTGAAACCCTTTATTTAACATCTGTACCGGGAATGAAAGAAATAATAAAAGACGGTCTGGCGACCTCTATTTCAGATTGTATATCGGAAGATGAGGTTGAGTGGTAGATGTATAAGATTGTCTATACCAAAAGAGCGATCAAAGATATTCCCAAATTGAAAAGAGCCAAACTTGATCCAAAAGCAAAAAATCTCATTTCTATAATTAAAAACAATCCTTTTCAAAAACCTCCGTCATATAAAAAATTAAAAGGCGACCTACAAGGAGCTTTTTCCAGACGAATCAACCATCAACATAGACTTGTATATCAAATTTTGGAAGAAGATAAAATCATAAAAATAATTAGCTTGTGGACACATTATGAAATTTGATTCCTAATATCGTCTACTAGAGTTGACAAGTACAAGTTAACAAGTACAAAATCCGAAATCTTCCTGGATGAAAATTCAAAATGTTCTTGGATGAAAGACGAAAATCTTCATGGATGAACCCCCGAAATCCTTTTGAGATTAAACTGGGGGCAAATCAAATTGAACAAGCGGCAGTCAATCTTTTGAAAATCAAAAATGATTTACTAGCCGAAAAAGCAAAAACTCCTTCAGTTTTATGTGTACTATGTGGCTTGAGCAATGCGGCATATTTGCGAGAAGACGGAGTATATGTGATTCCGCTTACTGCCTTGAAGCAATAGAAATTGCATTGTAAATTTTGGAGACAAAGCGATTAAGGGAACATGGTAACTTAATGATGAAATAATTAATCTTAAAGCAGACAAAAAACCGACCCTCGATTGAGGGTCGGCTTCCGATAATTAAGGATCTTTTTATGGTTTCTTTGAAAAGATTCTCAAATTTGATGTTTAATTCTTTAAAAAAACAACAAAAGTTTCAATTCAATTTGCAATAAATTCAATTAGAATTCAATTTAGGAATATCTAAAGTTAAATTCAATTAGAATGTGAAAGCATTCTTGCCTGCATATTTGGCAGCTTCGCCTAATTCTTCTTCAATTCTTAAGAGTTGATTGTATTTAGCAACACGGTCGGAACGGGACGGAGCACCGGTCTTGATTTGACCTGCATTGGTTGCAACTGCGATGTCAGCGATTGTTACGTCTTCGGTTTCACCGGAACGATGTGAAATAACTGCTGTCATATTATGATCTTGAGCTAATTTGATTGCATCTAAGGTTTCAGTCAAAGTACCGATTTGGTTTACTTTGATTAAAATTGAATTGGAAGCACCTAATTCAATACCTTTTGCCAAACGTTTAGTGTTGGTTACAAATAAGTCATCACCAACCAATTGAACTTTGTCGCCCAGGCGTTCGGTTAAGATTTGCCAACCTTCCCAATCGTCTTCTGCTAAACCGTCTTCAATTGAGATGATTGGATATTTTTCAACCATTTCTACCCAGAAATCAACCATTTCTTCGCGTGTTTTGAATTCACCGCTCTTCCAGAATAAGTAGCCTTCTTTACCTACTTTTTTAGCTTCTTCATATAGTTCTGTACAAGCAGGATCCAAAGCGATAAAGAAATCTTCACCGGGTTTATAACCGGCAGCCTCAATTGCTCTTACCAGATATTCCAGAGGTTGTTCGTCATTTTCGAAGTTAGGAGCAAATCCGCCTTCATCACCGACTGCTGTTGAATAACCGTCTTTTTTCAAGATATCTTTTAATGTATGGAAAACTTCTGTTGTCCAACGAATACCTTCTTTGAATGAAGGAGCGCCGACCGGCATAATCATGAATTCTTGTAAATTGATACTATTGTCAGCGTGTTTGCCACCATTGATAACATTGGACATGGGAACCGGTAAGGTTGTTCCATATAGACCGCCTAAATATTTGTATAATTCAATACCTAAGCTATTGGCTGCGGCTTGTGCTACTGCTAAAGAAACTGCCAACATTGCATTTGCACCAAGATTGCCTTTATTCTCTGTGCCATCTAAATCTAACATGGTATTATCAATCTCTGCTTGAGCAAAAACATCCATACCGATAATGGCATCAGCAATAGTTTCGTTGACATTTTGAACAGCTTTTTCTACACCTTTACCCATATAACGGTCACCGCCGTCACGTAATTCTACAGCTTCATGAGCACCTGTTGATGCACCTGAAGGAACAGCTGCTCTACCAAAAGCACCTTCATCAGTAATAACTTCTGCTTCAATTGTAGGATTGCCACGAGAATCTAAAATTTCACGAGCAAAAACATCGATAATAATACTTTCTTGAACCATTTGGAACCTCCTTAAATGTCCACAACTTAAAAAATTACAAATTTCTATTTCTAAATTATATAATAAATACAGTTTAATCTGTATATATTCCTATTGATTATACATGATTGGCCTCAATAATATAAGCCTTGATATAATTCTCATTTATGAAGATAAAGATTTTGAAATTATTGAAGACTCAATAATATAAGCCTTGATATAATTCTCATTTATATAGCAAGGAATGCATGTAATTAATGTTGACTTATAGGTGACTTATAAAACAAAATATAATTAATATTCATTTTAATTAGTAATTAATAACATTAATTAACTCATGTAATTAACGCAGAAAAAAATATTGACTAAACTATATTTCAAAGATTAGACTATATTTCAGAATAGAAAAATCTTTGAGCATTTATTTGAGTATCTATTTGAGTATTTAGGATCAGCTTATTAGCTACAATGATCAGCTTATTAGCTACAATGATCAGCTTATTAGCTATAAGGATCAGCCTATTAGCTACAATGATCCCTCACTTAGCATCACAGATTTTTCTCCGGCAAATGCTGAAATGGAGGTTACTATGAGCGAACAAAAATTATCCCAATATCAAGAAACTTTACAATCCATAAAAGAGATTGCTGAAGAGCTGGGTTATGAAGAATCAGAATATATAACATTGTTAAGTCCGGAAAGAGAACTGACAGTATCTTTGCCTGTGACTATGGATGATGGTAGTGTTCGTGTTTTCCATGGCTATCGGATTCAAGACAATAGTGCACGTGGGCCATATAAAGGTGGTGTACGCTATCATCCCGAAGTAGAAATTGAAGAAGTTCGTGATCTGGCTTTATTAATGAGCTTAAAATGTTCGGTTGCGGATATTCCTTATGGTGGTGCAAAAGGCGGTATCACGGTAGATCCACGCGAATTATCCGAAACAGAATTAGAGCGTTTGACACGCAAATATGCCGAGAAAATTTATCCGGTAATCGGTGCAGAAGTAGACATTCCTGCCCCTGACATGAATACCAATGCCAAAATTATGGGCTGGTTCAAAGATGAATATAGCAAAATTGCAGGTGTTCAGGTTCCGGGAATTGTTACCGGCAAACCGGTTGAAGTCGGCGGTTCATTGGGCAGAAATGAAGCAACCGGCCTTGGTGTTTATACAATAACTCATGCTTTTGCTCAAAACCAAAATTTAGTTCCGCAAGAAACAAGAGTAGTTGTTCAAGGTACGGGTAATGTCGGTTTGATCAGTGCTCAATATCTGGCGAAAGAAGGATATAAAATCATTGCTCTGTCCAATGTGGCAGGTGCTGTCTATAATTCTAACGGTTTTGATGTTTCTGTTCTCAATTTAGCAAACGGTGATCAAAAGAATTTTGATCTCTTGTTAGCACAAGAAGGCTCAGAAGAAATTCCGATGAATGAATTATTATTGGTTGAATGTGATATTTTGATTCCTGCTGCTCTGCAAAATCAAATCCGTGCCGATAATGCAGATCAAGTTAAGGCTAAAATTGTGATCGAAGCTGCGAATGCTCCGGTCTCAGCAGAAGGGGAGGCTATCTTAGTCAAAAATGGCATCAAAGTTTTGCCGGATATCCTTTGTAATGCGGGCGGTGTTGTTTGCTCATATTTTGAATGGGTACAAAATCTGCAACATTTCAGCTGGACTTTAGAAGAAGTCAATTCGAGATTAATTGCAAAAATGCAATCGGCTTTTGCTGCAGTACTTGCAATGCAAGCAGAGAAAAATTGTACATACCGTCAAGCAGCTATGTTTATTGCTGTTGATCGGATTATCAAAGCAACTAAATTCAAAGGTAAATTTTAATAAAGATCCTGTAGCCTGCACACTTTTTAAGTTTGTGCAGCGGAAATCCGGTCTAACCTTAGAAAGTGTGCAATCACGGCTCGTAAACTCCGATTTTGGAGGCTAGCCTGCACACTTTTTAAGGTTGTGCAGCGAAAATCCGGTCTAACCTTAGAAAGTGTGCAATTCATGAGAACATAAAATTGTAATATATGATACCAATATGTCATTGCACATGCGCAGATACTGATTATTATGCAAAATATGCAATAATAAGTAAAAGAACTTTTTATCAAAACATATATTTTCAAACATAGAAAACAGGAGGTACATCATGAAAAAATATGATTATCTTGTAATAGGTACAGGAGCAGCTAATATTACTACCGATGCGGCAATAGATGCAGGAAAAACTGTAGCAATTATTGAAAAGGGTAAGTTTGGCGGAACATGTTTGAATCGTGGTTGCATTCCGACCAAAACATTAGTCAACCCTGTAGATTATAAAATAGATTTTGATCGACTTAAGAAAAAGGGTCTGGCTGAAGGTGATTTCAAGCTTAATTGGACAGCAATGGGCGAGAGAATGTGGAATCATTTAAATAATAATAGTTCAAGGGTTCTTGAAGCGTATTTTGCTGAAGAAAATGTAGATGTTTACCAAGGGACAGGATATTTTACCGGGGAAAAAGTTCTCCGGGTTCAATTAAATGATGGTACACTTTCGGAAGAATTGACGGCAGATACGATTTTAATTGCGAGCGGAGCCCGCACCAGAATTCCTGATAATATTAAAGGCTTGGAAAATATTGACTACATAACTTCTGAAACATTTTTTGGAGAAAAATTTCCGAAACAACCATATAAAAGTTTAGTGATATTAGGCGGCGGTCCGATTGCAACGGAATTTGCTCATATCTTTGCTCATTTGGGGACAAAGGTTACAATCGTTCAACATAATCCTCGATTATTACCGGTTTTTGATTCTGACATTTCTGAAGTTGTGCTGCAAGAATACAAAAAATCCGGGATTGAGGTCTATCTCAATTCTGAAATGATAGAAGTTGAGGAAAAAAACGGAGTCAAAAAATTTACAATCGAGCATCGGGCAACCGGCGAAATCAATATTATCGAAGCAGAAGATTTATTACTGGCTACAGGCTTGACCAGTAATAGCGATACTTTGCAGATTGCGAATACCGGTATCGAACTGGATCATCGTGGCTGGATTAAGACTAATGAATTTTTAGAAACTTCCGTAGAAGGCGTATATTCAATCGGTGATGCAAATGGTAAGTATCAATTACGTCATGTAGCAAATTATGAAGCGGAAATTTTGGCTTTTAATTTATTTGAAAGAGAGCGTAATGATGCAGGTGAAGCTGTTACGCCTAGAAGAAGAGCACGTTATGACGTCGTTCCGTCTGCGGTTTACACTCATCCTCAAGTAGCTTCAGTCGGTTTGAACACAAAAATGGCTGAAGATCAAGGTTATCAGATAACAGTTGGTAAATTTCCATATGGATATACGATTAAACCTTTTGCTATGGGTTACGATTTCGGTAAATCGGAAAATTTTGTAAAAGTTATAGCGGATCAAAAAAACAGACGAATTTTGGGAGTACAAATTGTCGGTCCGGAAGCAGCGATATTGGTCCAACCCTATGTAAATTTAATCAATGTAGGAGAGCATGAATTCAAAATTATCGAGCCGGAAATCGGATTTGCTGAAACGGCAAGAGAACGCAAAGAATTCACAGCAAGATACCTGGATCCGAGAACACCGGATGCAGTCAACTACACAATGACTATCCATCCTGCTTTAAGCGAAGTATCAACTTGGGCATCCGGCGAAATTGAATTCGACGGACCGATTCTCAATGCTGAACAACCGATTGACTCCGATTAGACGGTTTTTCTGATGAACTTTAAAATCATTCTGATTCAATCTATCAAACAGTATATAATTTTAGATATGATAATATTTAATATTTATTATTTTCTTTATAATTACATTTTGAAAAAGGATGCATATTTACATGCATATTTAAGATAATAATATGATTATTAATTAGTGCAAATAATTAGTGCAAATAATTGATGCAAATAATTGGTGCAAATAATAAATTATATATTTGAAAGTAGAGATGGTGTTGAAAAATCGAGCTGAATTAATTGCCGCAACAAATCCGATACAATTAATAGATTATTGTCTCTCTGATTTGGCAAGCCATGCAAAGGGCATGATTTCCAGGCTGAATGAAAGAGCTTTTTTAATCGTACCGGAAGCGTTGAAAGCTGATCTTGAAAGAAGATATTTAGAAAATTATGATGTAGACGGTTTGATGTTGGCAGAGGTTTTATCATTCAACCGTTTGGCACATCGAATTTTTTCGATTGCCGGTGGTTTAGCAACTGAGACCATTTCCCGTTTGGGTAAATCTTTAATTATTCAACGCTTAATTCATGATAATTCAGAAAAATTCAAACGCTTTCAACGTTTTGCCGGAGTGCCCGGTTATTCTTCCGAATTAGAAACTGTTTTAAGCGATTTCAAGCGTTTTGATCTCGATAATTCGACCTTAGCTCGTTTAGCGGAGTTGGCTCCGCCATCTTTAACCAAAGATAAATTGGCAGATTTTGCTACTTTACAGAATCTTTATCAGACAAAGATGCAGGAACTGGAATTGATTGATCAGGATGATAACCTGGATCGTTTGGCAGAACTCTTACAAGATACAAAATGGCAACCGGAATTAAATTTTTTAAGCAATACCAGAATTTGGATTACCGGTTTTGCGGATATTCGGACTTTTAACCAACAAGAATTAAAAATTATTCAGTTATTGGCGGAACGTGTGCAAGAACTAAAAATTACGATTTGTACAGACTTGAGTTCTCCCGGCTCTAATGATTCAATGAAATCAATTGACTCTAATGATTCCATTAAATCAATGAAATCAATTGACTCTAATAATTCCGTTGAATCAGTTGAATCAATTGAATCAGTTGAATCAGTTGAATCAGTTGAATCAGTTGAATCAATTGATTCTGTTAATTCAATCAGACGGGAATTGTTTGAACCGGGTTATCAATCTTTTCTTCAGTTGCGCAAGATATTGCCTGAAGCACAATTACTTACCTTAAAAGAAAAGAACACACCGGCACGCAGAGCATTGCAAAATTCATTTTTGACGGGGATATTGCAACTTGACGGAGAGAATAATGAATTACCGCCTGATCTTGAAAAGCTTGAATTGCAATCAAATCCCACTGAAATTGCTTTTCCTACTGAAATTGCTTTGACAAAAGATGAGCTGCTATCTGAATCCAAGAATCAAATTTCCGAATATGATCAGTTTACTTTAATTGCAGCAGAAGACAAAAGACAGGAATGGGCATTCATTGCCGGTGAAATCAAACGACTTTTGACAGAAAATAATTATCGCAAAAAAGATATCGGAATTGTGATTTGTGATGATATTAAAGATTTAAGTCTTGAAAAGTCAGTTTTTCGTGAATTTGGTCTGGATACATTTTTGTCGGAACGGATACCTTTGCGTCAAACTGCACTTTTTCGGTATTTATCCGGATTTTTTGAATTATCGACCAATGATTTCAAGCTCAATGATTTATTGGCATTTCTGAGGTCCGGCTTAGCAGAACCGACGGAAGATGAAATTGATCGATTTGAAAATATTTGTTTGGAATTCGGGCTGAATAATGCTCAAAAAATTCAAAATGCAGAATATTATGCTGCTATCAAATCTGATCAAAAGGAATGGGCATTATCTTTCAAGCAAGAATATCTTGATCCGGTCTTTACTGCCTTAAAAGAAATGCGAAGTATAAGACGGGGTGCTGAGAAATCAAAACATCTTTTAGCCTGGCTTGCACAGGATTTCTTGATAGAAAAATTTCAGCAGATGATTGATCAGCTGCGAGATACCGGTGAAGAAGATATTTCACTGTCGCTTGCCAGGTCTTGGGAATTAGTTATTCAATTGTTAGAAGAGAGTATAACGCTTTTAGGCGAGAGCCAAATTAGCCAAAAAGGCTTTAAGGAAGTAATTCTCGGTACTCTGGCGGGACAAACACCAAGTTCTATTCCGGTGGGTCTGGATCGGATTAGGGTTGGCAGTCCACGTGAGATGATGTACTACGATTGCAAAGTATTATTCATTACCGGAGCAACTGGTGAAACATTTCCGCATACAAATGTAGCAGAAGGATTTTTGAATCAAACAGAAATCAACTGGATCGAATTAAACAGTGAAAAAAAGCTGCCGGATTACAAGAAAAACGGGATCTTGTCCAATCAAGTCACCTCTATTTTGAATTTAACTGTACCACAGGATCGGATTTATCTTTCAGTTCCGGATTTGGACAAGGCAAAATGGCCTGCAATTTTTGTTCTTTTACAGAATGAGTTGGTAAATAATTTTGATCAGGAAAATAAATCTGAATTGGCAAAACGGATCAATTTGAATTCAATAATACTGGGAGATACTACAGAACCGGATCAGCGTTGGTTGACTGCAGCCAGAACGAAGCGATATTTGTTAGCAAATCAAAGGTTAAAAAATACAGATTTACAAAACACATTGCAAAAAACGGAAATTATTGCTGAACAGAAATCTGATTTACGTCTGCCTACGGCAAATATTTTTTGGCAAAAAGCTTTGGCACAAATCAAAAACACAGATTCGGAACAGATATCAAGCGTATATTTAACTACAGATCCGTTGGACTCAATCAAGCCGTATCTGACTTTGGATAAAACATTACTCAAGCAAGTGTTTGCTGACAATCATTATTTCTCTGCCAGCGGGTTGGAAAGATTTCAAGCTTGCCCCTATCAATATTTTGCAGACTATACTCTGGCACTGCGGGAAAGACCGCTCTGGGATGCTGACCCGCGTGATCGGGGAACTTTAATACACTCCATGATGGAAATAGCTTTGCGTAATTTAAAAGAAAAATTGAATGTAATTCCGGATTCTGCAACCAGAAATGAAGAATTTAAGAAATGGCTTGATCGGATCAAAACAGATTCTTTTTATGATGATTTATACAATAACAGTGTAAAAGCCACAGGAGTTATAACATATCAAGATGGGGCAATTGTTGCCGCTCAAGGTCGGAGAATCAAACGACATGTGCGGGCGGCACTTTGGTATAATGCTACAATTATTGCTCCTGACGGATTCTTTCCCCAATTTTTTGAATGGAGATTCCCTCCTCATGAACAATTAAGTACTGACCAAGCTCATAAACAATTAAGTACTGACCAAGCTCGTGAACAATTAAGTATTGACCGAGATCGTGAACAATTAAGTATTGACCGAGCTCGTGAACAATTAAATTTTGAGCAAGTTGGTGAAGAACCGATGATTGATCAAATATCCGAACAATTAAGTACTTATCAGGAACTTGAACTTTCTGCGGCAAATCCGAAAGTTTTTTTGCGTGGTGTAATTGACCGAGTTGATCTCAATGATTCCGGGCAGTATCGCTTGTATGACTATAAAACCGGTGGTAAAAAACTTGAATCGGAACCAATTCGCTTAGGTCTGGATCTTCAATTGGGTCTTTATCAAAAAATCTGGCAAATCAACTATCCTGAGCAAACCGCAGATCGAATTGCCTATTTGAATTTCAACAATAAACCCAAGGATAGTTATAATGCGAAACACTTGTTTTATCCGCCGCAAGATGATTTGATTCAAAGGCTCAATAGCAATAAACCGATCCAGGAAATTCAAACATCGGATGAACAAGATTTGAATGCAATTGGTGAGCAGGCTTTGCAACATGCAAAATCGGCTGTTAAGAAAATCTGTCAAGGACAGATTTCGCCGATTCCCAAAACGGTTAGCCAAGATAGTTTACCCTGTGATTATTGTGCTTATCAAGAAATGTGTCGCTATGATCAGAGATTGATTGAAAAACGTGCTGAATATTTATAAATGCCGGAAAAGACAAATGTAACAGAGAAAATCGAGAAAAAAGTAAGCGTAGCCTGTGGATTACGAGAATACAGAAAACGAACAACAAGATCAGAGAGAAAAACATGAGTGTTAACTGGACAGAAGAGCAATTACAAGCGATCGAATATGATCAACCAAGACCGTTATTAGTTTCGGCTGCTGCCGGTTCGGGCAAAACAGCAGTCTTGATTGAAAGAATATTCCGTCGGGTCATGACAAAAAAGGTTGAGCCGGAAAATATTTTGGTTGCGACTTTTACCGATAAAGCTGCTACTCAAATGCGCCGGAAAATTGATGAAAAAATTGCAGCGGAAATGCAACAAGCAACTGATCCGACTACTCTAAAACATCTTAGAGAACTTAAGCAACGTTTTCCGTTGGCACAAATTTCCACGATTCATGCTTTTTGTCTAAATTTGATTAAAGAATACGGTGCATATCTAACAGATCAGAACGGTCAGCTCATTTTGCAACCGGGCTTTACCACAATATCGCAAACATACCGGGACATTTATCTCAATCAAGCAATTGATGAGGTATTGACGGATTTATATCAAAAAATTTCTGAGCTTAATATTTCTGACGATACATCTTCAAATTTTGAATCATCACAAAATAATTTAGCAATTAACGCCGTAAATAGTGAATCGAGACTAAATGAACTGAATGAAAAAAACTCAAATAATGAGGAGAACAATGAATCAGAACCAACCATTCTGAATAAAAAAGACTTCAACAAAGACCTAAACCGAGAAGATGTCAGCACATCTTTGGTTCTGCAAGAAATTCCCGGAATACAAAGCAAAATTGAATTATTTAATTTACTGGAAGAGCCAATTACTCAAGACGAATGGTTGCAAGATTTTGATCGGTTAGTTTTGATGATAACTGATTCCTTAAGTGATCAGCCGGTACGCGATCAATTAGCCCGCTCGTTGGCTCAATTGCGCAGTATGGCATATTTTGAAACTGAAATTCAACAAGCACTGAAAGATTTTCAAGCGCAAGCTGAGGACTTCAGCAGACATCCGTTAGTCAAAGAAGCTTTAGAACAAATTGAAGCGTTGATCAATCCGGCGATAGAAGGTTTGGATTATGCATTGAACAGTGAACATTTACGTATTGTTTTAAGTAAAAAGACCAGAACAAAAGAACATTTTCAAATAGAAGAACGTTTGAATCTTGAATTAAAAGTTATCCAAAAGATAAAGCAAATTCTTACTGCAAAATCTTCTGATCCGGAGAAATGGAATCAAATTCATGAACAAGGCAAGTTATTAGGAGATTTTATCAGTCTGCGAGCAAACAATTCATGTACACCTGAAGCTTTGGCCAAAATGGATTTTATTGAAAATTATGAGCCTAATGTTTTACCGATAATTGCAATGATCCATCCGGATTTTAGACATAATTCAGCAATAGCCAAACGTAATCAACTTGAAAATACCAAACCATACTTTATTCGCAGTACACACGAGATTGAACAGGATCTTCAATCAATGCTCCGGCCTTTGGCACGGTTTTTTGAAACTGTGATTCTGGTAGAACGTCGTTTTCAACAAATTAAAATCAGACACAATCAAATAGATTTCAACGATTACGAGCATTATGCCTTGCAGCTATTAGATCAACCGGAAATTGCCAAAGTACTTCATGAGAAATATCAGGAAATTTATTTGGATGAGTATCAGGACACCAATCCGATCCAGGAAACCTTGATTTCCAGAATCAAATGTCCGCGAGTTTTCATGGTGGGAGATCTGAAACAAAGCATTTACAGATTTCGTTTTGCCGATCCCGGTCTTTTCAGAAAAAAATTAAGCACCTTCTTTTTGTATGATAAATATGAAGATTCACTCTGTACAGCTGAAAATTTATCTGAAGCAGAAAACGATTTGTCTGAAGCAGATGAAAATTTATTCGCAACGGATCAAGATTTACCTGAAACACATAAAAAATTATCTAAAGCACATCAGGATTTGTCTGAAGCAGCTGAAAATTTATTCGCAACGGAACAAGATTTATCTGAAACACATAAAAAATTATCTAAAGTAGATCAGGATTTACCGAAACAATTGCCGGAGAATTTTCCTGATGGATATACGGTTTTATTAAATCGAAATTTCCGGAGCAGTGAGACGATTTTGCATGCAATAAACGATTTATTTAGTTGGTTTATGCGAAGTGAAATAGCCGAGATCGAATATGATCATACTCAAATGTTGATTCCGGGACGTGCGGATTTGAGTGAGATCGAATTGAGTGAGACCGAATTGGGTGAGACCGAATTGGGTGAGGCAGAATTGAGTGAGCGTCTGATTTCATTGGAACATCTGGTGATTCCCAATGAAATAAATGATTTTGATCTCAATTTAATTCCTGAATTAACCCGGATAAAAATTGAATCAGGTACCGATTTGGAATTGGCATTGGAAGCTTTGCAAGCAGTAAAAATTATCAAGCGTGAATTGCTCAACGGACGACAATTAAGTGACATTGCAATTCTCAGTCGCAAGCATGATATCAGTAGTATCTACAAACAAGTTCTTGCTGCTTACGGGATACCGGTCAGTGGAGGTGAACAAGCTACTTATCTGGAAACTCAGGAACTACGATTTTTAACTCAATTAATCAGTTTATTAGATAATTTTCAGCAAGATATACCCTTGGCCTCAGTGATGCGTTCCCAAATTTTCGGCATACCTTTCGATGAAAACGAATTATTAGCATTACGTTTAAGCCAACCGGATGCCAAATATTTTTACGAAGTTGTCCAAAATGCGAGCAAGTTGTCACGAGAGGATTTCGTTTCTCAAACTGAGCAAATATTGACGTTTAATCAAAATGCTGACCAAAATGCTGACCAAAATTTTGATCAAAATGCTGAATCCGATTATGCAGATGAGTCGGATAAATCTTTCGACAAAGCTGAATCAAAGCGGCAAAATCAAATTACAATTGATTTGTATAATAAATTGCATGATTTTATGCGATTAATCAACGATTTACGTAATCAGTCCAAATGGCTGTCTTTAGCAGAATTGTTAGATAATATTTTTCGCATTGCAGATTATCCGGATTATTTGATGCGACTTCCTTTTTCTGAGCAAAGACTTTCCGATATTGAACGTTTTCAACAATGGGCGAATCAATTTGAACAAGAACAAGGCGGCGGTTTAAGGAATTTTATTGTTTATATAAACCAAATCACTGAACAAAAATTAAAATTGGAGAATTTCGATATTCCTCCTGCACCGGGCAACAGTGTTGCTACTATGACCATTCATGCATCTAAAGGTCTGGAATTTCCGGTGGTGATTTTGGCGGGCGCCAACAATCAGTTATCAGTAAGAAGAAGCACGGATATTTTGAATTTT
The DNA here is from genome assembly GCA_012518795.1 of Clostridiaceae bacterium. Lineage (GTDB taxonomy): Bacteria > Bacillota > Clostridia > Saccharofermentanales > DTU023 > UBA5436. The sequence continues at coordinate 42,199 of JAAYRL010000044.1, forward strand.
GATCCGACATTCGGTTTATCAAGTTACATTGTAAACTTTGAACAGCAGGCTACATACTCATCACCGGCAAATGCTTGGCACCAAGAACAGATTATCAGCATGGAATTAGCGGAAGAATATCGCTTGCTCTATGTAGCAATGACTCGTGCCGAAGAAAAGCTTTATATTTTATCCAGTGAAAAAATGAAATCGACTGAAGATGAATACTATGGGAAGGCTTTAGAGCTAATTAATCAAAATTTTACCAGATCGAATTTTCAAAATCTGAAAAGTTATGCGGAAATCATCGTCGGATATTTGAATAGTCAAGATAAACGTATTCTCGAAGAATTTCCCGGATATTCCATATTGGCAACATATGATTTCTTAGATATGTTTCGCGAATCGCCGGAAACTGAAAATTCCAACAGGCCGAAAGAAAATAATGAGCAAGTCATCAATAATCAAACAACAAATAGCGAACAAGTAATGAACGAAAAACAAAATCCGGACCAAAAACTGAATTTACCGGATTTGAATCAGAAAAGATATCAACCGCTAACGATTGGTAAGTATTCTTTTTCAGTTAATTATCTTTCGGAAATTTTTGCGGAACTTAAACAGGTTAATTGTGAATATGCTGATTATTTAGTGCAAGCAGAAGCAACCGGACAAATCCGCCAATCTGAGATTATTCTACCCGCAGACTCCGGTAGTGAAGCTGCCAAAGCAATTGAACGTTTGAAAAAACTCTTGCCTGATTTGCCGGAGGAAGATCCGCTGAATCTGATTCCGGCCAAATTGACGGTTTCGGAAATAAGTGCCAAAGAACAGATTCAAAATCTTGATAGTGCGGAGCAGATTATTCTGCCTTCCGGTATGGCGGATATGGGCTATACTTTGCGCAAACCGGAGCCGGAACCGGCAACTGATGAGGTTAGCTATTCGGGCAGAGAGTTCGGAACTTTTATTCATAGCTTGATGCAGTTTATTAAGCCGGAAGACTTCCTCGAACAACCCGAAGCGCAATGGGAAAATATTTTCCGAGAACAAATTGAACAGATGATTCACAAACAACAACTATTTGCCAAAAACAAGTCTCAGGCCAAAGCGGCATATCCTTTTTTGGAAAAATTCTTGCGTTCGGAAATAGCTCAACGTCTTTATCAAGTGGAAAAGGCCGGAGGTCCGGTCTATCGGGAAATTCCGTTTACTTTAGCGATTCCGGCAACCCAAGTACTTGATGTGAATCAAATTAAGCAGCTTAATATAGATCAAATTGAGCAGCATAATATGAATAATCAAATCGAGCGGCTTAATATAGATCAAATTGAGCAGCATAATGTGAATAATCAAATTGAGCAGCTTAGTATAGATCAAATCGAACACAATGATATTACAAAATCGGACGCTAGCCGGGACTATGGCCAAGATCAAACTTTAATTCAAGGTATGATCGATTTGTGGTTTATAGAAAATGATCAAGCGATTCTTTTGGATTATAAATCAGATTATATTTTGGGAAATGATCGTCAAATTCAAGCAGAACTGGAAAAAAGATATGCTGTTCAGCTCAAATATTACACTTTGGCGATTGAGAAAATTATTGAACGACCGGTCAAAGAACGGTATATTTGGCTGTTCCGCCAAGGTAAAGCTTATAGTTTATAGTTTAGCCAAATTATGAATGTAAATAGTTTAGCCAAATTATGAATGCAAATGGTATTTATATTTGTAGGGAACAAACGGAAAAAAATAATTACTTTAAAATTGTTTTATTTCTAACATAATTCTGATATTATTTTAATTCAAAATTATACGCAAAGCGGTATAATTATTAGAGCAGTGTAAAAGCGGTATAATTATTAAAGTAGTGTAAAATATGAGGAATAACGATTAGCAGTGTAAAAGCGATATAAGGATTAGCAGTGTAAAATATGAGGTATAAGGATTAGATAACGATTAGAGTTAATAAAAATCCTGAAAGATACGTTAACTGAAAACCCGAAATATGTAAGGATACAAGCTTTTTATAATGAGGAGGAAAAACAAATGAAAGAATTATCAAATTTGGCTATGACCTTAAAAGGTTCAATTATTCGTGAAATGCACAGTGCGGCAGCAGGTATGACAGATATCTTAAATTTCACTGTAGGCGAGCCTGATTTCGTTACTCCTAAGCCAATAATAGATAGAGCTTATCAATCAATGCTTGAAGGAAAAACTTTTTATTCACAAAACAGGGGTATTCTACCTTTAAGAGAAGCTATTTCCGCCTACCATAAAAAAGTTGACGGCGACAAAATTGCTGTTGATCCGAATGATAATATTCTTGTGACAATTGGTGCAACTGAGGCTTTGCAACTAGCATTATTTGCTACAATCAATCCGGGTGATGAAGTTGTTGTTCTTACTCCTTGTTGGCCGAACTATCTTGGCATGGTTACGGTTGCCGGCGGAGTTGCCGTATGTGTTCCGGGATATGAAGAGAACGGTTTTGCACCGAATCCGGCAGATATTGAAGCTGCAATTACACCCAAAACAAAAGCGATTATGGTTAATTCACCGTCAAACCCGACCGGAGCGGTGATTCCCCAAGACACGATGGATCAAATAGCAGCACTCATTGAAAAACATGATTTATTTGCTCTAGTCGACGAAGTATATCGTACCATTGTTTTTGATGGTCAAAGAGCTGCTTCTTTAACCGACTATCCGGCAATTAAAGATAATATTATTTTTATCAACAGTTTTTCAAAAATGTTTGCTATGACCGGCTGGCGCGTAGGATATGTAACGGCGGTTCCTCAATTAATTGCCAAAATGACCTTGTTGCATCAAAACTTTGCCAATAGCATTTTTGTTCCGGCTCAAGAGGCTTGCATCACTGCTTTGGAAGAGTGTATTCCTGATTCTGAAAAAATGACAGAGTCTTATGAAAAACGACGCAATTTGATAATTAAAGGGCTAAATGATATTAAAGGGCTTTCCTGTATTACACCGGGTGGTGCTTTTTATGCCTTTACAAATATCAGTGAATTCGGCATGAATTCCCGTGATTTCTGCCTTAAAGTTCTAGAAGAAACTAAAGCTGTAACAGTTCCGGGTGTTGGCTTCGGACAATCAACAGACGGTTTGAATTTGGATAATTACATCAGAGTTTCCTATGCAACTTCTGAAGACAATATTAATGAATTTCTCAATCGTATGAACGATTTCAGTCAAAAATTCTTTGGCTGACTTTTTGCAGAATTTCATCCAATTTTTCATCGGATAAAATGAGCGGAGAAGAGTGAATACGGTTGATATCTTTTTTCACGTATTCACTTATTTCCTGCATCGGCAAACTTTTTGCTTGTTTATTTATTTGTTTATGCGAGACAGTAATATTCCAAGTTTTACTTAATTCATTAATTTGCACAATGATTTTTTCGATGTTGAAATCACTGCCGAAACGGTTAAATAATTTGGGTTTTATATTTAGATATGTCTCAAGTATTAAAGGCAAAGTCACAGTAGCAACATCACTGTAAGGTAAGTCGCCAAAGACAGCCAGAGCATTTGCAATTGCCGTAATATAACCGACACCGGACCTGCCGGCAGCATTTCCTGTTTTGAAAGCTGAATTTTGCAAAGTTTCAATAAGCTGATTTTTGTTTGCAAGAGTTACAGGACTTTGTTCACCTTTAATGACTTGTTCCTTGATTTCATCAACTTGATTATTGTTATTCTGCCGGTTATGACTTTTCTGCTTCTTTAGATTGCTCAAATCATTTGTAGTACTCAAATTATTCAAATCATTTGTAGTACTCAAATTATTCATATCATTTGAAACACTCAAATTATTCATGTTGCTTAAATTGCTGAAAAGTTTATGATTTTCCAGACAATTGAGGATGTCGGATATTGCTTCTGCGGCATTTTTATTTATGTAGGCAGAATTATTTCTGCTGAGCAATGCTTCAAAAGCTTGGACAAGAGTTCCGAAACTAGTACTGAATAATAATTGATTTGGTAGGGTAGTAACGTACTCTGCACAATGCATGACATAATTCGGCTGAATCGCTCTGTCATTTAAAATAAATTTACTCTGTTTTGTATGATCAATAATCCAGGCTACCTTGGAAGATTCACCGGCAGTGATTGTTGTCGGACTGGTAATTAAAATCGGGAAGGCTTTGCTGCTCGCTCTGATTTTTCCCAAACCGTTTAATTTATGCAGGCTTTTATCAGGTCTGATAATTCGAGCTTTGGTAGCTTTAGCAAGATCGATAATTGAACCGCCGCCGATTGCCAAAATTGCTTGACAATCATTGCTGAAAAATAGGTGCACACATTGTTCAACCAGGGTTATCGAAGGATTTTCAATTTGTGTGGGATATAAGAAAAGCTTTAACCCTGCACCCTGCATCCGTTCTTTTAATTTTGTGAAATACATTTGCGATTGGAAGTCTTCAGCACAAATAATCAAAACCCGATTTACATTCTGTTCACGCAGAATATGAATCAGATGGAGTTCCGACTCTTTAGCATCTGATTTGTTGATCACACGCGGTTCTTTTGTATTCCAAAAACCTGTACAAAGAAAAAATAATTTATTTATAATTTTTTGCAATAATCGCAAAATTACTGACCTCTACTTAAGTAAATATTTGTTTATTATATCAAAAGGATCTTATTTATAACAATTACAGTACTTTTAAGCTAAAATAGGACATAATTGTATTTGGATCAATTGAGATACAATATGAAAACAAAAGGTATTTCAGGACATCGCTTATCATGTCATAACATAAACATAGCTTGTTCTCATGAAAATAATATAGAGGTACTATTTGAATTCGGATTCAAAGTTAACAAAAGATAAAGCTGCTAAGGCAACAAAAACGATTGTCATTGTAACCGTAATTGTTCTGTTTAGTGAAACAATGGGTTTCTTGCGTGATGTGTTGATTGCTTACCGTTACGGTACAGGTATTTTGAGTGATACATATTTTGCGGTGGCGGGAATAACAATCTTGTTATTCAATTTGATTGTTAATTCCGTGATTACAACGGTGATTCCGATTCTTTCACATGTCGAAGCAGAACATGGCAAAAAGCAAAAAATAGTTTATACCGGAAAGATTTTATTGCTGATTGGTCTGATCACATTGATCTTTGCTGTATTGGCAGAAATCTTCGCTCCGCTTTTAATCAGGTTGATTGCAACCGGATTCGGCCCGGCACAATTTGATTTGGCAGTCAAACTTTTGCGAATCGGCATTCCCGGCATAATTTTCAGCGGCATGGTCGGTGTTCTCTCCGGATTCTTGCAAAGTGAAGGGAAATACTACGCCAGTTCATCAACCAGAATAATTTTCAATTTAACTTGCATTCTGTATTTATTCTTTTTCTCAGACCGTTTCGGCATCTTGGGTCTGATGGCGGCAGCTGTGGCAGGTTCGATCTTGCAATTTTTGATCTTGCGCAAAGATCTTCAATCGACAGGTTTTAGCTATCGGTCCTTGTTTAGAAAAAACGATATTCAGCTAAACGCAAGTAAAGATTTATATCTCAACCGAGTACTTAAGTTGAGTTTGCCGGTTTTTGTCGGCGTGGCGATCTATGATTTGAATACGATGCTTGATCGTACTTTTGCCTCATTTCTATCCGTCGGCAATATCTCGCAACTTACTTATGCCAATAAAATAGAAACTTTGGTCATCAGTATTTTCATAACCGGTTTAATGACAGTTATATATCCGGAGATTTCACAAAAGGTAGCTGATCAAGACTTGCCCGGTTTCAAAACCGTTTTTCAACGTGCGATAAATCTTAGTCTTTTGATCACAATTCCTGCCGCTGTCGGTTTAATTATTCTCGGTCAGCCGATTGTGCAAATATTGTATCAAAGAGGGGAGTTTTCAGGACAAGCGACAGAGATTACGGCCAGGGTTCTTGCAATGTATGCAGTCGGCTTGCTTGGCAAATCAATCCGTGAGGTGACGGTGCGAGCTTTTTACGCCTTAGAACAAAACAGAGTTGTTTTGCTCAATAGCGGGGTAACGCTGTTACTTAATCTTTTGCTGAATTTTAGCGTAATCAGCTTTGCCAAAGTAGAATTGCTGGCTTTAACAACCAGTCTGGCAATAATCATCACGACTTTTATTCTGTTGCTTCAATTGAAACGCAAAACAGGCAAACTCGGTCTGAAAAACATTTTGTTCTGCAGTCTGAAATCTCTGCTTGCAACCCTTATCATGGCAGTAATAACTAACTATACCTATCAAGCTTTGCTTCGAATAATCGATTCTGAGTCTAATTTCCAGGTTTTTCTGATTTTAGCTCTGTCCATAATCTTAGCTGCCATAGTCTATGCTGTTCTAATCTATCTTTTCAAAGTCGAAGAAGCCCGCGAAATTATTGATAATATCTTTCACAAAAAGAAACATCCGAGAAACAATTGATGACACCTTTACACAAAGAAATACCCGACTCGTTTGTGTTAAGCAAATTTTGAAATTAAGCCGGGTATTATTATAAAAGCTCGAAGCTTTTATAAACATATTAGCGAATGACATGAATTGTAGCTGTCAAAGTTTGATAGAAACTAAAGCCGACATATTAACCATTTAGTTAGTTTAGTCTAACTCAATATTAAAAAAATTTGAATCCTTTTCTATTAACCGAAATATTACGTAAAGTACGCATCCCTGTTTTGTTTCTGACATAGACCTCTCCTTGCTCCCTGAAACAAATCCCAAGTCTTTAACAGGAATTAGCCTAAGCTAACAATATTAAGTTTAACATCGTGGCAATAATTGTCAATAAGCAAAATTTGATTAAAATTGCCGATTAAAATTGCCGATTAAAATTGCTGTGCTTTTTATAGAATGTTAATTGCAATTGATACTGAAATTGCATTGCATTTTATTTTACAACTCGCGGACAAAAATTGACATTGATTCGCTTATTAGATAATATTATAAAGCTAATTATTGGAGGGATGGTCGAGCTGGCTGAAGGCACCGGTCTTGAAAACCGGCAAGGGCGCAAGTCCTTCGTGGGTTCAAATCCCACTCCCTCCGCCATATTACAAATTTTCTGAAACAGAAAAAAGCGAAATTGTGCTAGGTAAATTGCTAGATATCTAATCTATATAAATTGCTGAATAGCGGTATGTATAAATTGCCAAAAATGTATATAATATGATTATTAAGATATGTTTATATGTTTTGGTTTAATATTCATCACACGGAGAAATACCCAAGTGGTGAAGGGGACGGTTTGCTAAACCGTTAGCAGGGGCGACCCTGGCGAGGGTTCAAATCCCTCTTTCTCCGCCACACTTTGTCCGAAAACGCTGAATTTACAGGGTTTTCGGACTTTTTTATGCTTATACAATTTTACTATGAATTATCTTATGCGGAACGATCCTTACAGTTGATGAAGGTTGGGCAAAATGTATGATTGTGCAATATATTTATTTAATGTACTTAGACCTTTTCAACACGCGTCAAACTGCGATAATGCGTCCAGCTTAATTCGCTACGCAGCGCGTAGCCATTTGGAGAGATTTCTATATAGGTCAGCATAGCTTGTAGTTTCGTTTTCGATATTAATCATGAAAACGTGGTGAGAAGTAGGCCGTTTTATTATTCTGCTTGTTAGTTTAGTTTTCTTCTTGATCGGTAAAAGCATTATTTAAATTGACTGTTGGAATGATTATCGGTTGGTTACCGTCTGCCGCCGAAATAAAAGAAATTAAACTCCTTACATAGGGAATTAAAATAGATGCAGCAATTATATGCAATGCATGTTCATTTTCTAGTTTTTTTAATTCCTCGTTCGCAGTGAAGAATCCGGAAACAATGACTTCTGAGGTAATAGCACCAGAAATATTGACTTTCAAATCGGCTTTTAATTCGTTTTTGTTATCAGGATTGAACATAATTTCAACCCCTAAATCTATACTAAGTGTGGTAGAAACCTCGTCGTTTTCCGAAAAGTTTCTTTCAAAGAAAACTTTATTAATTTGGTATGCGTTAAAATCTACTGCAGCAGTCATATTATCTCCCTATATTGCTCTTTGTAACGGCAAAACTTTCTCGCCAAAAGATCCCTTCTCCCAATCTACATCTGACTTTTTTGTAGAATTATCGGTTGGAAGACTATAATTAATGTGAAAGTGAACTGTGTTTTTTTGCTTAGACTCACCTAAGCCAAAAGCTAATAATTGGCAACAATATTGATTCAGACTGACACCTTCATTTTCTGCTTGTATTACTAGATCCTTATGCAAAGAACTAGTCGTTCTAATTAGTATCTTTCCGTTATATTCTTTACTATAAAGATTTTTAGGCTTAGGATAAGAATTATGCTCTTCAAAATAAACATCTAACCATAATTCTTTTGCTAATTCTCCATCAGCTAACGCTTCTTCAGGAGTATCACCAACTCCGGAACATCCGGGCAAGTCCGGAAAAGCACAAATCCAATCTCCCTCGTATTCAAATAAACGATATTCGTAGTTGTAGTTTTTCATAATATTACCCTCTTTTAATTGTTATCTAAGATATCTAAAGCTTGCTTAATTTGATACACTGAAACATGTTGACTAGCCCTTTTGCCGTGCGGTACAGTGACAGTTACAATACCCCTCCCTTTGAACGTGTAAACATAGTGCGATCCAGGTTTTTGCGATCTTCTTAATTCGAATCCATTGTTTGTTAAAAATTTTTGAAATTCTGCGAAGCGTAAATCTTTAGGTAATGATCTTACTCTTTTGTCAAGCTTGTCTTTTGAACTCATTTTTTCTCTCCGGTGATATTATATATAATATCACTTTTTATAGATAATATGTTAACAATTTTAATTCTTATAACAAATATTACATAAAAAAGTTAACATTCATAATGTTTTTGCAGTTTATTAATTCCTATTTTCATCCTAAATATTTCATCCCAAATAGGTTTAGCAGTTGATATTTTAGCCATTAAAAGACCTCCTTAACGGAGGAGCTACTTATGCTATAATAGCGTTGTAGCCTCAGTGTTACACTTTTAGCCAATTCCGCGTTATGGTGATGTAAGGGAGTTGGCTATTTTTTTGTACTAATTTTTCTTTTATGTCAAATTAATCTTAATATCTATTTTCCATCTGTTGTGTTTTGGTGTATTTTATTGCACGGTCAATGAAGTCGATTGGTATTCCCGAGAATTTACTGTATATATCCCAAATCTCACTATTTCTATTTTGATTTACCGTTATGTCTATCAGTTGACTAAGTTCAAGTAAAAACGTTTGTATTTTATATTGATCACCTAATAACATTATAATTGAAAGAATCATTGCATATGCATTTCTTCCTATATCGGCTTTTCTAAAATCTGAACCTTTTATAAAAGTATTATTGAAAAGAGGTCTGATTTTTGAATATGAAATCTGTTTCTTGGATCCAACCTTAAAAGTCATGAATTTCCCTGGATGAGCAATTTTGTTTCTAAATTTTCTTACGATAAACAAAGAGTTAGAAAATATTTCTTTACGATATTTGTTGTTTATTTTAGAACTCAACAATTCATTCACAACATAATCTTTGTCTTCTGTCTTTAAGAAGCTGTATAAATCACTACAATCAGACCAATACGCATTTTTGAATAAGATCCATGCTGGAGTATGGTTATGGTTATTATTATAATGATGAGATGGCTGATCTGGATATCTTTTATTTGTTATTTGTTTTAGTCTTTTCATAGCTTGATTAAATATATTAGACTGAGACTTATTTTGAGGTTGCATATAATGTTTTTTATTCAAATAATCATCCGCATGAACACCATATTGCATAGAGATTCTATATGCTAATATATTTTTAAACCTTGTTTCGACATAAACACTATATTTAAACAAGATATTTTGAAAGTCTCTATCAAACTCATGAAAACTATATAAATATTCTATAGAATATCCAGGTAAATACCTTTCATTGCTATCTTGAAAACATTCTTTATAGCCGTTTATTAAATCATAATAAGATAGATTTTTTAATGCTTCTTTCGCAAAATTATCATCATTAATTTCTAATCCATGTCTGTCTTTTAAATGTTGAATCTGTTGTTCAAACGTTTTAAAGGGTTTATTGTATGACATATATACTCCAATAAAAATAGGGCTTCCACCATTACTGATAGAATCCCTATTGACGGTCTGAAACTTAATCCTAGACCACGTATCTATCAGTATATTAACAAAAAATGATTAATATTTCAATAATTATTCTTTAATAATCATAACTAAATCATTTAAATTTATAGTAGGCTCAACTTTCCATTCTCGCCCAGATATCTGTTCTTTATTGACGTCAAGTGGTATAGATTCGGTTTTTGTTGCTGTTAATGGATTCATAATTGCTGAAAAACTTTTAATTAGTGGAGATACTGACCTGTATTTGCGACAAACAGAGAATTTTTCTAAAGCACTTACTATTTCAAGTTCATCTTTTATTGCGTCGAAAGTACCGAGACTATTTCCTGATTCCGGATCTGTTACAGGTTCTCCAATTATGTAAATGGCAACCTTATCACCTTTTTGGGCTCCATCAACATAGCCATAATTAATAAGAATTTCTTTTTCATTCATTATTTCAATTACTTTATACCCTTTGATAATTTCCATATTAAAACCTCAAATTTCTTCATTAACATCACCAGGGTTGTGACATTTTGCCTATTTCTCAGTTGATTGCTGGTCGGTGAGAGGTAGGCTTTTTATATTTATTTAGTAATCTTAAAAGTAATCGCTTCTCTTCTATTTAACTCAATAATAATTTCTATTTCTTTCCAATCTTCAGGAACTTCTAAGCCATAGGTTCCTTTAAGCTTTTTACCAGGGACTATCTTTCCGTCAAGAGTACTTTCATCACTTTCAATTAGTGCTTTAAGACTATTTTTTGCAGCATAACCATCAACATATGCATCAACAGACATTATGCTACTTATAACAATATCTTTATTTGAATTATTTTCAATTTCAAACACGGGCAAGACAAAAACTTTTCCGTCATCAGGCTTATTGAATTCTGAACCGGTATCTTCTACAACATATTGAAGAGTTATCAAAACATCTTTTTGTTCGGCAGTTTCTCCGATTATAAAGAAATCTTTTTCTTCTTCGGTTTTCTCTGTTTCTGCCTCGGTTTCTTTTTCTGTGTTCTTTTCTTCAGCAGTTTCTGTTTGCTCCGTTTTATTATCTGCTTTTTTAGTGTCTTTATCTTTGTCTTTTTTATCTCCAAAAGCGTTAGCCAGTGCAGCTGCTACCACAACGACGATAATTACCCAGACCCACCATTTCTTTTTCTTTTTTGTTTGTTGATTATCCATAACATTATTACTCCAATTGTTTTATTCTACAGGCGTAGTCCAACCGACTACCAAACCTAATATTCTTATATCGTTCTTCTTTGTTGCAATAATATCTTCATAATCTTCGTTTATAGAACGCAAGATTAATTGATCTGTTTCAAAAATAATTCTCTTAATATATGTCATGCCGTCAACTTCAACGGCTTGTTATCTAAGATATCTAAAGCTTGCTTAATTTGATACACTGAAACATGTTGACTAGCCCTTTTACCGTGCGGTACAGTGACAGTTACAATACCCCTCCCTTTGAACGTGTAAACATAGTGCGATCCAGGTTTTTGCGATCTTCTTAATTCGAATCCATTAATATCATAATTCACTTATTGCTATAAAACCAAATTGATTAGGAAGGTCAACCATTTGTCAGACAGTTTTCGCTGGGTGGATTGGTTTGACTACTCGGTCAATTTCTTTTTTGCTCATCGATATAATTTTCTATTGATAAATACCCTTTATTTAATTCATTTAACAGTTCTTTTTCACTTGGCAGATACAATTTATATTTGGATGCAAATATTTGTTTTTCATCTTCAGGCAATGTGTATTTTACAACCGAATCACTTTTATCAGCACATGAGATAATACCTATAGGCGGATTATCTCCCTCATTCATCATTTCTCTTTCATAATAATGAACATACATTTGCATTTGTCCTAAATCTTGGTGTGTTAAATCTCCAATCTTCAAATCTATTAAAACAAAGCATTTTAAAATATAGTTATAGAAAACAAGGTCAATCCTGAAATGCCTCCCGTCAAATGTAAATCTTTTCTGCCTTGCAACAAAAGAAAAACCTCTGCCTAATTCTAAAAGAAATTTCTGTAAGTGAGTTATTAAGGCCTGTTCCAAATCACTTTCATAAAAATCGGTATTTGGCTCTAAACCTAAAAACTCCAACACATACGGATCTCTTATGATGTCTTCCGGTGTCTTGCTTTTCTCCAGTTTCAGTATTTCTTTTGATACTTCTTCTTTATTTTGGCTTGATAACAGTCTTTCATAGAAAAAGCTGTTAATTTGTCAGTCAAGCTGTCTCGTACTCCAATTGGATTTTATGGCTTCCTCTAAATAAAATGTCCTTGCCTTTTCATTTTCAACACGTATCAAACTGCGATAATGCGTCCAGGTCAATTCGCCACGCAGTGCGTGACCATTTGGAAATGTAAGATAAAATTGACGCATATATTTTAAATTTGTAACTGTAAATCCTTTACCGAAATCAATTCTCCTATAACATTATATATTTTTCTACTCCACCTTCGTCTTGTCCTATATGTTCGACATTTTTAACTAATCCGTTTTTGACATTCTAATAAAACCATCTACCAATCAAAGCCGGTGGGGTTGCGATGATATCTTGTAAGACAAATTCGTTGTTTTAGGTAATTTCTCTTTTTTCTATCAGATTTTATTTCCCTTTATGCTTTCGATATTAATCATGAAAGCACCTCCGTATATTGTCTGATTTTATCTTCTATTTTGAATTTTCTGCTATATTTGATGAGTTTTCTTAAGTCTTTATCTTTTCTTTTAAAATACGTAATAAGTCCATCCGTGAAAATTTGCTTATCAAGTTTTTCTCTTTCATGGATAATATCGCAAATACATCTTTCCATATCGTAAACCTTAACAGAGTTCCCAAGAGGTGTTTTGATTTCTGATATACCAATCGGAAATAAATCCTTTTTCACATAGTGAACTTGCAGATTTTTGTATCTTTTTTTGATATGGCTTGCATTATAACCTTGAGGTACAGAGATGTGAAAAATGTTCGGTGTGCGGTCAGATAAATCATGGAGATAGAGAGCTGTTTGATACGAAAAAACAACTCTATCGCTATTAGATGAAATAAGAATAAAATCATCTACAATTTCCCCGGACTTTTGATATACTCCCGGTCTTATCCTTTCAATTTTTCCTTTATTGGCTAAATCTGACAGGATATGTCGGCCTATTCCCATGTTTTCAGCATCTTTATTTGTGATTACAAGATTGTCTTTTAAATACTGTCTTAAGATTTTCATACAGGCATTTCCTTACATTTTCGCTTTAATCGTACAAAATCAAAGCAAATTTGTAAATAAGAGAAATAATTAAAATCTAAGGACTTCTAAAAAGTAGAATTATTTAACGTCTTCTTTCGAAATTAATATCTGTTTGTTTCTAATATTAGTTTTCAAATTTTTGCTAAAATAGCCCTCCCGAATATTGTGCGAAATTCGGGAGACTTTGATTATTTAATTTACTTGCTAATCCTTTTCTACAACAGCTTGAGATATACCCATTTTTGTAGCTGTATTTATAATTAATATTTCTAAATCTTCTTTCGATTCTATTAAAAATTTATTCATTTTCGTCCTCACAAATTACTCTTATAACTTCATAAATCCATGCTGTTGTGGAAGTTGCTTCTCTAAGTAGGTTTTCTTTATCTGCTTTTGATAAATTTTGTTTTATTTTCCGAATATCATCTTCGGTAATTTCGTCTTTTCCCAATGCTTTTATAGCCAGAATAACAGTAGCTGTCTTCAAACTCATATTAGCAATTTCGCTTGGTTTTACTTTTTTAAATTCGATTTTATTATTGCCAATTTCGTATTCAATATATCTGCCACTTGAAATAAATGTCCACTTACTCGGAACTTGTGTAGATAATCCTAAAAGGTTGAGAGCGGTACTATTATATGGAGCAATATCCCAATTGTATTTTCGTGCAATAGCAATCGCCAATTCATACATAGAGGGTTCTTCATATTCGCCGATTAATTCACTATATCTCGGACGATAATAAAATCCATTGATGATTCGTTTAATTTTGTTTTCTTTTACCAACTGATTTAATGTTCTGCGAACAGTTTCATTGCTTGCTATATCTAAAAAATCATTAGAGATAAAGACTTTACCTTTATCCATATCATCAATTCGATTTTTAATTTGATTAATATAAGTAGCCACTATTTCACCATCTTTCTCCCAAATATTGTATCATATTCGGGAGGATTTGTGTTTTGAGTGTATTTTCATGAAATATAGCTTTCTTCTTTTAAGAATTGGTAATTCAAACAATTTAGACAGTTTATTAATCCGAAGAAATTTATCTTGTTTAATTAGACTCCAAATTTGTAATCAAAAACTTTCTATAGGAATTTCTTCTCCGTTATCTAATTGCTTTATGAGATGCTTAGCTATTTTTCTGTATCCTTCAATATGTTTCATTATGTTTGTTCTCCTAGAAATCTTCATAGTCTTAAAATGGAGCGGGGAGAAGAGAAACAGGCAGTAACCTTCTCCCCAATATGACTAATTTCGATAGTAGTTATGAAAATTGTTATGATTTTTTCACTGTCTGCTAATTCGGTTTTTTCTGCTTTCAATAATTTAATTGTCTGCTACTATATTAATATCTAAATTTCTTGCTACTGCTTTCATTTCCTCTATTTCTTGTAAACATACAAATCTATAAAAAGCATCCGGAGATGGATTTTGTTTTTTTTGAGCTAACTGAATTGAATTTATGTACTCACTTCGAAGTATTGGCGGAATAGAAATCGGCAAGTAGCCGTTTCGGATAAGGCTTAAATTAGTTAATAGTCTGGCTGTTCGACCATTACCATCAACAAAAGGATGTATCCTTACTAATTCTAAATGCAGATATGCAGAAAATATAACCGGATGCAATGTAGATTCTTCTTCTTTAATTGAACTAATAAAAGTATCCATTTCTTTAGGTACATCCGAAAAAGACGTTGGTACAAAATCAGTTCCGGTTATAAATACATTCTCTGATCGATATTTGCCGGCAGCATTTGCATCAATTAATTCATAAAATATTTTGTGTAAATGCATGATTACTTGTTCATCTATTAATTCTTTAAGAATGATTTAGTCATTGGTCTATGGGTATCTAAGGCTTTTTTATATTTATCTATTTCAGATAACATTTGCATTAGTTGTTTTGAATTAAGCATAAAAACCTCTTGATATTACAGTCCAATATCTTTTTCTATATATAAATGTTTTTGAATCTGCTGCTGTCCGTTATAAATAAAGTTTAACACGTGTTCTTTAGGCGACTTCATTTTCTGCTTGTATTACTAGATCCTTATGCAGAGAACTAGTCATTCTAATTAGTATCTTTCCGTTATATTCTTTACTATAAAGATTTTTAGGCTTTTTAATTTACAGATTATCCAACGTTCAATTTCTCTTTTAACGCTTCTTGTAAGGTTTGAGAAAAGTTAATATTTTCTTTTTCAGCCATAGTATTCAACCATGCGGGAATTGTAAGATTTTTCTTGATTTTTTGGTTTTCCATTTGTTCGACTACTAATTTTAGATTTACTGTCACTAAGAGAGTGGTTTCACCTTTGCCTACTTCAATCTGATTGAGATGTAAAGGTTCAGGAATATCAATTCCATCTTCTAACAATCCATATAAATACAGTTCAAGGACTTCTTGGGCAGTAGATGCGACTTCGTTAATATCGTGAGCACAAGAAAAGCAGCCCTCAAGACCAGGAAACCAGATGTTGTAACCTTTTTCTTCCTCATCAAATACTGCATAAAAACTATATATATTCTTCATTTTCTTGCCTTTCTTATCTTATTAATCAGGGATTAGACTAATTTAACCCCTGATTGTTTTTGAATTGATTTTAATGTTTTAATTGGTATGTCTTTATCGGGATGTTTTATCGTTGTTGTTCCTTGCTTGCTAGGATGCTTATATTGATGATGACTTCCTCTTACCCTGACTAGATACCAACCATCTTGCTTTAATATTTTAATTACTTCTCTTGAATTCATCATTCTAGCCTCCCTATGACTATATTGTACGCATTTTTATGCGCATAATCAAGGCTTATATAAGAAGAAAATATATAATTTGCACGAATTAATCAGTTTAGTTTTGTGTATTATTCTATTGGCATCTCAGCCGTTTCTTGTCCGCTTTTCTTCCTCTAAATCCTCTAAGCAAGCTCATTGGTAATATATTTTGTGATTATATTAAGATCTAAGTGTTCCCTAAATAATAACTTCATTTTTAAGAAATTCTTCAAGTGCTTCCGGCGACAGGGGCCGCGAATAATAGAACCCTTGTATTTCATCGCAAGGTATACTTTTCAGTAAATCTGCTTGCCCTTTTGTTTC
>JAAYRL010000045.1 GCA_012518795.1 Clostridiaceae bacterium
GTTTTTGATGAAAGAAAATGAAATGATATCTGCATGTTTTACTGCGAAATCGAGATCTTGTTCATCTTTTTCGGTGATTACAGGTAGCCTCAGCTTAGTTCCCGGAAAGTTGAGACCTTTATCTACTCTCAATCTGACTCCTCTGGGTCGATGTGTTTTTGTGACACGTACAACAACCCCATCTTCAGCAACAGATTCAACTTTACCTTCAATTACCCCGTCATCGTACAGAACACGACTACCAACTTTTAGATTATCTAGGATTTGCGGCAAACTGCAGCCGACTTTGAGTTCATTTTCAGCTTCGACAGAGGTTTCCATTTTTTTACATAAGAAATAAGATGTACCTACAGTAACCCGATCTCGTCTTCTGGCTGATAGAACCCAATTAACCCTGGCTTTTGGCCCTGCAATATCCATACTGACTTTGCAGGTTTTACCAGTCTCAGCTTCAGCTTTTCTGACATTATCGATTATTTTTTGCCAGACTTCCGGACCATCATGAGCACAATTGATTCTGATTACATTCATGCCTGATTCAATCAATTCTTTGATCGCTTGATAATCCCCTGCTTCCGGTTTGGCAACTGTTACCATTATTGCAGTATTTCGTTCAGGTAATATCTCTCCGAATAATTCTTCTGCTCTTTCTTGTAATATATAGCGCCCGAATTGAAAGGAAGAACTCTCAGGATAATCATATTTTTCAATATCCTGGCCAATGATCCTGCTCAAGGTTGAAATAACGGCATCGATAGTGCTCATTGTGCGTGACTCAAGACGTCCCAAAGAGGACAAACCCCAGGTTGACAGTTCATCTTGTAAATCACGGATATCTCTTCTGCGTAAAGCAATATAAAAAGCTAGATTTTGAGCACTCCCATGAAAATCTTCTTTGTCTATCCTTTTTTTCCAACGCTTATAAAGACTCATCCCGTCTTCATATACATCCTGACGTAATTCAAGCATTTGATTTAGCAAATCTGTCGGTAATGTACGATTTTTCAAGGTCATTTTACTCCTCATTTTAATTTAGAAGAAAATTTTTTCTTCTAAGAGAGAATCCTTCTACCTTGTATTATATCTTATTTATCCACATTCTAGTATTAGAATGCGAGTTCCTTTTTGACAAAGTTAAAGAAGACAATTGTAGTCGTTGCTGCTGCAATAAAATCTGTAATCGGCTCAGCTAAGTAAACTCCAAAAACCGGATTGTCTGTCATGAAGCGTGGTAAAAGTAGAATCAGTGGGATCAGCAAGATTACTTTGCGCAATAAAGCCATAAAAGCGCTGATTTTGGCTTGACCAAAGGCTATAAAACTTTGTTGACATGATACTTGGAAGCCTAAGAAAAATACACCAAAACAGAAAATACGCATCGTCCAACGAGTCGCTGCAATCAGTGCCGGTTCAGTTGTAAACATACCGATCAGTAAATCCGGGAAAAATTGAATAAATAAACCGAAAACCGTAGTGTATATGACACTTGAAGTTATCAGTAATTTGATCGTTTGTTTGACACGTTCCGGTTTTTCCGCGCCATAGTTATAGCTGATAATCGGTGTTGCTCCTTGAGCTAAACCGGCAATCGGCATGAAAATAAATTGCA
>JAAYRL010000046.1 GCA_012518795.1 Clostridiaceae bacterium
GTATTGATAAAGCGGTTGAGGTAGCAGTAGAATCGATCAAAGCTGATTCTAAACTAGTCGAAGGTAAAGACGATATTTCACGTGTTGCTTCAATTTCAGCTGATGACAAAGAGGTCGGTGCTTTAATCGCCGATGCTATGGATAAAGTATCTAATGATGGTGTAATTACCGTAGAAGAATCTCAGACTATGGGTACCGAGCTTGAAGTTGTTGAAGGTATGGAATTTGACCGAGGCTATATTTCTGCCTATATGGTAACCAATACCGATAAAATGGAAGCTGTTTATGAGGACGCTCACATTTTAATTACCGATAAAAAGATATCTTCAATTCAAGATATTTTGCCTTTATTAGAAGAAGTAGTTCAAGCAGGTCAAAAATTAGTTATTATAGCAGAAGATGTAGAAGGCGAAGCTCTTTCCACAATTATTCTTAACAAATTACGCGGCACATTTAACTGTGTAGCAGTTAAAGCTCCGGGTTTCGGTGATCGTCGTAAAGATAATTTACAAGATATCGCAATTTTGACCGGTGGTACATTTATTGCCGATGATTTAGGCATGGAATTAAAAGAAGTTAAATTGAGTGACTTAGGTCGTGCAGGTACAGTTATCGTGACCAAAGATACGACAACAATCGTTAATGGTGCAGGTGATAAAGATCAGATTAATGATCGTATTAATGTAATCCGCAATCAAATTGAAGAAGAAACTTCGGATTTCGATCGTGAAAAATTGCAAGAACGCTTAGCAAAATTGTCAGGTGGTGTTGCTGTAATTAAAGTCGGTGCAGCTACTGAAACTGAAATGAAAGAAAGAAAATTGCGTATTGAAGATGCTTTAGCAGCAACTCGTGCAGCAGTTGAAGAGGGTGTTATTGCCGGTGGTGGTACCGCTTACATTGATGCTATGGCAAAAGTAGAGGAAGTTTTGGCTGAAACTGAAGGCGATGTACGTACCGGTGTTTCAATTGTGCTCAAGGCTTTAGAAGAACCGGTTCGTCAAATTTCTGCCAACGCAGGCTATGATGGAAGTGTTATTGCAGAAAGAGTTAAAAATAGCGATCGCGGTAAAGGCTTCGATGTTTTATCTGAACAAATTGTTGATATGAATGAAGTAGGTATTGTTGATCCGGCAAAAGTAACACGTTCAGCATTGCAAAACGCAGCTTCAATTGCATCTACAATGCTTACAACAGAAGCTATTGTCGGTAATATTCCTGAACCTGAACCTGCAATGCCTGCCGGCGGTGCACCGGGTATGTATTAATCAGATAATCGTTTAGATAAATTTATTAAATAAAAGATTATCCACAAATTACAGATGAGATTTTTGTAATAAATATACAAATTGAACGGCTTTATCTTTCCGATAAAGCCGTTTTTTTATCTGTTAAAACTGAATATGATTGAATTAATACGAAACAGTGACTATACTGTTACGAGATGAAAAAGGATAATCCGATTATTGCAGATAGAGAAAACTCAAATCGAAAAAAACGGGACTTAACTAAACCTAATCATTCAGAAAAAAGTCTATTGAGTTCGAAGATTGCTAAATCAGGTTTGAGGCGAAAACAAACTGATAAGAATCAACAGAAAGGTGTGATTGTTATTGGTTTATTAGTTTTGGTGTTTTTTGGTGTTTTAATCGTATTAATCTATAAACTACCGAATACACCTGAATTGCCAAAAGATGATGGCTTAGAACCAATTGAATCAGCAAATGTTGAAACAGTTTTAGAATTAACAGCACATGAGGCAAATAGATATTATCCTTTTGGTAATCAGTTGGTTTATTTATCTCAAGATCAAATTGTATTGAAAAACTATGCCGGAAACGATATTTATCAAGAACAAATTGATTTTTCCAGACCGGTCGGTGTGTATAATGCAAATTATTTTGTTGCCGGTGATCGCAATTCCGGTCAAATTATAGTTTTAGATAATCATAGTAAAAAATTCTCATTGCATTTAGATGGTCGTTTTGCAGGGGCCTATTTCGGCGGAGATCAATATCTGGCAATTATCGAAGAAAATACCGATCAACCGGGTTTTGTTCATATAATTAATATACAAAACGGTGAAAAAATGTTGATGATTCAATTTTTTGAATCAGGCTATCCTTTAGCAGTAAGTTTCAGTAATAATGTGGATTTTTTTGATGTTCTTTTAACTAATATGAAGGGATCAATGATTCAACCAATCATTAAACGTTATGATTTGAGCGGTAATCAAATTGGTCAAAAATTACCGGATGACCATCCGTTCCTATATGGAAAAATTGATCATGATTCGAATAATAATATTGTTATTACAAGTACATCAAATATTTTGGTTTTAAACTTGGAGCAAGAAAAACCGATTGCTAATTATGCTCCGGGTAAGGTTTATGAAATTGCGACAGGCACAAAATTAACTGCTTTTGCTTCAACTCATATTGAAGACAGTTTGCAAATTATTGAGTGGGATTCTGAGAAGCTTACTTTTAATGAAAAAGAGATTGAAATAGGAACATCCATCGATAATTTCACCTATTCTGCGGATTATATCACTTTCACTGATGGTAATAAAATTAAAGTTTTTAATCGTAAAAGTGAAATTATGGTATTGGATCAAGTTGTAACAGCGGATATAATACGAATAGGTATTAATTCAAACCAAATAATCTTGATAACGGATCAAGGTGTGAAGATTTTGAATTTGTAATTCTTGAATTAATGGGGGACGTATGGAATCGGAATTGAAATTTACCTTAAAAGAAGATGCAAGTTTTAGGGAGATCATGAATGAACCGATAATTCTTGATCATCTGTTATTGACCGGAAATATGTCATATGCAATGCGCTCTTCTTACTTTGATACTGCAGATCAACTATTGCGTCAACGTCGAGGATCTCTCAGAATCAGAAGAAGTAATGAACGTTTCTATCTGACCTTAAAGTTGCCCAGCCATAATAACGCTCTGTATAATACAGGTGTTTTTGAAAGACAGGAATGGGAATTTGAATTAAATGATGAAGATCGTCATTGGGATATGAAAACCGGTATCAATCCAACTTGGTTTTTGAATCGAATATTGGCTGAAACAGATTATAAGGAATCTGCAGATCCGGATTTAGTGCAAATATTGCGGGTCATTGAAGGAAGGTCTCTCTACGAAGTTTGTCTTGCCGATTATACCAGAACCTCATATCCTTATTCCTATCGCTCAAGTCGCTTTGAATTATGTTTTGATGAAGGTTATTTAGGCACTGCAGAATATGTTAAACAGTTTTCGGAAATTGAACTTGAACTCTTAACCGGAAACCGAGAGGATTTATTTTATCTGAAAAATGATTTTCTGGCTAAATTACCGGTAATTTCCGCAACTAAAAGCAAATATGATCAGGCGATTGAGATTGCTGATCTTTATAGAAGATGAAATATGATTGTATAGTTATCGGCGGCGGTGCATCAGGGGTGATGGCGGCATTATCGGTACGCCGGCATTATCCGGATTTTAAAATATTGCTTTTAGAAAAAGAATTTCAGTTATTGCGTAAGGTTAAAGCTTCAGGCAATGGACGCTGTAATTTATCTAATCGCAACATAAAATCGGATAATTATTTTAGTTTACAATCCGGAAAATCAGCAAAACAGAAATTCCTCCAAACAGCTTTTAATATATTTTCTTATCCTGATACGGTCGAATTCTTTGGCAGCTTAGGCATTCCGTTGCGACTTGATCAGAGCGACAGAGCTTACCCCTATTCTGAACAAGCTTCAAGTGTTGTTCTGACTTTAACACAAGCTTTGTCTGAAACAAAAATTGATGTATTGTTGCAAGCGAAAGTGAGCCGAATTAAATCCCTTGATAATTTTATAGAATTGACCGTTGAGCCATTTAAAACAGTTAAAGAAAAACGACATTTTGCTTATTTGACTTCAGCTCAAACTTTTCAGTGTGAAAAATTAATTGTAGCATGTGGCAGTAAAGCTGCAGAGAATTTGGGCGGAACAGATTCCGGTTATCAATTGCTTGAAGAATATGCGACGATATCCGAATTACGTCCGGGTTTAGTTCCTCTCAACCTGATTATGGATGAAAAAGCAAAATTGCTTGTCGGGCAACGCTTCAAGGGTAGTGCGAAATTACTTCTTAACAATACAATTTTGGCTCAAAGTTCAGGTGAATTTTTATTTGTTGAGAATGGTTTGTCCGGAATTGCAGCGATGGAACTTGCGCGATTCTTACCGCAAGCTGATCAGGCTAATCAAGATGATAACTCCAATAAAGCTAATAAAGCCACTAAAGCTAGAAAAGGCACAAAAGACATAATAGACACTAAAGATAGAAGAGACATAGAAGACATAATTGTTGAATTGGATTTTGTTCCCGATTATCAATTATCTGAAATAGAAGAATATTTAATTAATCGCAGGAAAATCTTATCTGAACAAAAACAGAAATTTTCTGCTGTTGGTATAGTGAAAGAGAATATTTCAGATTATCTTGTGCAAAGGGCAGGCACGATCAAAAATCTTGCATCTTTAATGAAATCAACTTCATTCATAGTCGACGGCAGCAAAGGATTTTCAGCTGCTCAAATAACGGTCGGCGGTGTTTGTTTGTCACAAATTTGGATGCCGAGTTTAGCCCTCAAATCTCAACCGAATATTTATGTCTGTGGTGAACTGATCGATATCGATGGAAAAACCGGTGGTTTCAATTTACAATGGGCATGGACTAGCGGTTTTATTGCCGGACAATTAAGGGATTCTTTTTAAAGAAACAATAAGGATATCTTGATCTTCTCGGACTTATCAGCTTTGCGGCTTACACAATTTAACTAAAGGGCATGCACACTTTTTAAGCTTATTCTGTGTTTTAACTGTATGACCTTAAATAGTGTGCAAGTTTTTTAAAAAATCCTGGTTTTTCCGGGCAGATTGCACACTTTTTAAGCTTATTCTGTATTTTGGCTGTATGACCTTAAATAGTGTGCAAGTTTTTAAAAAAATCTTGGTTTTTCCGGGCAGATTGCACACTTTTTAAGCTTATTCTATATTTTGGCTGTATGACCTTAAATAGTGTGCAAGTTGATTAGTTGAATTATAAAAACGGCTGAGATTTTTACGGAAATCTTACACATCCTTAAGGTGCATATAGTAATATCATTTTTGGAAGCTTATTGATTTAAACACTAGGTATATACTTTATCCTTACACAGAATTTGGTTGTTGGTGCTTAGCGGATCATTATTCAAATTCAATAATGGGATATATTTTCGCAATGTAATCAGATTGAATTATCATTATGTGGATATCATCATGAACTAAATCATCATGTGGATATCATCATGAACTAAATGGAGAATAATAAATGGAGAAAATTAAAATGAACAATATAGAAATCCTGATCTTCGAAGTGATTCTATCCGCTGTTATTGTTGCCCTAGGTCTGACAAATACGAAAGTCCTGTTTCTTCAGGGACCTCGAACTATGACGATTATCCTGGGAATTATGGGAATGCTGCTGTGTACCATTAGCATAGGCAAATTCATTTCGACAGCACCGGCTAACCCCTTAACAATTCTGGGGTATATCTTCGGGGTTGTGGCGCTGACCGCATTTATTACTCAGGTTTTCAAACTTGATATTCCGGTACTAAAGGATCCTGCAAAGGCATTGGTCATTTTGGCAGTTTCCATGGTCGTTAAAGGCCTGATTGCCAGGTTCCAGCCGATATTGTCACGGGCATGAATACTTTTTTCTCATCGACTAAATTGCTCCTAGTTAAATACCTATAGTCTCTAAGATACTTCTGTTAGAAAATCTCCTGACTCAAGAATAATGTCTTAACTTTGTCTATGCAATGAGACAGTTTTAAATATTTTGAAAAATTTATTAATCTATTTAATTATTTCCCTATTTTCTAAAATCTCTGCCAGTTTCAAATAGATTGATTCGTATTGATCAATCAGGATTAACAATTGCTCATACTGTACATAGATTTCAGGATCAGTTGCAGTTTCAAATTTGGATTCCATTTTATTTTTTTGTTTAATTGCAATATCAATTTTTCTGGCTAGGGAAGCGAGGGTTTCATCACCGAGTGCTTTAAATCTTCTGGTTTGCATTTGATTATTGGGCAAAGTCTGTAAATTGTTCAACGAATTTTCCAAACGCACTTCTTTTTTTGACCAAAGCTTTCTTTTGTTTTGTGAAGTAATTTTGTTGGTATCATCTGTATCATCGGATTTTGAATTATCAGTTTCATAAGAATTATCAGTTTCATAAGAATTATCAGTTTCGTTAAGTGAATTATTGTCTGAAATATCTTGCTGCTGAGGGATTATTGTTGTTTCAACTGTTTGGCTTCGTTTAGTTTGAGCTGCAATAGCCTGTTCTTCGACACGACGAAAAGCATTGTAATTGTTAAATCGCTGGATTGTTCCGCCGATAAAACCTAAAATGTATTGAGCAATTTTTTCGATGAAATAGCGGTCGTGACTGACAGCTATAATTGAACCCTCATATTTAACCAATGCGTTTTCTAATATTTCACATGAATTGATATCAAGATGATTTGTCGGTTCATCAAGAAATAGCACATCGGGTTTTTCGCTTAATAAATGACATAAGTAAAGGCGACTTCTTTCTCCTCCGGACAAAGTATTCAAGGGCTTAAATACATCAATACCGCGAAAACCGTATTTTGCTAATTCATTACGGGATATAGCTTCGGTCCAATTGGGTTGAACTTCAGCTAAACTTTCGACTACGGTGCAGGTTTCATCAGAAAACTCAATCAATTGACCGAGAAAGCCATATTTGATGTCAGTTGCCAAATTTACTGTACCAAATGCATGTGGTTCATTTCCAAGCAAAGATTTCAAAAGCGTAGTTTTGCCACAACCATTTACCCCGACTACGACAATTTTTTGTTTGCCTTGTAATGACCAAGAAAAAGGTCGAAATAAAGGCTCGACTTGTCCCGGGAATTGCACATAGAGATCTTTTGTTGAAATTAACGTTCTGGTAGGATCTCCTAAATCCTGACCTTTGAGAATTTTAATATTTAACTGAGTCGGTTTGTTTTTTAATTTAGATTTTAAATGACCTAGCTTTTGGCTGATTATTGCTTCTTTTTTTTGACTGGAGCGATAAGAACTGATTTTGCGATGTGAAAGCATTGTTTGAGTAATATCGGTTTGTTTGTCCAATTCAGCTTTAATCTTATCTATGTTTTTATTTAATGATTTTTGTTGTTCATTGCTCAATTTGACGAAGTTGGAGTAATTACCGGGAAAGACAGTCAATCTGCCACCTGACAATTCAGCGGTTCTGGTTGCAATTCGATCGATAAAAAATCTGTCATGTGAAATAAGAAGTATGGTTGAAGCGGTTTTTTGTAAAAAGTTTTCTAACCATTCAATTGCTTGGTGGTCAAGATGATTGGTCGGCTCGTCAAGTAACATTACATCAGGTTCCCGAATCAACAATTGGGCAAGTTGGACACGCATTTTTTCTCCGCCGGATAATTCGCGAACCGGTCTTCTTGCAGTAGCTAAATCGATACCCAAACCGGCGAGGATTTCTGCTAAACGATATTGGTAAGTATAACCGCCCAAGCTTTCGAATTTTGCGGTAATTGAATTATATTGATCCAGAATTTGTGCATGTTCAGCTTCATTGTGTCGTGCTGATGTATCGGCAAGACCATTTGCCAATTCCTGCATTTTTTCTTGTAAATCAAAAATTTCAGCATCGAAAAGTGCATCGGTATCACTGTTTAGATTAACTTGCTGCTCCAAATATCCGAGAATTGCATTTTTGGCAATTGTAATTTCAGCATTTTCCGAATCCGGTTGTTCTAACCCTAAAATTAAACGAAACAGCGTAGTTTTGCCTGTTCCGTTTTCACCGATTAATGCAAACTTATCGCCCGCATTAATTTGCAAATCAATATCTGTCAAAACTGATTTTCCATAATATGATTTACTGACATTTTTTATACTTATTAAACTCATCTCTTAAATTATACAGATTATTTTATTACTGTTCTATTTCAATGCTTATGTTAGAATAATATTGTTGAATTAATTTTTTGATAATTTACTGATCATCTTACAGTTAAAATTATTTTGCTGTTAGGATTATAATTATTTTTTTGTTGAAACTGTTGTCAAGATTAGTTGTTGAGGAATATTATGCGGATTTCATTTGCAAATGACTATAGCGAAGGATGTTTACCGGAAATCCTGGAAAATTTGAGTAAAACTAATTTTGAACAAATTAGCGGCTATGGGTTAGATTCATACTCAAAATCTGCAATCAGCAAAATTGAAGAATTACTGGGAGCAGAACCGGATCAAGTAGATATTCATTTTACAGTGGGTGGAACTCAAGCCAATTTAATTGTGATATCTCATGTTTTAAAGCCTTATTCAGGTGTATTATCTGCTCCGCAAGGTCACATAGCAACTCATGAATCGGCAGCTATCGAAGCGACCGGCCACAAAGTGATTATGCTGGATGCTGATCCGTATAGCGGAAAAATAGATGCACAAACCCTCGCAGCTTTTTTAAATGAATACTGGGCAAATCCTGAACCTGAACATTCGCCTTTTCCCGGTATGATTTATTTTTCTAATGCAACGGAATATGGAACCCTTTATTCAGCTGAGGAAATAAGTGCGATCAGAGATGTAGCTGATAAATATGATATTTCGATTTTTATGGATGGAGCAAGGCTGGGTACTGCATTAACAGCTGAACCGGGAGTGTTGAGTTTTGGGCAGTTACTGGATTTAGTCGATGTATTTACTATTGGCGGAACCAAGAATGGAGCCTTGAGCGGTGAAGCAATTGTTTTCACCAATCGCAAGTATAATTATGGCAATCGATTTCGTTGGACATTAAAACAACGTGGCGGAATGTTAGCCAAAGGACGTTTATTAGGAATTCAATTTGATACTCTTTTTACAGATGATTTGTATTTCAGAGCTGCGAAACATGCCAACCGGATGGCGGATTTACTGCGTACAGGTCTTAAACAAAGAAATGTAAAATTCTGGACTGAAACTAAGACAAATCAACTGTTTATTTTGATTGCTCCGGAAATGAAACAAATGTTGTTGCAAGATTTTATTTTTCTAGATTGGTTGATTCCGACTGAGCAACAATTATCTGAATTAGGACTTGAAAAATCCGATCAGGAATATCATGTAATTCGCTTGGTAACATCTTGGGCAACACAAAAAGAGTGGATTGAACAATTTTTGAATAGGTGGGATGATTTTGCAAATTTGTAGAAAAATATTGACAATTTGTTTAATCCTAATTTGTTTATGTCTGATTCTTCCTGCGCCGATTGCAGGAGCAAACTCTGCAGAAACAAGGCTTGAGATTTCTGATACGATCATTGATTTAAGTTCTCAGAAAGTTCTGATTACGGAACAATATGATTTTTGCTTAAGCAGTTCACAATCTGAATTGCGTTTTGAATTTCCGCTTTTGGAGAATCAATCAACCGGAATTTTGCTGGAAGTGATGTTATCAGATAATCAAGAAGAAAATGAATATATATTTATTGCAGAAAAAATCACTCCGGAAAATAAAGGAAATGTGGGAAATTTCTCTTATCAGACTTCACTATCTGCGGATGGAGACATGCTAATTGTCGATGTATATTTTGATTTCTTGGCAAATCAAAATTATCTTTTAATTTTCAATTTTGACCAAAGTGCTCTGCTCAAATTATCTACGGAAAATGCTTTTTTAAAGTATCCTGTTGCGATTCCCGCTTTTTTCAAAACAACAGGCACTTATAACGTATATTATAATTTATCACGTGAGATTTTACCGGAAGATTATCGTTTTCAGGCGGTTTCTGAAACTTGGTTTGCAGATCAGTCAAGTGACTATAATAATTTGGAATTTAGTTCAAACAATTTTCGTTTCCAAGCTGATCAATTTGTCTATATCAGTTTGCCTCAAGATTTGTTTCCGGATTTAGCGATCAACCGACCGGATTTGACTTTCGATGATTTTTTCCCGAATCCTAATTCAATTAAGATTAATCAAAGAAGTTTCTGGGATTTTTTGGCAGAACCTTGGTTGTTGGGAATCGTGTTGGCAGTCAGCATTACTTTGGTTTTAATAGTATATGTATTATTCGAATTAGAAGGTTATTTACTTGTGAAATGTCCTCAATTAGGCCGCAGTATTTTCGCAATAAATGCAGCACATGCGGCTTATCTGGTCAAAAAAAATACCCGAGGCAGCTTGATTCTTGCAGGGCTTTTACAATTAGTGCAGAAAAATGAAGTTGAATTAAATAAAACAACTTTTTATTGGAATTATCCGGAACGTGAATCCTTTTCAAATTTCAATTCGTCAGAAGTATTTTTGTTACAGTGGCTTTTTGAAGATTCAACCAAAACAAAAAAATATCCGGTAACTTCAGCTGAAAAAATATATGTTCAAACCGGTAAAGGAAAACAGGCTACAGATTTTTTATTGAATTTAAAACAATATGTACTTTTATTGGAAGATGATTTAGTTAAAGCCGGTTACTTCAGTCGGAAAAATAAACGTAGAGGGCATAGAGGATATATCGTTGTTTCCAGTCTGATTTTAATTGCATTTTTGCTTATTTTTACTGTTAGTAAATCTTTATGGAGCTTATCATTGCTTTTACCGTATATTTTTTCGGTATTCAGAATATTTAAAGCTCGTTATTATACCCTTGAGGGCAGAGAGAAACTTAAACAACTTAAAAGCTTAAAAATTACTATGCAAGATCCTATAGATTTTTTCCGACAACAAGCAAAATGGGTTAACAGACGTGATCTTGCACCATTGATTTTACCTTATGCAATTAGCTTTAATCTTGTTGAAACTTATTTGGATAAATTAGATAATGATAACCTTTCTCGGTTGGGAATTTTAGACTTGTTGAAAGCTCAAGCCAATTATGGCAAACTTTCTGAAAGTGCTATTGACGAAGAATGGTTTTTTGCGAAGACGGATATCTTGCGTATGTATTATTTGTTTGTAGCAAGTGTGGTTTCTGCTGAAATTAGTACTCAACAGCAATTAATTGAAGATAATCAATCTTATTTAAAATATGAACCGGCAAATTGAAATCAATTGTTAACAAATTATTGATAAAAAAGACAGGAAGTGAAAAATGATAATCAAACAAGCTATTTTTGATTTAGACGGAACTTTATTACAGACGATGGATTCTTTAATAAAAACCGGAAATTCGATGTTAGAACATTTCGGGTATAAAACACCAACTCGTCAAGAATATCGCTTCATGATCGGTTACGGTGCAAAAGAACTGGTACGCCAATTATTGGTTTTATCAGGTGATCAGCAAGCCGAACGCTTAGAAGAAGCCTATGCAATATATATGAAACTCTTTGATGAATATTGTACCTATCAGGTTAAACCTTATCCGGGAATTCCCGAGCTTATTACTGAATTACAAAAAAGAGAAATTGTTTTGGCCGTCTTGACCAATAAGCCGCATCAAATGACTCAGCGAGTACTTGACACATCATTTACAGCTGATACTTTTGCTTTTGTTCAAGGACAAGAATCAAGTTTACCTCGTAAACCTGATCCTGCTACAGCTTACTATGTCGCGGAAAAAATTGGCGTAACAGATTATCGACAGGTGCTGTTTATCGGAGATAGTGATGCAGATATGCAAACAGCAGTCAATGCCGGCATGGTTCCGGTCGGAGCAGCTTGGGGTTTTCGTACACGTGAAGAATTGATAGCCAATGGCTGTGAAATTTTGTTGGAGCAGCCTTTAGATTTATTAGATTATCTAGACTGATGAGCCTAGTTTTTATAATTTTTATCAGCCACACATAAGCAGCTGTTTTTATCTCGGAAAATAGATTATGATAAAATTATTAATATTTGTAAATAATCTACAGGACGAGAAGATATGGCTAAAAATAAAACAATATATATCTGTGAAGGATGTGGTTATGAATCATCCGGCTGGCTGGGAAAATGTCCAAGCTGCGGAACTTGGAACAGTTTCGTGGAAACCGTAATTCAGAAAAAATCTGCCAAGAGTAACAGTCGAGCATGGCTTGATCTCGATGTAACATCAGATCAAGAAGCGGTTGTTAATTTGGCAACAATTGAAAATGCGGATCAGAAACGTCTATGTTCAAACATTGAAGAAATGGATCGTGTTTTAGGTGGAGGATTTGTTCGAGGTTCACTGGTACTTCTAGGTGGTGATCCCGGTATCGGCAAATCAACTTTATTATTGCAAACTTTAGCTAATCTTACTGCCCAATATTCAACGCTATATGTTTCAGGTGAAGAATCACCGACCCAAATTAAAATGCGAGCAGATCGCTTACAGATTGATACTAAGCAAATTCAAATGCTAACTGCTACGGATTTTACTTCGATTGCACAAGCATTACAAAAACACAAACCTGATTTTGCCGTAATTGATTCGATTCAATCAATTTATGTTGAAGAAATCAGTGCTGCTCCGGGTTCGGTATCGCAAGTCAGGGAAGCGACGGGAGGTCTTTTGCGTTTAGCCAAAGCATTGAACATTACGATTGTTTTAGTCGGACATGTGACAAAAGAAGGCGGCATTGCCGGTCCGCGTGTTTTGGAACATATGGTAGATGCAGTTTTATATTTTGAAGGCGAAAAATCGAATCAATATCGTATATTACGTGCAGTAAAAAATCGTTTCGGTACAACTAATGAAGTCGGCATGTTCGAGATGACACAAAGCGGATTGAAGTCGGTAGATAATCCGGGGACTGCAATGTTGGAAGGCAGGCCGTTAAATGTTCCCGGAACAACAATTACTTCAACTTTGGAAGGTACTCGCTCAATTTTATTGGAAATTCAAGCCTTGTTAAACCCGACTGATTTTGCACAACCGATTCGGAATACTCAAGGGATTGATCGTTTAAGACTGAATATGCTTCTGGCAATTCTCCATAAATCCTGCGGTATTGCGACTGCACCTTATGATGCTTATGTCAATGTGACGGGTGGCATGAAAATTATTGAAACATCGGCGGATTTGGCAATTGTAGCTGCTGTAGTTTCCAGTATGCAAGACAAACCGATCAACTCGGATTTGATAATTCTCGGAGAATTAGGCTTAACCGGTGAAGTCCGCATGGTAACGGCAATTGAACGTAGGATTTTGGAAGGCTTACGTCTGGGCTGGAATAAATTCGTTGTGCCGGCAGCCTGTAAACGCAGTATTAAAAACATATCTTTACCTGATGAGTGTGAGATATTTTATGTTAGTTTGTTAAAAGAAGCATTAGATCTTTTGTTTTCATAACAAGTGACTTTATGAATCAGAAATAATTTGGAGAATACCAATGCCAAAAATTATTGTGATCATACCTGCTGCAGGATTAGCCAGAAGAATGGAATCAGATCAAAACAAAGCTTTTTTACTTCTTGATGGTGAAAGTGTAATTAAACGAACTGTAAAAACTTTCTTAGAGGTAAAGGCAATTGATCAAATTTGTATCATGGTAAATCCACAAGAACAAACAAAAATGAAAAAAGAAATTTCCGATATGGAGAATCCGTTTAACATAGAAATTGCTCTTGTTCCGGGTGGTGACACCAGACAAGATTCGGTCCGTCTGGGTTTAGAATATGTCGCAAATAAGAATCCTGTTTTGCTTGATTCGATCAAAAGTATTTTTATGCAAAAAACATCAAATCGAGAAAACGGATTGTGGCGTTACCTGATACTTGAAAATCTTTACGATCAGATTAAATCTTTATGTCTTTCAGGTAAAAAAAGGACTCTTTGCATTGTCCATGATGGTGCACGTTGCTTAGTGGATAAAGAACTTGTTCAAGGATACTTGACAGAACTTGAACAAGATTATGTCGGTCTTGGAGTCGCCGTTGCGGTCAAGGATACAATACGGAGAATTGATGATGCGGGAAATGTTGTTGAAACTCCAAAACGTTCTAATCTCAGGGCAATGCAGACACCACAAGGTTCAGACTTCGAGGTTCTTTTTGCGGCTTATCAATATGTAAAAGAAAATCAGATTGAAGTGACAGATGATATTGCGGTTCTGGAAGCAATAAATTATCCTGTGAAATTGTATCCGGGAGATCTTGCTAATATTAAGATTACTTACCCTGAAGACATTCTATTGGCGGAAAAATTATTAAAGATAGAATAAAAAGATTATGTTATAATAACGTTTAGTTTAATGTTATGTAATGATGTATAATATTCAAAATTATTCATCAGATTAATATAGTTTGTGGGGGGCATAATTATGGCCAAAATTTCACGTTTTGCAACTACCAGAATATCAGCCAGCTTAAATGCTGATTATAGAGCTGATGAAAATGTGAAAGATTCATTTTATTTAGACGGCAGGATAGCCAGAAAACGCGAGAGACACGGAGCTGATGTTTCAAGTTCCAGTGAAGATCGTGGTTTCTTTTATGCTGTTTTTGCATCTCATGATTTTAATATTGACTTATCTGATTCAGAATCAATAGCTGCACTCAATAATCTGACAGAAGCTATCAAGAAGAGTAATGATAAAATCGATAATGAAATCAACGATCTCGCCGATTGCGCGGTAGAGGTCGGAGGTAGAGCGACAATTGCCAGAGAAGGTGTAAGACAGTCTTATTTTGCCGGAATTATTGTTAAAGAAGCTGAGGTAGCAGCGGTCACAACAGGTGGCGCCTGTATATTTTTGTATCGTAATAATGCGATTTATCCGTTGACAGGTTGTGATGTCGAATTGGTAAATGCCGATTATCACGGCAATGCAATCGAAAATATGAATGATTTCTCTGCCGGTGTTGCAGGTACAATCAGATATTCTAATATCGCTCAATTGCAAGCCGGTGACGGATTGATTCTTTGTAACAAAGAAGTAATGGAAGCGGTTGGTCAACGTGAGTTGTTGAGCGTTCTTTATAATTATGATGACAGTGGAGATGCAGCAGCTGAAATCATTGATCGGGCGAGAGAAATTAACCCTGATGATTCACTGCAAATTTTGATTGCTTTGGTCGAAGAAGTTATCCCTGCAGATCGTACCGGTAAGATTAATCTAGGTTTGTTTCAAACAGCCAAGGATCTTTCAGATCAAGTGACAACTAAATATGAACCGGTTCAAGATGAAATTGCGAAAGCTGCACCGGCAGTTAAACCTGATCCGGAAGAGTCCGCCCAAGCAATTTTGGATTCAAAGTCCGCTTTTGCACAAGATGATGATCCTTTTAAACCGTCTTATGAAGAAAGAGATGACTCAACAGCACTTGATTTTGCCGGTTTAGAAGAACAAGAAGTTTCTCGTGTAGACTTTAATACACAAGATGTTTCTGCTGCTATTTCAGAATCAAAAGAGGACAGCCTACCGGTATTTGAACCGATCATTACCCCAAAAGCAAGTCGTGATTCAGATGATTTTGTAGCCGGTAGAAAATATGTCGATGAAGAATTTTATAATGTTGTCGACGAATCTTATAGTTCGGATCAATATGCTGATCAAATTGCTGACGAACATTGGCAAGATGATCGTGCGGTACTTTCCGGTAATCGAAATAGGGATTACGATGATTACGGTTACGAAGATGATTATGAAATGTATCCGGAACAAGCTTCCGGTGCTTCAAAAACTAAACAATACATCCTATATGCAGTTTTAGCTTTAATATGTATAGCTTGTTTAGTTGCTTTATACTTTATGCTATTTAAGAAAGATGCCAAACCCGGAGATCAGGCTTCCGATCAAACACAATCAATTGATGTTTCCGAGCAAGAAGGATCAGTTCCTGTAGTAACGGAAGAGGCGGATATCAGAACACCTGTCAAAAAAGATTCAGATGAAACGCCGGATTCTGCAGAAACACCGGATGCAGATATTGCTGACGAAACAGCAGATGATACCTCGGAGGCAGGTCCAATTGCAGTAGGAGATACGGTTTATGTAATTGCTGAAGCACTGAATGTCCGAAGTGAACCGAATACCGAAGCAGGACAAATTACTACTCTATATGCCGGGAATGCTTTAACAGTAATTGAATTAGCAGATGGTTGGTATGGCATTACAGCGGAAGATGGGACCTCCGGTTATGTTCATGCTGATTTTGTAAGTAAGACAGCACCATAATCTGAATTAATTTTGTAAATGATTTTTTAAGCTGAGGTTATATATGTTAAAATAAAACCTCAGCTTATTTTATTAAAAACAATACACTATAAATAGTAGGAGAATAAATAATGAAACCATTGGGTTTAAATGAAATTAGAAATAAATTTTTGGAATTTTTTGCATCAAAAGAACATTTGATAATGCCGAGTTTTTCTCTAATCCCGCAAAATGATCCGTCTATTCTTTTGATAAATGCCGGAATGACTCCTTTAAAGCCGTATTTTACCGGAGCTGAAAAGCCGCCATCACTCAGGGTTGCGACTTGTCAAAAATGCGTACGTACTCAGGATATTGATGTTGTAGGTCAAACTGCACGCCATGCAACATTTTTTGAAATGTTAGGCAATTTTTCCTTCGGTGATTATTTTAAGAAAGAAGCCATTGCCTGGGCATGGGAATTTTGTACTGAAGTATTGGAAATGCCGGAAGAAAAGTTATATGCAACAGTCTATCTCGATGATGATGAAGCATATGATATTTGGCATGAAATAATCGGTTTACCGCAAGAGAAAATTTTCCGTTTCGGCAAAGAAGATAATTTCTGGGAACACGGCATCGGACCTTGCGGACCATGTTCGGAATTGTTTTTTGATCGCGGACCGGAATATGGTTGCGGGGATCCGAATTGTACGGTTGGTTGTGAATGTGATCGTTATATAGAATTTTGGAATTTGGTTTTTACTCAATTTGAAAAAGACGATGCCGGAAATTATATTCCGTTAAAACAAAAAAATATTGATACCGGTGCAGGTTTAGAAAGACTTGCCAGCATTATGCAAAATGTAGGATCAATATTTGAAGTAGATACGGTACATGCGGTTTTGGCAGCAGTTTGTGAAACAGCAGATGTAGAATATGGCAAAGATGAAGCAACAGATGTTGCAATCAGAGTGATTACCGATCATGCCCGAAGTACTGTATTTATGATTAGTGATGGAGTTGAGCCTTCAAATGAACATAGAGGATACGTCTTGCGCCGCTTAATTCGTCGGGCTGCCCGTTATGCTCGGAAACTGGGAATTTCAGGCTTGTTTTTAACTGACTTGGCAAAAATAGTCATTCAACAATCTTGTGACGCATATCCGGAATTAGCTGAACGTGAAGAGCAAATACTGCGAGTTTTAACACGTGAAGAAAAAGCTTTTGCCAAAACAATTAAACAAGGTTCAACAATCTTGGCCGAATATCTGGAAAAAAGTAAAGCGACAGGCCAATCCGGTCTTTCCGGCGAACAGGTATTCATGTTACACGATACATTCGGTTTTCCGGTAGATTTGACACGGGAAATAGCGGCAGAACAAAATATGAATATTGATTTAGACGGTTTTAATGAGTTGATGGCAGAACAAAAGGCAAGAGCCAGAAAAGCAACTTTAGAAAATACGGACTCTGCTTGGGATGCCAACGCTTTACCCGATTCAGTAAAAACGGATGTCCCAACAGAATTCCTCGGTTATGATCAATTAGAAGTTGAAGCTTCGGTACTCTATGTCTTACAAAATACGGACAAAGGTTTGATAACAATTGAAAAAGCCGAAGAAGGTGATCAAATAATAATTATTACGGATCGGACACCCTTTTATGCCGAATCAGGTGGTCAAGTCGGTGATCAAGGTTTGATGGAAAATGCTCAGACAAAAATAAATATTACGAATACCACACATAACGGAGACGGCATTTATCTGCATCAAGGTGAAGTAGTTGCCGGTGAATTGAGCACCGGAGATAGTTTGTCTCTGATGGTTGACCGTGATAAACGTCTTGCCATAGCGAGAAATCATACAGGAACCCATATTTTACATCAAGCTCTCCATCAGATTTTAGGTGATCACGTAGATCAAGCAGGTTCATTGGTGGCACCTGATCGCTTGCGTTTTGATTTTAAACATCATCAACCGGTAACCGATGAAGAATTAAATCAAATTGAAGACATTTCTAATCAAATAATTTTGAAAGATATGCCGGTTACAACAGAAATCATGGATCTTGAACAAGCAAAAGCCGGTGGTGCCAGAGCATTATTTGGAGAGAAATATGGCGACCGGGTACGTGTAGTAACAATCGGTGACTTCAGCCAAGAGTTATGTGGCGGAACACATCTTAAGCACAGTTCACAAATTGGCTCAATGCGAATTGTAAGTGAAACGGGAACAGCTGCCGGCATTCGCAGAATTGAAGCTGTTACCGGTGCAGCTGCTTATCAACGGGCGACTCAGGATTCTGTTTTAATTCAGGAAATTAGTGAACAGCTGAAAGCTCAACCGGACAATTTATTAGCTAAAATTGAACAGTTACAAAACAATCAAAAGGAATTGGAAAAAGAACTGGAAAAAGTTAAAAGCAAACAAGCTGCAAATATTGCTGAAGAACTGATCGCTCAAGCTGAATCAGTAGGGGATTTCAAAGTAGTTTTAAACAAAATGAGCAATGTTGATGCTGAACAATTACGCCAGACCGGAGATCAGATCAGGAATAGTTTCAGACAAGAACCTGCTGTGATAGCATTGGTTTCTGAATCGGCCGGTAAAGTAATCTGGATGATTATGGCTACACAACAAGCTGTATCCGCAGGAATTCATGCAGGAAACTTGATTCGGGAAGCTGCTAAAATAACCGGTGGCGGTGGTGGAGGCAGACCGGATATGGCTCAAGCCGGTGGTAAAAATCCTGAAAGAATTGCGGAGGCTTTAACGTATATTAAAGATGTAATCAGTAAGCTTTAATTTATGAAATCGTTTATTCATGCGTACTGATAAAAATTCAAAAAACTCAAAAAAGGAGAAAATCATGCAAGATTGTATTTTTTGTAAAATAGCAAAACATGAAATTGAAACAGAGATGGTTTATGAAGATGATTTTGTTGTTGCTTTCAAAGATATGAATCCGGTTGCACCGGTTCATATTTTGATTGTACCGAAAGAGCATGTAAATAATTTTTATGAGCTTGCTACTAATTCTCAAAAAGCTTTGATTATGGGTGCTGTTACAGATGCAGCAGCAGCTATAGCAGATCAATTTGGAACGTCTGACGGTTTTCGTCTGATCACTAATAATGGCAAAGACGCCGGACAAACTGTATTTCATTTACATTTTCATCTGATTGGCGGCGAAGTGTTAGGCGCAAAATTAATTTAAATTTTGATTAACCTAATTTTTCTTTTAAGATATCGATGGTCAGTTGTGGATTAGCTTTACCTTTTGTTCTGCCCATGACTTGACCGATAACAGCTTGCAGAGCTTTTTCTTTGCCTGATTTATACTCGTTGACTGCTTTTTCGCTACTTAAGATTACTTCGTCAATAATTTTAACGAGTAAGGTTCTGTCATTAATTTGTTCCAAATCTTCTTCGACAATAATCGATTCGGGAGTTTTTTCAGGATTTTCAAAAATAATTTCAATAATCTTTTTGGCGCTACCTAAATTGATTCTGCCACTGTCCACAAATTTTATTGTCTCGGCAAAAGCTGCCGGCGGAATATTAATATTAAAATCTTCAGGGCTGCTCAGTCTGAATATTTCTGTAATAATCAGATTTGCTACAGCTTTCGGATCTGCACCATGTTTAACAGTTTCTTCAAAGAATGTGGCCACTTCAATAGAAGATGTTAATTGCTCCGCATCGTAGTTGCTAAGCTCGTATTCTTCCGTGTATCTGGCCTTTCTGGCATCAGGCAATTCCGGAAGTTTTTTTCTGATTTCTTTAATTTTATCATCAGTTATTATGATTGGCATTAAATCCGGATCAGGCATAAATCTATAGTCGGCTGCATCTTCTTTACTGCGCATGGAATAAGTTTTTCTTGTATCCTGAGAATAGCCACGAGTTTCTTGAATTAATTCTTCCTCTGATTCGACAGCTTTAATGTGACGAGCCGTTTCGTATTCGATGGCTCTTTGAATGGATTGAAAAGAGTTGAGGTTTTTTATTTCCACGCGGGTTCCGAATTCTTCCTCGCCAACTTCTCTGACCGACAAGTTAACATCACATCTGAAGGAACCTTCATTCATCTTTGCATCTGAAACATTTGTATAAGTTAAAATAGCCCTCAGTTTTTGTAAATAAGCTAACACCTCTTCTGCCGATCTTAAATCAGGTTCGGAAACTATCTCGATTAAAGGTGTACCGGCTCTGTTATTATCGACAAGACTGCCTAGTCCTTCTTCATGGATCAACTTGCCGGCATCTTCTTCTATATGCATCCGGTTAATTCTTATCCGTTTTTCACCTTGAGATGTTTCGATATCCAAATATCCGTCATGACAAATGGGATTTTCATCTTGGGATATTTGATAACCCTTAGCCAGATCCGGATAAAAATAGTTTTTTCTATCTTGCTTACCAACTCGACTTATCTCACAGTTAGTAGCCAGGCCTGCCATTACAGCCAAATCCAATACTTTTTCATTTAAAACAGGGATCGCTCCGGGCAGACCTAAACAAACAGGACAAGTATTTGTGTTCGGCTTATCACCAAATTTATTAGCACAATTACAAAATATCTTTGTCTTTGTTTTTAATTCAACATGAACTTCTAAACCCATAACTGTTTCATAATTTTTCGTCATTATTTTCACCTGTTAATCTATTTCAGCCGTTAATCTATTTCACCCGTTAATCTATTTCAGCCGCTAATTTATTTTCACCAGCTATTTTCTCCTGCCAATTTGGAAACGATTTTTTTGCTGAACTCCAATAATCTCTTATCATTGAATGCTCTAGTTGTAATCAATAATCCTTCTATGCCGAATGGTATGGATATGCTGGGTAGTCCGGCTAAGTTAAACCCGGCAGCATAGTATAAATTTATCGGAGCGATTAAAAATTCATAGTTTTTTATCTCTTGTTCAAGATTTTCTTTGATCATAGTCCTGGCTTTTAATGCTTGAACATAATACTCCTCATATTTTCCTTCACTTAAAACAAAGTTACCGAACATAATTTTTTGTTGAACAGCCATACCCAAACCTTCTGTTCTGGAATTCTTATACAACTCTTCTATATTTTTATAATCTTCTGACCTGTACCCAAAGCCAATGCCATCAAATTTTTCCATGTTGGTGGCAAATTCTCCGGAAGATATTATTTCATGTGTGGGCATAGCATATTCCAAGCCCTTAATGGTAACTTCATCTATCGGGACATTTATTTTTGCTAAGAATTCCTCAACATCTGCA
The DNA here is from genome assembly GCA_012518795.1 of Clostridiaceae bacterium. Taxonomy (GTDB): domain Bacteria; phylum Bacillota; class Clostridia; order Saccharofermentanales; family DTU023; genus UBA5436. The sequence goes on from JAAYRL010000046.1 coordinate 21,387, forward strand.
AAATTCTCAAGTTTGTTGATACTGGCAACTTTTTGTTCGCTTAAATCAATATCTTCTAAATGCGAAAAATCTACATCAGATGAATGGGAAGCACTGTCTTTTTCATCTTTTCCGGTCACGATATCCAAAGCATTTTGTATATTGGCAAAGGATTTAGCTATAATTCCTATTCCGTCCAATGAAGATGCTACAGATATTAATCCATATCTGGAAATTAGACCGAATGTCGGTATGTAGGCAAACAATCCATTTTTCTGAGCTCCGGCATGCATTAACCCTTTATACCCGCTGGAAAAACCTGTAATATTTTCACTATGTGCTACAGCTGCACAGGTACCGTAACTGTTCTCCGTTTTGCCCACGCCAAATTCTCTTGTAATTGTTTTACCTAAAATTACGCCCCCTGCTTGTTTAACTTTTTCTACAACAGTTGCATCAAAAGGAGGGATATAGTTTTCAAGCATCTTGGAATTTGCCGTGGTCTTAATTCCTTTAGTAGAAATTTGATCAGCAAACACCACCGGAAATGGATTTTTATTATTTTCCAAAGCTTCCATCGCTTCGGTCTTAGTTATGGTTTTATACGCTTTGATTTTTTCATTTTCTTTTTCTATTTTGGAAAAATAATCTAAATATTTTTGTTTGATGTTCACAATATCCTCCTTCCTAATTTTCTTCAATAATCCTGGGGACCAATATATATCCGTCTTCTGTAGTATCTGTACCGGAAAATAGTTCTTCTTTGGTGAATTCAACTTTAACCTTATCTTTCCTGGTTGAGTTTACAATCGGATGAACATTGATCGTCGGTTCAAAATTCTCAAGATTTAATTGTCTCAAATCTTCAGTAAGTTTTATGCAATCATCGATATATTTTTTAAAAACCGGTCCGGAAATGTCGTCTATATTTAACATGGACATCTCGGCATAACTTTTGATATCAACAGTTTTCTCAATATCGATTTTTTCCGAAGCTACTGCGCCTTTGAGAGTGCCGTCTTCTGACATTACAGCAATACTTAAATCTTGCAGTTGCTGTTCATCAACCGTGCTGGGTGCATTGGTTAACGGACATTCAGCTTCTCTGTTTTTAGGAAAAGCTATTACTTCTCGAATACTGTCCTCTTGAGCCATTAGCATAATCAGCCTGTCCAAGCCGAAGGCAAACCCGCCGTGTGGGGGAGCTCCGTATTCAAAAGCTTGAAGTATATGTCCAAAACGCCGATCAATTTCTTCTTCACTAATTCCTAACAATTTGAACATTTTTTCTTGAATATCCGGACGATATATTCTTAAAGAACCGGAACCTAATTCAACACCGTTTAAAACCACATCATAAGATTCTGCTCTAGTGTTCAACGGATCAGTGTCCATTTTTGCCAAATCTTCCGGTACCGGCATAGTAAATGGATGATGCATCGCAACATATCTGCCTTCATCTTCGGAATATTCAAATAGCGGGAAATCGACCACCATCAAAAACTTGAAATCATCTTTTCTTCTCAGACCTAATTTATCTCCAATATCCAATCTCAATTGACCGAGAGTTTTGCAAACTACTTCAAATGTGTCGGCACAGAATATTAAAAAATCTCCCGGTTCGACCGCCATTTTTTGCAAGAGAGCTTCCATATCTTCTGCAGAGAAATATTTGGTCAAAATAGTTCGCAAATTCCTGTTCTCATCTATTCCGATCCACGCCATACCCTTTGCACCATAAGAAATTGCTTTTTCTGTCAATTCCTCTATTTCTGTTCTGGCCAGGGCATTACCACCTTTAATATTTATAGAGCGGACTACACCTCCGGATTTTAAAGCATCTGTAAAAACTTTAAAGCTGGAATTTTCGACTTCTTTCGTTACATCTACTATTTTCATGCCGAAACGCAGATCAGGCTTATCCGAACCATATGAATCCATGGTTTCTTGATAAGTCATCCTCGGAAACGGTTCTTTAAAATCAAGATTTAACACATCTTTGAAGACCTTTTTGAACAAATTCTCTAATATATTTAATATTTCTTCCTTGCTTAAAAAGGAGACTTCCAGATCGACTTGAGTAAATTCAGGCTGTCTGTCTGCTCTTAAATCCTCATCTCTAAAACATCTGGCAATTTGATAATATTTGTCAAAACCTGATGCCATCAGCAGCTGTTTAAAAACTTGAGGTGATTGGGGGAGGGCATAAAATTCTCCCTGATGAGCTCTGCTGGGTACTAAATAATCCCTAGCACCTTCAGGTGTACTCTTAGTTAAAATGGGAGTTTCCACTTCCAGAAATTCATTATCTTCTAAATAATTTCTGATACTTCTCAACGTTTTGTTTCGTAACAGAAAATTTTGATACATTTTGGGACGTCTGAGATCCAAATATCTATACTTCAATCTCAAATCTTCTCTAACTTCCACATTGTCATCTATCGGAAACGGCAGGGGCTTGGCTTCAGAAAGTATTTCAAACTTTTCGGCCATTAATTCAACCGTTCCGGTAGGGATTTTAGGATTGTATGTTTCTGCATCCCTCTCCCTGACTGTACCGCTGACAGCGATTATATATTCAGATCTTAATCTCTCTATGGATTTAAACTGTTCTTCAGTAAAATTTTGTAAATCGAAGACAACTTGCAGTACGCCGCTTTTGTCTCGCAAGTCAACAAATATAACACCGCCCATATCCCTGGTGGTCTGCACCCAGCCCATGGCAGTTGCTTTACTATCTATATCAGATTCTCTAACTCTTCCACAATAATGACTTCTAGAAAAGTCTCTCATATTACTTCACTCCTTCAGATTAGTCTTCAGACTAATCGCCCCATATATCACGGATGGTAAATCAATTATAATTCAAACAATCAATCAAAATTGATTCAATCAGTCCGATCAATCATAAATCCAACTGAATAGAACAATAGGACTCAACCAATCTATTTTAGCATAGATTTCTTGTAATCTAATATATTAATCTCTTTAAATGCATTTAACAATTGCCTGCACCAGTGCTAAATCGATTTTCCGGCACACTTTTCAAGGTTATCCCGAGAATCTGAGGTATAGACTTAAAAAGTGTGCA
>JAAYRL010000047.1 GCA_012518795.1 Clostridiaceae bacterium
AGCAGACAGCGAATCCTGTAATCACTAAACCCAAAGCAGGTGATACAAGTGTGTCAGGAACGGCAGAACCGGGAGCAAAAGTAGTTGTTGAATTGCCGGATGGCACAACCAAAGAAACTACTGCAGATGCAGATGGTAACTGGAAAGTAGTTTTTGCTAAACCATTAGCAGAAGGTGATACAGTTGGAGCAACAGCAACGAAACAAGGTAAAGATCCGTCAAATAAGGTAATAACCACAGTTGGATCAGCTCAGTTAGGGCAGACAACAAATCCCAGAATAACTAAACCCAAAGCAGGTGACACAAGTGTGTCAGGAACGGCAGAACCGGGAGCTAAAGTAGTAGTTGAATTGTCGGATGGCACAACCAAAGAAACTACAGCAGATGCAGATGGTAACTGGAAAGTAGTTTTTGCTAAACCGTTAGAAGAAGGTCAAGAAGTTGGTGCAACAGCAACAAAAGACGGTAAAGACCCGTCAAATAAGGTAATAACCACAGTTGGACCGGCTCCGGAGGCAGAGCAGACAGCAAATCCAACAATTAATAAGCCTGTGGCAGGTGATACAAGTGTTTCAGGAACAGCGGAACCGGGAGCAAAGGTAGTGGTTACATTACCGGATGGCACAACTAAAGAAACTACAGCAGATGCAGATGGCAACTGGAAAGTATCTATAGATAAACCATTAGAAGAAGGTGATACTGTTGGAGTTACAGCAACAACAGCAGATAAAGATCCGTCAGACAAGGTAACGATAACAGTTGGACCGAAGGATCCAATTCAAACAGTAGATCCTACACAACCACAACAGAAGGATCCTACCCAACCGGAAGCTACAGATCCACTACAAACACAACCAACAGAACCGAGTGCTCCGGATAAAGTTATCCCGGTTGGTTCGGACATTGACAGTCCGATTCCCGAGAACTATATCAGAATGTACTTTGATCCGATGGATGTCGGTTGGCTACAATACAATCCGACATTTGATACGGGAATAACTATCGCATTTGATGTCTTAAAAGATATTACCTGGTCCGATGCTTTAACCAACGGTTTAATGGTTCCGACAGCAACACATGTTGATCCGGCTTATACCTTTGATAAATGGAGTCTGGCTATGTCGGGAGGTACTGTAATAAATAACACAACACATCGTTATTATTATTTCACAGCCTCCTACAAGCCGGTAGAGCCGGTAGCCAAAGTAACAACAACTCCTACGGTTACGACAACTCCTGCAGGCACCGCAACTCCTGCAAAAGATGGAATAAGTCCTGTTGTTAGAACAGGTGAATCCGGATCACCGCTCATGATTGCGATAGCATTCATCTTATTGGGCGCCATACTTGTGATTACAAGAAGAAAAGTAAAATATGACAAATAATAACAAATAATAAATTGTTTAAAAGGTTAAATATGACAAATAATTGTCAAAATAGTAAAACATGAGAACTAAGACGGCGTTGATGAAATTCATCGATAGCCGTCCATTTTTTAGAGATTACAATGTAAAAACAAAAATACTCGTAAAGATCAAGAAAAATAGTAAGTGTCAAACCGTAAGTGTCAACCTATCGGCGTCTAGCCACCGAAACTCAACCCGGTTAGACTGAAAAACATGTGAGGGAAGACTAAATGGACAAGATTATTGAGGTTAGAAATCTTGATAAAAGTTATGGTAAAACCCAAGTTCTTTTTAATATTAACCTGGAAGTTAAAAGAGGAGAATGTCTAGGTGTTGTCGGAGGAAACGGAGCAGGAAAAACGACTCTTTTAGAATGTATAGAAGGAATTAAGGGCTGGCAAAAGGGTGATATTTTAATTGAAGGTTTAACTATTGAAGATGATTCAAGACATTTACGGAGAATCTTAGGCGTTCAACTCCAATCTTCATCTTTACCTAATGAGATTAAGGTAAAGGAAGCTGCACAACTTTTTGCAGTAGAGCATGATATAGATGTAGAAGAAAAACTCTACGATGAGTTGGATGTCAGACGGTTGTTGAATAAACAATATGGGCAACTTTCAACCGGACAAAAAAGACGCCTTCATCTTTTGTTAGCGATACTTCATGATCCTGACATTATTATATTAGACGAGCCTACAGCCGGCTTGGACGTCAACTCCAAGTATCTTCTCTATACTAAGATTAATGAACTAAAGGAAAAAGGAAAGACAATACTTCTTACCTCCCACGATATGTATGAAATAGAAAACTTATGTGACCGGGTTCTTTTTATCAATAAGGGACGGATAGGCAAGGAATTAAGTGCAGAAAGCTTGCTGGAGGGAGACAGGCACATTATTGCTATCTCCAGTCAAAAAAACAGCCTCAGCCAAGTAGATACCATGTATGCCAAATTGATTGAAGTGAAAGGCCGGGAGGTTTACTTTGAGTGTAGTAATATCAATGCTTGTCTCAAGGAGCTTTTAGAACATTTGACGGCTCAAGATGACCAAATAAGAGATATATACATAAAGAAAAAGACAGTCGAAGGCGAGTTAATCAAGATGATGCGAGGTGATGAGCAATGAAATCTCTTAAAGCCCTTTTGGTCAATTTAAAAATTTACTATGTAATGACTTTCAGGAATACTTTCTTATTAATTGCCCACTATCTTTTGCCTATCTTATTTTATCTCTTGTTTAGTGTAATTTTTGTGGGAATAGATAAAGCCAATAAAAATATCATTATTATGAGCATGACCGCCTTTGCCGTGGCGATGAATAGCTATATCGGTTTGCCGGGCAGCGTTGTTCGTTATGCGGCCGGTGATATTAAAAGAGCCTATATAGCAGGAGGGATCAGCCTCTGGCATGTATTTTTGTGTGTTGCTATCAGTAATATGGTTCATTGTTTTATCACTTCCATGGTTATCCTGTTTACAGCAGGACCCTTATTTGATGCTGTTATGCCGGAATCTATGCTATGGTACTTCACAGCCCTCTTTATAAGCATTGTTCTTTCAACAATTATCGGGGTGGCCATAGGAATGTTTGCGAAAAAAGAAAGTGTGGCAACTGTTGTATCTCAAGCCATTTTCCAACCTTCTCTCTTCCTAAGTGGTATCATGATAGCGGTTAAGTTTCTCCCCGATTTCTTGCAAGGCATCACAGACATCATTCCTTTGAAACATAGTTATATTTTACTGCAAGGCTACGATCAACGATCCTTAATATTCTCTTTAGCCTTTATAGCTGTCTTGCTGATTCTCCTGGTAATAAGATACCGTTTTATCATCAGGAGAGAATAGGAAAGATATTTTTTACTAAAAGAAGCGATAATTATTATCATTATCGCCTCTTTCTCCAGGGTACAATTACTCTAAGTTATTTTGAACCTTCTATTTCCGGAGTTGCACTTACTGATTTATTAATAATTACTTGTTTAACGTAAACAATATTAATTCAACATTAACTATGATTATCTCTTATTGATTCTTAAATTAATCTTGCAGCAGCATAAGCTTCCTGTGTTGCTTGCATAATTTTTCTGGCTTTATTGACATCGCCAACTGGTGTGAATGACAAAGTGCCGTCTTCAATTAAATCATCTAAAAGTTTACGATCTGAGCTCATGCCTAAGCAACAGATAACATCTTTTGCTTCTAACGTTATTCCTTCTGAAGTCTTTAGGTTTGTCGCTTCTACTTTATTCTTACTCATTTTAGTAATTTGATGATAAGGATAGATTTCAACTCCGGCTTCTTTTAATCTGGCTTGCAAGACCCATTTTGAATAAATGGCCATACCCGGAGCTATTCCGTCTAACAGATCAAGCATTTTTACTTGCTTGCCTTGTTCTGCTAGTAAAAGCGCAACTTCACATCCTACCAAGCCGCCGCCACAGACAATGACATTATCACTGACAGCTTGTTTTCCATCTAGGATAGCTAGAGGATCTAATATGTCTTCTTTATTGCCTTCAATGACATCTGCTATTAATGGATTAGCACCTGTTGCAACAATTACTTCGTCATAATTTTCTTTCTTTAAGAATTCGAGATCTACCTCTGTGTTATATTGAATATTAACTGAAGATTTTTCTACCGTAAGAATTAAATAATTCAAGTAGTTTTTGAATTCAAGTTTAAAATCCGGAATCGAAGCATAGTAAAGTTGTCCGCCCAAGCTATCAGTTTTTTCGAATAAATCGACTTGATGGCCACGTTCGCTTGCTGTTATTGCTGCTTGCATACCGGCAGGTCCGCCACCGACAACGGCGACACGCTTAGCATCTACAGCTTTTTTATTTTCAATATATACTTCGTACTCCTGACCGGCTTCAGGATTAACAGCACATAAGAGTCCGCAATTTGCCATAACTTCAGCCAGGCACTCATTACAACGCAGACAAACTCTGATATCTTCGGCACGACCTTCCATGATTTTATTTGGAAATTCCGGATCGGCAATAGACTGTCTACCAAAAGCAATGAAGTCAGCTTCACCTTTTTCGAGAATTTCTTCACCCATTTCAGGAGTTATACTTCCAACTGCGATGACAGGAATACTTACGTGTTTTTTGATTTCTGCAGCAAGATGTTTGAGACTTCCCGGTCTGGTATAGTGATTCGGTACCCAAACTGAAGTTCCGATACCTTCTGTTAGATCAAGTCCATCCGGATTTAATTTGTCTGCCATAACATCAAAGAAGTTTTGGATTCTTGCATCCCAAGTTCCTGCAGAAACATGGATAGCATCTGCACCGGCTTCTTCCACCCACTTAGCAAGTTCACAAGCCATTTCTGTGGTGAAACCATCTTGAACATATTCTGCACCGGACATTCTATAAATTAATGGGTAATCATCGCCGGTTTTTCTTTTGATTTCTCTGATGACATTTAGTGCAAAACGAGCACGGTTTTCATTGCTACCGCCATATTCGTCTTGACGGCGATTTGTGTAAGGGCTAAAGAATTGCAGAGGGAGATAACCGTGAGCCCCATGGAGCTCAATAGCATCGTAGCCGCAGCGTTTTCCACGTTCAGCTGCAATTCCATATTTAGTAATTAAATCCTCAATTTCTTCAATGCTGATTTCTCTGGGATTTTCATCCGGTACCTGTAAAGAACCGATACCTGATGGTGTTTTTGGACGAACTCCGGTTAATGTTTCTATGGCAAAGCAACCGGCATGTGCAAGTTGTAATGCTACTTTACCGCCATTGGCATGTACTGCATGAGGAATACGTGATAGACCCGGCATAAATTTAATTTCGCCAATTTCCATCTCGCCCGGAATACAGATTCCTTCATGTTCCGGAGAACAAACTTCGGTTATAACTAAACCGATTCCTCCGGCTGCACGTTTAGCATAATAGTTTACGATATTGTCTGAGATTGTTCCGTCTGCATTACCCAAATTGGTGCCCATAGCAGGCATTATCATACGATTTTTTAACCACATGGTTCCAATTTGTCCTGGTGTACAAAGTCTTTTTAGTTTTTTACTCATCGATAAATTCCCTCCTTTCAACCATATAATCATTGTAACATATGTTACGCATTATAATTGTATTTTGTATTATTGACATTGTTAGTTTTTACTTTGTCTTAACCATTTTATCAAGCCATTTAATTCAGGCGAAAAAGTTGTTCGCGAATTCAATATCACTTATGAGAAAAGGCTGTTCGCGAATTTAATATCATTTATGAGAAAAAGTTGTTCGCAAATTTAACATCATTTACCTGAAATATGCAAACGTGCACGAAAAAAGTTGAACCGGTAATTGTTTAACGTAATTTCTCGAACAAAGGCAGTATAAGTTTGTGTAATGTTGGATTTGCACCAAGAACGGAACCGGCTTTGAAAATATCAATTGGTTGATTGTGAAAATTTGTCACGACACCACCCGATTCTTCAACGATCAGAATTCCTGCAGCAAAATCCCATGGTCTAAGATTTGATTCAAAAAAGATGTGATGTCGATTTGCAGCGATATATGCTAAATCCAAAGCTGCTGAACCAAAACGACGTATATCTTCTGTCTTTTCAAAAACATCGTACAGAACCTCAAACATTACTTCATGATTTAATTCTCCGCGATCATAAGGACTGGAACCGAAAGCAACAATAGCTTGGCTAAAATCAGAAAGATTATTAATTAATAATTTCTTTTTTTCTAAAGTATGAAAATCTTTTGCTGTAATTATTTGTTGTTTTGCATGTCTGATCAGATAAGATCCTTCATTTCTGCCAGCTTCAAACAATTCATCTAAATAAGGATTGTAGATTAAAGCAAAATCTAATTCTTCACCGTTCCAAAAAGCCAAAGATGTACACGAATGTTGCATATCTAAAATTAAATTCTTAGTTCCGTCAACCGGATCGAGAATCCAGCAAGAATTAGCTTGATCAAATACATAATGTTCATCTTCTTCACCTAGAAATTGATGATCAGGAAAAAGATTCAAAACCTGTTTTTCAATATACTCTTGAACATCATAATCAATTTTTGTTGCATAATCCGCAAAACCTTTTTGTTTGATTATTTCTATGTCTTCAGGAAATTCTATTTTCGATGTTATAATTTCCGATGCCTGTAAGACTATCCGGATTACTTCAAACTTTTCCTTGTTAGTTAATTTATACATACTATCTTTTTACCTCGGATTATTATTTGATGACTTTATATTTTTACTATAACTCAATATTTTTAATATAACTTTTATGACTACTTATCTCAAATTATCTGAAACAAAAGAAATAAACATCCAATATTGATTTAATCTCTCTAAATTGGAAACATGTTTCTAATTCAGTAATAATTTTATGATATTGGAAGTATACTTCTAACCTGTTACAATATAAACTAGTAAAGAGGAGGTACCTATGTTCCAGAGACCATATTATTTAAATAGACTCATAAAATTTAAAGACAGTGATTTTATCAAGATCATTACCGGTGTGAGACGTTCCGGCAAATCGGTTTTGCTGAAGTTATATGTTGATTATTTAAAAAATGAACATATTTCTGAGGAAAATATTATTTATATAAATTTTGAAGAATTTGAATATCAAACTATAAAACTCGAAGAAGACTTCAGAAAATTGATCTTGGAAAAAACTCCTCGGAATAAGAACAAAATATACTACTTATTTGATGAGATTCAGCTTGTTGAAGGTTGGCAAAAGGTCGTTAATTCATTACGAGTAAGTTATGACTGTGATATTGTAATTACCGGCTCAAATGCGAAAATGCTTTCGGGTGAATTGGCAACTCTTTTAAGTGGCCGTTACGTAGAAATTCCGGTATATCCTCTCTCTTTTCAAGAGTTCCTGACAGTAAAACAAGTAGATAATGATTCCAGAATGGTTGACAAATATTATTCTGAATATGAAAAATATGGTGGATTTCCCGGTGTGGTTCTAGCTCAAGAAGAAATCAAGGATACAATATTATCAGGAATTTTTGATTCTATTGTTCTCAATGATATAGCGTATCGATCGGGAATAAGGGATACTTTTGTTCTTAAAGATATTATTTTATATTTGGCGGATAATGTAGGTCAACTTGTAAATCCCAGTATAATTGCCAATGTATTGAAAAATGAAAAAATGAATACGAGTAATCACACGGTAAATCGATATTTAGATCTTTTAGAAAATGCTTATTTATTCTTTCGTGTAAGACAATATGATCTTAGAGGAAAAGCGTATTTAAAAACCAATGCGAAATATTTTATTGTAGATAATGGTTTGAGAAGACATACAGTAGGGAAAAAAGATGGAAATTTCGGGAATCGTTTGGAAAATATTGTATTTTTGGAACTTTTAAGAAGAGGTTATACGGTTGATATAGGCAGGATTGATACTAAAGAAATAGATTTTATTGCAAGAAAAGTAGATGAACAAATATACATACAAGTAACCTATGAAATGCCAAAAGATTCACGAGAGATCGATAATCTTCTTCTTATAAAAGATAATTACAAAAAAATCATTGTAACCGGAAGATATTTTGAAGAAAAAAACATCCGCGGGATACCAATAATTTACATTGTAGATTGGCTGTTGGATGAATAATGTTCTTGAAAATAGGAGAGATGATTTTGTAATCATTACTGTTTTATCAAAATGTTGCAATAACACCTGAAGTAATGTCGGCTAGTTACCCCATGACTAGCCGATCTGTTTATCTTCACCACATCTATTCTACATATCTCTCAACGAAATAAGTTCTACATTATCTATACATATCTCTCAACGAAATAAGTTCTACATTTTTTTCATGAGTTATTTTTTCGAATCCGGACAGGCTTGTCAACCAATATGTTGCCTTGCTAAACTGAAAATTCAAAGATTTCTCGATTAATTCATCTAATATTGCTTGCTTCACCTTATTGTTATTCCATTTTGCTTCAACAAAGAGATACTCATTTTCATTATTATAGGCAATCATATCTATTTCAGATGCTTTTTTTAATCTTTGATCATTTCCCCACCAATTACCGTAATCTACAGGTATTAATGGAGAATTCATTTGTTTAAGTCTTTCTTCGAAATATTCCATCGTAATTTTTTTAAAAACAGATTCCATATAATTGTTCAAATATTGATCTACATATTTTTCATAAACCAATTCGCCTAAATCCAGATTGATCATATTTAAATTTGTTTGAACAAATTTATACCAAAATACAAACATTGTATCTTTTATTGCATAGATTGGTCTTTTGGTTTTTCTGTTTAATACAGGGGTTTTTCTTTCAATAATTCCCAGGGCTATCAGAGAATTAATATAGTGACCCAGTCCTCCTGAAGGCACATTAAGTTTTGTCGCAATTTCATTTAATTTACTCGCCCCTGAGGATATCGCAAACAATATATCATTATATGTTTTAGGCTCTCTCAATTCTTGTTTCAATAAATTGGCAGGTTCTTCATAAAGTCTTCCGCCGGTCTTCAAATAATTGTTGATAATATTTTGCTTCAAAGAAATTTCTGAATTAAAAAATGTTAAATACTCAGCGATGCCACCGGTAAGTCCGAAAACGATAGCTTTTTCCCTTGAAGAATAAGAATCAACAAATTTTGCGGAATCTAAATAATTAAACGGATTAATTTTAAATTGGCTTGTTCTTCTTCCATAAAGCGGACTCTTATAACCTAAGACTTGTTCTTCCATAAAGCTCATAGAAGATCCACATAGAATTAAAAACAATTTACTTTTTTCTTTATATTCGTCTATGAGATTTTGTAACAGGGAAGATATGTAGGGTGTAGACATAGCCAGATATGGATACTCATCAATAACAAATACTATTCTGTTGCTGATACTATATTCAAATAAATATCTGAAAGCATCCGCAAAATTTGTAAAATCCGGTAAGCCGCTTAAATTTCCACAAGCATGATAAACAGCTTTGGATAGTAAGTTCAAATTAACTATATCGTTTGATTCTAAGGCAACAAAATAAGAACCTTTCTTGTCTCTGATAAATTCTTGGATCAGATAAGTTTTACCGACTCTGCGTCTTCCGTAGATTACGGACATTGCAAACTTATTATTGTAAAATTCTTTATTCAGTTCTGCTAATTCATAGTCCCTGCCAATAAATCTCATGTTATCACCTCAAAAAACATTATAATATGCAAAAACTAATTATGCAATAACATGTTCTTGCAAATCGGTTATGATATGTCCGGAATATGTATTATTGAAAAAGTGGAAGATTGTTATATAACGGTAAATTATAGTAAGCTGATAACAAAACATGAAGAAATAAGAAATTATCTAAACGATATGTTACTATGTGCCTATAATTGCAAGTAATATATGATTGGTTTGTTGTTATTTATTCTTTTACAACAAACCCACATGTATATTTGTATATAAACATCATTAATCAACACATCATTAATCAACACTGATAAAAAAACAAAATAAAATAAAATTATATATAAGATCCAATAACAGCTAATTAAAAATAATAAAAATATTAATTTAAGAATCGTATTTAGTAAGTAAAAAATAATGAAAGGAACAAAGGATGAAAAAAGTAATTAGTGTAGTATTAGCTTGTTTAATGGTATTTAGCATTATTGGTTGTAATAAATCAAATAAAACAAAAGTTTATAAAACAAAAAAAGAAACAAGAGAAAAAGATAAAGATAAAGGGAAGGGTCGTTTTAAACAACTTTTTGATAATGTAATTGAAAAACAACATGAAGATGATAAGAAAGAAATAACTGAAAATACAGAATATACCGAATATGATGAAAATGCTGAAACCGAATATGATGAAAATGCTGAAACTGAATATGATGAAAATGCTGATTTAGCAAATGGACCTCAAGATTTTGTACCGGAAGGTTATGAAGGCATAACTTTTAAAATAGATGGTTCCAGATTTGCATTACCGGTTAATTTTACAATTTTATATAGTGGAGAAGGGTTTAGTAACTATATTGATTTTGTTAATAGCGGGTATCATCATTATGAACATATATATGAAAGTGAGAAATCTGTAGATTTTTTTAAAAAAGGAACATATATAACAAAAGATAAAGGTGACTATGCAGAATTATGGTTTGAAGCAGGTTTGTCTCAAACAGGTGATGTTTTTGACTTAGATGCCAGAGCTTTGAGAGTAACTGTAGCAGACTATACAACATATCCAACTATAGAAGAATTAGTTAGAACAAAAGAGATATTTTCCGTAGACACCGGAGTTGGTGAATTATATATGGGCATGGAAATAAATGAATTCTATAATCAATTTGGTGACTATGTTACAACAATATATACAAATGCCCCGGCTGACGGTTCACCTATAACCGACTACGGAAGAATATTTGAAACAGTTGAGTTTTCTGAAGGAAATTTAAACGGATTAATTGGGTTAGAATTTGGCGGACAGTCTAACGAAGATATTGATGGTTTATTTTTAAAATATATTTTGATAAGAGAGTTTCCTATTGATGTACAAAAATGATGTACAAAAATGAGCAGATAAATATTGACAATTGGTTAAAATTTTAAAATATTTTTAATTCTCATGCTTTTGAATTGGAACTGAACTTCTAATATTGTTATTTTTTATTATAATTGGAAGTCAGCTTCCAATTTATGCATTTCCTGTTAATTCGAATATTTGTCATTAAATTAAAATTATGCTATTTTATATGCATAATTAGTAAATATGCTAATTAATATGCATAATTAGTAAATATGCTAATTAATGTGTATAATTGTTAAGTATGCTAAAAATTATGCATATAATAGTTGCAAGATAGATATTAAGATTAATAGCGGGAGGTTATATGGATAATTATATAGCTTTAATAGCCGACATAAAAAAATCAAGGCAGAGCCGTAACGGAATATTTACTCAGGAAAAATTTTTAGAGGTTATAGATAAGATCAACAAAAAGTATAAAAAAATAATATCTTCTAATTTTACAATAAGTTCAGGTGATTCATTTCAGGGCTTACTTCATAATGGCAATGAAATAATGGAGATTTTAATTGAATTAGAACTAAAATTACATCCTTTGAAAATCAGATTTGGTATGGGAATAGGTTCTATAGATACTGCTATATATAAAGAAAATTCAAACTTAATTGATGGAGAAGCGTATCATATAGCAAGATATAATTTGGAGCAAATAAAAGAATCTGAAAAGAAAAAGGAAAGAGTAATTACTAATTATAAAATAGGAAAAAAGAATGATGATTTATCTTTAATAAATTCACTGTTTTCTTTGATAAGTATCATTAAAGAAAATTGGTCAGAGACTCAAGTTCAGGTTATTAAAACCTATATTGAGAATAATTATCAGCAACAAACGACTGCGGAACAATTAGGTAAAGCACAATCTACAATAAGCAGATCTCTTGAAAGCAGTCAATTTTATTCTTTGAAAGATTCTTTTAAAATTTTAAATGAATATATAGAAAAGGAAAGGAAAAAACATGAATAATATACAAAGTCTCATTCTGATATTGTTGATTTCACATTTCCTGGGCGATTATTACTTACAAACGAAACAAATGTCTGGATTAAAAGAACATAAGATAAAAGAATTGATTCTACACTTTATTATTCATTTAATTTTAAATATTGGCTTGGTTTTTATTTCTTATGGGAGTAGATTTTTAATAATTTCGCTTTTAATATCTTCAAGCCATTTAATAATTGATTTTATCAAAGGAAAAATGAACTCAAAATTTAATAATCATAAATTTACAATTTACATGCTAGATCAATTCTTTCATATATGTTCAATTATTTTAATAACATATTTTTTTATAGATAGATCTTATCTAATTTTTAATTCAAATATAAATCGAGTCTTAAATAGTTTTTCAATAAAACCTTTAGTTTTAATAAAAAACCTATTGGCAATTGTGATTATTATTAAACCTGCAAGTATCAGTATAAATATGTTTTTAGAAAAATTTAATTTTAAAGATAAAGATTTGCAATTATCAAGTTCAAACGAATCTAATAATGAAGGAGAAAACATAAAAAGTTTAACAAATGCAGGCAGTACTATAGGAATTTTAGAAAGAGTTATTATTTATATTCTAGCTAGTATGGGTCAATTTGCTGCAATAGGATTTGTCTTGACAGCTAAATCAATTACAAGATATGAAAAAATAACAAAAAGTCCGGCTTTTGGAGAGTATTATTTAATAGGGACTTTATTTAGCTTCCTAATAGTAATTTTAATAGTCGTTATTCTATAAGCCAGAATAACTCTTGCCTCAAATTTATCAACTGTTATACTTGCTAGTGCATAATCATTTTTGATACGAATAAAACAATTCGGACATAAAAACATGATAAATACATATAAAAACAAAATATCTTTGTATAATAGACAGGTATAAAATGCGGGTAAAAGGAGAGAAACAGAATAGCATGTTGCTTAAGCATGCAAAAAAATACTTAAAGTGGATTGTTGGGCAACTATTTTTTGCAACCGTTTGGGTAGCTTCACAGCTTGCGATTCCCCGACTGATGGTCGATATTATCGACTACGGAATTTTTTTCGAAGATATGAGTCAAATCATGAATCGTGGTTTACTGATGTTGCTGGCAACCGGTGTCAACATTGTTTCTTTATTAATATCTTTATTTTTCTTAACAAGAGTTACAGCCGGTATTTCAAGAGACTTGCGAGGTGATTTGTTTGAGAAAATTATTGATTGGTCTAAGGAAACCAGGGGAAGTTTCTCCAACTCTACTTTGATTACCCGAACAGTTAATGATGTGAAACAAGTTTCAATCCTTATTGATATGTCTTTGCGTAAAATATATACTTTGACGATTACAGTAATCGGTGCAGTTATCATTTCCTTTTCCATAGATGTTAAAATGGCCGCAATAATCTTGGTCATTATTCCGGTCATTTTTGTTCTGGCTCTTAGGTTAACAACAAAAGCTATGCCTAAGTATAGTCGGATTCGCAAGGCGATTGACCAAATGAATCAACGTTTTAGAGAAAACGTGACAGGTATTCGTGTGGTGAAAGCTTTTAATAAGTCCGATTATGAAACGAAAATGTTTCAAGAGACAACGAAAGAAGCGTGTCAGGCTAATGTTCAAGCCGAATCTACGATGATGTTATTAAGCCCTCTCATTTTGCTTTTTACGAATGTTCTAATTTTAATCATGTTATATGTCGGAGGCGTGCGGGCTGAATTAGGAACCGTTACAGTTGGAGCTTTAATCGGTCTGATTGAATACGCCATCATGGCTCTCAATAATATTCAACAATTTGCCTCCATTATTACAATTTTTCCACGTTCCAAAGTATCGATTGACAGAATCCAAGAAGTTTTAGCAAAAGAAGAAGTATTGCAGATTAGAGACAAAGCAATACAGGTGAAAGAGAAAGAACTAGAAATAAAAGAGAAACCACAAATAAAAGAAGAAACGCAAATAGAAGAGAATTCTGACTCAACAGGAAAAATAACAGAAAATGCTATTCGATTTAAAGATGTAGCGAATTCTGATTTTGCAGAAAAATCACACGAAAAAGCGAACCGATTTGAAGATGAAGCGAATTCTGATTTGACAGAAAAATTAACAGAAAATGCTACTCGATTTAAAGATGAAGCGAATTCTGATGTAACAGAAAAATCAACCGAAAACGCTATTCGATTTAAAGATGTAGCTACTTCTGTTTTAGCAGAAAACACGATTCGATTTGAAAATGTAGATTTTTGTTACCCGCCTTCGTGTATGGGTCTCTTAAAGAATATTACTTTTGAATTGCAAAAGGGTGAAATCAAGGCAATGATTGGTTCTACCGGCAGCGGTAAATCAACGATTGTTCGTTTGATGATGCGAGATTATGATGTCCGTCAAGGTCAAATTACTTGCAACGGAGAAAATATAGAAAGCCTAACCAATGAAGAAATTAATCAAATTATCACGTATATTCCTCAAACCACTTTTTTGTTTTCAGGTACTATTCGAGAAAATATTCAAACGGGCAAAAAAGATGCGACGGACGATGAAGTTTGGGAAGTTCTGGAAATGGTTCAAATGGGTGACTTTTTTCGTCAATCTGAAGAAGGTTTGGATTTTCATATTGCGCAAAATGCGGTCAATCTTTCAGGCGGTCAAAAGCAAAGGATTTCTATTGCCCGTGGCTTGATTCGAGAGTCGGATTTTTACATTTTTGATGATTGTTTTTCAGCCTTGGATTATTCGACTGAGAAGAAAGTTCGTCAAGCCATTCAGGAAAAACTTTCGGGTAAGGGTATTTTGGTAATAGCTCAACGTGTAGCAACAGTAAAAGAAGCGGATGAAATTCTTGTTATCGATAATGGAAATATTGTGGGTAAAGGAAGTCATCAAGAGCTCGAAAATACATGCAAAGTGTATCAGGAGATTATTACATCACAAAAAAGTCTGAATGAGGAAAACCGGAAAACTGACGAGCAGCTTGAATCTGTTTGATTTTTAAGAAAGAAGTAATAAGTAAAGAAAACGAATTCACGGTATCTAAAATCAGCATAGTCGAACCTGTTGAAAAAGAAAAAATGACTATGATGTAATAGTAGAAAAAATGACTATGGCGTAATAGTAGGAGAAGCTTAATAATGCAAGAAGCTAACCGGACAAAAGATAAAAAGGAAGAGAGCTTACCGGGCGTTTCGAAAGGAACGGGTGGTGCGGGTCGTGTTGCCGGTCTTTTAGCATCAGGCAGTGCAAAAGATAATAAAGGCACTCTTCTGAGATTGCTCAAAAACATCAGTCCTTTTAAATGGTTTTTTATTGCAGCAATCATTTTGACCTTAATGGCTTCAGGTGCGCAAATTTTTATTCCCCGCATGATTGGCAATATTATCAATACAATTACTTCTACTTTGCAGCAAAATATTGCGCTTGATTGGTTGGGTTTCCGAAATTTAGCAATAATCCTGATTCTTTTATTTATTGTTCAGTTTTTATCAACCTATTTTTCCAATGTTTTATTAGTGAAAATGACACAAAAGTTGATACGCTCTATTCGCAATCAAATGCAGGAAAAATTGAATCGTCTGACTTTAAAATATTTCGATCGCTCCTCAACGGGTGACATGGTCTCGTTGTTAACAAATGATCTGGACAATGTTGCGAATACTTTGCAAACCGGCTTGACCAGCTCTTTAACTGCAATCGTCATATTAATCGGTGTCGTAATTATGATGTTTAATATACATGCGATTTTGGCTCTGCTCGCTATGGTTGTAATTCCGATTTCTTACCTTTTGGTCAAGTACCTGGTTAAAAAAGCCAAGCCTATTTTCCAAAGAAATGCAAAATTCACCGGTCATTTCAGCGGACAAATCGAAGAAATTTATAATGGTGAAGATATTGTTAAGCATTACAATCTGGGCGAAGAATTAAAAGCGGAAATGTCAGATTTGAATGAAAGATTATATGAAAGTGAATGGAAATCATCCTTGGTTTCTTTTCTTACTAGACCTGCAGGCGATTTAATTTTAAATGCGAATTATGTTTTGGTGGCAATTTTAGGCGGCTACTATGTAATTAGCGGTGCTTTGTCTTTGGGCGAATTTCAGGCTTTTATTCAATATACGCAAATGTTGCGCAATCCTTTCAATCAAGTTTTGGGAATCCTCAATACAATCATGTCCGCTTTGGCTTCGGCCGAACGAATTTTTTCATTCTTAGATGCGGAAGAAACGCTACAAGCAGGCACAGCAGAAATCGATATAAGTAAAACACGAGGTAAGATTGAATTTAAGCAAGTTAATTTTGGCTATACGGATGAATTGTTATTTAAAAACGTCAATTTAAAAGTCAATCCCGGCGAACAAATAGCGATTGTCGGTACAACCGGTGCCGGTAAAACAACACTCGTGAATTTATTGATGCGTTTTTATGAAATCGCTGACGGAAAAATTATTTTGGATGATAGTGATACTAAAGAATACCATACGGATGAATTGAGAAAAGCATATGCCATGGTTTTACAGGATACGTGGCTTTTCTCCGGAACGATTCGTGACAATATCGCTTATGGTGCAGCTATTTTAAGCGGAGAGGATTTATCGGATGTACCTTTAGCAGATATTGAAGCAGCGGCTCAATTAGCGCGTGCTGATTCTTTTATCGAACGTCTGCCCGAAGGATATGACACGATGTTAACAGAAGGAGCCGGCAATATCAGTCATGGCGAACGTCAATTGTTGACAATTGCGCGAGCAATGATCAAAAAAGCGCCGATCATTATTCTGGATGAAGCTACATCTTCGGTTGATACGCGGACAGAGCTTTTTATTCAACAAGCTATGAAGGAATTAACCTCAAATACGACTAGTTTTGTCATAGCTCATAGACTTTCTACGATTCATGATGCGGATCGGATCATAGTTATGGATCAGGGTGCAATCATTGAAGTCGGTACGCACGCAGCTCTGCTTAAAAAAGGCGGTCGCTATGCCGAAATGTACACAGCCGGCCAATTATAAAAAAGGTTCTTTATTTGCCCGATGGATACCGATCTCATCAATCACTGCATTGGTATGACGATGTTCTAATAGGAATAAAATGGTATCAGCAATTATTTCAGGTTGAATCATTTCATCAGGCATCAAATCCGGTCTGGCTAACGCAACCATTTCTGTATATACCCCACCGGGCGAGATAACATGTACTCTTAAATTTTTCTTATAATACTCTGCAGCAAGAGATTTAGACCAACCTAATAATGCACTTTTACTACTGGAATAAACACTTTGCTGAACATATCCTTTATGTGCTACAACCGAGGCAATATTGATGACTGTGGCAAAATCTGATTTAAGCAAATGAGGCAAAGCCTTTTGCGTTAAAAAATAAGATGCTTTGGTATTTAAAGTGAAAATTCGATCATATTCTTCGACTGTGACATCTTCAAAAGCTGTATTCTGTGCGATACCTGCATTATTAATCAATATATCAAGACAGCCGAATGCTTCTAAAGTTGCATCAATAATCAAATCAATAGCTTCTTTATTATATAGATTAGCTATGCAGATTTCTGCTTCGCCACCGATAGCCTTAACACTTTCAGCGAGTTGTTGTAATTTATCCGGATTTCTGCCGGCAAGCATCAAACGCATATTTCTTGTGGCTAAGGCTTTGGCAATTACTTGACCGATTCCGCCTGAGGCTCCGGTTAAAATGACAACTTTATCTTTCAAATAATTATTTCTTAGAGTATTCATTGGTACATACTTCCTTGTTGATTTCATTCTTTAATCTATTACGTTCCAATAGCAGCTTCCTGACAAGCACACTCGCAGTATTTTTATTACCAAGTTTTCACGTATTGTAATACATTAGTTAAAATATAGGTAGATAATTCATATGAAATCTTATATAACTTAATTCTTGAAAATGCCTCATAAAGGTTTAATTTCTCAAGCAACCAATAGGAATCACATACACGCCATCTTCTCTTCGATATGCATAGCCACTTCCTGTAATAACCGCTAAGAAAGAAGGTGATTTCATCGAATCTTTATCAATTTTATCAGCTAGTTTTATTAAACTTTCAGCCCCTTCATCAACAGCTCTATTTCCTAATTTTACTTCTATTGCTCCCCACTGACCATTTGGGAAATGTAATATTGCATCAGCTTCTTGGCCGCTATGGTCGCGGTAATGATATACGCTACCACCCAAACTTTCAGCATAGATTCTTAAATCTCTCACCACTAAAGACTCGAATAATAACCCCATGGTTTCTAAATCATTCAACAAATCGACCGGATTTGCATCAAGAAAACAGGCTGCAATTGCAGGGTCGACGAAATGTCTTGTAGAACTTGTTGCAATAGTGGTCTTTGACCTTAATTTCGGGCTCCATGCCTTCAAATCTTCAATTACAAATATTTTTTGTAAAGCTTCCAGATACTCACCTACTGTCTTTCTATTTATCGAATCAAAATTTCGGGTAACGTCACTTGTTATGGTTTGTATCGTTGATTGAGTTGAAATATGACGAGAATAAGATCTTAGAACTTGATAAACTTTTTCGCTATCACGGCTGATTCCATCAGCTGTCGAAATTTCAGTATTGACTATAGCTTTGCAGTAACCGGCAACCTGCCTTTGTTTAACTTCTAAAGGTTTACCTATAGAAGCCGGCCATCCCCCACCGACAATTAAATTAGCAATATCTTCGATGGTGTGAGGTGATTTGCTTGCTATCTCTTCACTTTTTAGTAATTGAGTAATGCTGACTTCTCCATTTGAATCCCCACTTTCAAATAGGCTCATTGTCCTCATTTTTAATCTGGAAATTCTTCCGGTTCCCGTATGTGCAATTAAGGACTTATCAACACTCGTCGAACCGGTAAGAATATATAAACCGGTTTCGGATCTTTGGTCTATACTAAATCTTACCGAGTCCCAGAGCTGAGGAGCATCTTGCCATTCATCAATTAGCCTGGGATTATCGCCCTCTAACAATAAAGAAGGTTTGACATCTGCTAATCTTAGGTTTTGTTCTCTTTCATCAGGGTTTTGAAGAAAAAGAGTACTCTTTGCTTTGTTTAATCCTGTTGTTGTTTTTCCACACCATTTCGGCCCTGTTATTAAGACCGCACCAAATGCTTCGAGCTCTTTCTCAAGTAATCCATCCACTAATCTAGGCAAATATTGTTTCATAAAGATCCTCCTGACTAATTGTACAATACAACTCCCAGATTTCAAAGATACTAACTCCCAAGTTTCCAGCTTTTTAACTCCCGGATTTCTACTCTTTCGTGTCCACTTTTAGTGTAGCTGCACTAAAACTTCGACGGCAGCCGTTGTATTGTATACCATTTTCGCTAAAGTACCTCTCTGTATTATAGGCCTAATATTTCTGTCGTAATATATTGTGCCAAAAGGAGGTGGGACTGTAAAACGTGTAAAATCCGCATGCATTCTTCAAACTCTGCTTTTCACACAAAAGCCCGAATTGGGCTATAGTAGAGAGCTGGCATTAAAAACTAACCGAGAAGAAGTCGAGCATTATAAAGCAACCCTCGAACGTGCAAGAACAAAATATCAGAGAGTTAACGTTGCCGAACAAGAAGCCGGATCATATACCTTATTAACTTCGGTTTTTCCGACTAAAGCCAATCTTGTCAGAAGTTCAGAGACTTCTTGCGGTGTGAAATATTCACCGCCGGATTTTCCTGCGTTGGAAGCATACATACCCATCAGAAATTCGTAGGCATCGCCGAAAGCATCGATTGAATTATCTTGATAGTTGCCGAGTTGCATTTCCGACACGGAGTTGATGAGTTTAACCAGTTTTTCATTTCTCTTGGGAACACTGCTGCCAAGTTTGTTGGAATTAACATCCATATCATCAAACAGACCTTTGAAATTGTCTTCACTGTCCGTACCCTGAGCGGAGTTCTCGATGTTTTTGAAGATAGTTTCCAAGGTTTCATTTAAATTTGGATCATCTTTTGCTCTCCGTTTTAGATAAATACTAATTTAATCTATTTCAATTCGTTTTCAATTTCCTCGATTGTCGGCATAGCGGATGAACAAATCTTTAAATCTCTGATACACAACGATTCAAATAAAAAGCCCAAAGTCTGAAAATCTCTATTAAAATAATCAGGTGAAAGTCCCATTGCCGCAACAGCAATTGATGGATCAATAAGATTTCTTTTAGGGGATGATTGAATTGCAGTTTTTGATCGAATAGCCGGAGACCAAGCATCTATGTCATCAATTATAAAAAGTTTTTCTAACGCATTAATATATTCAAAAAAAGTGCTTTCTCCAATATTATGATTTGCTTTCACATCTCCATAAATCGTTTTTGTTAGAGCCGTTGTACAAATATTTCGTGCATAAGATTGTAATATGCCTTGAGTCCATCTTTCGTTTCTTTTTACTCCATCAATGTGAGAAACATCCACAGAATATGTTTGCTTAAATAAATCCCGTGCCAATTGTAATTTTGTTTTTCTATTCTTTTTTACGAATAGCACCCCAAAGTTTCGGTACATCTTGCCATTCATCAAAGAGTATTGGCTTTTCGCCCAGCAATAATTTTTTTGGAGAGGTTTCTCCGATCATTAATAAATTGTCGCGATATTCTTCATCCTGAAACTCAACAACGATTTTGCCTTTTGCTTAGCTGATGTCGTCTTGCCACATCCCTTTGGACCTTTAATCCATGTCGCACCGAAAGCCTGCATATTTATATCCAGCAATCCATCTATAATTCGTTTTTTGTATTCCTTACTACACTTCCCGATATCATTTAGGAACATATTTCTCTGTTAATTCTAATACGATAATATGGTTTCGTTAAGAAAATTCTGGAGCAATTTGCGGTATTATGCTGGAATGATTTGATGCATTTCGACAGAGTTATTTGTGATAATATTGTGGTCACTTTAACAGTTCGAATACTATGACACTCTCAAATCTCTGATCTTTATATTATTTCCGATTTTTGTTATTCTGTCCAACCGTACCGCCCTTTAAGTTCTACAAATCGAACCATCGCAACTGTTTCCGTATTTATTTTGCCGCTATCAGTCTTCGTAATAAGTTTAAGTTCCTGAAAATCCTGCGGACCGATTGGAACAACCATTCTGCCGCCTGTTGCCAATTGATTGACCAATTCGTCCGGCAAAAGACCTGCTGCCGCAGTTACCATAATTCTGTCATAAGGAGCATGTTCCTGCCATCCGATGCTGCCGTCGCCGACCTTATAATAGATATTCGAAAAATTTAATGTCTCTAATCTCTTCTTTGCTTCTTCCGCCAATTCATTAATTCTTTCCACTGTATAAACTTTCTCTGACATTTTGGCAAGCAGAGCTGTCTGAAAACCTGAACCGGTTCCAATCTCCAACACCTTGCTATTGTTTTTCGGTTCCAGAAGCCGTGTCATTTCCAACACAAGGCTGGGCTGAGAAATTGTTTGCCCGAATCCTATGGGCAAAGGTGCATCTATATTTGCATGTTTTTTCATATCATTTCCGATAAAAAATGAACGATCCAATGAACGAAAATAAGTTTCAAGCTTCTGCCAATCCATTACTACTACCTCGTTTTCCATTAAATTGTATTACGTAGATTCAGGTTCCGTTATTTTCTCATACTTCTATCGATGTATATACATTCTTGTCATATCTCCCACCTTAGTGTTATATAACGATATTTTTTCATTTGTTCATACACTCAAATTAATTATTGTCTTTATGGAAAGTTGTCTAGTTTACATATCTTATTATATCTGATAGATGATAAAATAGAATGAATATATCTTATTAATAATGATAAAAGATATGCGTCTTTATCTCTAATACAAAGTAATTCAATGTAGAATTTTAAGGTGAGGTTTATGAAATTTATATCTTATTTATATCAGGATAAAGCTGACTATGGTGTGATGAATGCTGATAATTTAATTGTTTCGATGTTAGATATTTTGAAAAAGTTAAATCTTAATTCGAATATGAAAGATGGCAGAGAGGTTCTGCAAGATTTATTGTCTTTCATTCAGAAGTACGGAAATACCTTGAATTCTCAGATTGATTCAGTTTTGCCTGATTTATTGAACAAAGCAATTCCTGTGGCTTCAGTAAAATTGCTTGCGCCGATCAAATATCCGATCAGGAATATTTTTTGTGTCGGCAAGAATTATAAAGATCATGCTTTGGAAGTTACACAGTTTACCAATGAGGCATCAGCTGAGTTGCCACAACATCCGATTTATTTTAGCAAAGCAACAAATCGGCTGTTAGCTGATCAAGAGCCGATAATTGTTCGTAAGAAATATGCACAGAAACTGGACTATGAAGTTGAGTTGGCTTTGATTATAGGCAAAGCAGGTTGCGATATTGAACCTGATCAGGCTGCTGATTACCTTTTCGGATATGCGATCGGTAATGATATTTCAGCACGCGATTTGCAAAATGAACGGGGACAATGGTTTAGAGGCAAAAGTCTGGATAATTCCCTTCCTCTGGGCCCATGGATCGTGAGTCGTGATGAAATCACATTTCCGCCTCTGTTAAATATTTCGGCAAAAATTAATGGCGAGCTGAGGCAAAGCTCTAATACGAAAGAATTTATTTTTGACATTCCGACTTTAATTGCTGACTTATCGAGAGGTCTGACTTTATTTCCGGGTGATATTATTTTGACCGGAACACCCGCCGGTGTCGGTGTTGCAATGAATCCACCCCAATATCTCAAGTCCGGGGATGTAATTGAATTTGAAATTGAGCAAATCGGAACTTTAACGAATATGGTTAAATTAATTGATTAGATTACGAACGATGCAAATCGGAACTTTGACGAAGATCATTAATTATAGAGAAGCAATTGATGTAGCGGATTTACGAATTGAACATTATGAATGGTTCCAAATATATGCAGCAAGTGATCAACAAAAGATACTATAAACTGAAGTTTACTGTCTTTACTGCATCAAAATACTTTAATTAACACGTAAGTTTGAAATAATTGGCAAGATAAATTATTCTTGTTAGATCAACTTGATTATTTGAGTGAGATAAGTGAGTGACGCAAGATATAATTATGCTAAAATTAATGAATTAAAGGAGTTGTTAATTGTTTAAAAAACAATCAATCTATTTATTAGAAAATATTTTTGGATGAATAGAAAATAGGTATTTTTAGGAGTTATTATGAAAAATTTTATATCAAAATCTTTAATTATAATTTTAATTATCAGTATGAGTTTATCGGTTGGTTGTAAAAAATCAAAAAGTGATGAATTAGAACAAACAAATAAAGATAAGAAAGATAATAAAGTTACTGATAAACAAGTAGAATCGAAAGCTATTGAAATTATAGACGAAACCGATCAAACAAAAATTGAACCGGAAGTTATTGAATCTGATCAAGAGCGAACCGAGCTTTCAAAATTTGCCGGCCGTCCGATTTCTAAAGAAGATAATGCAAAGATACCGCTTGCGGTAATGATTGACAATAGTCCCCCGGCCAGAATGCATGCCGGAATGCGTCAAGCTGACATGGTTTTCGAGATGCGGGTAGAGGGTACATACACTCGTTACCTTGTCATTTTCCATTCACAAGAAGCTGATTTGATCGGACCGATTCGCTCAGCACGTAAATACTATATTGAGCGTATGCAGGAATTTGATGCCGGATATGCTCATGTCGGAGGCTCGGGCGAAGCCACGGAAATCTTGGCAAACGGTGATTATAATGATTTGGATGCCATGTTTGCACCTGCTTATGCAATGTGGAGATATAATGATACCGGAAAGGTCGCACCACATAATATGTATTCAAAGACAGAGGCTTTGCGCGAATTTGCCGAGAGCAGAGGATATCCGGCAACTACAGATAAAGAAGGATATGCTTTTAATGCTGAAGCAAAAGCTCCTAATGGCGAAAAAGCCGAATCTGTTGAGGTCAGCTATTTCTTTGATAATAACAGTTTATTCACATATATGCCGGAAACCCAAACATATAATTTAATCAAAGACGGTGTTGAGCAAGTAGATGAAAATGATCAACAAGGATTCGAGATTACCAACATTATTATTCAAGAGTCTGAATATCATCCGCATCCGACAGTTGAAGGCATTTTGACACTGGATCATATCGGCAAAGGTACCGGATACTATATTTCACAAGGTCAATATGTTCCGCTGACTTGGGAAAAACAAGATGCTGTAAGCAAAACAAAATATTTTGTTGATGGTGAGGAATTGAAACTTAATCCGGGGCAAACTTGGGTTTTAGTAACCGGAACTGAAACAGACATTACAATCAAATAATATGGTTTATAAAATTTAATATGATTTATAAAATTCTTTCAAAATATCGAGCTCTGCAAATTTTGATTTGCTGAGCTCCGATTTTTGAGAATATTTCATGCTCAAGGTACCGGTTTCTGCTCAGAATCCTATGAAGCAAACCACTTATGGCTGTTTGAATAGCGTTGACTAGTTGAGAAATTACATATATATTTGTTATGCATATAAAACATCATTAATTCTAATTACTTACAAATCAAAAACAGAAATAAGAATATAGAATAGAGAGTCTTTTTTGCATGAAAAAAATTATAAAAAAGATTAAAGATAAAATTGTTTTTCTAACTAATTTTCATCAAAAAAAGTTTGTTTTTATTATAGGAGCTATATTAATTGGAGCTATTGTTTTAGGGTCCGCTATTGCTTTTAAAAATCATAATTTAGACGATGACATTGCAGATGAAACTTCCCGGATATCGGAATCTAAGAAAATATATGAATCTGAAACCTATAAAGAAACGACTAATTCAACAACAAGTGTAAAGACTGATCTTTATCGTGATTTGGTTAAGGAAGAACATATTGTTGAAGCCGGTATTAAAGAATTAGATGTTAACAGCTTCCTAACGCAAGAAGCACCAGGTTTAATTATAGGATTTACCGGTAGAGTGGATCATGTAAATCTTTCTGTTCCCGGTGAATATGATTTGCAGATAATGATTGAAACAGAAGTATACAGTACAAAATTAATTGTTCAAGATACGATTAAACCGATTCTCGTTTTGAAAGATCTGGTTGTTCCGCTGGGGAGAATTCTTGAACCGGAAGATTTTGTTGAAAAAGCAGAAGATGCAACAGAATTAACTTTTAGGTTTTTGGTTGAACCGGACCCGCAAAATGAAGATCCTCAAATAATCAAAATTCAATGTGAAGATTTGGGTAAGAATAAAGTAGAAGCTGAAGCAAATGTCAAGTTTGTTAGTTTGGCAGATCAAGTTGTTGTAGAAGCGGGAAGATCGGAACCACTATCAGTAAGTGAATTTTTGCATGAAAATACAGACGTGGAAACTCTGAAGGTAATTTCTGACTTAAATTCATACAGATTTAATCATGTCGGAAAGTTTGAAGTACTTTTCGAAATAGATGGTGAAGAAATTGTTTCTTATCTTGTAGTTAAAGATACAGTTGCACCTCAAGGAACTGCTGTAGAAAAGGATACATTTGTTGGAGTTGTACCCAATGCGAATGCCTTTGTAAGGAATATTATTGATGCAACTGATGTGACAGTTACATATTTAGAAAAACCGGCGTTTAATAAATCCGGACGTTTTCCTGTCAAAGTACGTTTAACGGATGAAGGTGGAAATACAACTGATATTTCTTCTTATGTAAACGTACTTAAAGATGAAATTCCTCCGGTACTGCATGGAGTAGCTGATTTAACTTATATACCGGGTGAAAGTCGAGATTTGTTAGATGGGGTATATGCAACTGACAATCTCGATCCAAATCCTAAAGTAACAATTGATAAATCAAAATTAGATACTTCAAAAGAAGGAACCTACGTAGTTACATATAAAGCAACCGATGCTTCCGGCAATCAAACTACCAAAACTGCAAGAATTACAATTAAAATACGCAAACCTTATGAACCGCTAGGTTCAACCGGCTCAGGGAATTTGGATTCATTGGCAGATGGTGTTTTATCTCAAATAATTAATGGAGACATGGATGCATATACTAAGGCTTATAGAATATATAATTGGATAAATAATAACATGTCTTATAGAGCTCAACCAAATCGTACAGATTTGATTGGCGGTGCAATTACCGGACTGACTAGCAGAACCGGTGATTGCTATATCTTCCGTTTTACAAATCAGGCCTTGTTGACCCGGGCAGGAATTGGAACTTATGGTATGAATTCTGATAGCGGATCTCACTCTTGGACTATGGTTCAGTTAGGCAGAGACGTAGTGAGTGATCCTTTATGGGGTTACTTTGATGTTTCGTTGAGTGTTGTCCAAGAACGTGCCGGAGAGATGGTTCACTGGGATGACGAACATCGTGAAATAAACAGAATTGAAAATGAAGAAAAAGAAATTGATTATAAAGTTGAAGAAAAAAATGATGCGACATTATTGAAAGGTGCTCGAAAAGTCACGCAAACCGGTAAAAAAGGCACAAAACTATTCACCTATTCAGTTACCTATCGCGATGGTAAAGAAATAGCAAAGGAACTTGTAGATAGTAAAGTTATCGAAGAACCGAAGAATGAAATAGTCTTGGTAGGTACCAGAGTAAACAAGAGTCCTGTAATTAAAATAACAAAACGTGAAATTACACTTATGCAAGGAGAGAGTTATGATTTTGCTAAAAATGCATCTGCAACTGATCCTGAAGACGGAACATTAACAGTTACCGTAGATATATCCAAACTAAACATAAATAAAGCAGGAACTTATACGGTTATATATTCGGCAACAGATAAAGACGGTGCAACTGCTACCGCAAATATCACGGTAATAGTTAAGGCAAAACCGCCGATAACTCCACCGACCACGGCAAAACCGCCGACAACTCCACCGACCACGGCAAAACCGCCGACAACTGCGTCAACCACAACGGAATCGACAACTGGATCAACGACACCGGAATCGACGACACCGGAATCGACGATAGAGGAGTCAACATCGGAATCAACGGCTGAGGAGTCAACAATAGAAACAACATCATCATCGGAAGCGACAACAACATCGGAAGCGACAACGACATCGGGAGAATCGACAACAGGATCAACATCTACGGGAGAAACATCGGAACCAACGCCGGAACCCACACCAGCACCGGCGACACCATAAAACAATAAACAATAAATATTTTTAGCAAGGTAATAAATTGAAAAATGATTAAACAAAAAAACTTATACAGATTAAGTATTATAATTTTGGTAATAATAATGCTGGCAACCTTAACTCTTGTTGGTTGCGGCAATTCGGAAAGTGGTAGCAAAGATTCGGAAGAAGTAGAAACTGACACAAAATCTGAAACAAAAAATCAAGTTGATTCAGATTCCGAATCGGATTCCGCATCAGAATCAGAAAATAATTCAAAGGAAGATTCTGCAGATGCCAACAATGACGAAACAGAATCGGAAACGGTAGAAGAAGCAGTGACTCAACCTTCATTAATTACTAAAATTATTAATGAGGATAGTCAAGACGAACAGGATTCTACTGATTCTCAAGAAGATAAATTTGTCTTCAAATATAATGATTTTGCTTTTAAAGCAGGTGAAGAGGCTGCTCCGGTCATTGAACAACTAGGTCAAGCTGATTCGCAATATGAGGCACCGTCATGTGTTTTTGTCGGTAATGACGTTATCTATGTATATGATGGCTTTGAAGTGAATACTGCTAAACTTGATGAAAAAGAAGTTATAGTCGGGATTTTTATTACGGGCGACAACATTACTACTCCTGATGGAATAAAGATTGGCTCAAGTACAGATGAGGTTGTAGCAGCATACGGTGAGCCTGATCAGAATGAAGTTGGCCAAATGACCTGGATTAGTGACAAGATTCATCTGGTTATTATTGCAATGAACGATGAAGTGACAAATATTTCATATATTGGACAGTTTGGCCAATAGTAAATCATAATTTTCAAAGAAGTGATTATTCATAATGATAAATCTTCTTTGAATTAGAAAATAATTGAAATAATGGTTTTTAGCAGTGTCAGTTTTTTATTCCTCTTTCTCCCGATAACGCTTTTTCTAGTCGTTATCACGCGTGGTCGAATCAGAAATTATATCTTGCTCATAATGAGTTTGATCTTTTATGCATGGGGTGAACCGATTTATGTTTTCCTCATGATTTTCAGTGCTTTCGTGAATTACTGTTTAGCTTATCTATTAATAGGCAAGCATAAAAAGATTGGCTTGGTAATCATGATCGTTTTTAATCTGTTATTGTTGGGTTATTTCAAATATACGGGTTTTGTTATAAAGATTATTAATGATCTGACAGGGTTGAAAATCATTGCACCAAAGGTTTTGTTGCCTATCGGAATCAGTTTTTACACTTTTCAAACGATGAGTTATATGTTTGATGTGTATCGCCAAGAAACTGAATTACAAAAAAACTTTGCCGATTTACTTTTATATATCACTTTTTTTCCACAATTAATTGCAGGACCGATAGTTAGATATCATGATATTGCTCTCCAAATTCATGAACGGATTGTCACAAAAAATCATGTAGTTTCAGGATTTCAAAGATTTATCATCGGTCTTGGCAAAAAAGTTTTAATTGCTAACCAAATGGCAATAGTAGTGGATTATTTATATCAGCATAATGCTTGGTCTTTTGCGACATCTTGGTTAGCTGCCATAACATATCTGCTTCAAATCTATTTTGATTTTTCCGGATATTCGGATATGGCAATCGGTTTAGGGCGGATTTTCGGTTTTGAATTCAAAGAAAACTTTGAATATCCGTTGACTTCAAACAGTATTCAAGATTTTTGGCGACGTTGGCATATCAGCTTATCTACATGGTTCAAAGAGTATCTCTATATACCTCTGGGCGGTAGTCGAAGAAGTAGGGGAAGGGTGATATTCAACTACTTTTTTGTGTTTTTTTGTACCGGATTGTGGCATGGTGCGAGTTGGAACTTTGTAATTTGGGGATTATGGCAATGGTTTTTTATAATGCTTGAACGTTATCTGCTAAATATAAAAAAATGGCCGAAGATCTTGCAGCATATTTATACTCTGGTGATTGTAATAGTCGGCTTTGTGTTTTTCAGGGCTGAAACTTTGACTGAAGCGGTAAAACTGATCGGCATCATGTTTAATCCTTTGGCTATTACCATGCCTGAAGCTTCGATCGCGATATCAATTTTATTGAATCCTTGGTTTGTTTTGATTTTATGTGCGGGGATTATCGGTTCTACTCAAACTCCATCCCGAATAGCGAAAAAAGCATCACCCTATATTCAAGCACCGGCACTCTTAGCTATATGGGTTATGTGTTTGTTAACTTTATCGGCTTCGGGTTATAATCCATTTATTTATTTTAGATTTTAATAATTAACAGAAAAGATTTATGCAAGAAAAAATGACGAAAAATAGCCTAAACGGAGAATTATTCAAAAACATTCTAATTATTGTAATGATAATTTCAATGTTTATTCCGGCTATTTCTTTTGTTTTTGGTTTAGATAGTCCGAATTACTCGAAAGAACCGCTTAGACCTTTTCCTGAGAAAAAACTTAATAGTGAAACGGGAGCACAATTTGATGATTGGTGGAACGATCATTTCCCGTTTCGTTCTATCTTGGTAACAGCATATAACGGATTATTAGATCATGTTTTTCAAACTAGCGGCAATCAGCGGGTTATTGTCGGAAAATCAGGCATGTATTATTTTGAACCTACACTGCGCCAATATCTCAATGCACCTGACTTGAGTGATTACGATATAGCGAGAATAGCCGAAAGCCTGAATTTGCAGGAAGAATATCTTTTGTCTCAAGGAATTAAATTAGGTGTTTTTATTATTCCGAATAAAGCAACAATTTATCCTGAATTTATGCCTGACAGATTTAAACCGTTAGATAATACATCGGATTTAGATCGTTTACAAATAATGTATCCATCGATGGTTGATATGAAACAAATTTTGCTTGATGCAAAAGAAAATGAAGATTTACCAATTTATCATCAAGAAGATTCACATTGGACTAAATTAGGAGCTTATTATGGATACAATGCTTTAATGGATTATTTTTCTTTGGAAGATCAAATTATTAAATATCAAAAACCGTTACTAACAGACGGTTGGCAGGGTGATCTGAGTAATATGTTATATCCTGCAATTGAAGTTAATGACAATCAGGTTATTTTTGAAGATTATGAGCAAAATTTCGTATATACCAGGCCATTGCGAACTTATGAAGATGTAGAAATCGAATCGCGTTGCGAGCAACAAAAAAGCCTGTTGATGTTTAGAGATAGCTTTGCCAATGCCTGGATCGACCTTGTATCTAACAGTTTTGGTGTAGTTCATTATTCACGATCTTTGCCGTATCGCTATGATTTGGTTGAACAAATAAAACCGGATTATGTTGCAATTGAACTTATTGAGCGAAACATGGATTATCTTTTGCAAACAAGCCCGGATATTTTGGCGAAAAAACTGGAAGTTTCGGAAGTAGCTGAATTTTCAAAAGCGACATCGGCCGATAAGCTTCAGATAGATATGGAAACAACCACCACCAATAATTTGGTGTTTTTTAATGCTAAATATTTTGATCAAAGTCTGGGAAAAAAAATAACATCCGTGAGGATCAAATTTGATTCGGGAGTATACAAAGCATTGCCGGTTTATCAAGATGATGATTTAACCGATAAAACATGGGAATATGGATTCTCTCTTTATTTAGAAGAGACTGAAACTGACAATCTGCCGCGAGCAATATTTTACATGATTGATGATGTTTGGTATCAAGCAGATCTTGATCTAGTTGACTAGAATAGTTTGTTTTGTGCTTGTCGGACATCCGGTTTCCAAAGCAGATAATAAAAAATTACCGTTAACGGTAATTTTTTATTATAGTTCTGAATTTACGGCAACAACAATTCACAGAATTCCTGATCAGTTAAGCCGGTGAAGTAATCTGAGACAGGATAGGGCAGTGAATTCACTCTTGCTTTAATTGCTGATTCTTCCAGAGTTAATCCTGTTAATTCTTCTGCTAATTCTGCAACATCACGTGTGCCGAAGAAATCACCATAAAATGTAACTTGTTTGAGGCTTGAGCGTGAAGTTTCCAGTAAGACTTCAATATTGCCGAAAGAGTATTTGAGGTCTTTACGCAAATCGTAAGCAGGAGCTTTGCCGTAATTCCAATCCCAACTGGCCTTTTTTATGGCGAGCTTGTGAATTGCTGCCTGATCGGCTTCGCTTAAAATATATGGTTCGAGATCCGGACGGGTAGTTTTCATTTCGTCAAACAAAGCTTGTTTGAAATCGTCAACGGTCATTTCTTGGGTTAGATGTTGTTTGATATTGGTGACACGACTGCGTACGGATTTGATGCCCTTAGATTTGATTTTGTTTTCTTTTACATTTAAAGCATTGCTTAAGACTGAAACATCTACGTCAAACATCAAACAGCCGTGATGGAGAACTCGGTCTTTGGAATAGGCTTGAGCATTGCCGCAAAATTTTTGTCCGTCAATTTCTATGTCGTTGCGACCGCTGAAAGTAGCTGTAATTCCCAGTTTTGCCAGTGTACGAATCACCGGTTGGGAAAATGCTTTGAAGTCAAAGGCATTTTCATTTTGCCGTGGAACAATTAAAGTAAAATTCAAATTATTCAAATCATGGTAAACTGCTCCGCCGCCTGATATGCGGCGAATAACTCGAATATTATTTTCTTTGACAAAATCACTGTTAATTTCAGCCAGAGCATTTTGATTTTTGCCGATGATTATTGAAGGCTCATTAATCCAGAGCATAAAAATCTCATCAACATCGGTTAAATTATTGAAAGCATAGTCTTCTAAAGCAACGTTGTAAGCGGTATCGTTTGTATTACTAATAAAATATTTCATAAAAAATTCAATCTAATATAAATTAGCCGAAATTAAAATAATTTTAAAAATCGACCTTACTAAGTATCAATTATTCTGAACTGAAAATCAAATAAAAGATTCTTGTACGAAGAATCATTATTAAAAATTAAAATATCGCCGGAATTTAATTCCGGAATTAATCTGCCGATTCAAATTTGAAAACCGGTACCGAATCATATTCTTTAAGTTCAAGCCCCTCGATGGTATTATTGCTCATGATATTCGCAGTCCGTTCGGCTGAACCTTGAATTAATGAAATGTCATAAATTCCATAAGCTTCGGGGTTCTGCAAAGCTCTTTTGACCGGAATAACTTGGCTCTGTGATGCATCAGCGGCAACTTTAATCATATTACAGTAGGTGGCCATATAACCACATTCACCGATGCTGATTTCACCATCTTTATCTCGAACAAAAGTCACAATTCCCATCAATCCGTCTTGGCAATGTCCCATCATGTCCGCAGTATAGTAATCCTGATCGGAAACCGAATTACCGAGAGAATAATAAACTAACATATTATGTTTGCCGTCTTCCGATTTTACAGTTTTAATCGGTTCAACTACATGGGGATGCATTCCGAAAACCATATCAACTCCCGCATCAGCCAAAGCCTGTGCATAAAGTGATTGGAACCAATCTTCCTGTAAACTGTATTCGGTTCCCCAATGCATGATGAAAATTACTACTTCATTTCCATCTTCGCGCATAATGCGGGCACGTTCCTGAAGTTTTGCCATATCATCATACATATAAGCTTCTTCCAAACTGAATGTATCAATCAGATGTTCGACTTCAGCCGGAACCGGAATACCGTTTAGACTAACCAGGCCGTTAATTTTCGGTGTAGTATAAGTAGCTGTACTGATTGCGACTTTAATTCCGTTCAATTCTGTAGAGAAATACGGCGGATCACCTTCTTTGCGTGTTCCGAGATTTTCCAATCCTGCACTGCGTAATGATTCAATTGTAGCGTACATTCCTTCAACGCCGCGATCGACACTGTGATTACTTGCAGTGGTTGCCAGATTAAATCCTTTTTCCGCCATGGAATTGGCCAATTCAGATGGTGCAGAAAAGCACGGATATCCGGCATAGGGAGGTCCGGCTAAGGTGCCTTCCATATTGAACATTGCGAAATCCAGATTCTTAACATCCGGTTCTAAATATTCATAAATGTAAGGATAATCGTATGTACCGTCTTCTTGTAAGCCGCCTGCAATCAACCAATCATGGAACAGAACATCGCCAATCATACCGATAGTAAAAGAAGCGGATAAATCCTGATTAGCTTTTTCTGCTAAAAGCTCAAGCGATAAAGTATTTTGGGTAATACCTACAGAAGTATCATTCGGTTCATTTTGTGAAACAGTGTTTTGATTTGAATCAGAATCAGTTGCAGTTTGTGTAATATTCTGTTCAATATTTGCTTCTGAATTTGATTGAATATTATCTTTGGATTCCGAATTTTTTTTGGAACATCCGGGAAAAATAAACACTAAGCAAAGAACAACAATTAAAACAATAAATTTCTTTGATAGTACGCTATGTTTAGTAAATTTCTTAATTACCATAATTGCTTCTCTTTCGATCATTTATACATTGTGATTAGTTAAAAGTATCTAAATATATATTAACCACATTTACTATGTTGTAGTCAATTCATTTCAGCAACTTATCAATTATGGTTTGAATTTCAGCTAGTTTTTCGTCACGATCTTTTTCATTGGCGAATGATTCTCTGACACAGTGATCTAAATGGGCATGCAAAATCATCTTATTTGTGGATTGCAAAACAGCTTGAGCTGCCAAAATTTGATTTGAAATATCAATACAATATTGATTTTCTTCAACCATACGGATAATCCCGTCAATTTGGCCGCGAGCAGTTTTTAATCGATTTAAAACTTTTTTCGGATCAGCTTGCATCTTTATACCTCGGTAAATAATTTTATAAATATTGCTTCGTATTGTTAATGATCAATTAACATAATCAGCATAGCATCTTATTCAATAATTTCCACTACTTCATAACCGGCATCTGTGATTGTATCGATCAAGATTTGGTTATCAATATCTTGATTAGATTTAACCTCTGCTTGTTTTTTCTCTAAGTTTACAGTTGCAGATACACCGTCAATTTGATTTAATACTTTTTCTACTCTGCCTGAACAATGGTGACATGACATGCCTTCAATCTTGATAATTTTTTTCATGATTTCTGAATCTCCTTTTTTTGTATTAGTTGCATTATTTATATGGTAAATATTCTTGTTAGCTGTCTCAAGGTCATCGACTTGAACCAGAGGTTTGAAGCGATTTAATCTTAAGGCGTTGCTTACAACAAAAACCGATGATAAAGACATAGATGCTGAAGCGATCATCGGATTCAAAACAATGTCGAACGGCAAATAAAGTACTCCTGCAGCTACGGGAATCAAAATAATATTGTAGAAGAAAGCCCAAAATAAATTCTGTTTAATATTACGAATGGTGCGTTTACTGAGCTCAATACTGTTCACAACATCGAGCAGATCAGATTTCATCAAAACGATGTCAGCAGCTTCAATTGCAATATCCGTACCTGCACCGATTGCGATTCCGACATCAGCCCTCGCCAAGGCAGGAGCATCGTTGATACCGTCACCGACCATGGCAATCTTGCCTCCTTGTTGCTTAATTTGACGAACCATTTTTTCTTTATCTTGAGGTAAAACTTCGGCAATTACCTGATCTAAACCCAATTCTTTACCTATAGCATCAGCAGTTCTTTGGTTATCTCCGGTCAACATATAGATTTTGATACCTTGATCATGCAATAGTTTAATAGCCTGTTTGGAATTTGTTTTGATCGGATCAGCAACTGCAATTATTCCGATCAGTTGTTCTTCGTTTGCAAAATAGAGCACGGTTTTTCCGGCTTGAGATAATTTAATAAAGGTTTTATCTGTAGTTGAAATATCCAAACCGTTCTCGACCATAAATTTTTGATTTCCGGCGATATAGCGTTTTTCATTAATTGTTGCTTCAATACCTTTACCCAATGTGTTTAAAAAATTATCGACAGGCAAAATATTTATTCCGATATCGTCTGCATACTCCAGAATAGCTAAACTAAGCGGATGTTCCGAAGGGAATTCCAAGGAAGCGGCAATTTGTAAAAAATCATTTTGCTTAAGATTTGAAAGTAAAACGATATCTGTAACTACGGGTTTTCCGACAGTGATCGTTCCGGTCTTATCTAAAATTATTGAGTCGATTTCATGTAAAGTTTCTAAAGCTTCAGCAGATTTGATTAAAATTCCATTACTTGCACCTTTTCCTGTGCCGACCATTATTGCAACGGGAGTTGCCAAACCTAAAGCGCAAGGACAGGAAATAATCAATACGGAAATTCCGATGCTTAAAGCAAATTCGAAAGACTGACCGCTAAGCAACCAGATAATAGTTGCAAGAGTAGCAATACTGATTACGACCGGTACAAAAATACCTGCTACCTTATCTGCCAATTGCGCGATAGGAGCTTTGGTTGCATTTGCATCTTGGACCAGCTGAATTATTTTGGCAATTGTGGTATCATTGCCGACTTTTTCTGCACGCATGGTAATTGAACCGAGTTTCAAAATAGTTGAACCGATTATTTCTTGATCAGGACCTTTTTCTACCGGAATAGATTCACCCGTAATTGCAGATTGATCGAAAGAACCTTGTCCGCTGATGATTCTCCCGTCTACCGGTACCGAAGAACCGGGCTTAACGACTAAAACATCACCGACGTTGACTTGCTCAATTGCAATTTCAACTTCTTTACCATCCTCCAGCCGAATTGCAGTTTTAGGGCTTAAATCCATCAGCTTTTTTATTGCATCAGTAGTCTTGCCTTTTGATTTAGCTTCTAAGAACTTGCCTAAAGTAATTAAGGTTAATATCATGGCTGCCGATTCAAAATAAAGTGAATGTGCATAATGTTGAATCACTTCCGGCTGATTGTGACCTAAGGCATAAGACAGACGATATATAACAAAAATTCCGTAAATAAAAGCGGCAGATGAACCTAAGGCGATCAGAGAGTCCATATTAGGCTGTCTTTTAATCAAAGTCCTGAAACCGTTAGTGAAATATTTGTGATTGATGATTATGACAGGCAAAGTCAAGAGCATCTGACTAAATGCAAAAATAACGGAGTTTTTCGGACCTTCGAATATGCTTAAAGTAGGTAAGCCGAGCATTGGAGCCATTGCAATATACATCAGCGGTACCATAAAGATTAATGAAATAAAAAATCTTTGTTTAAGACTTTTTTGATCTTGCACCAATTGAGTCTCTAACGGGTTTATGGTGATCTGAGTATTTTGGTTAGGGGAGCTGAGAGCTTGATTATCCGAAATTGCATTATAGCCAGCATCTTGTACAGCCCGGATAATTTGCGCGGAATTAACTATATTATCGTCAAATCGGACCTGCATTGAATTTGTTAATAAGTTGACACTTACTTCATTTATACCGTCAAGTTTGTTCACAGCCCTGCCAACAGCTTGTGAACAAGCGGAACAAGTCATTCCTGTTATTGTAAATCTATCTTTCATATTGTAATTCTCATATCTTTTCAAACAGACGTTTGATTGTTTTCGTATAGGTTAAAAGGTTTTCAGAAAAATTTGTCGCTCTCGTATCACCCCACCCGGGTGGTGTATATATAATAGTTTTATTTTTACCTTTTGACAAGCGAAGATAGAGCTACAGTGCAAAGTTAAGTTCCAGTCTAAGAAGCGAAGAAGAAGCGAAGATAGAAAAAGTAAAACTTTAGCTATTGATATTTTTATTCTATAATTAGTGCATAGTGCAAGAATCAAGTGACTTTGAGAATGATAAGTTTAATTTGATACCGAATAAATGTCACAAATAATTTTAAAGGAGAAATTTAATGTCTGAAAAACAAAATCCTGTTGTAAAAATAGAAATGGAAAATGGCGGAGTGATTACAGCCGAACTGTATCCGGAGATTGCACCAAATACGGTAAACAATTATATTTCTTTGATCAAAAAAGGTTTCTATGACGGTTGTATTTTTCATCGGGTAATTCCCGGTTTTATGATTCAAGGCGGTTGTCCTGACGGAACAGGTATGGGCGGTCCGGGATATTCAATTTCCGGAGAATTTGCCATGAATCGTTTTGCGAATGACCTCAAACATAGTCGAGGTGTTTTGTCTATGGCAAGAGCTATGTCACCAAATTCTGCCGGTAGTCAGTTTTTTATCATGCACCAAGATTCACCCCATCTGGATGGTCAATATGCTTCTTTCGGCAAAGTGCTGGAAGGCATGAATGTTGTAGATGAAATTGCCAATGCACCTCGCAATATGCAAGATAGACCGCATCAAGATCAAAGAATTAAACAAATCACAGTTGACACTTTTGGTTTGGAATATGCTGAGCCGGAAAAAGTATAGTAGAAAACCGGAAAAAGTATAGTTGAAAACCAGAAAAAGTATAGACGAATCGAAAAAATTATAGTAGACATTTGAATTAATTGATGATTTTAGATCTAAACTTAAGAAGTGACAACAGCAGCAACTTATGCTACTGTTTTTAGCAAAAGCTGTGATGTTGTCACTTATACTTTAATTGTTATCTAATGATAATTGATCTAGGTGATATCTTGCGGCTTTTTCCATTAAGATAGTTCGTTCAAATGTATCCGGTAAGCTTGAGCCGCAAACGGCCATACCGTGATTTCCCATGATACATGACCAAACATCGTCAGTTATTGCAGTGGAAACTCCGGCAGCTAATTCGTCGGAACCGGCTTTCGCATATGAACAATAACCTGAGCAATTACCCAACAATGCAGCTGCTTCGGGCAGAGTGATCGTTAATGCTTTATTTGCTGCAGCGAACACACTGCAGTTAAATGAATGTGTATGGATCACTCCGTTGATTTTTTCATGTTCACGATAAATTGCTGCATGAAATCCTTGTTCTACACTGGGAGCAAGTTTTCCCTCATGGGTCATGTCATGATAATTAACACGGACCATATCATAAGGTGTTAATCGGCTATAGGCCATGCCTGACGGTGTAATCAGCATATACTGATCATCAAGTCTGACGGAAAGATTTCCCCAAGTACCTTGAGTCAGATTTTCTTCAACCAGATGATTACCAAATTCAACCAATTCTTGACGCAAGATCATTTCATCATCAGATATTCTCCTTTGATAATCAGCTGCTGATAACGACTCAATACTCTTATCCATTTTCGAATAGCGAGACAGATATAATTCACGATAAAAATCACAGATTTCTAAAGGCAGTGGTTTGGCACCACCTAATAATTCTCCTTCAACCATAGCTTGAGAACTTTTTTCAACAATTGCCACGGTGGCTGTAATCAGAGCAAGAGAGCTTCCGATTGCCAATACAGCGTTACCGCACTCAGCATGATTTGCTAATAAACAAGCATCTTGTTTTTCTAAAGCTGATAAAATTTGTTCGGTGTTGTTGCCATCACAAAGATTTGCTTGCAGACCAACAATTTGAGGCAAGTCATCTAATACCGGTAAAATATCATAATCTTTGGCAATTGCCTGTAAAGCGTATTTCGGCTTAGAGATAACAATCACGTTTCGATCTGATTTTTCAGCAAAAATTTTTGCTAATAGCGGAAATTGTTTAACAAATATTTCTCTTGTTACAGCTTCCGGCTTATTGCCATGCAAGGCAAATGCATAGTTGTCAGAATCAATTCTGACTGCAACAATTAAATCTTCCAAAGGGTAATTTTGCTTGTTAAATGTTGAATATAAATTGTCAAATTGTTTTTCTAAATCAGGGATCATTTTTACTCCTATCTCAACCAATCATGCACACTTTTTAAGCTAATACAGGATTTCCTCAGTCTAACCTTAAAAAGTGTGCAAGGTCAGGCAAGAAAAGCCGGTTTTATCAAAGATCATGCACACTTTTTAAGCTAATACAGGATTTCCTCGGTCTAACCTTAAAAAGTGTGCAAGGTCAGGCAAGAAAAGCCGATTTTATCAAAGGTCATGCACACTTTTTAAGCTTATGCAGGATTTCCTCGGTCCAACCTTAAAAAGTGTGCAAGGTTAGGCAAGAAAAGCCGGTTTTATCAAAGATTATGCACACTTTTTAAGCTAATGCAGGATTTCCTCAGTCCAACCTTAAAAAGTGTGCATAACGGCTCAAAAAATTTGCATAGCTCCAAAAAGTGAGTAAATTTCGTACTTGCCACAATATTTTTCACGGTTAGATTTTTCTTGTCAAAAAAAGTTTCATTCACCGATTATTTTAATCAAAGCACGTTTGTTACGTTTACCGTCTAATTCATAATAAAAGATTTGTTCCCATGGACCGAAATCCAATTTACCTTCAGTGATTGCAACAACAACTTCACGTCCCATTATAGTACGTTTCAGATGGGCATCCGCATTATCTTCGAAACCGTTATGATCATATTGTTCATAAGGTTTTTCCGGAGCAAGTTTTTCTAACCAACGTTCAAAATCACGATGCAGTCCTGATTCGTCATCATTGATAAAAACACTTGCCGTGATATGCATTGCATTCACTAAACAAAGACCTTCAGAAACACCACTTTCTCTGATTGCTTGTTGAACATCAGGTGTGATATTGACTAACCCTCTTCTTTGTGGAATGTTAAACCATAATTCTTTGCGATAACTTTTCATAGATAAATACTCTTCCTAAGATAAAATTGATTACTCAACTTTCCTATAGGGAAAGTTGAGTTGATTATTGATAAACATTTTGATCATTGATCTATCATTATTTAAAAAGATAAAATTAAACATTACCTTTTTTTATGGTATTCAATAATCCGCCGTTTTTGATAATCTCGATTTGTTCTTCAGTCAAATCATGAGCGACTTTAAATTGGGTATTTTTGGTTTTATTCAAAACAGTATATTGAGTGTCAATCGCCAAATTTTCAATATCAATAATTTCTAATTCATCTAATAAATCAATGGAATCATAATCTGAATTATTTACGAATACTAAAGGTATTATTCCCGAATTAATCAGATTCTGTTTATGAATACGGGCATAGGATTTAGTGATTACAGCTTTGATGCCTAAATATAACGGTGCTAAAGCTGCATGTTCACGCGAAGAGCCTTGACCATAATTCTCGCCACCGATGATAATGCCACCATCATTTTCCAAGCAACGCAAGGCAAATTCCGGATCAATTTGGGAAAAAGTGAATTCGGATATTTTCTCGATATTGCTTCTGAACGGCAGAACAGTTGATCCGCCCGGAATGATATGATCGGTGGTGATGTTATCTTCGACTTTGATCATTACTTTTTTATTAATTGGAGCCAAAGGTTTTCCGACCGGAACATCTTTAATATTCGGTCCTTTAATCAAGGGTTTTTCAAAATCACAATCCGGTTGAAGAATTCCAGAATCATCAATCAGGAAACTGTCAGGCAATGTTGCTTTTTCGTACTCTACTTGAGTTGCGTCACTGATATAGCCATTAATTGCGGAGACGGCAGCTGTTTCCGGAGAAACAAGATACACTCCCGCACTTAAAGTTCCGCTGCGACCGTAAAAATTACGGTTAAAAGTACGTAGCGAAATGCCGTCAGTAGGCGGGGATTGTCCCATACCGATACATGGTCCGCATGCAGCTTCTAAAAGACGCGCACCGCTGGCAATAATATCTGATAAACCGCCGCTTTGAGCTAACATGTTCAGTACTTGTTTTGAACCGAAAGAAATTGTTAATGAAACATCGGGATGAACTTTTTTACCTTTAAGAATATTGGCAACGTTCATTAAATCGGTATAACTGCTGTTGGTACATGAACCGATGCATACCTGATCGATTTTGGTTCCGGCAACTTCAGAAACTTTTTTTACATTGTCAGGGGAATGGGGTGCTGCCAATAAAGGTTCCAATTCAGATAAGTTAATTTCTATAACTTCATCGTAAACAGCATCTTCATCAGCTGCTAAAGGGCTATAGTCGTCACCGCGACCTTGTTTTTCTAAAAATTCCCGGGTTCTTTCATCTGAAGGAAAGATAGAAGTTGTAGCACCGAGTTCTGCACCCATATTAGTGATGGTACTGCGTTCCGGAACGCTCAGACTTTTTATTCCTTCGCCACTATACTCAAAAATCTTGTTCACGCCGCCTTTAACCGTTTTGAGCTCCAAAACTTTGAGAATGATGTCTTTGGCACTGACACCGGACTTTAATTCTCCGGTCAGTTTTACATTGACAACTTCCGGTAAAGTCATTGTATAAGGAATACCTGCCATGGCACAAGCAACATCTAAACCGCCGGCACCGATTGCGATCATTGCCATGCCGCCACCGGTCGGAGTATGAGAATCGGATCCCAACAATGTTTCACCGGGTTTATCAAAACGCTCTAATTGTACCTGATGACAAATACCATTGCCTGCTTTGGAATACAACACACCATAGCGGTTAGCAACGGATTGTAAATATTTATGGTCATCAGCATTCATAAAACCGGTTTGCATCGTATTATGATCAACATAACTGACAGCTTTTGTTTTAACTTTATCAACACCCATCTGCTCAAATTGCAAATAAGCCATAGTCCCGGTAGCATCCTGAGTTAGAGTATTGTCAATAACCAAGCGAATGGTATTTCCTGCTTTCAATTCTGTAGGTT
Source organism: Clostridiaceae bacterium (assembly GCA_012518795.1). GTDB lineage: Bacteria > Bacillota > Clostridia > Saccharofermentanales > DTU023 > UBA5436. The sequence continues at coordinate 41,578 of JAAYRL010000047.1, forward strand.
CTGCCAAATGCTTTTTAATGATTTTATATGCTAAACTACTAATAATTATTCACCTCACCTTAGTATGTATTTTCAATATCATTATAATAAGTGAAAAATCTTGCTAAGTAAAATAGGAGGTTGCAAAAGTTTTATGATTTTATTAATGTATAATGATTACCCTCAAAGGTAGAGGCGTTTTTGTAACTTTTGCATCATGAGTCAAGAAAGGGTTATCTGATGATGAATAATATGCAAGAAATTTTGAATATATACCATAAGGCGAAAAATCGTAATACCATACCAAATCATTTATATTCACAATTCAAAGTCAAAAAAGGCTTGCGTAATGAAGATGGTACCGGTGTTGTTGTAGGTTTAACCAGAATTTGTGATGTTGTAGGATATACTGTTGATGAAAACGGTAAAAAAGTTGATGTTCCGGGTGAACTGTTTTACCGGGAATTTCCTTTGGAAGCACTCTATAACAAAGTGGCTAATAGTGTGAATAACGGCTATGAAGAAGTCTGTTTCTTATTACTCAACGGCTACTTGCCGAGCAATCACGAACTCAAGGCTTTCAAAGATTTCTTGCGTTCCCAATACACATTACCTGAAGGATACCTATCACGTAACATTTTGCGTTCACCTTCGATCAATATTATGAACAAAATCCAAAGATCCATTCTTTTGATGTTCGGTGAAGATGATAATCCGGATGATCCCAGTATTGATAATACGTTAAGACAAGGACTTTCGATTATTGCAAAATTGCCGGCAATTTGTATTTATTGTTATAAAGCCAAAGCGCATATTCTGGGAAATGAAAGTCTGGTCATCCATCCGATCAGACAAGATTTGGATTTAGCTGAGAGTTTCCTTTATCTCTTAAAAGGTGAGGGTAATTATACTCAAGAAGAAGTATCAATTCTGGATTTAATGATGATTCTTCATGCAGATCATGGTATCGGTAACAATTCGACTTTTGCCAGTCTTGTCGTATCTTCAACTCAAACAGATTTATATTCATCTTTTGCTGCTGCAGTCGGATCCTTGAAAGGTCCTCGTCACGGTGGTGCTAATATCACTTGTCGCAGAATGATGCAAACAGTAATAAATGATATCGGTGTAGATGCAACATATGATCAAATTCTTGATGTTGTAAAAAAATTGCTTAACAAAGAATATTTTGATAATGCGGGCCTAGTCTACGGAATGGGACATGCTGTTTATACGATTTCTGATCCGAGAAGTTTGCTTTTACGTCAACATGCTTCCGAAGTTGCTGCAATGAAAGGTTATATCGAAGAATTCAAGTTTTATCAAAGATTTGCCGAAATAGCTTGCGGTTATATCGGAGAAATTAAAGGGAAAAACATTTGTGAAAATGTTGACTTCTATAGCGGGTTTATTTATGACATGCTGGATATTCCGGAAGATTTGTTTACTCCTTTGTTTGTTATCAGCAGATCAATCGGTTGGTTAGCACACATTTTGGAAGATAAAATCAATATTAATAAAATCCTTAGACCGGCAGGAAAGTTCGTAGGTAATTATCTCAGCGATTTTTAATTGAATGCTTATATTAGGAATAAAAGTTCAAATATATTACCCATATGTTCATTCATTGAAAGAAAAACGCAAAGAAGTTCATAGTCTGATTAACAGATTAGAGAAAAAATTTAATTTGTCTGCAAGAGAAGTTGCCGGACAAGATCAATGGCAAAGTTTTGTTTTAGGGATTTCATTTACTGCTTTACGAGAAAGTGAAGCGATTGAAATGCAAGCAAAAATTGAGCGATTCATCTTTGCTGAAGTGAATGGAGAAATTTTATCTTTTGACTGGGATTTATTTTCGTTGGAAAATTATTGAAAAATTGTTTGATTGTTTGTTTAATGAATTAAATACGAGGTGATGCTGGATGAAAGAATTAGTAATTGAAAATCTGAAACTAGAATGGACTGAAGCTCTGGCAGAATTTTTTGAACAGACAAATTTAAAAACAAATTCTTTGGTGGTTGTAGGCTGTTCTACCAGTGAAGTTCGCGGCTCAAAAATTGGTTCAGATTCTAATCAAGATATTGGCAATCTGCTCTTTTTATTGTTAATGGAGGCAGCACAAAAAAACGAAGTAAATCTTGCTATTCAGTGCTGTGAACATTTGAATCGCTCTTTAGTTATTGAACGTAATATTGCGAAAAAATTGATGTATCCGGAAGTTAATGCAAAGCCTACACTACATGCCGGCGGTGCTTTTGCTGTTGCAGCTTTTCAAAATATGACAGATCCGATTCTGGTCGAGAATATTCAAGCTGATGCCGGAATTGATATTGGTGATACGTTTATCGGAATGCACCTTAAACCGGTTGCAGTACCTTTAAGGTTAAAAGTAAAGCAAATCGGAGAAGCTCATTTAACATCTGCCTTAACCAGACCGAAGCTGATAGGTGGTGCAAGAGCGGAATATCGTACAGATATATAATTTGTCTGCCAATGTAATTGGTTTAATTAACCAAAGCTTTAAGCTTTGGTTAAGGTATAAACTACATCATCAAGGCCGACATTTTGATCTAATTTATCTTGATTCAGTTCTTCAGCGGAAAATGCTTGTTTATTAGTTAAAATGACCGGTGTGATCATGTTATAGCCTTTTTCAGTTAAAGCTGCTAAATCGAAAGAAACCATGAGATCACCGGTTTTTACTCTATCGCCTACTGCAACATGAGCTTCAAATCCGACGCCCTCTTCTTTTACGGTATCCAAACCAATGTGGAAGATAAGTTCAGCACCGGCATCTGTTGTAATTGCTACTGCGTGCAATGTATCGAATACAAGAGTGACTTCGCCTGCAACCGGAGCATATAGTTTACCTTCAGCAGGAACAATCGCAAAACCGGGTCCTAACATTTCTTGAGAAAATGTCGGATCGGGAACTTCTTGCATTTTGACAAGTTTTCCGACTATAGGAGCCTTTAATTCTTCTTTATTATCGGCTTTACTGAACATTTTTTTCATTTTTCCAAACATAATGGATTCTCCTTTTTGTGAAAAATGATCCGAATTGTGATTAGATTGTTGGATCAAGATTCTTCTTTTATTATTGTAGTTTTATATGAAAATATAATAATGTGTTTCATTAAAAAACACAATTTATATTTGCTGTGTCTCAATTTTATCTCGATTTTTGAGACTATGCCTAAAAAAAGGGAATGCCTTTTGAGACATTCCCTTCGTTTGCGTTTGGATTTCGTTAACGGGATTAGTCTAAACCAAGAATATCTTTCATCTTAGTTAAAATACCGCCGACTCGAACACCGTAAATGATTTGTAGACTGCGGTTTTCGTCTGCACGAACTACACCGATCGCTTCAAGATAGCCTTGCCATTCGGCATCTTCAGCAACCAGTGAACCGTCTTTCACTTGGGCGCGTAAGCGTGTAGCACAAGCAGTTACACTTTCGATGTTGTCGGGACCGCCTAAAGCTTCGATGATGCGTGCTTCCAGACTATCATCAGCTGTTGCCGACGAGTCTCCTGAAAGATCGCCCATTGCCGTACCTTTTTTGAGTTCTTTAAATTCTTTCTTCGACATCAGTTTTACGTCACCTTCTTCAGCACGTCCCGGTGTCTTGAGATCGAATTTGACAATTATAAATCTGAAAACAAAATAGTAGACTAAGAACGTAAGCGGTAATAAGAAGAGTAACGGCATAGCATGTACTTTATGAGGTTGGAATAAATTCGGAATCATAAACAATAAAGCATGACCGTTGATACTGATTTTAAACACTTCCGCAACTACATAGCAAAGACCGCAAAGCGGTGCATATACTAAGAAATATAAAGCCGGAGCTACGAACAAGAATGTGTATTCAATAGGCTCTGAAATACCAACTAATGCCAAAGTCAGAATTGATGGAATTAAAACTGACATCAATCTTTTTCTGTTCTCCGGTCTGGCTGTTTTATAGAATGCTAAACCTGCACCCGGTAAACCAGCTAATTGGAATAGAACACGTCCTGTAGTGAAGTTACGTGTAATATAGCCGGTTGCATCAGCACTTGCAGCTTGACCGTTAATGATGTTTCTGACACCTTCATAAACAACACCGTCAATTTCCATTGTACCGCCGACTGCAGAATATTCGATCGGGAAAGCAATCAAGTGATGAATACCGAAAGGCAAGAGCATCTTATCAGCTGTTCCGAAGAGGAATGTTCCGAACAGACCGGTTGAACTGATAATTGAAGTTAAGCTTTGTAAAGCACCACCTATATATGGCCAGACATAATATGTGAGCACACTTAAAGGAATGGAAACAAGTGTAACCATGATAATTACAAATTTTGTACCTTGGAAGAATGCAAACATTGCACTGAAAGTTGTGTCGACAAAACGATTATGCAACCATGAAGCTACCAAACCGGAAATAATACCGGAGAAAATTCCCATGTTATAACCGAAGAAACCAAGTGAAGTTCCCCATAGTGCGTTGAAATTCATGGCAGCTTCTTCCGTATAATTTCCTGTAGCTACTAATGCCTCAACAGTTGTTGAATCAGCATTGAATCCCATTGCTCCCGCATAACTTTGAATACCGGCTATTAATGACATATACATTACAACACCGGCAAAAGCCGCCCAACCTTTTTCTTTTTTGGCAAGTGTAAATGCAATAGCCACAGCAAACCATAGCTGCAGATTATTCATAAACATAAAGCCGAGTGATACCAGCATGTTAATCAAAGTAGCAAAAATACTGCCTTCAGGAAGAACATAGTTGGTCAATCCGGCACCAATACCTACATAAAAACCTACAAGAACCAACAGAATAATCGGAACCATCATGGCACCCGAGAAAGTCTGAAGTTTAGCTTGAATGTTTAGCTTTGATTTTCCCATATTAATCTCCTCTAAATAATATTTCTGTCGAATGTTATGAGCCAAACGCTACTCACGACAGATAATTAATAAACACATTTTAACATAAGAATTGCTATAAAGCGTCATAAAATTTGATTATTTAACTAAATTTGTCAATGCAGCAATGCTTAATGCATAAATTTTTAATAATTTCTTTGCCGAATCAAGTGAAAAATGTTCATTCGGAAAATGACTGCCGGGTTCTTCTCCCGGAAATGTCGGACCGAAGTTCACACCATTTTTCAAGGCACGAGCATAAGAAGCTGCACCTTTCGCTTGAACGTCCCCTATTGGACTGCCAATTACTTTTTCGTAAGATTCACTCAATATTTTTATTAACGGACTTTCCGGTTTTACATATAACGGTTTCAGATGTCGCTCGATTTTATAATTCGCACCATCCAATGCCAGCTTTTCGCTTAAATTTTGCATGAACATTTCTGCATCAAAACCTTGAGGATAGCGAATATCCAGATAAAGTTTTGCCTGCTCGGTATTGTATGTAATTGAAGTTGCGGCATAAGTAAAGTATTCCAAATTTTTCTTTTTCAACTCACAAGAAAACTCCTGATAAAACTTCAGCAAACCACACTCGTCCAATGAAACATTCTGTAAATAATCCATCATTAAATCAATGGCATTTATGCCACGATGCGGATTTCTTGAAAGAGCACTTTTCCCAACAAAATCGAGACTTTCAGTTATTTGATTGTCTTCTGATGCTAAAATCAGTTGAACTTCTGAACAAACTTTATGTTCCGGTACAGGAGACGATATTTGTTTAATCAAACAATTTGAATTAGAAACCGGCAAAGGAGGAAATTCCAAACCGATATCTAATATTCCCAATTCATGATTGATAATCGGAAAATTTCCGTCAGGACTAAAAGCAGCCAAAGGTTGCTGATTATGCTTGAAGTAATAATCAACACATTCCCAAGTTGTTTCTTCTGCACCTCCGGCGATAATCCGCAACGGAAGCTTAAATTCAAAACCGATTTGCTGTAAAAGATAAGCGGCATATAAACAGAGTAAAAGCGGTCCTTTATCATCATTGACACCACGCCCGTATAAGTATCCGTCACGTTCAGTCAGGGTAAAAGGATCACTTAACCAATCTGCGCTTTCATTTGCCGGTACTACATCTAAATGTCCCAATACAGCAATGTAATCATAACTTTCAGCTCCATTTGAACCGGCAGGTTTACTGGTATTGAAGTGTTGACCGGTGCCTGAAATTTCAGCATCAATTGCATAGCCGGAATGGTCTTTAACTTGAAAACCGAGGCGCTCGGCAATTTCTCTAAAAACATCAAATGCTCCTCTGATGCCGGCACCGAAAGGAGCATTTAATGTTGCCGTTGTAAGATCTCTTACTGATTTTTTCGCAATTAAAGAACTTAGATCTTTTTTCCAAGAAATAAGAACTTCATCCGTTAGACTTTCAATTTGTTTAAGAATTAAATCCGTATCCATTTTCAAATTATCCAAATCACATTCGAATCATCCAAATCATATTCAAATCATCCAAATCACACTCAAATTATCCAAATCATCCAAATCATATTCAAATCATCCAAATCACATTCGAATCATCCAAATTACACTCAAATCATCCAAATCATCCAAATCATCCAAATCACAGATTATTTTTCTAAAGTGCGTGATTCCGCCAAAATTCCCCGCAAATATTCGCCATCACCAAATGGCAGATGATCCAGCATAGGATGAGCATTGATTTGTTCAAATATTTCATCAGTGACACCGATTGAATCCAAATCTCTGCGTAAGCCGATTAAATCCAGGAAAGTTTCAATGGCTGCCGCTAAATCTTGTTCATCGGTCAGAAAATCGGAGTACTCTTTCATTAATGCAAAAATTGTATCATAGTCTGCCTGATGTTTTTTCATACTGGCTTTTAAGAATGCAGGATATACGATTGCTAAAGCTTGTCCATGAGGTACTTGGACATAGCTTCCCAACAATTCGGAAAGCGGATGCGGAGCTTCGGCACCACCGTTAGAGAGTGCTTTACCGGCCATTGTATCGGCTAAAGACATCATCATGCGAGCTTCTAAATTATCCGGTTCATTATAGGCAACCGGTAAATATTTAAAAATCAACCGCAAGGCGTTCAATGAATCCATTCGACTAAGGTCAGTACCGTTCATGCTGATATAACTTTCGAAAGCATGGGTAAAAGCATCAAATCCGCTCATTGCAGTTAAACCTTTCGGCATGGTCAGTAATAGCTCGGGATCTAGAATTGCTTCTTTAGCAAAAATTGCTTCATGGTAAAAAGTCAGTTTTTCACCGGCATGAGTTACAACAGATGCTTGGGTTACCTGAGATCCTGTGCCCGATGTGGTCGGTACCGCTATCAAAGGTAAGCATTGATCTGAAGGTCGAGGCGGATTTCGGAAAGGACTATCGTAAACTTCAAACAAAGATTGCCAATCAACTTCTGCCAAGCCGTATGTAAAAGCTAAGGCTTTGGCACTATCAATACTGCTGCCGCCACCGACAGCAAGTATGAAATCTACCGGGTTTTCTTTAATTAGATTTATACCTTCTTCCAGCATTTCACTACCGGGATCGGGTTCCACTTTATCAAAATGAATTACACTGATTCCTCCGGCCTCAAGCAAAGCTTTGACCCGGTCATATAAGGGTTTTAGCGGGTCGGCATTTTCAGTTGTAACCAAACAGCATTTTGTTCCGTAAGGCTTAGCTATTTCAGCCAAATTATTCAATGTACCGGCGCCGAAACTTATACGTGTAGGTTGGAAATATCTAGACATTATTTACTCCTTTTTAAATAATTACATCTTCATTAACTGTTTTCGATTTCTTTTTAATTCCGGAATTAAGAAGAAATCGAAAATTTAATTATACTTTTTCTGCGGTTTCCGATTTTTTCTTTAAGCCTTGCCCACTGCTGATTTTGATTGTCGGAATTATAATCATCAATGTTAAAAAACTGAAAACCGAAACCAACACATTTTTGGCAATAAAACCGGAAAAGATGATAATCAAACCGTCACAAATAAAAACAATTGTCGGAATTTCACCGATTTTAATTATTTTTTTGATTAATACTGCTAAAAGATCTGTACCGCCTGTTGCACAATCATGGCGTAAAGCGATACCTATCGACAATCCGATCAACAGACCACCTACAATCATTGCTATGATTAATTGAACTATAAACGGCAATGTCGCCATGAGATTAACTTTCGGCACGATTTTGATAAAAACCGGTATCATCAATGTGATATATAGTGTTTTAATTCCGAATTTTGAACCGATAAAAATCATTCCTAAAATCAATAACGGCACGGATACAACAAGTGTCATATATTCTAAAGGAATGCCGGTGATTGTAGACAAGATGATTGCCAAACCGGTTAAACCGCCCGGTGCTAAATCCGTATGCATAAAAAACAAATTTACTGTTACTGCTGTTAATGCTGCACTGATTGTAATCCAGATAATATCGATGACCCATTCTTTGGGACTAAGCTTTTTTTTCGTTTGTGTAGACATCTTTCTCCTAAAAAATAAACGCGGTGGACAATTAATTAATTGCCACCGGTAAAACAATAAATTTAATAATTATTTTAAGTTGTATTTAGCAGCAGCCTCATCAATCGCAGCTCTACAGCGTTTAACACCTGCTGTAATGCCTTCCGGATCTTTGAAGACTGCAGAAGAAAGAATGACTACATCAGGATTGCATTCGATTAAAGGATCCATATTGTCATAGCGCAAGCCGCCGTCAATTGCCAATTCACATTTTGGATTCTTTTCGTCAATCATTTTTCTTGCGCGTTTTACTAAATCAACAACACTTCTGCGCCAACCCCAATTATCAGCACCGTCTGTTTCATCAACACCGTGTGTGACGATATGTAAGCGGTCGATATCATAGATTGATTCATCTACAAAACAAAGCGGAGTATAGCAACCGAGAGTTAAACCGAATTTTAAATCTCTTTCACGACACCAGTTGATAATATAGGCTAATTGGGCACCGATAAAATGCTCGGCAGGAACGATCAACATGTTTGCTCCGGCTTCCGCAATTTGATCAATAAACATGATATCCATATCCACTGTATAAATATGGCATTCAATTGGTAAATCCGTGTACGGACGCATACCGGCAATTACTTGATGACCACCCATCAGTTTCATGTTTCTTAAGTCATGCATATCTGCAGCATCTGAATGGATATAATCTGCTCCGGCATCACTTGCTTCTTTTACAATGTCGGCGATGTGACCATAATCAACATGGGCTAAACCTGCAGCAATTTTGATATGTTTCATAATTTTCCTCCTGAAAAATACTTTTAATTAGTGCAAAAGCATTACAATAAACCACGTTTTAAGTATATTAATTAATCAAGACTTTTTCAATGACTTTACTCTGATGTTCGGAAAATCTTGCTTATCTTGATTTTAAATACAAAAATAGCATATAAAAGAAAAGTATCAGTGTTCCGCCCAAAATCAATGCATTAATAATTACTAATAAGCGTTGTTTCGGTTGTAAGGATTTGAGTTTTTCTTTCATCCGGATTTTTCCTTTATTGCGATAAAGGAAAATGGCTAAAGTACCTACTGACATTGCATTTAAGGTCAATGCCTGGGCAATCATTATCGTCAGAAAAATTCCCCATGTCGTGCCTATTTCAGGATCATTCTCCAACTGCTTCTTTACATAATACATTTCAACGAAACAAAGCAAATCGAAAAATGCCAATAAATAATAGAGATGATAAAACAAACTTTCATTTAACAAAGTCATTAAACTATTGTTTTGAATAGCCACTGCATAAAAAATAGGAGTCAAAAGTAAGACAGATCTGGCAATTAACATCACCAGCGAATATGTCATAAATCTGAACTCTAGCTGAGAACCTTGTTTGCTAAAATTTGTTGAATTAAATAATTGATTCATGTTTACAATTTCCACCTGATTACTATTGTTCCACCCGTTGGAAATATTCAGACAATTGTGCACTGACAAAATCATGATCTTCTTGTGGAGCGAGACCTGTTACCGTGGCGCATCCTACGATACCGGAATCCTTAAGAATTATAGGAACGCTGCCCGGAGTAAGTGTATAATCTTCGAGTTTCCTGGCATATTTCGTTGCCAAAAGACTCTCTTCGCTCTTGCATTTTTCATTCATAGCAAAAGTTGACATACCGAAATAAAGTACCGTGTTGCGTTTGCGGCGTAACCAATCTGCTTTATCAGGGCCTAATGAGTCCGGAATAAATTGAAAAACCGTACGTCCATAAAGATAAATCTCAATACCAAGATCCACATTTTGTTGTTGACAAGCTTCATACATTTGGATGCCCAGATCATAAGCATCTTGACTATTGAACTTTAAAAATAATACCTCAGACATTTCAACCTCCTATTGCATATCTATTCTTAGCAGACAAAACAATTATATTTTTATATAATTATTCATTAAGTATACAGTAAAATATTTAAAAAAACTTGCTTCTCGAAATTCACAGGTTCTTTTTGGATGTGCACTTAACATGTACTTGCAATAAATTATCATTTGTTACGGAGCGTAACAGCGTTGTCACAGGTAGTTTATTGTTTACGGAAATTCAGCATGTAAAATGAAAAGCAATTAATCTACCGGAGGTAATAAAAATGACATTAGGTGAAAAAATAAAGGAAGCAAGAAAACAATGTGGCCTGACTCAGGAAGAATTAGCTGAAAAAATGACAATTTCAAGATCCGCAATTGCCAAATGGGAATCAAATAAAGGTCTCCCCGATGTGGATAATCTAAAAGCATTATCACAACTCTTAAATGTCAGTATTGATTATTTGCTGAACGATGATGAAACGATTGATGAATTCATGTTGCGCGAAGCATATAATCTTTCAGATTATGGCAAAGGAAGTAAGAAAAAGAAAAAAGATCGAGTCATCCGTGATAAATTTCCGGATGCTGAAATTTATCCTTTATTAGGTGAACTGAAATTAACAAAGGGTGAAAAAGTAGTTGACAACATGATTGGTTTTTTGACCGATGCGCCATTTGGAATTCCCGGAGTTATTAATGGTATTAAGAATGTAGATAAAGAATTTTATTTAGTAGAAAAAGAAGACCGGCAATATTTTGTTTTGGTAACAGATGAATTTATAGAAACCCGCCAACTTACCAAACGGATAACAGCAAAAAAATTTGAAATAGGTAATTGGAAATTTACAAAATGCTCTTATCAAGTGAAATAAAAGGGGGGGTGTCTCAAAAACCGGGATCCCGACCATGAAAACTGCTCATTTTTTCGCGTTGTGCAAATGAGAATTTGCACAGCTCCAAATTCTGAGCAAAAACCGGGATCCCGACCATGAAAACTGCTCATTTTTTCGCGTTGTGCAAATGAGAATTTGCACAGCTCCAAATTCTGAGCAAAAACCCTTTTAAATTAAGCATTGTCCAGACGTTCGATTAAAGCGTCGAGTTGGTCATAGAGTTCTTGTGGCATTTTTCCGCCACGAGCATCATAATCTTCATAGTGAGCACGGATTGATTCAGTTTCAGCTTTCCAACCATCTACATCGACGCTTATGATTTCTTCCATATCTTCATGCGTAACATCAAGACCTTCTAAATATAAATCTTCTTCGAAAGGCATATAACCGATTGCCGTTTTTTGGGCATCTACTTTGCCGGCACAACGTTCAACAATCCATTTCAGAACGCGACTATTGTCGCCGAAACCCGGCCAGAGCCATCTTCCGTCATCTGACTTACGGAACCAGTTAACATAGAAGAGTTTGGGTAATTTGTCAGCTTCACCTGCTTGACCGATTTCGTACCAATGCTTCAAATAGTCGCCGACATTGTAACCGATAAATGGCAACATTGCGAACGGATCACGACGAACTTGACCGATTTTATCGGAAATAACAGCTGCTGTAATCTCTGAACCCATGATTGAACCTAGGAATATACCGTGGTCCCAGTCAAAGCTTTGATGAACTAAAGGAATTACAGAAGCACGACGTCCTCCGATTAATATTGCGTCAATCGGTACGCCTGCAGGATCTTCCCAATTAGGTGCAATACTCGGGCATTGACCGGCTGGTGTTGTGAAACGTGAATTCGGATGAGCTGCAGGCTTGTCTGAATCGGGTGTCCAGTCATTACCGAGCCAGTCAATTAAGTGATCGGGCGCTTCACTGCCGATACCTTCCCACCAAACATCACCATCATCAGTCAATGCAACATTTGTGAAAATTGTATTTGATTTAATTGTATCCATGGCATTCGGATTTGAAGAATAAGATGTGCCGGGAGCAACACCGAAGAAACCGGATTCAGGATTGATTGCATAGAGACGACCGTCTTCACCGAATTTCAGCCAAGCGATATCGTCACCGATTGTTTCAACTTTCCAACCGGGAATTGTCGGAACCAACATAGCAAGATTTGTTTTACCACATGCTGAGGGGAATGCACCGGTAACATATCTGACATCGCCTTCAGGACTTGTCAATTTCAAAATCAACATATGTTCTGCCATCCAGCCTTCATCTTTCGCTTGAGCTGATGCGATACGCAAAGCAAAACATTTTTTACCCAAAAGAGCATTTCCGCCGTAACCTGATCCATAGGACCAAATTAATCTCTCTTCGGGGAAATGGCTGATATATTTCTCTTCCATTGGGGCACATGGCCACATGACGTCTTCTTCACCTTCCTCTAAAGGTGCGCCGACTGAGTGCAAGCACTTAACATATTCACCGTCTGTGCCTAAAAAATCCAATACTTCATTCCCGACACGCGTCATAATTCTCATGTTGACAACAACGTAAGGACTGTCGGTAATCTCAACACCGATTTTTGCAATAGGAGAACCGATCGGACCCATTGAGAAAGGAATAACATACAATGTACGACCTTTCATACAACCGGTATAAAGCTCGGTCATCGTAGCTTTCAACTCTACAGGATCTATCCAGTTGTTGGTTGGACCGGCATCTTCTTTTTTAACCGATGAAATGTATGTACGTTCTTCAACACGTGCAACATCGGAAGGATCACTACGGAATAAATAACATCCGGGACGTTTTTCCTGATTTAATTTTATTGCCGCTCCGTTTTCAACCATCTCATCTAAGAGCTGTTGATTTTGTTCTTCACTACCATCAATCCAGACGATATTATCGGGTTGACACATGGCTGCTACTTCGTCAATCCATGACTGCAATTCTTTATGTTTTGTCATAATGTTTCCTTTCTCTATTAAGATACAAATTAGGTTTTATACAGGCCTCAAAATATCTTAACACTAAACATAAAAAGTATGTCTTTAAAATCGATTTAATATATTCAAAATCGTCTTAGGATAATTTACCAAAAAACAATCATGAATACAAACAAAGGGGCTTTGGATATATATTCTCGAGATTGTATAATATTGATAATCTGAAAAAAGAATCGTACTAGACATGTTAAGAATAAATAAAGGTAGTAAAGATAGATAAAAGCAATAATGTATCCATATAAAATAAAATATAAAGAAACATAAAGAAAGAAAATTAGGAAACAAGATGATTTATAATTTAATAAATGGTGCAGCCGTTTTGGTTGGCGGGCTGCTAGGTATGTTGATCGGTAAATTTCTGCCGAAAAAAATAAGTAATACACTGATGAAAGCCATAGCGCTAGGTGTAATGTATATCGGAATATCAACGATGCTGACTGATGCAAATTCCTTAATAGTTTTATTATGTTTAACCTTTGGTGTAGTTATCGGTGAGTTGCTTAAAATCGAAGACGGTATCAATAAACTTGGTGAATATATTGAAAACCGAATTCGGAAAAAAGAACAAACAGAATTCGAAACATCAACCAAACCGGATATAGCAACCGGTTTTGTTTCGTCAATCATTCTGTTTTGTTCGGGAAGTATGGCGATTGTCGGTTCAATTCAGGCAGGATTACTTAATGACGGTTCAACTTTGTTGGCAAAATCAGTTTTGGATGGTGTTGTTGGTATGATTTATGCTACGACAATGGGTTTCGGAGTGTTATTATCAGCGATTCCGTTGGTTTTGTATCAAGGATTATTTGTCTTACTTGCATCAAGTATTAGCAGTTTATTGAGTACTACAGCCATAACAATTATATCTACAGTTGGTGGTATAATTATTTTAGGTATCGGAATAAATTTAATGTTTGATACTAAAATTCGTATAGGTAGTTTTATACCGGCAGTTTTTATTCCGATTATTTTATCAGCATTCAATTTGATTTAATGCTGATTTAGAAACTTAATGTAAAAAACGAATGCTTTAAAATATTATGTTAATACCGAAAAAGACTTTGTTTAAACACAAAAACTAGTGCAAACAAAATAACACCGGATAGTTTTAGAAAAACAAATTTGAGAAACATTTGTACAGAAATTGTGTAGATAGAGGTATACACATGAGAAACGGATTAGCTATACAGTATTTTGAATGGTATTTGCCGAATGACGGTAAGCTTTGGCAGCAATTACGTGAAGACATACCGAATCTTAAAGAAATGGGCGTTACCGCTGTCTGGATTCCACCTTCTTACAAAGGTCAGTGTTCTAATGATGTTGGTTATGGTGCTTATGATCTGTATGACTTGGGTGAATTTGATCAAAAAGGTACGGTGCGAACCAAATATGGAACTTTAGAGGAATTACAGGAAACAATTACCGCTTTGCATGCCAACGATATTCAAGTTTATGCAGATACTGTGTTGAATCATAAAGCAGGTGCTGATCAAACGGAGCTGTTCCGGATAGTAGAAGTAGATCCGGAAGAACGCGAAACAGAAATTTCCGAACCATATGACATTGAAGGTTGGACGAAATTTGTTTTTCCGGGACGGGCCGGGGAATATTCTCAATTTGAGTGGTATCATCAACATTTCACAGCGGTAGATTTTGATCAAAGAACCGGGAAGAAAGGAATCTTCAAAATTCTTGGGGAAATAGAGGGCGAAGAAAAAGATTTTTCAGAGAATGTTACCGAAGAAGAAAAAGGGAATTATGATTATTTAATGCATGCTGATGTGGATTACAATAATCCCGACGTAATTGAAGAAATCAAACGTTGGGGTTCCTGGTTTATTAAAAAACTGAATTTGGATGGTTTACGTTTAGATGCTTTGAAGCATATAGATTTAGAATTTATAAACGAATGGACCAATCATGTCAGACAAGAAAGCAGTCATGAGCTATACGTAGTCGGTGAATATTGGAACGGTGATTACGATGTTTTACGTGAAGTTTTAGACAAGGTAGGAGAAAAGCTGGCATTATTTGATGTTCCCTTGCATTTTCGTTTTTTCGATGCCGCCAAGCAAGGGAAAAATTATGATTTGAGCAGAATTTTTGAAAAGACTCTTGTTAATGACGATCCGGATCATGTGATGACTTTTGTCGATAATCACGATTCTCAATTGGGACAATCTCTGGAGTCTTGGGTTGATGATTGGTTCAAGCCATTGGCCTATGCTTTGATCTTATTACGCAAAAACGGATATCCTTGTCTGTTTTATGGTGATTATTACGGTTGTGGCGGTGAAACTCCGGTAGAAAGCAAACGAGCAATTCTTGATCCTTTGCTTCAAGCAAGAAAAAATTATGCTTATGGAGAGCAAATTGATTATTTCGATCATCCGAATTGCATTGCTTTTCAAAGAATGGGCGATCCGGAGATTCCCGATTCAGGCTTATTGTGTATCATGAGTAACGGCGAAGCAGGTTACAAAGATATAACCTTTAATCAAGAGTTTGCCGCTAGAGTCTTTTATGATCTTACCGGCAATATAGAAGAAACAATAACTCTGGATGAACAAGGACAGGGTCGTTTCTTCTGTGATGGAGGTTCGGTATCTGTTTGGGTACTGCAAGCATAAAAACAATAACTTGCTCAGAAAGGGAATTAATAAAATGAAAAAGATAAAAATGTTTATGTTTGATTC
>JAAYRL010000048.1 GCA_012518795.1 Clostridiaceae bacterium
AACTACCCAGCCCTGAAAAAGGTCACTTGGATTGGGTTGGAATAGGTCAAGCCTTGAGAGATGTAGATTATAAAGATCTAATTATTATTGAAGCATTTACCAGAACCGGTACACAAGTAGGTAATGATATATATATATGGCGTGATTTATCAGGTGGAGCGGACGAAGCAAAATTGGATAGAGATGCTAAGGAGTCATTAGAGTTCTTGCGAAAAGCTTTTTCTGAATAAATGTTGTTATTGTAAAACTAAGAAATGTTTTTGTAATATATTTTTTTCCTTGATAGTTTTCTACAGTATAAAATGCCTAAACTCCTTGATTTACAAGGTGTTTAGGCGTTTTCGTTATCAATGTTTTTATGCTATAATTTCGGTAATATTTTTCTATAGAGTAGCAGAAAACGAGATGTATAATGAATCCTTTAATTAGATTTTTTTTAAAACTGGTTTCCAGGTTAAAAATCAATATGAAAAAAGACTATAAGAAAGTTCGCAACATTCAGCAAGTGATGACACCTGATGTCAGCGATCGCTATACGATTTTCGATCACAAAGCATATTCTCTGGAAGGCGGGCATAATATTCCAATTCGGGTTTTCTTGCCCAATACGCCTCGTAAGCCCGGAGCTCTGCTATTTTTTCATGGTGGAGGTTGGGTTATCGGTGATATTGAAAGCTATACACCGACTTGTGCTCGCATGGCAGATCTGACCGGTCAAATTGTTTTTTCGGTAGATTATCGCTTGGCACCTGAATATCCTTTTCCGGCAGGGTTGAATGATTGTTATGATGCTTGTGAATATTTAATGGAATATCATAAAAAAAATCACAATGAAATGGGAGGTGAATTTACTTTAATCGGTGATTCGGCAGGAGCTAATTTGGCTGCGGTCGTTTCTTTACGTTTGCGTGATCGCGGTAAAGAGTTGGTCGACAAGCAAATATTGATTTATCCTGCAACTTATTGGGATCACAATACAGAAAGTAGTCCATTTGATTCGATTAGAATTAATGGCAAAGATTATGGTTTGACCTCAAAGAGAGTTCAGGAGTATATAGAATTATATGTGCCAAATCCTGAAGAACGCAAAAGTCCGGAAGTCGCTCCTTTAATGGCGAATGATCTCAGCCAACAACCAAAGACATTAGTAATCAGTACTGAACATGATCCTTTGCGTGATGAAGGTGAAGCATATGCATATGCTTTAGCAAAAGCTGACAACGAAGTCTATATGAGAAGAATTATCGGGGCACCGCATGGTTTTTTAACTTTTCCCGATGTGACAGGAGCAATTGAAGAAAGTTACAAAATAATCAACCGTTTTCTCTATGATTTAAATGACGAACCGGATCAAAGATTAGGTGGGTCAAATAGTAAACCGAAGTCTAAAAGAATTTTTAACCTTTTACGAAGAGTACCGGAAGAAAAAAGTAGAGTTCTGAGCTTGGCAGAAAAAGAAAAACTAGGAAATATTATTGCTTTGATGAGGGAAAATAATGAATAGCAATAAAGCTAAACATTATAAATCTAAATATAAATATAAATCGAAAAAACATTATTATCGAGTCAAAACCAAAGCTAAATCCAAAGTGTTTGACGGTATAAAGCAACGTTTTTTAAATTTTTTCTCTTATTGGACAAAGAAAAATTTAAGAAAACGCAGGAATTGGCTTGATCTGGAAAATGCGTCTAAACTATTTCCCTCAGTAATGAATTCTACTGATACGAAAGTTTTTCGTTTTACGGCAACCATCAAAGATGATATAGATCCGCAATTATTACAGATGGCATTGGATCAAGCATATAAACATTTTCCGCTTTATCATGCTGTTTTAAGACGTGGTATTTTTTGGTATTACTATGAGGAGAGTGAATTAAATCCCATCGTAAAGAAAGAAACAGACTACCCTTGTCGCTCGTTGTTTCATTATGACAAAAAGAAGTTATTGTTTCGTGTCTTGTATTATCGTAATCGGATTCATTTAGAAGTTTTTCATTCTTTATCAGATGGAACCGGAGCCTCTTGGTTCCTCCAACTCTTGATTAGCAATTACATTCTATTGCGTTATCCGGAAAGCAGATCGCAGCGCATTGAATTATCGGAAGAATTTCAAAATCCGCGTTATGAATTCAGCACACAACTTGATGACAGTTTTGCACGTTATTTTCATAAACAAAAAAAATCAAAGTCAATTACAGATAAAAAACCTGTAAATAATAACAAGCCTAAAAAACCAAAATGGAAAAGAGTACATCGCATACATGGACTTAGAACACAGGACAACCGAATGCAGATTATTGAATCTGAAATGCCGGTCAAAGATTTATTGCAAATTTCGAAACAACGCAATGTGACTTTATCCGTGTTTTTGACTGCTGTTTTTATTGAAGCAATTAATAAAACAATAAAGAATAAAAATAAGAATAAGAATAATAATAAAGAATATAGCATTACAATTTCAGTGCCAATCAATCTTCGCCAATATTATCCGTCATATTCGGCACGCAATTTCTTTGCAACGACCTTGATCGGCTATACATTTGGGCAAGAGGGTAAAAAGGATACTTTGGACGAGATTTGTGATTGTGTAGCTGATCAGTATTCAACAGCGACTCAAATTGAGAATATTGAACAAAAACTGTATTCTTTGGCAAAATTAGAAAAAAATGTTGCTATACGCACAATAATCAGACCGGTCAAAGATGTTATATTGCGTATTGGGAATGACATCAATAATTTGAATATCACAGCAGCTTTATCCAACATGGGCAAAATAAGTTTTCCGCAAAATATAGAGGAATATGTGGATCAAATTTATGTTTATACAGCAGCTTCCAGACCTCAATTTGTCTGCATTACGCATAAAGATGTTTTAACGATCAATTTCAGCTCGCCCTATCAGGATACAGAAATACAAATGAATTTTTTGCGACGTTTAACTGAAATGGGAATACCGGTAACTATCGGAGCAAATGAAGTAAATCCTCCGGGAATCAAGCAGCAGGAGATCGAGCATGAAATTTTGTAATTCCTGTAAAGTAAAAATAAAAGGCTCAAGGCCAATTTGCCCACTATGCAAGCAACCTGTAGTTGATTTAGCAGAAACAGAATTAACGAAATACGATTTGCTAAAAGAAGATTTGCCAAAAGCGGAAACCGCAAATGCTGACTTTTCAAAAAACGATATTGCAAAAAATGATAGCTCGTTTGATCCGTTCCCGGTTGTACCTTTATATTTCAAGCAATATACTTTGCTGACAGTATTGACAGTTATTTCTGTAATTGTTTATGGAATAATGCTATTGATCTATCTTAACTTTCCGGAGAGCGGTCTATTGCCACGTTATATCTTTTTCGCTTTATTGAGTTTATGGCTGCTTGTTTCGGCTATTGTCAGAAAAAGACGAAATGTAGCAAAAAGCATTCTTTATCAACTGAATATAATATCTCTTTTATTACTCTTATTAGATAAAATTTCAAATTGGAGCGGCTGGTCGATTACTTACGCAATCCCGCTTCTTGCCTGTGTTGCATTATTTGCAATTATGATTGCGATCGGTTTCATTCAAAAAGAATTCGGTGATTATGTATTGTATTTAGGTGCCGTAGCGATTGTCGGTCTTATCCCGCTGTTGTTTATTATTTTTGCTTGGGTAGATGTCCTGTGGCCGTCAATTTTATCAATAAGCTTAAGCTCGCTGATGTTGACCTTACTGATAATTTTCCGTTATCGCTTAATTGTCCACGAGTTAAAAAAACGACTGCATCTATGATATGCAATAGCTCATAAATAATTGAACAATATCATAAAGAAATAAAATCGCTTGTTTATGTGCGTAGATAAAAACTCGAACAACTAAGTCTCATTACCTGAAAATCACAAACTCGAGCTAAAGCTCTCAAACAGTGTGATTTTCTGACGGTAATTTCATCAAGTTTTTTCGAGTTTTTCCTACATACACATTGCCAAGCGATTTTATTTCTTTATGAGTATTTGTCAAAGAGATATTTGTTAAAAGATATAATATAATTTATGCTAATTGCTGCGGCGATTTTTATTGCAAAAAATTGTAAAAAATTCAGATGGATTGCTGAAATTCATTCTTGACATGGAAAAATAATAAATATAGAATGGTATAGCTTGCCCGAAGAAGGCTTTTTTTAATTACGCAAAAAATATGTTTTTATAATTATTTACAACAATATAAATGTGAATAACTGCATCCGGTTTGTATCCAGTTATGAAAATTAATAAAAACAGTAATGATTTGCTTAAAAAAGCAAAAGGGTAATGCACTCAGGATAATCGGAGGTGAATGGAATGGCCAGTACAGGTCCAAGAGCTAAAATTACACTTGCTTGTTCGGAATGTAAACAACGCAACTATGATACGAAAAAAAATAAACTGCATACACCTGGAAAATTAGAAATGAAGAAATTCTGTCCGTTTTGCAGAAAACATACGCTTCATGTTGAAACAAAATAATTTGATTATCTTTAAATCAGGAAGGATATTATATGGCTTCGCGAAAAGGTAAAAAAAAGCAGAGTAAAAAAGAACAAAAACCGAGTGTAGGAAAACGCATTAAAAATTTCTTTTCAGATATCAAAGCCGAGTTAAAACGAGTTACTTGGCCTGATCGTAAGCGTCTCAAATCAAATACCGGAACGGTAATTGCGATTATTTTGCTTGCTACAATTACAATATTTATCTTTGACACAGTTATTTCTTCCGTACTTAGCGGTACCGGTTTCTACTCATATGAACCAAAGAGTGAAATTACGGAAACTGTTGATGAGACAGAGACAGCTGAGGATATCAGTATAGATGTAGAAAACGAAACGGATGAAGCTGAGCCTGAGTCCGAAGCAGAAGCAGAAGATAATACAGATTCGACTGAATGAGTGGTGATAAGATGAGTTCCAATCAAGAGCAAGAAGCTCGCTGGTATGTCATACATACTTATTCCGGTTATGAAAAAAAGGTAAAAATGACCTTGGAGATGATCGTTGAAAATCGTGAACTGCAAGGTTTAATTCAGGAGATTTCAATTCCTACGGAACAAGTTGTTGAAATAAAAGATGGGAAGAAAAAGACTTCCGAGAAAAAACTTTATCCGGGTTATGTTTTGATAAAGATGATCTTAACAGATGATATTTGGTATATCGTAAGAAATACCAGAGGTGTAACCGGTTTTGTCGGGCCTTCAAGTACTAAACCTGTTCCGTTAACTGATGAAGAATTGATGATTATGGGTCTGGAATCTGACTGGGAGCCGATAATAGATTATGGCGAGGGCGATTCGGTTAAGATTATCCATGGACCACTAGACGGATTTGTCGGGACCGTACAGGAAATTAATACAGACAAGAAAAAAGTTACAGTTCTTGTTTCAATGTTCGGTCGCGAAACTCCGGTAGAATTAGATTTAACTCAAATTTTAAGGATTTAAATTTTGAAATTCTAACAAAAACAAATAAAGAATTTAGCAAAGCATTAGACTAAGAGTATTAATTTATATAGAAAATTAAACAAACAATAAATAAAAAACTTAAACTAAAAATTTTAAACAGAAATTTTAAACTAAGAATTTAGGTTAAAATTGAATCTGATTTAAATAGAAAAAGAATAAACATCCAAAAAATGGGAGGTGGAAAAAATGGCAAAAAAAGTTGAAGCAGTTGTAAAATTGCAAATTCCGGCAGGACAAGCAACGCCAGCACCACCGGTAGGACCAGCGCTTGGACAACACGGATTGAATATTGCTCAATTCGTTAAAGAATTTAATGAAAGAACTCAACAGGATATGGGTTTAATTATCCCGGTTGAGATTACGGTCTTTCAAGATCGTTCGTTCTCTTTTATTACCAAGACTCCTCCGGCATCAGTGTTACTAAAACAGGCTGCAAAACTGGATAAAGGTTCCGGTGAACCGAATAAAAGTAAGGTTGCAACAGTACCTTGGTCGGAATGTTTGAAAATTTCTGAAATGAAAATGAAAGATTTAAATGCCGCTGATGTTGAAGCCGGTGCAAGAATGGTTGCAGGAACTGCACGTTCCATGGGTATCAATGTCGATATGGATAAGTAAAGGAGTCGAACATGGCAAAAAGAGGCAAAAGATATCAAGAAATTGCTGCAAAGGTAGATTTTGAAAAAACTTATGAACCGGATGAAGCAATTTCTTTGTTGAAAGAAACAGCAACTGCCAAATTTGATGAAACAGTTGAAATGCACTTTCGTCTAGGTGTTGACTCCAGACATGCAGATCAACAGGTTAGAGGTGCAGTTGTTTTACCACACGGTACAGGTCGCAAAGTAAAAGTTTTAGTTATTACTCAAGGACCGAAAGTAGAAGAAGCGGAAGAAGCTGGTGCTGATTATGTCGGTGGTCAAGAATTGGTTGACAAAATCAAAAACGAAAACTGGCTTGATTTTGATGTAGTTATTGCAAGCCCGGACATGATGGGTTTAGTTGGACCTTTAGGCAGGATTTTAGGACCTCACGGTTTAATGCCGAATCCGAAAGCCGGTACTGTAACGATGGATATTAAACAAGCTGTTGAAGACAGTAAAGCCGGTAAAATTGAATATCGTTTAGATAGACAAAACATTATTCATTGTCCGATTGGCAAAGTTTCTTTTACTGAAGAACAATTATTAGATAATTTTAATGTTTTGCTTGATGCGGTTATCAAGGCAAAACCGTCGGGTGCCAAAGGAACTTATATCAGAACCTTACATATAGCTTCAACAATGGGACCCGGAATTAAAGTTAATTCTAAAATAGGTTAAAGAGACATTGTTATATAAATTCTAAAATTAGATATTTAGATTTATATATTTAGATAATGATATTAATTTAAATTAGGTTAAGATATAAAAATGTATTTTGACCAACAAATGATAAGCAAATACAAAAAACGATTTGCTTCGCGCTGAAATTTAAGCTAGAATTGATGCGCATTAAAAAACTAAATATTACCTTAACGCCAGAGACAGCAGGAGTTCCCGGAACGTAATAATTTCCTGCCGAGGTGGACAGTAGGTGCTTTTCAATAATATTTTACAATAATATTGTGAAAAATTGCTTTGTGTAATACTTCCTACCCCTCCGCCCAAGCGTGAGGGGTATTTAAATATAAAAAGGAGGTATTGCAATGCCCAGTCCAAAGATTTTGGAAAAGAAAAAACAAACAGTCAAACAATTGGCGAATGAACTGAAAGATGCTCAATCTATAGTTTTAGCTGATTATATGGGGCTGAACGTTGCTCAAGACACTGAAATGCGTACGGCTTTCCGTGAAGCGGGAGTTACTTACCGTGTTATCAAGAATTCTGTAATTTCGCGTGCATTTGACCAATTGGGAATTGACGGTTTTACAGACGAATTGACCGGTCCGACAGCAATCGCATACAGTGTGGAAGACATTGTTTTAGCACCTAAATTGACCAAACAATACGCTGATAAAATGAAGAAATTCGAAATTAAAGGCGGAATCATGGAAGGTGCGAAAGTTGATCTTGAACAAATTTTCAAATTGGCAAGTATTCCTGATCAACAAACACTTTATGGTCAATTGGTTTCCGGCTTAATTTTCCCGGTAACATCATTAGCTATGACTTTAAATGCTTTAGCAGAAAAAGCTGCTGAAGAGGGTAAAGAAAATGTAGCAGATATGGTTGTTGTGTCAGGAGATGCGGTCGAAGCAAAAGAAGAAGTTTCAGAAGCAGCTGAAGAAGTAGAAGCTGCTGCAGAAGATATCGCAACTGAAGAAGTTGAAGTAAAACAAGAAACTGAAACTAAAGAAGAAGCTTAAATAAAAACAAAAATTAATTTACCAATATTATTGTGGAGGAAAACAAATGGCAGATAAAATTACCCAAATTATGGAAGATGTTAAAAGTCTTACCATTTTAGAATTAAATGATTTAGTAAAAGCATTAGAAGAAGAATTCGGCGTATCAGCTGCAGCTATGATGGCTGTCGCTCCTGCTGCCGGCGGAGCTGCAGGTGCTGTGGCAGAAGAAGAACAAACAGAATTTACTGTTATTCTCAAGAGTCCGGGTGCATCCAAAATTCCTGTTATCAAAATTGTTCGTGAATTGACAGGTTTAGGTCTCAAAGAAGCAAAAGCTGTTGTTGACGAAGCACCGAAAGCTGTTAAAGAAAATGTCAGCAAAGAAGAAGCTGATGCTGCTGCAGCAAAACTGGAAGAAGCCGGCGCTGAAGTAGAAATTCAGTAATTTATAAGTAATTTACGAATCAGCATTTTAATTATTAGTACTTTTCAAATTTGAACAAAAATTAATGATTAAAGCAAAAATCAAGAGAGGATATCTCCTAAAGCAAGAGATATCCTCTTTTTGATAATAATTCAAAAATTGGTGTAAAAAAATTAATTTGCACAGCTCAAAATTCTGAGCAACAATCAAATTACTAACTCAGAATCGGTTCTCAATTTTTTAAGAGTTTTAATGTTCCAAAAAAGATTAAAGCAACCTGCTATGTTTGACTGGAAACTCATCCTGATTAATAATAAGTTATAATGCAAATTATTACGGAGGCAATATGTTAGATATTAATTTAATTCGCAAAGATCCAAAATATGTGAGTGAGAAACTTGCAATTAAAGGTGTAACTGTAGATTTTTCAGAGTTCTTGGCAGATGACCAAAAACGACGAGATTTGATTCATAAAACTGAACAACTGAAAGCTGAACGCAACAAATCATCAGCTGATGTTCCGAAATATAAAAAAGAAGGTAAAGATGTTTCCGAATTACTGGCGAGAATGCGTGAAATTGGCGATCAGATCAAAGAAAACGATCAACTGATTGCTGATATGAATCAAAAACAAAATGAGTTTCTTGCCGGTTTGCCGAATTTACCTGCTGATGGGGTTGCTCCGGGGGGTAAAGAAAATAATCAAGTAATCAGAACTTTCAACGAAAAACCGGAATTTTCTTTTGAGCCACAACATCATGTTGATATAGTTGAGCATTTAGGCATTATTGATTATGCGAGAGGGGCTAAATTGTCCGGTTCAGGAAATTGGGTTTATCGCGGAATGGGAGCCCAGCTTGAATGGGCATTGCTCAACTATTTTATTCAAAATCATCTTATTGACGGTTATGAAATGATCTTGCCACCACACCTCTTAAACTATGAATGTGGTTTTACTGCCGGTCAATTCCCGAAATTTGTCGATGATATTTTTACTCTTAGATCAAAAGATGATGCTGAAGCTGATTATGGTTTTAAAAGATTTCTTTTGCCTACTTCGGAAACTGCTTTAGTCAATTTGCACCGTGATGAAATTTTAAATCAAACTGAATTGCCGAAAAAATATTTTTCATATACGCCTTGTTATAGAAGTGAAGCAGGTAGTTATCGGGCTGAAGAACGTGGAATGATCAGAGGTCACCAATTTAACAAAGTAGAGATTTTCCAATATTCTTTGCCGCAAGATTCTGATCAGGCTTTACAAGAACTAATTTCTAAAGCCGAGAATTTGGTTCAAGGTTTAGGTTTGCACTATCGAGTCAGCAAATTAGCCGCAGAAGATTGCTCTGCCTCAATGCGGGAAACATATGATATTGAAGTATGGATTCCCAGCATGAACGATTATAAAGAGGTATCTTCTGCTTCCAATGCCGGAGATTATCAAGCACGCAGAGGTAATATCCGTTTCCGCAATGAAGAAACCGGTAAAAATGAATTTGTTCACACATTGAATGCTTCAGGTCTTGCTACCAGCAGAATTTTCCCTGCGATTATGGAGCAATATCAGCAAGCAGATGGTACGGTGGTTATACCTGAAGTCTTGAGACCTTTCATGAACGGAGCTGATGTGATCTGTCCGAGGTAAAACAATTAAATAACTAAATCAATAAAAAAGATTGAACCAATTGCTATTTTTGCAAATTCCGATTTCAATATAATGACAAAGCTTAATCTGCTCACTATTTGGCGTTGTGCAAATCGGAATTTGTACAGCTCAAAATTTTGAGCAGAAACCGATGGCTCAAGCGTGAAATCTGCTCACTATTCGGCGTTGTGCAAATAGGAATTTGTACAGCTCAAAATTCTGAGCAGAAATCGGTCCGTCAACTATCCCATTAGTTCTGCTCGAGATATTTTGGGATACGGAGTTCAACAGTAAACAGATCTCCGTCAATTTGAATATCGATGGTACCATTCTGGGCAACGATTAAACTGCTGGCGATTGAAAGACCTATACCACTGCCGTCCTTGCTTCTGGAACTGTCGCCTTGAACGAAACGTTCCAATAACTGTTCTGCAGTAATGTTTAACGGTTCAGCGGAAACATTACGCAAACGAATTCGCATTTTGTCAGGAATGTTGTCTAATACATCAAGATATATTCTGGTGTTCGGTTGAGCATATTTGACTACATTACTTAGCAGATTATCCAAAATACGCCAGAAATATTTTCCGTCAGCCAAGATCATACATGGTTGCTCGGGATAAGTCATAATAAGTTTTAATTGAATATTCTCCAATCTGCTTTCGTATTCGGCATAAGCTTGTTGCAATATTTGTTTTAAATCGAGTGGTATCAATTGAACTTGAATGTTGCCGGTCGAGATTTTGGATGCTTCAATTAAATCTTCGATTAAGTTCCGTAAACGGTTAGCTTGACGAGCCAGAACTTTAACATATTCTTCAGCTTGCTGATTATTTATTGTTTCACGTTGCAACAGATCGGTATACATAATGATCGAGGTTAGCGGGGTTTTGATATCGTGTGATACGTTGGTAATCAATTCAGTTTTGAAAAGTTCACTCCTGGTCTTTTCTTCGATTGCTTTATTAATGCCGTCATTGAGATTATTAACCGCTCTGGTTAATTCTTTGAAATCAGGCGTCATTTTTGTTTCATCTAAGTAATGCTCGAGTTTTCCTTGCTCTAGAGCCAGAATGGCATCTCTAATTTTTCGATAACTTTTAAGAAATCTTATGCATATGGAGAGAAAGATTAGATTGAAAACAAATATAACTATTATTAAAAATACTGAAAAGTATTTATATAAGAGAGCGATGAGCAGAATGTTTCCTGCAATATATGTAATAATCAGCAAAATCTCACGCCATAATAGAGGAATAAAATAAAATAAGTTTTTGAGCGAATTACCAAATCCTTTAATAATTCTGATTGAGAGTTTACCTACATTATAAATAAAACTGCTTTTGATGAGAGTATCAGCTTTGATCTGAGTAACAATTAAAAGAAGATAAGTATAGATTACAATAAAGATACTTGTTGAAATGATGCTCAAAAAAATCTGTAAACGTGGAAATACGGCCAAATTGTTTTGTGCTAAAACTCGGGAGAAATATACAGCAATAGACAAAAATATTGCAATGAGTGAACCAAGCGGAATCAACAATAAATCCGCAGGCCATTTTTTTATTATTGAAAATTGCATATCTTCTTTGCCTTTTTGCCAGCCCAGACTGATGCAATGATAAACAAAACCGCTGAAGACAAAAAACAATGCGATTACAGTCCAGATGATGTTTCCGGCACCACTACCGGCGAAGTCGATATTAGCTTGTTTACTATCTGATAAATTCATGGTGCTGCCAAATTGGGTAGGACTTAAATCAGGTGTGAACAAATTTGTGTCGGGAATTGTCGGATTGGGCACAAACAATCCGTCAGGCTGAATTTCAGGTAGCGGTATATTGTTATTTTCCGATTCAGAATTTGACACAAAAAGATCTTGCTCAGCAGTTATACTACTGATTGATACGAAAGAGGCATAAAATATACATATTGTAATGAAAAGAAAAACCGTTGCTTTTAAAAAAGTGCTTTTATATAACTTCATTAATCTATAACTGCTCTAAACGATAACCTTGACCCCAAATTACCGTAATCAATTGCGGATTAGCAGGGTCTGCTTCGATTTTTTCTCTCAAATGTCTAATGTGAACTGCAACGGTTCCGTCGGCACCGAAGGCAGGGGATTGCCATACTTCTTCGTAGATTTCTGTAGTTGAAAAGACTTTACCTGCTTGTTCCAATAACAGCTTCAGAATATTGTACTCAATTGGAGTTAAAGCTACGGGTTTGCCATCGACTGTTACTTCCCGACTGTCAGTTTCCATGACTAAAGGACCGGAAACCAGGCGATTGCCTGATTGCTTGATACCGCCGAGATTTGTATAACGTCTTAGCTGGGAACGAACCCGAGCAACGACTTCCATCGGATTAAAGGGCTTGACAATATAGTCGTCAGCACCGGTATTTAAGCCGAAAACTTTGTCATGGTCTTCACTTTTGGCTGTGAGTAGAATAATCGGGATATTGCTTTTTTCTCTGATTATTTTAGTAGTATCTATTCCGTCTAATACCGGCATCATAATGTCTAAAATTACTAAATGGACTTCTTCTTCAGCTAAAATATCCAAGACTTGAGCTCCGTTATTTGCTTCAAGAATCTTGTATCCTTCTGCGGATAAATAGATTTTTAAAGCGGCTAAAATATCCTGATCATCGTCACAAATTAAGACGGTTTGTTTTTCGTTCATAATGCACTCCTTTTTTGAAGTGTTGTCCTGTTAACTTAATAATTAACAGCAATTTAGAGTCCGTTTTTATAATATAAAAAATTAAAAGCAATTAGGGTCCGTTTTTATAATCTAATGTTATTATGTCTTTATAATTATTAGATTTAAACAAATTATATATTTTATTTTTCTATTTAATAAGTATATGATAATTGGACAAAGAATAAAGCAATTAAATTTAATCTTAATAAGTTCTTTAAATATTTTTAATTATTTGAGGATAATTATTTGATGATTTATTAATGATTATTATTATTTGATAGTTAAAGAGGTTGTTTGGTGTGCATACTAATTTAATTTCTAAAAAGCTGTTGATCGACAATATTCCGGTAATTGAGATTGTTCCTCGAAAGTTACAAGGTCAGAGAGCCCCGTTAATTGTTTTCTATCATGGTTGGACTTCTGACAAAATGAATGGTTCTGATTTTGGTGAAAGTATTGCAAAATTTGGTTTTCGAGTTGTTGTTCCTGATTGTGCTTACCATGGCGAACGTAATGAAACGCCTTTGAAAATGTGGGATACCCATTTTCTTTTTCTTAGTATTATGGAAACTGCTACTGAATTTGGGAAAATCATTGATTATTATCAAACCGAACAATTAATAGCAAATGACTTCTATTGTGCAGCAGGTGTATCTATGGGCGGCTTAATCACAAATATTATAATTCGAACATATCCCGGAATAAAAGCTGCCGGGGTCTTTATGGCATCGCCTCAATTACAAAAATTTGCTGAATGGATCAGTTTTGTCGGTTTAGAAGATATGTTTAGAGCCGCAGAGGAATTTTATCCGGGCATTACATTACCGGATGAAAGATTACAGTTAGGTATTCTCAATAAAGAATCAGATTTGATTCTTGAACTTTTACCAAGATTAGAAAAATTTGATTTAAGTTTACAACCGGAATCTATTGCCGGTCGTCCGATATATTATTGGCATGCTCAGCCGGATCCGATGGCGCCTTATGAATTTACTGCTGACTTCTATGAAAAAATTAAAGATTTGCCGGAAGCTAAATATGTTTATTTCAAAGGTGATGCAGAGGGTTCACATTTTGTTCCTTTGATTGAAACACGACGCTTAGCTCTGTTTTTACAAAATAGTTACCAAGCGATAGCTGTACCGGATAGTCAAATTACTAAAAAGGACATTTGGCAACGAACCAATGAACAAATTTTAGAATTTGTACGCTGAATTAGTATGTCGATACAAGAAACTTTTAAATAAGCCAATTGTTAAAAGTGGTGTTCTTTTGTATACCTTGGTATACAAATTTCAATAGAATAAAAATATGACTACATTGTATAAGCGTGAAAAGAAGAATCACGCTTGTTTTGTATGCGAAAAGACGTGAATTCAGTAATCACGTATTGAGTTTGTCTATCACTGAAGATAGGATAAGGGATAAATATACATCGACTGTATATTATTTTTTTATAAAGATAAAACGCTGAAAAGATAAAATGAGAAGCTGAATGATGAGGGCGTATAAAACGCCCTCAACTAAGCAAACATATTATCCATATTTTGAAATAAAGAGAAATCATAAAAAACACCTCCTGAAGAATACCGGTTCGGGGGGTTAATTTAATTTTATAGATTCCAAGAACAGAAGAAATAACTCAGATTATTATCACTTTAAATCTTTTAAATTATTTTAATGATTATGCAGATTATGGCTTGATTTTGATATACTACTAGAAAGTTATATTCATTGAAGAGGGATCATGTCTAATAATAGTAAAAGTGTCAAGACTCAGAATTTGCAAATTACGGATAGTACAGAAAATGATGCGGAGATTCAGGATTTATTAAATACATCATCTGAGGGACTAACTTCGGAAGAAGCGCTCAGAAGACGTGATGCAGGTTATGGCAATGCAGAATCGCAATCTCCGATGAAGTCGACACTGCATATTGTATTGGAACATGTTGTTACTCCCTTTAATTTACTAAATTTAATCTTAGCTTCGATCGTTTTTTTTGTGGCAATTAAGCAACCCAAATATTTTGTGAACATTTTGTTTTTGGGAGTTGCTATTATCAATACCGTAAGCGGAATTATTCAAGAAATCAAAGCCAGAAAAGAAGTTCAAAGGCTATCTTTGCTCAGTCAACCCAGAGTTTTAGCAGTCAGGGACGGTATAGTCAAGGAAATTTCGAGTGAAGAATTAGTGATAGGGGACTTAATTGAACTGCATAGCGAAGATCAATTAACGGTTGATGCAAGGCTGGTCAGCGGCATAAATTTTGAAGTTGATGAATCTCTCTTAACGGGAGAGTCGGATGCTGTCTATAAGAAAGCAGGAGATCACTTGCTGTCAGGTTGTTTTGTAGTTTCCGGCCGTGGCATGGCAATTGTTGAACAAACCGGTGCAGAGACGTATGCTGCCAGAATTACCCGAGAAGCAAAAAAAATTCGGCAAATGAATTCTGAAATGATGCAAGCTTTGAATAAAGTTGTTAAAACTTTAGGGATTGCGATAATAATTATCGGAATTTTGATGTTGGTTTCTAAATTGATAATTCATCCGCTGGATGATTGGCGAGGAGTCTTAATTTCAACAGTTGCGGCTTTGGTCGGTATGGTTCCGGAAGGTTTGGTATTATTGACTTCCGTGGCTTTTGTTGTCGGTGTAATTCGTCTTTCCGCTCACAATGTTTTAGTGCAAAAAATGAGCTCAATAGAAACTTTGGCACGTATAGACACTCTTTGTGTTGATAAAACCGGTACTATTACCAGTGGTAGGATGAATGTTGTCGGTATTCATACGATTGACGGGAATGAATTGTCTGAATTGGAAAAACAGGCAATAGCTCATGCATTGGAAGCATTAAATGACCGCAATGCCACAGCAAGAGCAATTCTGGAATATCTGAAACCGAATTCTGCTTTTCAAGATCAATTTGAAATTGAGAATTATTATTCTTTTTCTTCTGAAAAAAAGTGGTCGGGTGTGCATTATGCGAAACAAGGTACTTGGATTATCGGAGCTCCGGAAATTGTTTTATCTGCTAAACAACAACGAAAATACTTGGCTGACTTAAAAAATAGAATTACTAAAGATAAAAGATTGTTAGCGGTAATGAAGTCGGATCAAGCTTTGCCTGATAATAAAAATTTGGTTGATGATTTAGCGATCGTTTGTTTTATCGAAATTGAAGATGAATTAAGGGAAAATGCACAGGAAATTTTTGATTTCTCAGCCAAGCAAGGTGTGGAAATAAAAATTATTTCAGGTGATAATCCGCATACAGTGCAGGCTATAGCTCATAAAGCAGGAATCCAACATTTGGAACACGCAATTGATATGAGTACTTTGCCCGAGGGTGAGGATTACTCGACAATTGTTGAATGCTATGAACTGTTCGGCAGAGTAACACCGTTTCAGAAAAAAGAGCTGATTGCTGCTTTACAAAAAAACGGTCATAGTGTTGCGATGGTAGGAGACGGAGTAAATGATGTACCTGCCTTGAAACAAGCCGATTGCAGTGTTGCGATTGCCCAAGGTAGTGATGCCGCCAGAGTAAGTGCAGACTTAGTCCTGATGGAAAATGATTTGTCCAAAATGATTCCGACTGTATATGAAGGCAGACGCGTAATCAATAATATTGAACGGGCGGCGGTTCTCTTCTTAACCAAAACGGTATATATGACTTTGTTGGCATTTGTGTTTATTTTTTTGCCGAATCGCTTTCCGTTATTTCCGATTCAAATGACCTTGATAGGTAGTGGCGTAATCGGTATGCCGGGTTTTTTTCTGTCTTTGATACCTAATCGCAATCGAGTCAGCGGAAATTTTTTGCCTAAAGTAATGAAAGTGGCATTGCCTGCAGGTATTACCGGAACAGTAGCGGTGCTTTTGCATCAATTGGGTATGTATTTTTTTGATTTTCCGGAAGGATATCATAGTACAATTTCTCTAATCATTTTGTTGACGATTAGCGAACTTGTACTTTGGAAAGCTTGTCAGCCATTTGACAAGTATACTTTGGCGATTTGGCTTTTATCGGTGGCGACAGTTTTGCTGGCGGTTTTTTTATTACCGGATTTATTCTTTTTAACCAAGCTGGATTTACATGGTTTGATATATGCATTGGGATTTATTGTTATGATTCCTCTGCTTTTCTTTATAGTAAAACGTATTTATATGAAATTTACGCAAATTAACTTGTAAAATAATCAAATCAGTTTATAACAACATATAGCGATGTAAATTTTAATTTAAATATTATCCGGATTAAGATCGGATTTACTCTAATAATGGCAATTTAGCCATACAATGTAAAAAATTAGATTTTAAGGAGAACCTCGTGTTAAAAATAAGTCAGGTCACTAAAAGTTATGGCAATTTGAAAGCCAATGACAATATCAATATAGAAATCCCGGATAAATCAGTGGCTTTGTTAGTGGGGCCGAACGGAGCGGGCAAATCAACTTTATTGAAGTGTATTATGGGTTTGTTACGTTATTCGGGAGAAATTGAAATTAACGGTTTAAAAAATAAATCTGTGGAAGCAAAGAGGATCATGGGTTATGTTCCGGAAATTCCCCATATGTATCCTTTACTTACAATAGATGAGCATTTGGAATTTACTGCCAGAGCTTATAAATTAGATGCAACCTGGCGCGAAAGATCTGAAAATTTGCTTAAACGTTTTGAACTTGATGATAAGAGAAATAAATTAGGAGGCACCCTGTCCAAAGGGATGCAACAAAAGCTCAGTATTTGTGTGGCTTTATTACCTGAACCGAATTTTATCTTATTTGATGAACCGTTGATCGGACTTGACCCTTATGCCATTAAACAATTGAAGAATATTTTTCGTGAATTAGCGGAAAGCGGACATTCTTTGTTAATCAGCACTCATATTTTGGATACCGTTGATGAGTTATGGGATCAGGTTTTCATTATGGATCACGGTAAAGTTGTGGCTAACGGTAAGAAAACAGAACTTGACCGATTAGGTAAAACTTTGGAAGATTTCTTTTTTGATGTTACGGACAATTCGTTAACTGACGTTAAACCTAACCTTGCTATCAACTCCGACTTTAACCTTAATTCCGAAACGGATGTTGATATTGTATCCGAACAAGATTAAGGAGTGTTTTATGCAAGCATTTATATATCTTAAAGTTCGGACAATTATCAATTGGTTTAAACAGTTAAAAGAAAAGCCCAGTCGCTTGATTTCAGTATTATTTTATATCGGCGTGCT
Organism: Clostridiaceae bacterium; assembly: GCA_012518795.1. Taxonomy (GTDB): domain Bacteria; phylum Bacillota; class Clostridia; order Saccharofermentanales; family DTU023; genus UBA5436. The sequence continues at coordinate 17,825 of JAAYRL010000048.1, forward strand.
CAGTGTAGTTTTCTTTATTCCAAAGGATAATGATGTGGATGCTGAATCTGAGTTTCTGCAAAGTGATTTATCAATATATGTAATATCGGCTGTGTTTTTTGCAATTTTGTTAATTCTTAATGCATTTACCTGGCATTCGGGAACTAAAAGAGGTGTTAGCATTTTTGCTTTGCCGGACACTCAATTTTTGTTTACGGCACCTTTCAGACCGGCTTCGATTTTGTTATACGGTATGCTTAATCAATTAAAAACATCATTGCTCAGTTCGATTTTTTTAATATATCAAATACCGAATTTGAGCGAACTTTCTTTGAGTAATATCCAAATTGCAACTATTTTTGCGGTTTGGATTATGACGATTTTTTCCAATCATATTATTTCTGCTTTTATTTATGCAATCAGCTATAAATCTGAGAAGCATGTGAAGATTGTTGAAATTGCAATTTATGCTATTCCGATTCTCTGTTTGTTGCTTGGCTTCTTTTTCGTGATTAAAGCATCTGATCCACTTAGCGGTATAATACAATTTATTCAATCAAAAATACTATATCTGGTTCCCGGAGCAGGTTGGGCTAAAGGCATAGCGGACTTAGCTTTATTAGGTTCTAATTGGTTAGGAATAGCGTGTTTAGCAGTTTTTATCTTGGTACCGATTATTTTAATGCGGATCATATATAAGATGGACATTGATTATTATGAAGATGCAATGTCAATGGTACAAGCCACGCCTAATTCAGCGGAACAGCAGGAGATTGCGCAGGAAGCTCAACGTAAAGCTTACGCAAAATACAAAGTAGGGAAAACAGGTATCAATAAAGGTTTTGGCGAAAATGCAATCTTCTATAAGCAGTTGTGTGAATATCGTCGCACCAGACCTCGAATTGTCGGGTTCACTATGATAACGCTGCTTTTAGTTTTGGGTGGTATGGCTGTTATATCGAAAAACTCGGAATCAAGCAACCCCATATTTTTTTGGGGAATAAGCGTGATTATTCTATTCTTTTCCGCATTCAATTCAACAACGATCAGGGCTTTTGCTGATGATCAGTTTTTTACTTTGCCGGGGAATTCCATTTTGAAAATAATATATTCAAGCCTGCTGGGAATTATCTTGGCAATGTTTGATTTAATTCCGGCATATTTGTTTGTTATCATATATTCCGGCTTTAATCTTATATTGTTGCCGATTGGAATTCTCTTGAGCGGCAGTATATTCATGGTTATTAACAGTGCTCAAATTCTTACTTATCGAATCTTCGGAGAAGTGAAATCAACTTTTTCGCTTATGGTATTATTTACTTTTTCCTTAGCTTTCTGTCTGCCGGGAGTCGGTATGATTTTGGCCGGCGGTTATTTCATTTTTTCGTCCGGTGCATATTGGGGTTATCTGCTGATTGTTGGAGGTTTTTTAGCAAATTGCTTATTAGGTTTGATTGGTATCTTTACCGGGAAAAAATATTTGGAAGAAGGACCGACCAGATAATTTGAAATTAAATATTTGATCTGTTTTTTTATTGATTATTTGATGTAATATTTGTCACTAATAATAAATAATGAGTTGTAATGATGACAAATTATAAAAGTTTGCAAGATGATTATATTATAAAATAATTAATAAGTTATAATAAAAAGAACATTCTGATTTTATTAATATATACAGGGGAAATATATGCAAATAGTAATTGGCGGAGCAGGCAAAATAGGGGAAGTTTTGTGTTTAGAGTTGGCTGAAGAAGGTCACGATATTATTTTGATTGAGCAAAAAGAAGAATTGATTGATAAAATAGTCGAACGTTCGGATATTTCCGGTATTGTTGGCAGTATTGTTGATTATGACATTCAGCTTGAAGCCGGAGTTCCGAATTGTGATTTATTCATCAGTGTAACCGGCGATGACGAAATGAATTTAATAGGAGCTGTTTTAGCGGATCGTTTGGGTGCAAATTATACAGTTGCCAGAGTAGGTAATCCCCAATATGGAACGCATATGGGGTTAATGAGACGAGCTTTGGGAGTTTCCAATATTACTAATCCGAGATTGGAAGCAGCCAGAGAAATTGCCAAAAACTTAAGTTCTCCTAATTCTGTCTCTGTCGAAAGCTTCGCCCATGGCAGAGTCAATATGCATGAAGTTAAGATTGGACACGAAAGCGGATTGGAAGGCATGAAACTATCCGATTTTCGTAATCGTTTTACCTCATTGATTGTCTGTGCAGCAAAAAGGAATGAACAAGTAATAATTCCGGATGGATCATTTGTTTTTACTAATGGAGATGTAGTTTTGATTACCGGTCTGATTAACGATCTTGAACAGTTCTATATCAATATCGGAATTTATAAGAGAAAAATCAGGAATGTCTTAATAATCGGTGGTGGTGAAATAACCAATTATTTATGCCGGATTTTAGAACGTAATGCCCCAAAAACAAAAATTGCCGTAATTGAGAAAGATGATAAACGAGCTTGGGATTTGGCGGCAGAATATCCTGATGTGACGGTACTTGCCGGTGACGGAACCAATCATCAGGTTTTAGATGAGATTAACTATACTTTTTATGATGCGATAGTAGCTTTAACCGGAATTGATGAAGAAAATATTATGATCGGTTTATTGGCGGCACAAAATAAGATTCCGAAAATCATTGTTAAGGTTAATCGAACTGAAATATTGCCGATAGTACAAGATAACGGTTTACAGACTATTATTACGCCGAAAGCAATAGTTGCTGACAGTTTAGTCAGATTTGTCAGAGCTCACGAAAATGCAATGGGTTCAAAAGTCGAAGCATTACATAGAATTTTTAACAATGAAGTTGAAGTTCTTGAATTTAATGTCAAACAAGACAGCAAAGTACTTAATATTCCTTTAAAAGATCTGCCGATTAAAAATGATATCTTAATTGTATTTATTATTCGCAATAATCAGATAATCTTTCCTACAGGTAATGACTCTATTCAATGCGAGGATCATATAGTTATTGTGTCAAAAGAAAAACAGTTTTATGATATTGATGATATTTTAGAAGAACAAAAAACAAAAACCAAATCACTTGAGACACAGACATATCCTGAACCGCTTGAAATACTGATACCTGGTGATAATATCGAGAAGGATAATCACGCAGGAAATATTCATGTTCCGGAGGTCCAGAACGAATGAATTTTCGCATAGTACGATTTTTTTTGAGTAGATTGTTACTGGTTGAAGCAGGTCTGATGTTATTGCCGATTATCATCGGATTACTATATCGGGAACCGTTTTCCAATATTTCAAGTTTTTTGGCAGCAATCTTTATTATTGTACTTGTTGGTGTTTTACTCAATGTTAAAAAGCCGGATATTAAAACCTTGCATACCAAAGAAGGTATGATAATTGTCGCTTTGACTTGGATCGGTTGGACATGTTTCGGTGCTTTACCGTTTGTAATTTCCGGAGAAATACCTTTTTACATTGATGCTGTTTTTGAAATGGCCAGCGGATTTACGACAACAGGAGCTTCGATTCTTAGAGAAGTAGAAAGCTTGAGTCATTCAATTTTATTCTGGCGCTCCTTTTCGCATTTGATCGGCGGTATGGGAGTATTGGTTTTTGCCTTGGCAATTTTTCCAACCGGTGCCTCCGAAACTGTACACTTGATGCGAGCAGAAGTGCCGGGTCCGAAATTCGGCAAATTGGTTTCAAGATTAAAACAAACTGCTATGATTCTTTATGTGATTTATTTCGCCATGACTTTTATCACGATAATTTTATTAATCTTAGGCGGTATGAATGTTTTTGATGCCGTTTGTCATTCTTTCGGTATTGCCGGTACCGGCGGTTTCAGTACTCGTAATGCAAGTATCGGCTATTACAACAGCCCTTATATTGAATGGGTCGTAGGAATCATGATGATGTTGTTCGGCGTGAATTTTAACCTGTTCTATATGATCCTCTTAGGTCAGGTGATTTCGGTATGGCGTGATGAGGAATTAAGAGTTTATTTGGGTGTGATTTTCAGTGCTACTGCAGTAATAGTGATTAGTAATTCGCTTAACGGAATTTATGAAAACCTCGGTGAAAATATCAGGCATACTTTCTTTTCTGTCTCTTCAATTATTACGACAACCGGTTTTTTAACGGTTGATTTTTCCCGGTGGTCATTAACTGCGATTACAATTTTTGCTATGCTGATGATAATTGGCGGCATGGCAGGTTCTACTGGTGGTGGCTTAAAAGTAGCGCGATTTACAGTTGCCGGAAAATCGATGTTCAATGAGTTCCGTTTAATGCAGAATCCGAGACGAGTTGTGGTGACTAAATTTAACGATAAGCCGTTAACCGAAGACCAAGTTACCAGAGTCCGTAATTATGTGTTGGCATACATTTTCTGTGCGATAATAATCTATTTCTTAGTTAGTCTTGATACGCATGACATGCAAACTACAGTCAGTGCAACTTTAATTACTTTTAATAATATCGGTGCTGGTTTTGCTACTGCCGGATCATCTGCACCGTTTACAGATTACAGTATTTTTTCGAAAATAGTTTTAACATTTTCGATGATCGCAGGTCGTCTGGAAATTTATCCGATTATCCTCTTGTTTTCGCCAAGTACTTATTTGAATAAAAGTTAATCCCAACTTATTGATTTTATATTCAGCTAATGAAATCACTTACTCATGCATACTGATAAAAATTCAAAAACTAAGGCTTATTGCCTATGAATCGCAAACTCGGGCTAAAGCCCTCGAACATGCGATTCATTAAC
>JAAYRL010000049.1 GCA_012518795.1 Clostridiaceae bacterium
AATGAAATCACTTACTCATGCATACTGATAAAAATTCAAAAACTAAGGCTTATTGCCTATGAATCGCAAACTCGGGCTAAAGCCCTCGAACATGCGATTCATTAACGGCAATTTCGCCAAGTTTTTAATGAATTTTTCCAGTAAACGCATTTCAAAGCGATTTCATTAGCTGAATACTGCTGTCAATATTTTTAATTAAGGAAATCGTTTAGCAATGTGTTTCTCTAATCCCAAGCATCTTTAGTGTAGGTTGCAGTAAACGTTCCGGGGAATTCTGATTTTTCTAACAATTGTAATGCTTGATCCCGTTCCACGTATGAATCATAAATTGCAAAAATTGTCGGACCGCTGCCGGTGAAACGTACAAATTGTGAACCGGTTTGTTGGATTGCATGGCAAACATCTTGCAAGTGAGGATATTGATGCAAAATAGTTGCAGTGAAGTCATTGAAAAAATGCTTGTTCATCGACTTTAAGCCGGTGCGAATAATTTGATTATAATAATTCAAAGTTTCTTGATTTGCTAATTTCAGTTCGTTTAACGGATCGGCATTAATTAATTTGAAAGCATCAGCAGTGAGAATTGCTTCTGCAGGATTGTAGATTAAAACAGGTCGCTCAGAAAAACTGTCAAGCGGGCTGATAATTTCGCCGATTCCCTCACATAAAGCGGTTCCGCGGTGTAAGCAGAAAGGCACATCGGCACCAATTTTGACAGCAATTTCTAATAATTCATCTTGCGAGATTTTTTGATCCAGGTTTTGATTTGCAGAATTTACAGGTTGAAAAAACATGCGAGATTGAGGATTATTATATAAATTTGCCAAACCGCGTAAAACGGCTGCTCCGTCTGCACTTCCACCTGCTAAGCCTGCAGCTAAGGGGATGTTTTTAACTAAAGATATTTCAAGATTTGCTTTTGATTGAAAATGTTCTAAAAAGTGTTTAGCACTGCGATAAGCGATATTTTCCGTTTTGCATTTCAAAGAAGTATTGTCGGAAAACAGTGAAATACTTGTTTCTTGAGCATGATTTGACGGCTTTAACGTTAATTCAATGACATCATGCAAAGCTAAAGTCTGCATAATAGAATGCAATTGGTGATAATTATCCGGTCGTTTTCCCAGAATTTTTAAACTTAAATTAATTTTTGCTTGTGCTCGCAATTTGCAATGTGCTTGTTCGCGGTTAATTCTAATCTTATCAATTGGCAGATTAGAGAAAATCGTGTGAATCTTTTTCAAATCCTTCTCCTAAAACCTCACGTGCTTCCGTTACAATTATAAAAGCATTCGGGTCAATTGCTTCAACTATTTGTTTTAACTCAGGTACTTGCCTGCTCGGCATTACGCAAAAGATCATACCACGATTTTTCTTACTGTACATACCTTTGGCCTGTAATCCGGTTGCACCACGGTCTAATTTCACAATAATTTCCTCAGCTATTTCGTGATGTTTATCCGAAATGATATACGCGATACGAGATACTTCAAAACCTTCTAAAGTAATGTCGGTGAATTTTGAAGTGAGCCACATTGCAACAAATGAGTACATGGTAATGATTAGAATATCAGATTCAATATCCTGATAAAAGAATATACTGGAAGTGACAATTATAATATCCAGTATGAAAACTATTTTGCCAATCGAAATTGAGGGAAATTTGCGATGAAAGATTACGGCGATAATATCTGTTCCGCCTGTAGTATAACCGCTGCGTAATATCAGACCTACAGCAATTCCGAAGATTATTCCGCCAAACAGGCAAAAGATTAGCAGATCAGGCTTGCCGTTGAGAGTTGGCTTATTAAGATATTTATCAAACCAAGAAACCATAGGTTTTTCCGTGATGGTTAAAGCTAAAGAATACAGAGCAGAACCGATAATACTTTTATAAACAAATCGCCAACTGACTTTGATCCAGCCTAATAATAACAATGGTAAGTTGAGAATGGCAACAATCACACCTAAAGGCAGAAATTCTCCTCGTCCCGTCAATTGAAAAATAATAGAACCGATACCTGTAACTCCTCCCGTAGTCAACATGAGCGGAGTATAGAAAATATTGATGGCAAAAGCGGCAAGAAATGATCCGAAAACCAGAAAAAATCCAGAACGAATCTGTTGTGAAATTCTTTTTTGTTTAGAAAAATCAGAACCGGATGAGTCCATTCTTACCTCCGTCTAGAACACTTCTATACTATAAAAATATATACACCATCACAAAAATTCTGTTAGAACAATGAAGCATAAGCAAATATTAACCGAAACAACTTTATGCACGAATTGCATAATTATATTTATCATAGCATATTCTGCAAAGTATTAATTATTGAATAATTATACCGCCGCCGATACAGCGTTCACCTTGATAAAAAACGGCAGCCTGACCCGGTGTAATTGCTCTTTGCGGTTCAAGACAATGAACTTCAACATAATCCGGATTTTGGTTGGCATGTTTTTGAATAACCGCTTGTGCTTTTTTGGCTTGATAACGATTTGCTACTTCAACTTCAAGCGGCAATTCCGGTTTGCTTAAAGTGTTCCACTTGACATCTTTTACTGAATATTTGCTTGTCATTAAATCTTGCAGCTCACCTATTGTAATTTGATTAGTAGCAGAATCGATTTTTGTGACAAAGACTTTTTTGCCAAATGACATCCCTAAATTCTTTCTTTGTCCTATTGTATAATTTCCGATTCCGAGATGTTTACCTAAAATATTTCCCTCGGGATCAACAAAATTTCCGGGTTTACCGATTGCATTGAATCTGGTCAGCAAATCACGATAGGATTTGTTACGGGGAATAAAACAAATGTCCTGGCTATCACTTAATGAATCAGTTTCTACACCGATTTTTGCAGCAATAGATCTAACTTCCGTTTTGTCATAATTGCCGAGGGGCAGTAAAACACGTGCTAATTGTTCTTGAGACAAATGATATAAAATATAGCTTTGATCTTTAGAAATGCTTGTTGCTTGCCATAACTGATATTCTGCGGATTTTTCCGCTTGAATTATTCTTGCATAATGCCCGGTTGCCAAATAGTCGAAATTACCGTCCGCCGCCTGTTCCATCAGATTAAATTTAAATTTTTGATTGCATATGACACAAGGGTTAGGAGTTAAACCGGATTGATATTGCACTATAAAATTTTGGACAATTTCTCTGAAAAAAACTTGTTCCAAATCTAATATCTGTAACGGGATGTTCAAGAGATCTGCTACATGCTGAACTTTAGCCAGATCGCGTTGATCACGTTGGGTGTCTTCCGTGTCACGCCACAATTTCATATAGGCTCCTGTCACTTGAAAACCTTGCTGTTTTAAGAGATATGCTGCAACTGTACTATCGACACCGCCGCTCATGCCAAGCAGAACTTTTTTCATTTTCTTTTTACTCCTTTACTGCTGAAGAATATTCTAGAGACAATTGATTCTAATAACAAGCAAGACAAAAAATAGTTTCCGGAAATTTGTTAAGTTACCGGACAAACTGAAATTATTTATCAGTTTAAGTTGGAATTTGCAGATAGCATTTGCAGAAAACATTTTATAGAAATTATCTATAGGAAAATTGTTTGTAAGATGTGCAATTGTAGATAGAATATAAAATTTATACCAAATTTTTAAAAATTTACAATATATTATACATACATTTATTAATTCTTGTTATAATAGTTATTACTTTATATGTTTAGAAAGAGAGGAGAAGAATAAGCATGTTATACCCAATTACAACTCAAACAAGAACGGTACAATCATTGAACGGAGTTTGGAAATTCGCTCTGGAAAATGAAGCAACCCCCAACGATGTCAGCACACCCTTAGAAACAAAGAAAAGTATGTCGGTTCCCGGTTCATTTAACGACCAAGGTGTCACAAGAGATATCAGAATGCATGTCGGATACGTGTGGTATGAACGGGAATTTGTTGTTGCGGACAGTTTGTTAAATGAAAGAGTAGTTTTGCGATTTGATGCGGCAACCCACGAAGCAGATGTCTATGTCAACGGACAATTTGTTGTTCATCATAAAGGAGGCTTTGTTCCTTTTGAAGCAGAAATTAATGAATTCATTAATTCCGGCAGAAATCGTGTAACCGTAAAATTGAGTAATATGATTGACTATACCAGCTTACCGGTCGGTAATTACTCTGAAACAAAGGATGATGAAGGAAATATTGTTCGCAAACTGTCGGAAAACTTTGACTTTTTCAATTATGCAGGTTTAAATCGTTATGTCAGAATTTATACAACACCGAAAACTTATATTTCAGATATAACAGTAACATATGATGTTGACCTGGATAATTTAGCTGCTGATGTGAAAATTGCGGCAGAAGCTGAAGGCGACTATGATGAAGTAAAAGTAACAATTTTAGATGAAGCTGACCAAGTTGTCGGTGAAGGAAACAGTGATGCTGCGATCAGTCTCAAAGATATCACCTTATGGCAACCGCTCAATGCATATCTCTATAAAGCCAAAGTAGAGCTGATTAAAGATGGTGCCGTCGTTGATGTTTATGAGGAAGATTTCGGAATCAGAACAGTTGAAGTAAAAGGCACACAATTTTTGATCAACGGAAAACCTTTCTATTTCAAAGGTGCCGGTAAACATGAAGACAGTTTTATCAATGGCCGTGGTATCAATGAAGCATACAATGTAGCGGATCTTAATATTATGCGCTGGATGGGTGCAAACTCTTTCCGTACTTCCCACTATCCGTATTCTGAAGAAATGATGCGTTTATGCGATCGTGAAGGTTTTGTCGTAATCGATGAATGTGCTGCTGTCGGTATGTTCGAAGGATTTAGTGTTGACTCAGCTTCCGGAATGGCAGCAAAATCTACCTGGTCAGTATTAGATACAAAAGAAGCTCACGAGCAAGCCATGTATGAATTAATCAAACGCGATAAAAATCATGCATGTGTTGTGATGTGGTCTGTTATGAATGAACCTGATTCAGCAGGTCCCGGTTCTTATGAATACTTCAAATCCATCTTTGATTATTCCAGAAAGTTGGATCCGCAAAATAGGCCGTTTGCTTATGTCAATTTCCAAATTTGCGGTGTTGATAAAGATGTTTGTATGGAACTAAGTGATGTTATATTGCTCAATCGTTACTTCGGATGGTATTGGGATACAGCGGACTTTGCATCAGCAGAGGCTCATTTGAGAGAAGACATGGCTGCCTGGCATGCAAAATTTCCTGACAAACCGATCATGTTCTGCGAATATGGTGCTGATACAGTTGCCGGCTTACATGCTATTGCAGATATCCCGTTTACTGAAGATTATCAAGTAGAATACTACAAAATCAACTCGAAAGTATTTGATGAATGTGATTACTTTATCGGTGAACAATTATGGAACTTTGCTGATTTTGAAACTAAGACAGGTATCAACCGTGTTCAAGGTAACAAAAAAGGTGTCTTCACCCGCGGACGTGATCCGAAAGCTGCAGCTCGCTGGTTAAGAGAGCGCTGGTTAAATATTCCGGATTTTGATTATAAATAATTTCTTATATAGCTGTATTATGTAGAAAATACAGTGAATTGAGGAGATTTTATGTGGACAAGAGACCGTAGCAAGTCTCTTGTCTATCTCATTAAAAACTAAATAAGGAGACTTATATGGCAGAAACAAAAAAACAAAAAAAGTAGGCGTTTTTGATATCATTGGTGGTATTTTTAAACCTATTCTTATCGTTATTATCGGAGCAGGTGTTCTACAGGCTGTGCGAGATGTTCTGGTTCAAGTCGGAGCTATTTCTAAAGTCAGCAGCAGCTATATATTCTTGGATGGTTTAGGCAATGCTGTGTTCTACTTCTTGCCGATTTTCTTGGCAATTGCAAGTGCACAGGTGTTTAAAGCTACGCCATTTTTAGCTGCGGCTACAGCTGCTTTTTTACTATATCCTAATATTGTTAATATGTATGAGTGGGCAAACAATGTAGGCTGGAATCTTACATTATTCGGTGCAATACCGATCACCTATGCCAAATATCCGAGCAGTGTTTTGCCGATCATTCTTATCGTTTTCGTCCAGTCTAAAGTTGAACCGATTTTAAAGAAGATTATCCCTGATTTATTAATGTCAATTTTATTCCCTGTATTGACATTGTTCATCACATGTATCAGCGGAATTATCATTCTCGGACCGATCGGAACTTGGATCGGTGATGGTTTAGCAGCCGGAATTACATGGTTGAATAATACGGTTTCGTGGCTTGTGCCGACCGTAGTCGGAGCTCTGAGTCCATTCTTGGTTATTACCGGGTCGCATTATTCATTGTTCCCGGTCGCAACACAGAACTTGGCTCAATTAGGCTATGATACGGTTTTGATACCGGGTATGATGGCCTCTAACATGGCACTTGCCGGTGTTTCGTTTGCGGTAGCTATTCGTTCCAAACAAAAAATGTACAAGAGTTATAGTGCTTCTGCCGGAATTACTTCATTTTTCGGTATTTCACAATCCTCTTTATACGGAAATGCAATTCCTTTGAAAAAGCCTTTATATGCTTCCATTATCGGTGGCGGTGTTGGCGGATTCTACGCCGGGATTACTGCGATTAAAGCTAGAAGCTTTGTAACACCGGGACTATTGGCTTTGGTCGGTTTCTCCAGTGATACAGGCAATATTATTAATGCGATATTAACCTGTGTAATCTCTTTTGCTGCTACATTCGCCTTAACGATTATTTTGGGATTTGAAGAGCCTGATGCTGCTACCGTAGCAGAACTGACAGGTCAGGCAATTTCAGAAGAGGACACTGCTGAAGTCCAAAAAGCTGCTGAAGAGGCAAGAGTTGCAGCCAGTGAAGCTGAAGTTACTGCTGCGGAAATCGGCTATGAAGCGGAAAAAGTAACAATTACAAGTGGTGCAACACAACTTGGACAAGATCTGGGTTTAACAGAAAAGGAAGAACAGTCTGCAGATAAACCGGATGTAGAAGAGTAGACAGGAGGGTGATGATGAAAAAGTTTTCAATATTATTAACCGTCATTTTACTTTTCAGTTTAGTAGGTTGCAGCAAATCGGAAAAAAAGGAATTTACCTCACACATTCCTCCGAAAACGGCTGAAGTCGGGGAGGATATTCAAATCGACGAAACCAATCATATCAAAATTACTGATATCAGTGTAAAGGAATCGGAAGATTTAAAATATGTCGTAATTACCTATGATTGGACAAATGATTCAAAAAAAGCGACCACATCTGATAAGAGTTTTACGATAACGGCTTCTCAGGATGATGTCGGATTGACACCTAATTTGAAAGTTGTCGAAGATAAGAAAAAATTGGTAACACAGATTGAGGCAGGGGATACTTTAAGCGGAATGGAACAGGGTTTTGCTTTAAATAATGAGGAATCACCTGTTGTTTTTTCAATCAAAGGCAATATGCTTTCGATATTTATTGATGGAAAACCTCAAGCAGCTTATCCGGTCAAGGTTACCGTGGAATTACCTTAAAAGTTGTTTGAAATTATAGTAATGATTAATCATTTAATATGCAATTGATGAAGGGATAATATTTTGAAATTAAATTTAGATTCGATTAAGAATAAAAAACTATGGAACGATCAGGGTTTTGAGCTCCCTGCTTATGATATTGAAGCGGTGAGAAACAAAACAAAACTTGAACCGACTTGGATACATTTCGGAGCCGGTAATATCTTCAGAGTTTTTCCTGCAAGATTGCAAGATGAATTATTAGATAAAGGTGAAGCGAAAACCGGCGTTATTTTTGCCGAAACTCATAATCCGGACAAAATAGACTATATTTTTAAACCTCATGATAATCTCAGTACCGCTGTAACATTAAAAGCGGATGGTACACTAGATTTAAGAGTCGTCGGTTGTTTGGCCGAAGGAGTTAAAGTTGAACAAAATAAAGAGGGCTGGGCCAGGGCGGAAGAATTGTTCGCCCGGCCTTCTTTACAAGTAGTAAGCTTTACCATTACGGAAAAAGGGTACAGTATTGTCGATCACACCGGAGATTATACAGAGAAAGTAAAAGCGGAAATGCAGGATTCGAGCTTAAAAACGACTAATCCTATGGGCGTTATCTGTCTTCTGCTATATAAAAGATTTGAAGCGGGGAAATTGCCGCTTACACTGCTCAGTATGGATAATGTTTCCCATAATGGCACAATGTTTAGACAATCTGTTTTGGCTTATGCCAAAGCTTGGACTGAAAACGGATTTTTGCCACAAGAGTTTTATGACTATGTGACAGACGAATCACGTGTGAGTTTTCCTTGGTCAATGATCGATAAAATAACTCCCGCGGCTGATGTATCAGTTGCTGAAATGCTTGCAGAGCGCGGTTATCAAGACACGGAATTTCCTGTGATGAACGGTATAAAACAGCCGCCTTCTTTTGTTAATGCTGAGGAAACGGAATATTTAGTTATTGAAGATAGTTTTACAAACGGCAGACCCAATTGGGATAAAGCAGGCGTTATTTTTACTGATCGGGAAACGGTGGACAGAGTTGAAACAATGAAAGTAACAACCTGTCTCAATCCATTACACACTGCATTAGCAGTTTTTGGCTGTTTATTGGAATTTGAGTTAATCAATCAGGAAATGGCGGATGAAGATCTGCTAAATTTAATTAAGGGAGTCGGTTATGTTGAAGGTTTGCCTGTTGTGGTGAATCCCGGAATTCTTGACCCTAAAGCCTTTATTGATACTGTGATAGAACAACGTTTTCCTAATCCGTTTTTGCCGGATACTCCGCAAAGAATTGCCACGGATACTTCACAAAAAATTCCGGTCCGATATGGCAAGACCATGCAATCATATTTAAATCAAAATCCTGAAAAATTAAAAGAATTAATTTACATTCCTGCTGTTATAGCCGGTTGGTTAAGATATTTGCTTGCTATAGACGATTCCGGAAAAGAAATGGAATTGTCACCCGATCCTCTGTTGGAAACTCTGCAAGAGCAACTTGCAGCAATAGAATTTTCTGAAAATGATAATGTTGCAGCAGTTCTTAGCCCAATCTTAAGCAATAGCGGGATATTTGGTCTTGATTTGGTAGAATGCGGATTGGCAGAAAAAGTTATTCAATATTTTGTTGAAATGAATAAAGGAACAGGAGCGGTGAGACAGTTTTTACAGTCTTTACCTAGAGTTGATTAATCCGAAAGTTTAATTAAAGGAGGATATGCTAATGAAAATGACTTTTCGGTGGTACGGTGAAGGAAATGATCCAATACCGCTAAAGTATATCAAACAGATTCCGAATTGTTCAGGTATTATGGGAGTTTTAGATCAATATGCCGCAGGCGAAGTTTGGCCTGAAGATGTAATAGCCGATTATGTAAAACACGTAAATAATGCAGGTCTTGAAGTGGAGATTATCGAATCGGTTAATGTTCACGAAGACATAAAATTAGGACTACCTACCAGAGATCAATATATTGAAAATTACCGAACTACAATCAGGAATTTAGCAAAGCATGGTATTAAAGTAATTGTATATAATTTTATGCCTGTTTTTGATTGGTTGCGGACAGATCTGGCAAGAGAAATCCCGGAAGATGGCTCGAATTCTTTATATTACGATGAGCAGGAACTTTTAGGCATGACACCTCAAGAAATAGTTAAACAAACTGCTGAAACGTCCGGTTTTACTTTGCCCGGTTGGGAACCTGAACGCTTAGCTGATTTGGATCGTGTCATGAAATTATACGAAGATGTAAGTCCTGAACAATTATTAGAGAATTTTAAATATTTCTTAGAAGGCATTATACCGGTATGTGAAGAAGTAGGTGTTAAAATGGCTGTTCATCCGGATGACCCGGCTTGGCCTATTTTCGGTTTGCCACGCATTGTTCATAATAAAGACCAGCTGGAAGCTATTTTGAATTTAGTTGATAGTCCTGCTAACGGTCTCTGTTTTTGTACCGGTTCTCTAGGTTCAAATCCGGACAATGATATTCCCGGTATGCTTCGTTATTTCAGTGAAAAAGATCGTGTACCTTGTGTACATCTGAGAAACGTAAAATATTTAGGTGAACGTCGCTTCCGTGAAGCAAGTCATCTTTCGTCTGATGGTGACATCGATATGTATGAAGCGGTAAAAGCTTTATACGAAACCGGATTTAACGGATATGCCCGACCTGATCACGGTAGAATGATTTGGGATGAAAAAGGACGCGCGGGCTACGGATTGTATGATCGAGCACTTGGTATTGCTTATCTGAACGGCTTATGGGAAGCCTTAGAAAAAGGAGACAAGAAATAATGTATCAATTATTAGAGGGACATGGAGTTATTCCGGTAATAAAATTCAGCGATGTCAGTGAAGCTTTGCCTTTAGCTGATGCATTGTCTGCAGGCGGGATAAATGTTATGGAGATAACATTTCGTAGTGATGCTGCATATGGTGCTATCAAAAAAGTAGCTGCAGAAAAACCGGATATTCTGGTGGGTGCCGGAACAGTTGTTAATGTAGCACAACTTGAACAGGCTATTGATGCAGGTGCAAAATTTGTCGTTAGTCCGGGATTTGATCCGGAAATCGTCGAGACCGGTTTAAAAGCAGGCTTAATTATGTTACCGGGTGTTATAACACCAAGTGAAATAATGGCTGCAATGAAGCTCGGTTTAACTATTTTAAAATATTTCCCTGCGTCTGTTTTCGGTGGACTCAAAGCAATTAAGACTTATGCAAGTGTTTTTGGCAATGTGAAATTCATGCCGACCGGTGGTGTCTCTGCTGCTAATTTAGCGGAATTTTTAGCTGTGCCTAATATTCAGGCTTGTGGCGGATCGTGGATGTGCTCTGGTGAAATGATCAAAGAACAAAAATGGGATGAAATCACCAAGTTGTCTGCAGAAGCTACAGCTATTTACCAATCAGTTAGAGGTTAAAATCTTTTAATAATGAAAGAGAGGAATTCAATGGATTTAAAAGTTAAAGATCGCGATTCTTGCAAGTATGATCAGTTTTCTTTAGGTGAAGTAATGTTAAGACTTGATCCGGGTGATGGCAGAATACGTACTGCACGTCAATTCACTGCCTGGGAAGGGGGCGGAGAGTACAATGTAGCAAGAGGTTTGCGTCGCTGTTTCGGAATGCGTACCGGAATAGTTACAGCTCTGGCTAAAAATGACATCGGTTATTTAATTGAAGACTTTATACTGCAAGGCGGATTAGATACTTCATATATTCAATGGATGGATTTTGATGGCATCGGCAGAAAATCGAGAAACGGAATTAATTTTACTGAACGTGGTTACGGTGTACGAGGTGCACTCGGTGTATCGGATCGGGCAAATACTGCGGTAAGCCAAATTAAACCGGGTATGATTGATTGGGAAAAATTATTCGGTGAAGAAGGTGTCCGCTGGTTCCATACAGGCGGAATTTATGCCGCTTTATCTGAAGATGCTGCAGCAGTTGTCATAGAGGCAGTAACTACCGCACATAAATACGGTACAATAACCAGCTATGACTTAAACTATAGACCGTCCTTATGGAATGCAATCGGCGGTTTGGAACGTTGTCAAGCAGTCAACAAAGAAATTGCATCACACATTGATGTTATGATTGGTAATGAGGAAGATTTCCACGCCTGTCTCGGCTTGGAGATCGAAGGTGATTTGAAAGAACTCAATTTGGATAGCTACCGCAAAATGCTGAAAAATGCATCTGATGCATATCCTAATTTTAAAGTAATCGGTAACAGTTTACGTACTGTACATACAGCAACTGATAATGACTGGTCGGCATTCTGTTATGCAGATGGAGAAATTTACAAAGCCAGACAATATGATCATCTGGAAATTTTTGATCGTGTAGGTGGCGGCGACAGTTTTGCTTCCGGTTTAATCTACGGATTAATGACGACCGGAGACCCGGAAATTGCTGTTAATTACGGTGCGGCTCACGGTGCACTTGCAATGACAACTCCGGGCGATACAACGATGGCACGTAAAGAAGAAGTTGAAGCCTTAATGGGTGGAGGCAGTGCAAGAGTTGTCAGATAGATAATTTGCCTGAAATATTTAATTAATTTACTATCTTAAGTCCGGCTAAAGCAAAGGATTTTGAAGATTCATATAATGAAATCAAAGTTATTTTTGCTTTAGCGGACATTTATTATTTGTCCAAGATATTTAAATATTTAATTGGAGTTACCATGAAAAAATTTTTAGACGAAGACTTTATGTTAAATTCGCAATCAGCAGCTATTCTTTATCATGAATATGCTGAAAAAATGCCGATAATTGATTTTCATAATCATTTAGAGCCACAAGAAATTTATGAAGATAAACAGTTTTCTGATATTTCCGATTTGTGGTTGGGAGGTGATCATTATAAATGGCGTTTAATGCGTGCTTTTGGTGTTCCCGAGGAGCAAATAACCGGAAACGCGGATCCCTATGAGAAGTTTCTGGCTTTTGCCAAGATGATGCCTTATACAATTGGCAATCCGGTTTTTCATTGGACACACATGGAATTAACAAGATATTTCGGTATTACAGATCTTCTTTCAGAAAAAACTGCTGCTCGGATTTATGCCGAATGCAATGAAATGCTCAAGTCTGCGGAGTTTTCCGTAAGAAATCTTTTGTTGCGTATGAATGTTAAAGCATTGTGTACAACGGATGATCCGACTTCCGATTTGAAATATCATCTGGCTATGCGAGATGAAGGTTTTTCAATTAAAGTCTTGCCTACATTCAGACCGGAACGAGCTATGGCAATTGAAAAACCGGATTTTGTCGATTATATCTCAAAATTAGCTTTAAGTGCCGGCCTGGCAAAAATTGAAAATATTATCGATTTAGAAAAAGCTTTGCTGAATAGAATCGAATTTTTTGCTGCAGCCGGTTGCAGAATAAGTGATCATAGTTTAGATGCCGAATTGTTTTCGGAAGCTTCTTCTGCGAAAGCAGATCAAGCCTTACAAAAAGCTTTGCGAGGTGAAAGCTTAAGTTCAACTGAAAGAAGAAGTTACAAAGGATATTTATTATCGTTCTTGGGCAAAGCATATTTTGATCACGACTTTATCATGCAATTGCATATTGGTGCGATCCGTAACAATTCTCAACGAATGTATCAACTATTAGGTCCGGATAAAGGTTATGATTCAATGGATGATTTCAATTATGCTGCTCAATTATCGGGTCTGTTGAATGAGTATGATTTGGCAGACAAAATGCCTTACACTATCATTTATTGTTTAAACGGCAAAGAAAATGATATGTTGGCCACAATGATTGCGAATTTTCAAGGGGGCGGGGTTAAAGGCAAATTACAATTAGGTTCTGCTTGGTGGTTTTTGGATCATAAAAAAGGCATGCTCAATCAAATGGAAGCATTTGCCAGTAATGGTTTAATTTCTACTTTTGTCGGCATGGTAACCGATTCAAGATCATTTTTATCTTTTCCGCGACATGAATATTTTCGCAGAATACTCTGTAGCTTTTTAGGCGGGCTGATTGATCAAGGTGAATACCCTGCAGATTATGAATTTGTAGGTGGTATTGTGCAAGATATTTGCTATAACAATATTAATAAAATGATGTTTAAAATTAATAAAAATGATGTTTAACGAAAATAAAGTCGAATTGCAATGATAAAGTTTGTTAAGTTAATCTGTAATGTTTTCTCTACTTGAGACATCAATTGAAGGTTAAACTGAAATTAAATATCATTTTATTTTAGAACTCATTGTTAATTGTTTTTTTGAGAGCTTTTAAAAGAAGCTCTCTTTTATTTTCCAGTTTTTCGGTTAATACAAGATCAAAGATTTGATTTAAGGCCTGTCCGATTTGCGGTCCTTTTAGTCCGAGTGCCATTGCGTCATAACCGTTAATTTCAAGATCGGTAATTTTCAGGGCAGGTTTACTTTGAATAATTTTTTTTAAGATCAGCGATACTTGGTTCAAATAATTGATCTGCTCATGTTGTATTACTCTGGATTTACCTGCAATGTCGGCTTTTTTCAGAGTAATTAATTTTTTCATAATATCCGGTCCGAATTTCTGCAAACGACGTTTTAAGATAATTTGATCTAACTCCAGCGGATAATCATGATAGAGAACCAGTGTTTCAACTGTATCAATCAGTTTATTCTCAAATTTTAATTCTTGCATATTGGAACGAGCAATTTGGGCTGAGACTTTAGGATGTTGATAAAAATGTCCGATACCTTCACTATCCAAGGTGAAAGTAGCAGGCTTACCGATGTCATGATAAAGGGCAGCCAGACGCAAATCCAATTCCGGCGGCGTGTTGCAGATAACCTCTATCGTATGGCAGAATACATCATGTTCATGATAAGGACTGTTCTGTTCGAAATCAAAAGTGGCTGCCAGTTGCGGAATGAATACGGCAAATATATCGCGAAAATCGTAGAAGATAGAGCTCAAGTTAGGAGCAAGCATGATTTGCCTAAATTCATGTTGAATCCGTTCTTGAGAAATATTTTTCAGTAAAGAAGCAAATTCATGTATATATTTTGCGGTTTGTTCTTTGACTGTGAATCCGAAACTTGCGGCAAATCGTAAAGCTCGTAAAATTCTTAACGCATCTTCTGTGAAGCGTTCTTGCGGTTGTCCGACTGTACGGATAATTTTGTTATTTAAATCCTGATATCCTGAGAAAGGATCGACTAAACCGCTATCAGGATGAAAAGCGATTGCATTGATTGTGAAATCACGTCTTGCCAAGTCTGCGCTTAAGTCTGTCGAGAAGCAGACTTGTTCCGGATGACGGAAATCGGTATATTCGGTTTCGACTCGATAAGTTGTGATTTCAATCGGCATTTGTTCAATTATTACCGAAACTGTGCCGTATTTTAATCCGATTGGGATAACCTGAAATTCTGCAAAAACCTGGCTAATTTGTTCCGGACGGGCTGAAGTTGTCAGGTCGTAGTCGACCGGTATTTTATTGAGTAACAAATCTCGTACTGAGCCGCCCACCAAATAAGCCTCAAAACCATGTTGGTTTAGGAGCTTAATTGCAAGTTTGATTTGGGAAGGTATTTTATCCGGTTTAATCATTGATTTATCTTAATTTGAGCAATATCTTCGACAACTTTTGCGGCACAGATCAAACCGCAAACTGCCGGTACATAAGCTAAAGATGCAATTGTTTCTCTGCTGTTCAGTACAGGTTTTTCCGGTGAAAAAACGACCGTATGTTGTGTAATATTATTCTTCTTCAATTCATTACGCAACTTTTTTGCCAAACGATCATTATAAGTTTGAAATAAATCACAAACTTTAAATCCGGTAGGATCATATTTGTTACCTGCACCCATTGCAGAAATAATCGGGATTCGATTCTGATGAGCCTGAATGATCAAGTCGATTTTTGATTGTACGGAATCAATTGCATCAACAATGTAATCTAAATCTTTTGGCAAAAAATCAAGACCGCATTCGCTATTATAAAATATTTGATGAATGTTAATTGTTGCTTGCGGATTAATATCGAGAATGCGCTGTTTTACTACAGCAACTTTGGGAAGACCGACCGTCTGTCGCAATGCACAGAGTTGACGATTTAAATTACTCGGTTCAACCAAATCGTGATCGATCAATTCGAAATGACCAATACCTGATCTGGCTAAAGCTTCGGCAGTATAAGATCCGATTCCGCCTAAACCGAATAATGCAACTTTTGCGTTTAACAAGTTAAATGCCCCTTGTTCTGTTAACAAGGGGAGAGATCTGGCAAATAAGGGATTTTCCTTAATTTTTTTCATAATCGACTCAGTCTGATATTTCATAAAAACAAAATAATTCCGGATCAAAGGCTTGATAGAATTAAGCGAGATTTCAAAGTTATTCTGTAGTGAAGTAGGCTTCCAATGCTTCCGGTGAATCTTCCGGTACAGATTTGAAACGACCGATCGGCAATGGCTCGATAAAACCCCAATCACCGAATTTAAAATTATCGTCTTTAAGATTTTCCATATGTTGCAATATACCGGTTGTTTGACTTTCTAAAGTATCAATATAATGTACGATAGCTGCTGCGACGGTGGTCGGACGATCACCGTAATCGCCGTGATGTCCGCTGATAACACTTTGTACTTGACGGTAAAAGGTTTCGTCAAATAATTCAATGATCGCATCTTTATAATTTGCAATAAATTCTATACCTCGAACCCGGTGATTAGCATACCAGAATTTTGCAGGAGCTAAATCTTCATATTCAAACACTTTACCTATATCGTGCACCATAATTGAAAATGTCAGAAGATCGGCACATTCCAATAACTCAGGGTTATTTTCCAACATTGCCGCCAAGATATTGAGCATTTTTATAGTGTGATTAACCAGACCGCCGATTTTATTGTCGTGGTAATAAATGGCAGCTCCTTCAGTTGTGAAGCGCCCTTTGATTTCAGGATCTTTGATTATTTCTTCAAGCAGATTCCAGCAATCTTTGGATACGCCTAAAGCGTTGAGTTTACGAACGGCTCTTTTCCAATTTTGATTGATCTGTTCACGTGGAATACTTGGCAAGAAATCATATTTGGAAATTTCCGGATTATGACAAACTTCAATCTTACGTACAGTAAAATAAAATCCGTTGTATTCTGCACCGATAACTTCAACATCGTAAATGCCTGTACCGTTGGCTTGTACGGTTGAAAAGATTTCTTCTTCCCAAATACGAAAATCAAATTGACCATCTTGTGAAAGAAATTGTCCGACCATAAATTCACCATTTTTCCCGGTGCGAATTGAAGGCAGAACATTAATAAAGACAGTGCCTTGAGATACTTTACCTTTTTCCTGTGCTTGTTTTAAGTCTAAAATCGACATTGTTTATGCTCCTTTATAAAAAACATCTTGTACTTAAACATTCTGATTGCGCTTAAACATTCTGATTGCGCTTAAACATTCTGATAATCACAAGATGAAATTACCACTATAGGAAATGTTCATTGAAATCTTGAAACACTTTATTGAATGTACCGCTAGTATACCAAAATTGTGTATAATTAGACTAATTAAGAATAAGCTTTTTGAGATATTTGGAGGAATCCCGATGAACTCAAATCAAAATTTGGCAGAATATGTAGATCAATATGCTGATTGGTTTTTAGATACCCAACTACTACAAAAAAATCAATACA
Source organism: Clostridiaceae bacterium (assembly GCA_012518795.1). Taxonomy (GTDB): domain Bacteria; phylum Bacillota; class Clostridia; order Saccharofermentanales; family DTU023; genus UBA5436. Next base: position 17,136 of record JAAYRL010000049.1, read on the forward strand.
GCAATAATCTACATCCATATGATCATATGTTTTCTCAAATTAAACTAAATCAAGTATATGTGAAAAACAGAATTATGTTTAATTCTTTGCCGAATTTTAATATGGCAGAGCAATTGGGTAGACCGAATGAAGCTTTATCGGCCTTTTACGCGGAACGCGCAAAAGGCGGTGTCGGACTGATAACTACAGGTGCTGTTCCGGTTACCGGTAAACTTGATCCTACGGTAGTTGATTCTTACGGCAGATCCGTTTTCCCTCAAATCATTGATGATCAATCTGTGCTTTCAGTATGGGCTGACTTGACTGATAATTGTCATACTTTTTCTGCTAAAATCTTTTTAACTTTATCTGCAGGTCCCGGTTTAGCAGGTACGTTACGAGGCGATTCTGAAAAGGCCGGACAACATTTTTTATTTGTCAAAAGACCAGTTTCACCATCAGGTGGCAAAAGTTATATCCAAAATTTAAATACCCGGCGTTTATCTGAACGTAAATTAAGTCAAATTATTGAAAATTTTGGCAAAGCTTCTGAATTAGCCAAAGAAGTTGATTTTGATGGCATATTGATTGAAGGTGGTCGAGGTGCACTAATTGCTCAGATGTCAGATCCTGAAATCAATAGACGGAAATTCGGTTCTTTTAACAATCATCAAACATTTGCTTTGGAAATAGTTCGCAGAATCAGAAGAATTACCGGATCTGATTATCCTATAATCTACAGCCTGGATCTTGATTCGGGAAATTTACCTTTGAATTTTTTAAAAAATTTGACTCAAGCCGGTGTTGACGGGTTCCTGATTCGTCCGGGGAATTATACTTTTAAGTGGTTAAACCAGGGTGCGAGAACATTGCCACCGGGTTATGGTTTTGAATTAGCCGATCGAATTAAACATTTTTTTGAAACTGAAAATTTGCTTGGTTCCAATGGTGAGCCTGTGCCGATTATAGCTTCAGGTAAGCTGGATTTTCCTGATTTGGCTGAAGAAGCACTAATTTCAGGTCAAACGGATATGATTTGTTTGGAAGATGCCTTGTTAGCAGATCCGGAATGGGCAAATAAAGTATATCGCAATTCGATTGATTCAATTAGACCTGTAGTTCGGGCGGAATCTGACTATCAACAGAAAATTTCCTGTTCGGTCAATCCGCGTATCGGTCAAGAATATAAATACAAAGACACGGTTATTCAAGTTGATAATCCACATAAAATTGCAGTTGTCGGTGCCGGTTTAGCAGGAATTGAATGTGCGATTGCAGCTCATTCCAGAGGGCATGAAGTTTGGTTATTTGAGCAAGCCGGAAAAATCGGCGGTAAACTGAATAAAACTTTAACGCCCAGTTTTAGATATGACATAGCAAATTATTTGTCCTGGCAACAGAAACGTATAGCTAACTTGGTTGAAAACAGTTCCAAATTTAATCTTGTTTTAAATACTATTGCTACTATGTCAATGCTTGATGAAAGAAATTTTGACGTGATTGTAGTAGCGAGCGGCGGCAAATCGAAACCGTTTGAACAATTTGAACAAACGGATATTGACATGATAGATGTTTTAGATTTAGATTTTTCTAACAAGACCGATAAGACTGAAGGATCTTTACTTGAGCAATTGAATATTGTCGAAAAGAATAAAATTGTGATTTACGGTGAACATCCGATGGCTTTAGACATTGCATATAATTTAGTATATGCCTATGACAAACAGGTGTCTTTGTTATTTGAAGGTGAAGAACAAATTGCCTTATTGCACAATCTGGAAAGTCAACATTTGCTTTATTTCCTGAGAAGAAAAAAAGTCGATATTTATTATAATGTGATTATTAATCAATTAGATAAAGAACAAATCGGATTTCAATCAACTGCCGGGAAATATGTTTTGCCATATGATTTTTTATTTAAAGCAACCGGTCTGGAAGCTGATCCGGAACTATATAATTTACTCTATAAATACAAAATATCACCTTCTGTGTATTGCATTGGCGATTGTGCTAAACCCGGTTCTAATGCGGAAAATATTAAAGCCGGGTACAGATTGGGGATAAATTTATGATTGTTAAGCACGTCTTCTTTTCCGGAAGGTATTTTTGAGGTTACAGATTGGGGATATATTTATGAGTGTTAAGCTGCCTTTAAAGATTGCTTTGGTCGGTTGCGGCAGAGTTGCAGATAAACATCTCAAGGCATTCAATTATTTGGCGAAAAACAATAGAAAACACGGTAAAAGAGCGGAGCTCATTGCTTTGGTTGATCCGATTCCCCAAGCCAGAGAACGAATTATATCCGGATATAAATTGGCGAAAAATATAAAAACAGCAAAGTCAAATACTGGTTCTGCTGGCGAAAACGTTCGACAATATACCGATAAAAATCCTTTACAAGATGTCAATAAAAATCCTGTGCAATATGTTGATAAAAATTCCGGGCAATATGTTGATAAAAATACCGGGCAATATGTTGATAAAAATGCCGGGCAATATATTGATAAAAATACCGGGCAATATATCTGTGACTATATTAAACAATTTGATTCACTAGAAGAATTATTTGCCGCAAGCTTTAATGACAGTACCAGAAAACCTGATATTGTAGCAATTACTACACCATCCGGTCAGCACTATGCTCAAGCTAAATTAGCATTGGAAAATGACTGTCATGTTTTTATTGAAAAACCGATTGCAATGCAATTAGAACATGCACAAGAATTACAATTTTTAGCTGAACAAAAAAACAAGAAAATTATTATCGGTCATATTTTTCGTTATTTCCCGGTAATCGGTCTGGTTGCACAGGACATTGCTCAAGGTCTGTTCGGCAAGCCTCTTTATGGTAGCGTCAGCGTGCGTTGGGGTCATGATCAAGCATATTATGATCAAGCGGCATGGCGTGGAACCAGGGAACATGACGGCGGCGCAATCATGAATCAGAGTATCCATGCGCTGGACTTAATGCGCTGGCTATTAGGGGAACCCGAATTGATTTCAGCAAAAGGTGCAATCAGCACGCAAATCCATCAAATTGAATCAGAAGATTTAGGTTTCGGAATTTTTGAATTAGCGGATGATCGCTGGTTAATGCTTGAAGGTACAACTAATACGGAACCGACCAGGCCGGAAGCATCATTTTTTGTTCGTTTAACTGAAGGAGACATTAAAGCCGGAATTTCATCAGGTAAAATTTCCTTTTCAGTCTTGGACTCTAATGGTAAACAACTGAAAAGGCGGTATATCAAGCGGGAAATTATCCAACGCATCAAAACAGAAGGCTTTTCCTATTTGTTACAAATGGGTAATCCTCATACTGCGATATATATAGACTTAATAGATAGTATTTTATACGACAGACAACCGTTAGCGGATGTTGTTAGCGGTATCAAATCCTTAGAATTGGTACAGGCACTTTATCAAGATGCCGGTGTTGAGTTATAATTATTGATGTTTTACTGCTAAATCAGTTCTAATAATTCATAAATACCTATGAATTGTGATGAATATTTACTGGAAAATTGTTAGGAAATATGCGCCAGTAGCTCAGCAGGATAGAGCACTTCCCTCCTAAGGAAGGGGTCGGGGGTTCGAGTCCCTCCTGGCGCACCACATGAAAAGTACTGATAATATAGGCTTATCGGTACTTTTTGTTTTTAAATAAATTTATAAGTAACAATTTTGCATCATATTTTGCACCATTAAGATTTAAAATTAGCCGAAATAAGATCACCGGCACGCTTCAAGTTTATACTGACGCACCACATGGAAAAGAGCTGATATTTTAAGCTTTCAGTTCTTTTTACGTTTTTAATTTACAATTTATGCATGCACACTTTTTAAGGTTAGATTCGATTTCCGCGGTACAAGTTTAAATAGTGTGCATGACCTTCGATAAAATCGGCTTTCCCGAGCTGATCATGCACACTTTTTAAGGTTAGATTCGATTTCTGCGGTACAAGTTTAAATAGTGTGCATCACCTTCGATAAAATCGGCTTTCTTGAGCTGATCATGCACACTTTTTAAGGTTAGATTCGATTTCCGCGGTACAAGTTTAAATAGTGTGCATCAGATTATTTGGCTTTCTATTTACAAACCTAAATTATTAATAGAAATATATCTTTAGAATTTACAATTAAAACAACTAATCTAGAACATTCATTTGTTTGTACTGAGATATCAAATATGCTAAAATTTTAACATGTAAATTCAGATAATTTTGTGCAATTAAATGGCAGGAAGGCATATGAAGGTTAAATTAAATTGTACTAAGATTCGTACACCATATAAGCTTATTTGTTACCTGCACCTCAGTCTGTGTTTTTGTTTCTATTCTCTTCCCGGCCGCAATGATCAAAGCCGACATGACTTTGACAAAAG
>JAAYRL010000050.1 GCA_012518795.1 Clostridiaceae bacterium
GAACTTCCAGGGCTTGCATTACTTTTTTATAACGATAGTAAAAGGCGTAGCGGGTTATTCCGGCTCCCTCACACCACTCGTTTACGGTTAAACCGCTCTGTTTTTGCGATTGGATATCCATATACCAACTGTTTAATTTGGCATTGTTTTTTAGCTCTACAAGTTTACTGCCCATTTCAAGACACCCCTACACTATTCATTTTTAGACGTCTTAAGACATCCAGTTTTGGATAGTCTAACTGAGTTGGGTTTTGGTGACTAGACGCCGATAGGTTTGACGCTTACCTTACGACGGATACGACGAATCCGATGATACAAAAGAGAACGCTATACAGCGGATGAAGTTTTTGGCCGAGTAAAAGAATGTATCAAAGTTATGAGGCTGCGAGTTAGCCTTTGCTAATTAGCACATGCCAACTCGGCATTTTTATCTTTTGTTAGGTGAACCTGACGAAAGAAAAGCTAAATCCTGGTCTTTTCATGAGAGTTCAGGTAAATACAAAGTAAGAAGCTGTCGGTAAGATTAACAACCGATAGACAGATTCAGAACAAAGGAGAAAATGAATGAAAAAACGAAGTTTAATTGTAACTTTTTTATTAGCTCTCAGTGTTTTGCTAGGAGCATGTAGCGGAAAAAAAGCTGATGAAGAAAAAGCAGCTGATGAAGAAAAAGCAGTTGATGAAGTACAAGAAGAAACCGAAGAGGACGTTAAAGCAGAACCAAAAGTGGAAGTTGAAGAAGTTGAGGATCCGGACTTATCCGGTTGGGATGGCGACTGGTACAATATCACATCGTTCTACGGTAATGAAGAATTAGCTGAACCGTTGGCTAACGTAGCAGCTGAAAAAGAAATGACTACGGAAGATTTCATTGCCGAAGAAAAAGAGGAAACCGTTCCTTTCCAACGCATGACAATCGATGCATCTGCCGGCACAATTGTATTTTATGAAGATGCTGATGGCGAACCGTCTGATGCTTATCCTTATGAATATCACAGTACTGAAATGATTGAGCATGGTGGTGTTGCTCATCCTCTATATATCTTTGAAGGTAAAGAAAATGCGAACATACCCTATATTTTATTAATGGGTATTCATGGTGAAGACAAGTTTGCACACTTCCACGTTAGAACCGGTCAAACTCCTAAAGAACTTATTGAAAGAGATGACTGGTATCCAACCTTTGTAGGTCCAGAAGTACCGATGACTATGATTGCTGAAGAGCTGGAACATCACCTTGAAGCACATGGCGATCACGACCATGACCACGACCACGACCATGATCACGACCATGACCACGATCATGACCATGACCACGATCATGACGATTGAGAAGAAAAAACAACATTGAAACAAACAAATAACATTGAAACAAAAAATCATATTTCATTTTTTGTTTAAGTAATAGATGGAAATTAATTCATGAAAAACAAAAAATTAATTCACAACATAAAGCGAAGAGCAAAAAGTAAATATGAAGTTAATAAGACCGGAGTAGGAGGCAAACTTACCTCCGGTCTTGCTCTATTTTTAATTTGTATTCTGCTGTTTTCTTCATTAACTTCTTGTAATGCGAACAAATCCGGCTCGGACGATCAACCGTTAATTTATGCATCTTTCTTTCCTATTTTAGATTTAACCAAAACCGTTGCAGACGGTTCGGATATAGAAATAAAAGCTTTGTTACCTGTTAATCAGGATCCGCATTTATGGGAACCGACTCCCCGTGACATTGAAAAACTTTCGTATGCCGATATGTTGATTGTCAACGGAGCTAATATGGAAGAAAGATGGTTGGCATCTGTTCGAGACAGTTTACCTGACTTAAAGATTGTTGATCTTTCAGAAGGTGTTGATTTAATTACCTATAAAGGTGCGGCTGCTTTAGGTGAATTTCAATTTTTAACGAAGATTGATTTAGAAGCCGGACACGTTTATCCGATTGAATTCGGTCATACTCATGAAGAATTTATGCGGATCGCTTTAATAAAAGAAACGCCGGAGTTGGCAGCATCCTCAGAAAAAGAAGTAATCGAGTTCTTTAAAGAAATCATGTTGGATGATGGAGAAATCATCGAACAAAGATCAATCATCGAGGTAGAGGACAAACAGGTATATAAAATGAAGATGGGTCATACTTCAGGTCTGGTTAGTTACCGGGTCCCTGAAGACGGAACCTATTATTTTGTATCAGATCGATTAGCGGAGGCGTTACTTTCTTATCGTTTACTTGACGAGATAGATGGCAATGACTTGCCGCAAGAAGAGATTCTGGCAGGTTCGACATCAAGTTTAGATAAAATTACCTATGATCCTCATTCTTGGCTGTCTCTAAAAAATGCTATGCACTATCTCAATACAATCAGCAATGAACTATCTGCGGCTTATCCCGAGCATGCCGGTCTGTTCGATAGAAATAAAGTCGGTTTAGTATCTGAAATCAGACTGTTGGAACATACATATCGAGAAATTTTTGCTGAAAAAGAGAAAAAAGCATTTGTGGTCACCCACTATGCGTATGCCTATTTGGCGAGAGACTTCGGTTTGAAACAATATCCGTTGCAAAATTTAACCAGCATGGGTTCTCCCAGTTTAAATGCGTTGAGAAGAGCAGTGGCATTTTGTCGTGAGGATAACTTAAATACAATCTTCTATGAAAAAAGCGGTTATAAAATGGATGCTCAGACAATTGCTTGGGAAATAGGAGGCGAAGCCGTTCCGCTAACATCTATGGAATACGTTAGCGAAAGATCCGGACTATCCTATTTAGATATTATGAGAGAAAATTTAGAGGAAATAGAAAGGTCACTACAGTGAGCAGCAAAAATACAAAAGATCAAAAAGATCATTTGAATAAAGGACAAAATGCAAATAATCCCGTGATTATGGTCAATAACCTGGCTTTTGCTTATGTTGAAGATCCTGTATTAACAGATATAAATTTCACATTGCATAGTCAAGAAAGTTTAGCCATTTATGGTGCTAACGGTTCCGGAAAATCCACTTTGATGCGTTTATTGCTCGGTGAACTATCATCAGCAAAAGACACTATTTATATCTTCGGTCAAGATGTAACTGAAAAAAAGGATTGGCGCGATGTCGGTTATGTACCACAAATGAACGTTACGAAAAATGTCAGCTTTCCGGTAACTCCACTAGAGATGTTAGCTTCTTGCCAAATCAGAAAAATGGGTTTTATTAAAATGCCCGGGAAAAAGCATTATGAAGTAGCCAGAAAAACATTAAAGCGATTTAGTTTGCTCGATTACGGTAAGGTCCCCTTTACTGAATTGTCCGGTGGACTACAGCAAAGAACAATGATTGCCAGAGCCATGTTGGCAGAACCGAATTTGCTTATATTGGATGAACCTACTGCAGGTGTTGACGAACAAAACAAGAAAGACTTCTTACAATTATTGAATACCTTAAAAGATGAAGACGGTATTTCTTATGTTTTAGTTACCCATGAAAAAGATTTGGTAGAGCAAATGGTCAATATTGATCAGGCATATGAAATTAGAAACGGAGTGTTAGAAAATGTTTGAATTTGCTTTTATGCAACGAACTTTAATTGTCGGTTTGTTTCTCGGTATGAGTATACCCCTGATCGGTATCATCATGGTTAATCGTAGAACTTCCATGATGGGTGACGCTCTTTCTCATACATCTCTCGCAGGTGTAGCCTTGGGTTTGATATTAGGTATTAATCCCAGTTTAGGCGCAGCGGCTATCTGTATCGTTTCCGCTTTTCTAATTGAAACATTGCGTGAACGTTTTCCGCAATACGGCGATATGGCTACAGCCGTCATCATGAGTATCGGGCTTGGTGCTGCTTCCATTTTATCTGATTTTACGCCGGGCGGTAATTCTTTGGAATCGTATCTTTTCGGCAGTATTGCCGCCGCTTCACCGTCTGATGTTATCGTTTCCGCTGTATTGTTTCTTTTTGTTCTTATGGCAAGCATCTTCTTCTATAGCGGATTGCTCAACATTTCCATCGATCCGAACTTAGCTCGCATTGACGGTGTCCATGTTAGAACAATCAATAGTATTTTTACCCTTTTAACAGCCATTACGGTTGCCCTAAGTGCTAAAACGGTCGGCATCTTATTAGTATCCTCATTACTGGTCATACCGGTAGCCTGTTCTCTATTTGTTGCCAGATCATATAAACAAATGTATATCATGTCTGTGGCATTAGGACTTGGCTTTATGATGATAGGACTGACGATGTCTTGGTATATGGAAATAAAACCTGGCGGTGCCATTATTCTGTTAGCCACAACCGGATTGATTATTTCCGCTCTCTATGCCAGATTCCGTAAAATAAAACATAAGAATAATCGTATGGCAGAAATCTAATCTAGCCTTAAAAAGTGTGCAGGGTCAGCCGAGGAAAGCCGGTTTTACCAAGTAGCATGCACACTATTTAAGTTTATGCAAGGGAAATCCAGTCTAGCCTTAAAAAGTGTGCAGGATCAGCCAAGGAAAGCCGGTTTTACCAAGTAGCGTGCACACTATTTAAGTTTATGCAGAGGAAATCCAGACTAGCCTTAAAAAGTGTGCAGGGTCAGCCAAAAAAAGCCGGTTTTACCAAGTAGCGTGCACACTATTTAAGTTTATGCAGAGGAAATCCAGTATAACCTTAAAAAGTGTGCAAGGTCAGCCGAAAAAAGTCGGTTTTACCAAGTAGCGTGCACACTATTTAAGTTCATACAGCGGAAATCCGGTCTAACCTTAAAAAGTGTGCAGGATTCTATCAGGCTTTATTTTTATTGCAGTTTTGGAATGTCTATACAGGCAATCTGTTTCTGTTACTTTAATGAATGATACCGGTAGGCAGAGTTTTTTGGAGGAAAATCATAGATGATTGAATATAAAAAATGGCGAAAAATGCTGATAAGCGGAATGATCTTCTCATTTCTTACAATAGTACTTGGCGATATGCCTATCGCTTGGCTTATCTATCCCGAAACAGGCAATAAACTTTTGGATATAATTCTGAGCTGTGACAACTTGTCTGTCTCACAAATGGCATGCGGCTTATTCTTCGGCGCTGTTTTCATTCCGCTGCAATACTTTGGGTTTAAGGCTGTTGCAGAAATAATTTCTAAAATCGGGTGTCCCCGTTGTGCCAAAATTACAGAACTCGGAGCAAAGGCTTATGCATTTAACGGAGGAACCGTACACGTTTTATGTGTTGCAGCGATGTATTTGTGTAAAACAGAAAATGTGGCGAGTCTTTCACAACTACCCCATAGTTTAACCGATTTTTCTCTTTACCTACTGCTTCCTTTTTCAGCAGTATTTATTATTATCTATCTGGCAATGAGTATTGCAATTGCGATTCCCTTCTTCAAGAGAAAAACAATTTTTCCGAGGTGGGCATTCATATTTAATCCTTTAACAGGGAAAATCGTTTTAAACGTATTGGATGTGGTGGCACCGAATACAAAGCTTTTTAACGGTATCAGAATGGGGAATATGGGTGTCGGTTCGCTAATGACATTTGCTGCATTTTTGATAATGCTTGAAAAATACCAGAAGCAATTATCGTGATATACCAGAAGCAATTATCGTGATATGCCAGAAGCAATTATCATGATTATATCTGAGGTAATTACCCTGATGTTTCAGTTTCATCCTTCAAACAAAAGAACATAGGTATACTGTCTTACATATGCGTCAAGTTGTTCTGCTAATTTTTTAGTAATTAGAACATCTTCGTTGTCGAGCTTAAGTTCTTGATCATCAAGGTTCTTATATAGGATCATTCCTTTATCTTCACTTGCTGTAATTGCTGCTCCTTTTGATCTCACTGATATAATCGTTATAGCAATAAAGAGCCCTTGGTGGAGAGCTCTTTATCTGTGTAAGGTAAGGAGAGAAACTATAATAGATATCTCTATTTGCTTTATATGTTAGCATAGGCTAACTCCGGAATCAATTTACTTTTTCAATAAATTTATGTGCTGATTTTTAAAAGAATCATATAAATGTACTATATTGCTATATGGTAAATCCACTTTTGGCGAGTTATAAAATATAATGCAATACAATTTCAGTTTAAATAGCGATTAACAGAAAAATCCACTAAAAATCCACTAAAAATCCACTTTTCAAAAATCCTGTTGACAAATGTGATAATAAGTAATACTATTTTTAGAGTTAGTAGTGTCTAACTGTTGTTTTTATCATATTAGCCGGTAGTTACTAATTGAATACTGTCTATATGCTGAAAATATTAGAGAATACTTTTGGGGCCATTTATGACGTTAAAAGGTGCTATTGAAGGTAGAGAATATACCATCCGCCAGATTAATACTGATGACGAAGAGTTGAATGCGTTTCTGTTTTCTCTTGGATGCTACGTCGGTGAAGCAATTACAGTAGTTGCTCATCGCAAAGGCGGTTGTACAGTTTCTATTAAGGATGCTCGCTATAACATTGACAATCACTTAGCTGAAGCTATTAGAATTTAAGTGGCGATAAATGTTCAAGCAGCTTTTTTTTTAGACGCGGGTTAGTAACTGCTAACCGAAAATTTATAATCTTGATTGTGAAGCAGTATCAAGTAGTAGATTGTGAAGCAGTATAAAGTAGTAAATTGTGAAGTAGTTATGTGTAAGAAAGAATAAAGGAGGAAATCCATGAGAATTGCTTTAGCAGGTAATCCGAATTCAGGCAAAACCACAATGTATAATGCATTGACAGGTCGCAGTGAGAAAGTAGGTAACTGGGCAGGAGTAACTTTAGACAAAAAAGAACACCCAATTAAAAAGATGTATGTAAAGAGTGAGCAGTCTGTTTTTGCTGTTGACCTTCCCGGTGCATACTCCATGTCTCCTTTCACCAGTGAAGAGAGCATTACCAGTTCTTATGTAAAGAAAGAAAATCCTGATGTTATTATCAACATTGTAGATGCTACCAATCTCAGTCGCAGTCTTTTTTTCACTACCCAGCTTCTAGAGCTGGAAATTCCTATGGTTGTTGCCTTGAATAAGAGCGATATTAACGAAAAGAAAGGTACAAAAATTGACGTAAAAGCTTTGTCTGATAAGCTTGGATGTCCGGTTATTAACACGGTTGCTACTTCCGGCACAGGTCTTGATGCTGTTATTGAAGCGGCTCTTACACATGTAAACAATGTTCAGAAGGCTCCTTACGTGCAAGGCGACATCGATTTGACCGATAAAGATATAGTTGAAGCTGCTGACCGTAAGCGTTTCGAATTTGTCAATGAGATTGTAAACGCCGTTGAAACCCGTAAGGTTTTAACTAGGGAAAAGAACATCAACGATAAGATCGATGCGGTACTTACAAATAAGTGGTTCGGTATTCCAATCTTTGCAGTTGTGATGTTTCTGGTATTTCAAATTTCTCAGGTTTGGGTAGGTACTCCTATCGCCGATTTGCTTGTAGGTTGGCTGGAAACCTTCCAAGAATGGGTAGGCGATCTTCTTGCAGATGCAAGCCCGCTTCTCTCGACTATTCTTGTTGACGGTATTATTGGCGGAGTAATTGCCGTTGTCGGTTTCTTACCTCTTATTATGGTTATGTACTTCCTGATTGCTTTGCTTGAAGACTGTGGTTACATGTCCCGTGTTGCCGTTGTGCTTGATCCCATCTTCAAGAGGGTTGGATTATCCGGGAAGTCGGTAATTCCTTTCGTCATCAGCATCGGTTGTGCAATTCCCGGTATTATGGCAAGCCGTACCATCCGTAACGAACGTGAAAGAAGAATGACCGCTATGCTTGCCCCGTTTGTTCCTTGTGGTGCGAAGGTTCCTGTTATTGCTCTCTTTGCCGGAGCATTCTTCGATGATGCAGGCTGGGTGAGTACCTTGATGTACTTTACCGGTATTTTACTTATTTTCCTCGGCGCACTTCTGGTGAACAAGATTGTCGGCTATAAACCAAGAAAATCTTTCTTTATCATAGAACTACCCGAATACAAGGCTCCTTCCCTTTGGGGCGCTTTCAAGTCTATGTGTTTGCGTGGCTGGGCTTTTATCGTTAAGGCTACTACGATTATCTTGCTTTGCAACCTGGCAGTACAGCTGATGCAAACTTTCACATGGAGTTTCCAAGTTGTTGAGTCGGCAGATCAATCTATTCTTGCTTCCATCGCATCACCCTTTGCATACATACTATTTCCGATCGTAGGTGTTATGTCTTGGCAACTTGCCGCAGCAGCTGTTACCGGTCTTATTGCGAAAGAAAATGTTGTAGGTACTCTTGCAGTTACCTTCGTTGGACTTGAGAACCTGATCGATGCCGAAGAGTTTGCCCTAATGGAAGGTGCAGGCATGGAAGTTGCAGGTATTATGGCAATTACAAAGGTTGCAGCTCTCGCTTATCTGATGTTTAACCTTTATACTCCTCCTTGTTTTGCTGCTATGGGTGCTATGAATTCCGAGATGAGGAGTGCTAAATGGTTTTGGGGTGGTGTCGCCCTCCAGCTTGGTACCGGTTATGCCGTAGCATACTTGGTTTATACCATCGGTACAATTGTGACCGGCGGAGATCTTCACATTGGCGCTGCAATTGGCGGATTGATTGCAATAGTTGCTATGGTTGCTATTGTGATTGGTCTGATTAGGAACACCAACAAAAAGCTGAAAGCCGAGTATGCTCTATCCGGCGCAAGTAACTAAATTCAGAATAAGAGGATTTATATAGGATTTTATTATGATAGAAAATATTGTTGTTGTACTGATAATACTTGCCATTGTTGTAGGTATAATATGGTATTTAGCGAGGCGTAGGAAAAAGCAAGGTACAGCCTGCACCGGTTGTCCCTATGCTAAGCAATGTGGAAGTAAATTCTACAGCGGTTCAAATTGTGACAATTAAAGACACCTGTAATAATAAAAGACCCTTATAATAATTGAAAAGCGATCGTCTTATTGGTCTCATTATGCCCGGTCATAATGAGACCAATTATTTTATAAAGAATAGAAATAAATACAAAAATTTGTTAGCTGTACTGAATGCTTTATTTGATCCTGCTTTTTCTTGGGTAACAATCAGTGAAATTAAAAAATTAAATATACTTTAAAAGACTTCCGCAGGTTTTGATTTGCACAGCGATGAAAAGTGAGCAGTACCATTAACCAAGGGTTGATTTTACTAATTATCTAAATAATATTCGAAAAATTCCAACATATTATAGCGGTTTGCATGAAATTTACTTTTAAATTTGTTAGTCATACCTAACTGATGTTAAATAGAAAATGTAAGGTGTACCTAACCGGCTTTTTATGTGTGAAAGCAGTTTTGATAAAGATATAATTTTATATTTTAGGATATTTTTCCCTTCCAAAACTAGGCTCTAAGTAAAAAGCTGTTAAATAAAATGAGAGAAACGAATAACTAACAAATGCTTGATATTAAAGCGAAGAATGGAGCAAAAGAAATGAAGAAAATCAGTTTATTAGTGTCAATATTAATGGCTTTTGTATTATTAATCAGTTCATGCGGAACAAAATCCAATGAAACAACTGCTAAAGAATTAGAGGCAAAAGATCTTGAGATTGAAGAAGTAGAAAATAAAGATACAAAAAATGATAATAGTGAAACCGAAGATGTAGAGATGGAAACGGAAAATGCAGAAACCGAAGATGAAGAAACGGAAGCGGATAATGTAGAGACAGAAGATATTGAAACAGAGTCCGATAATAGAATTGAAGCTTATTCCGGCAGCGATAAGCCAACTATTACCGGAACGACAACTTTTGTTGCAGATATCGTAAAAGTTTTGGCGGAAGATTTTGTAAACATTGATATGATTATTCCTGCAGGTGACGATCCGCATCTATATGAACCGAAACCGCAAGATTTGCAAAAGATTACAGATGCTGATTTGGTTATTTATCACGGACTGCATTTCGAAGGCAAGATGGTAGATGTTCTGGAAAATTACGGACACGCTTTAGCAAAGGACTTCCCGGCGGATCGAGTTGGGGCAATGGATCAAGATGGTGATTTAATTATTGATCCTCACTTTTGGTTTGATCTTGAATTGTATAAACTTGCTGTAAATAATACCGCAGATTATTTGAGTCAATTATTACCGGATGCAGCCGATACAATCGCCAAGAATACGGAAGAGTATAATGAGCAGTTAGTAGTATTATTTGAAGAATCTAAAGAAAAACTTGATTCGATCCCGGAAGATTCGCGTTATTTAATTACACCGCATGATGCATTCAATTACTTTTCACGTTCTTTCGATATTCCGGTTATGGCACCTCAAGGTATAAGTACCGATTCTGAAGTTGCAAACAAAGATATTCAAAACACCGTAGATTTCATTGTAGAGAAAGAAATTAAAGCAGTATTTGCAGAAACGACGACCGATCCGGCCCGTATGGAAAAGTTGAAAGAAGCAGCGGCGGCCCAAGGTTTTGATGTAAAAGTAGTGAGTGGTGAAGGTCAGGAATTGTTTTCCGACTCTTTGGCTCCGGAAGGTCAACCGGGCGATAATTTTATCGATATGTTTACCCATAATGTGGATTTAATTGTAGAGAATTTAAAGTAAAAGAGGGAAATATGTCAGAGAATATAATTGTCAAAGTTGAAGATTTGACGATGGCCTATCACGATAAACCTGTCTTATGGGATAACGATGTCAATATTGTTGAGAATTCGAGGACGGCAATTATCGGTCCGAATGGGGCAGGCAAGTCGACCTTGCTGAAAGGCATTCTCGGTTTGCAAAAAACTTTGTCCGGAACTGTTGAAATCATGGGCAAAAGTGTTAAACAAGTCTATAAAAAAATTGCATATATCCCCCAGTCAAACAGTGTAAATTGGGATTTCCCGACAACAGCTTTGGATGTAGTTTTGATGGGACGCTATGTCCATCTTGGCTGGATCAAAAGACCTAAAAAGAAGGATATAGAAATTGCAAGAAATGCGTTGCATAAAATGGGGATGCAGGATTATGCCAAACGTCAGATTTCGCAATTGTCCGGCGGTCAGAAACAAAGAGTTTTTATTGCCAGAGCGATTGCACAAAATGCAGAAATATATTTCATGGATGAACCGCTTGCCGGTGTCGATAAAAATACGGAAAAAGTTATTATCGACTTTTTGAAAGACTCACAAAAGCAAGGCAAAACATCGATAGTCATCCATCATGATTTGAATACTTTAGCTGATTATTTTGATCATTTGGTAATTCTCAATAAGAGAATCATAGCCCAGGGCAAAATGTCTGAAACATTAACCCAAGCAAATCTTGATGCTGCTGATATGGGCGGAGGATTTACAATTGCTGCTATGTAAATATGCAAATAGATTTATGAGAGAACATAGAGGAAGGTATTGCCGGGGCGGAGGTTTTAAAATAAATGCTTAGTGTTTATCTAAATAAAATATTCAGTTTAAATTTTGCCAATCTGCTCAATGCAATCGGCTTAGATTTTGAAATATTAAGTAGTTATACCTTTATTGTAGTTTGTCTGGGTACGATGATTTTAGCTACAGTTGCGGGAATGGTCGGTACAATCACGGTTTTAAAAGGACAATCTTTGATTGGAGATGCGATTGGCCATTCATCATATCCGGGAATTATTATAGCGTTTATGATCGGCATGAGTTTGGATTCGGTTTCCTTAATGATCGGGGCAATTATTTCGGGAACTCTGGCTTTTATTATCATTCAGTTTATTGATAAAAATTCAAAATTAAACCTGGATGCAGTTTTAGCTGTAATTCTGTCGGCTTTTTTCGGTCTCGGCATGGTCTTAAAAAGCTTTATCCAAGGACATCCTATTTATGGTAAAGTGCCACAAGGCGGTTTGAGCAACTATATTTTTGGTCAAGCCGCTTTTATCAGAACAATTGATGTTCAATTAATCCTGGCTGTTGCGATACCGTCACTACTAATCCTTTTTCTGTTTTACAAAGAATTTAAAATATTTGTTTTTGATGAAGTTTATGCAAAATCGATCGGTCTAAGTTCAACACTGATGTATGTTTTGCTGGTGTTAATTACAATGAGTGTTATTGCTACCGGGCTGAAATTAGTCGGTGCAATTCTAATTTCTTCATTCTTGATTGTACCGGGGATTACGGCTTTACAGTGGAGCAATCGTTTCAGTCATGTTCTGATTATTGCGGCGATTGTCGGCAGTTTTTCGGCTTTTGTCGGTACCTATATTTCAAGTGTTTATGCCGGAATGTCGACCGGACCTTGTATAATTGTGGTGATGTCCGGTTTAGCTTTTATTTCAATGTTTATTTCACCCAAAGGCTTACTCGCTAATTGGCTGCGAAGGAGAAAATATTTAAATGATTTATCAAAATCTCTTATTGACTAAAATTTCAGATTTTCTCAATTACAATCAACAAATGTTATTAACTTTGATTGTTACCGGAATTGCCTGTTCAATTCTTGGTTGTTTTTTAGTTTTAAATAAATTATCTATGCTGACAGATGCACTTTCCCACTCAATATTGCTCGGTATCGTGTTGGCATATTTTGTAACAAAAGATTTGAATTCGCCGTTATTATTGATCGGAGCCGGCATCTTCGGTGTTTTTACAGTTTATGCAATTGGTTTATTATCTAAAACTCGCTTAGTCAAAAATGATGATGCAGTAGGAATTATTTTTCCTTTGTTTTTCTCGTTAGCCGTTATTTTAATCAGTACATTTGCTCGCAATGTTCATCTCGATACAGATATAGTCTTAATGGGGCAAGTTATTATGATTCCGTTAAATAACATGACGGTTTTCGGTGTAGAATTACCGAAAGCATTGTTTTATATGTTAATAATATTGTTGATCAATTTGATCTTTGTTGCGGTATTTTTCAAAGAATTAAAAGTCAGTAGCTTTGATCCGGAATTTGCGACTTTAGCCGGATTCTCTTCCGGACTTCTTTTTTATGGATTAATGACTTTGACTTCATTTACGGCAGTTGCCGCCTTTGATGCGGTCGGAGCAATTCTGGTTATTGCCTTATTTGTCGGTCCCGCAGCGTCCGCCTACATGCTGACAAAAAGTTTGAAGAAGATGCTTTTAGTATCGATTATCTTCTCAATGCTGAATTCAACTTTAGGTTTTTATTTAGCAATCGTACTCAATGTTTCTATTTCGGGAATGATCGCTGTAATCACCGGAATGACTACCTTTATGACTGTTCTCTTAAACCGTCAGGGTATTATTACGGCAATTTATTTAAGACATAAAAATCGCAAGGAATTCAGACTTGATTTGCTGATTATGCATTTAGGTAATCACGAAGATCAAGAAGATGCAGAGTTTGAGTTGGGTTTTGCGACGATTAAAGATCATTTATCTTGGGAGCGGGAAACGACTGAACGCAGACTTAATCGCCTAATTGATCAAGGCTTTGTTCAGCGAAATCACGAGAAAAAAATATTCTGTCTGACCGAAAAAGGCAGATTGCGTTACGACATGATTAAAGTAGATTATGGCATGTAAGCGTATTTCCAAGCGATTTTGTTTGGCTGAAAATTTCGGTACAAATGAATAGAATCCCTACCTTGTTATCTATTTCTTCCAAGAACATCTGCCCCTGTATATGGGTTGGTGTTTATAAGTTATTTACTCAAAACACTCAGCATCAAGAGAGTGAGTGAAACTACTATGACAGATCTTAATTAGGTACGCTGGATAAAATATTTTCCTTGTGTTAAAATCTCATTGAATATTTATGACAAAAAGGCGAAAAAATTCAATGAGGGACAAGAATGAAAATTCAAAGGCCACATTACCAAACTAAATTAATCAACAAACGCGAAAATGGATTAATCAAAGTTATTACAGGAATTCGCAGGTCGGGCAAGTCGTATTTGCTGGATCCGCTTTTTAAAGACTATTTACTGGCTGAAGGTGTCCCTGAAGATCACATTATAAAAATTGAGTTTGACCGAATAGAAAATTTAAAATTCCATAACGATGTGGAAAAATTAAATGAGTATATTCGCTCGCAAATTAAAGATAAGGGAATGCATTATCTTCTATTAGATGAGATTCAGCTTGTAGAGCAATTTGAATTTTTGCTTACCGGTCTTTTATATGAAAAAAATATCGATATATATGTGACGGGCAGTAATTCTAAATTTTTGTCTTCCGATATCATTACAGAGTTCCGAGGTCGAGCTGATCAAGTTAGGGTTTTTCCTTTAAGCTTTTCCGAATTCATGTCTGTTTTTCAAGGTGATAAGCTTGCCGGATGGAGCGAATACATTACGTTTGGCGGGATGCCGTTAATACACTTTATAAAAACGGACGAAGAGAAGTCTGCCTACCTGAAAGACTTATTTCAGCATACATATTTTAAAGATATTGTTGAACGGTATAAGATCCAACGTGTTGATATTTTAGATTCTCTAGTCAGTATTTTAGCGTCATCAATTGGTTCACTTACTAATCCGAAAAAAATTCATGATACATTTAAGAGCGAAGGAGAAAATGAATTATCGATCAATACGATTCACTCTTATTTATCCTATCTTGAAGAAGCATTTATTGTAGATAAAGCTAATCGCTATGACGTGAAGGGAAGGCGCTATATCAAGACGCCGTATAAGTATTATTTTACAGATGTTGGACTGCGTAATGCATGCCTTAATTTTCGCCAACAAGAAGAATCCCATATTATGGAAAACATCATTTATAACGAATTGATGATTCGTGGTTATAATGTGGATGTTGGCTTGGTGGAAATCCGAGAAAATGGTAAACGCAAACAAACAGAAGTTGATTTTGTGTGTAACCAAGGCAATAAGCGTTATTATATACAATCTTCTCTTCATTTAGATTCGCGAGAAAAAACCTGGCAAGAGACGCGCTCGTTAAATCATATTGATGACAATTTTAAGAAAATAATTATTGTAAAAGATGTTGCCAAACATTGGAGAACGGAAACAGGTATTTTAGTCTTGAGTCTTTTTGATTTTCTTGAAAAGTGGGATAGTATAGATTTATAAAGCCGAAGCTATAGTGAATATTTATGCCCAAATGGCGAAATATTTCAATCGTGTTCTAAGGCTTCACGTTTATTAAAATATTGGCCACAGTATCGATATATATTCGCCTGACAGATAAATTTCCGGGATATTTAGGTCAGATATTCTTTATAAACTCCTCTTACTTTCAAGTGGATTGAATTAGTTTTGCTGTACGATGCCATAAAAGTTCAAAGTTGGTAGCAAAACCGTTTAAAACTTATTAAAAGTTCTGCTTGGTTGCTTTGGGTGCAAAACTGAATCCGGAGTTCCTTTCTAAAAATTGGATGCATCGCTCGGATCAGTCCAGGTTGGGTCAATTTCCGGCTCGTAAGCAAATGAAGCAGGGACTTGCTCTCAGACTAGGGTGTAAGAGATGTGAGTCCCCGTTATTGTGTAAATGGCATAATTTTGATAAAATTATGCTAAATAGGAGGTGAATACAATGATTACGATTCGTCCTGTATCGGATTTGCGCAATCGGTTCACAGAAATCGAAAAAACGGTTAAAGAAGGTACGCCGGTTTACTTAACAAAAAACGGCTATGGAACAATGGTTGTCATGAGTTTAGAACAGTATACGGCTCTGACCGAAGATGTTGAAGCAAAACTTGATGAAGCTGATCGTATGGCGGCAGTGACAACAGAACGCTACACAGCGGATGAAGTTTTTGGTCGAGTAAAAGAACGTATCAAAGAAAATGAAAAACTATAAATTGCGATTTCTTCCTCTTTTTGAAAAAGACTTAAACCAAATTGTTGACTATATCAGTCTGCAATTGGAAAATCCAACTGCTGCTTATTCTCTGGTGGATGATATATATGAAGCGATTAAGAAGCGTCTTCTTGCTGCGGAGAGTTTTGAGGTTTACCCTTCTAAAAAAGAACGTTCCCAAGTTTACTACAGAATCTATGTAAAAAATTACATCATCTTTTATGTTGTAGCTGATGGCGTTATGGAAGTAAGACGTATCTTATATGGTCGTCGAGACTGGGAAAACCAATTGTAAATAATGTGATCAATGCAAATATGCAAGCGGATTTTTATAATCTTAGGTACAAAAAAGATATTTTTCTTATAATACTCTTAGTATTAATTCTTAAATATGATTTAATGTACCTGTTGAATCAAAATAAAATACGGTTGAAAGAAGTATCGTTAAGTCACAAAAAATGATCCTGAAAAATCGTCATCAACAAAACACTTCATTGATTTATCTTACTAATGTGCTATACTTTTAAAGTTCTTATAAACTAAACATACTAAAAAATGGAGGAAAAAATGAAAAAGATACTTTCAATAGTTTTAGTATTGGCTGTGATCTTCACACTTGCATCTTGTGGTAAAGGTACCGATAAGGGCAGTAGCGACCCGGATAATACCAGTAGCAAACCAGATAATACCAGTGGCAATGTGACTGATGACAGTGATTTAGATTATGTAAAGTCAAATGGCAAGATTGTAATCGGCTATACTGATTATGCTCCGATGAACTACAATGATGAAAATGGTAAATTTACCGGTTTTGACACTGAATTGGCCATCATAGTTTGTGAAAAACTAGGTTTGGAGCCTGAATTTGTTGAAATTAATTGGGATACCAAAGAAGTAGAATTGAATGCAAAATCTATAGACTGTATTTGGAACGGTCTGACTATCGATGAAGATCGTCAAGCCACTATGGAAATAACAAAACCCTATGTCAAAAATGCCCAGGTCGTTCTGGTCAAAGAAGGTACGGATTACGAGAGCACAGCATCTTTAATAGGCAAGAACGTGGCTGCCGAACAAGGGTCTGCCGGAGAAAAAGCTATACAGACCGATGAAAACTTAAAGCAAGCAAATTTTGTGCCTAAAACCTTGCAGACCGAATGTCTGATAGAGGTAAAAGCCGGAACTTCAGATGCAGCGGTTTTGGATTTAACTCTTGCCAATACCATGACCGGTGAGGGAACAAGCTATCAAGATATCTTAATTGTAGACTATTTGTCTGAAGAATATTACGGGGTTGCATTCCGCAAGGGTTCCGACATCTGTGCCGAAGTAAATAAACTTTTTGACGAGTTGGTTGCTGACGGAACCATGGGAAAATTAGCAGAAAAATATGGATTAGATTTAGCAGAGTAAGTTTATTGCATTTTACATACAGCAAATTTAACCCGAGGCAGAGGACAAACTCTGCCTTATTGAATGTGTTTTGAGGAAATAGGTATGGATCAGGCGTCAGTGATTATCAACCGCCTGTCGGAAAGTTTTTTAATAAATTGCAGACTTTTTGCATTAACACTTTTATTTTCATTACCCTTGGGGTTGCTTATTGCATTCGGGTCAATGAGTCGTTTCAAACCCGTCCGCTGGTTAATGCGAGCTTTTGTTTGGGTTATCCGCGGCACGCCGTTAATGTTACAGCTTATAATAATGTTTTACGGACCGGGTCTTTTAGGGATGTCTATAGCTTGGCCAAACGGCGATGCAGGACGTTTTACTGCAGCAACGGTAGCCTTTGTTATTAACTATGCATGTTATTATTCGGAAATTTACCGTGGCGGTATTGAAAGTATACCAAAAGGACAATATGAGGCAGGCCAGGTTTTAGGTATGACAAAGGCGCAGATCTTTTTCAAAGTAACACTTCTTCAAGTGGTGAAACGTATTATTCCGCCTGTCGGCAATGAGGTAATGAGCTTGGTAAAAGATACTTCCCTCGCCCGTATCATCGCGAATAAGGAAATTATTATGATGGCTGGAGAATACAGCAGTAAAGGACTTATTTGGCCTCTTTTTGCAACAGGAATATATTTTCTCATCTTTATAGGGGTTTTAACCATACTGTTCGATTATTTAGAAAAGAAACTCAGCTATTTTCGTACATAAATAAGGATGTTTAAATGGCGATATTAGAAGTTAAAAATCTTGGAAAGTTCTTTGGTACTCTTCAAGTTTTGCGTGAAATTAATTTTTCATTGGAAAAAGGCGAGATAATTGTAATTATCGGTGCCTCGGGAAGCGGGAAGACTACGCTGCTTCGATGTCTGAACTTTTTAGAGAGGCCTGACAAAGGCAGCATTATCGTAAATGATGAGATTATTTTTGATGCGGAGAATCCTGCAACACAAAAAGAAAATGAAGTGCGTAAGAAGCGTCTTCATTTCGGCTTAGTATTTCAAAATTTTAATCTGTTTCCCCAGTATACAGCCCTTCAAAATGTTACCTTGGCAGCAGAAATGTTGGCCAAAGAGAGATTCGACTATAAGCAGAATAAAAAAGCTATTTTAAGAGAGATTCAAGATAACGGAGAAAAGCTTCTGGCACAAGTCGGCCTTACTGACAAGCTGAACTCTTATCCTCATCAGATATCGGGAGGACAGCAACAGCGGGTGGCCATTGCCAGAGCATTGGCCTTGGAACCCGACATTCTGTGCTTTGATGAGCCCACATCTGCTTTAGACCCCGAACTTATCGGTGAAGTGTTAAACGTTATTCGAAATTTAGCAGATCGGCATACGACTATGATTATAGTCACCCATGAAATGAATTTTGCTCGAGATGTGGCTGACAGAATTATTTTTATGGATGAAGGTATAATTGTTGAGCAAGGCACGCCTCAAATGATATTTGAGAATCCAAGGGAAGAGCGGACTAAACAATTTTTGACCCGTTATAGCGAGAATAAAGATTTCTCACCATACTGAACTTCTAAACGAGAATGTCTGACGATATAATTAATAGCCGCTAATTCTAAATCCTTATTCCGGAATTTGAAGGTCTCCGTCAACAAGCGTTCCCGTGTACATTGAATATGCTCCGTTGACTTCATTTTTTTCAGAGATTTCACCGTTATAATTTACGATAACTGCGTCTCCGACTTTAATACCGCCAAACTCTACACATCTTCTGATTCTGATATCGTCGGTGTAGATCTTATATACCGTTCCGTCTTCTTCGTTGTTACAGAGAGCACTGTCATCAATCAATACGTAGTCATCGTTAATCTCTGTGAGTATACCTGATACCGTTAATTCGTAGGGAATTGACTCGGCTTCTACTGAGTTGTTTTTGGCATAGCTGATGATCTTTCCTGCAGCATCCTCACCGATGTAATAGATATGGCTGTAACTGAAAAGATTAGTTGCAAAATACCCGTCCTCAGAGATATAGACAACCAGCTTATAGGCTCCCAGAGCTTCAGATGTTGCAGTAAAGGTCAGATAGTAGCGGTTATCTCGCTCAAAGAAATCTGTTTCATCATACAAAACGCCATCTCCACATCCGCTGAGGATTTCCCGGATATAAGCATCATCAGTTAGCTCGAACTCACCCTTGTCATCGTATCCCTCATTAACCGTGAAATGACTAAATGTCAAGTTCTGATCCAAGCCATAGAGATCCCAAACATCTCCGAAAGTAGCCGGTTTTGAGATGTCGTCCGCCATGTAAACATAAAACTCGCCTTCGGTACCTGCAGCAATAAGTTTATCTTCAGATACACCATTAATCTTATAAGCTTTAAAAGTCTCGCTGTATTTCTTGTTGGTATATGAATCAACACCTGTTGCTTCACATGAACCAAGCGGATCTCCAAGTACATTCTCGCTAACAGGGCTTGATAATTTGATACCATACTCCTTGTTGTTAAACTTAACGCTAGGGTACTTTTCGGCAATAGTCATGTATTCCCACGGCCACGCCATAGCCATCTCAGCTCCGGAGATATGGTATTTATATTTTTCGGGATTTACATCATTACCGCCAAAGATCGATGGCAGGATTACAGCACTTATGACGAGACACAGACAAGCGGCAATCGGAAGAAGTTTTTTCCAAATATGTTTTTTGTCTTTTCTTATGCTTTTTTCTGCTGAGTCAATGTATTCAGGGTTGATGCCGCCAATGGCATCTAAAAGTTCATAATCTTTCATAGCGCATAACCTTCCTTTTCCAAATGTGTCCTCAGTCTTTTTCTGATACGAAACAGCATGACTTTGACTTTACTTTGAGAATAGCCATATCTATTACAGATTTCAGAAATCGTATCAAAAAACCAGTATCTTCTGACGAATACATTTCGCTGTTCCTCTGAACAGGTATCTAGAAAAGCATTGATGATTTCGCTTAAGGCACCGGCTTCAACTTCCTCCTCAACATAACTTTTTCCGGGAATACATTCTTGCATTTCCTGTGTAAGTTCGACAAACAGCGCTTGTCTTTTCTGTGCATAATTTCTTCTACATACATCTATAGCAATATGCCGTATGATTTTCCCGAGAAAAGCAAAGAGATATGTCCTTGGCTCGTGCGGCGGTATTCGGTTCCAGGCTTCAAGGTAGGTGTCATTTTCGCATTCTTCAGCCGACTCCTGATTACCAAGAATCCTGTTTGCAATCCGCCGGAGCCTGGTTCCGTATTTCTGTGCCGTCTGAGAGATGGCGGATTCGTTTCTTGATAAATAAAGCTCTACAATTTTTGAATCGTCCAATCTGATTTCCTCCTTCCGACATCTTATTAAGGCCTTCACTCTATATAGCGGATTTTTGCTATCTTAGGTTACATAATAATTAATTTTTATACTAATACTCTTTGACGCATTTCTTAAATTTATCTTAAATTTGATTCATTGTTTTTAAAATATATTAATACCATACAACGTAGAATTGAAATATAGAATTTATGTACTTGCTTTTTTTGTCTAATGGTGTAGAATAAAGCTATAGTCTAATGCAGTAGACAAGAAGTGAATCCGGAACATACGAAGAGCAAATTCCCGAAATTTAGTCTAACCGAGTAGACGAGGAGTGAATAGATATGGAAATTCCAAAAATCCACGAAAGTGAATACCGTTTTTGTTTGATTATGTGGGAACATGAGCCTGTCACAACAGTCGAAATTGTGCAACTGTGTCAGGAACAACTTGGCTGGAAAAGAAGCACAACTTATACAGTTATTAAGCGTCTGGGCGAACGTGGTGTGTTGAAGAATGAAAACAGCATAATTACATCTCTCGTTTCCAAAGCTGAAGCCCAGGCATCTGAAATCGATGAACTGATTGAGAAAAAATTTGAAAATTCTCTGCCTGCCTTTATCGCTGCTTTTACTAAGTATCAAGATATGTCTGATCAAGAACTCGATGAAGTACAGCGCATGATCGATCGGATCAGAGAAGGGAGTTCACAATGAACGAATTATTTTTGCAGATTGTCAAGATGAGTCTGTCGGCAACCTGGCTAATCTTGGCTGTACTGATCCTCAGACTTGTATTTAAGAAAGCTCCTAAGTGGATTAATGTTCTGCTTTGGGGGATCGTAGCTGTCAGATTGATTTGTCCGCTCTCGATAGAAAGTCCTATTTCTCTGATTCCTGATTTTGCCGGAAGTGACAAATTAGTTTCGGAGTGGACAGACGATTATATGGAAGAGGTAAGTGTTATTCACGATAATTCTCTTGATTATGATGCTGCGGTTACAGCCGGAAGAGAGCCGATTTCAGATGGCAGCGGCGGATATTATGTAATAACTAAATACGATCAGTTAGGCGAGCCTTCTACTGTCAAGAATACCGTTGTGCCTGTTTTGTCGTCTATTTGGGCGAGTGGTGTGGTTATTTTATTTTTATATACTGTTATCAGTTACTTGAAGCTGCGCCGCAAGCTTGATACTGCTGTTCTTTATCAGGACAACATTTATCAAAGTGAGCATGTCAGCTCGCCATTTGTGATGGGTATCATTAAGCCAAGAATTTATCTGCCTTTTAATCTGGATGGACAGAATATGGAATATGTTGTCGCCCATGAAATGATGCATATTAGCTATAAAGACTATTGGTGGAAGCTTATCGGTTTCTTAATATTTATGATTCATTGGTTCAATCCTCTGGTGTTATTAGCTTATGTATTGCTGTGCCGTGATATTGAGCTTGCCTGTGATGAAAGGGTTATTAAAGAACTTAATAATGAACAGAGAGCAGATTATACTGAGGCACTTGTAAATTGTAGCGTAAATCATCGTGTAAATCGTCGTGTGATGAGCACTTACCCTCTTGCCTTTGGCGAGCTTGGCGTAAAGGAAAGAGTGAAGTCTGTAATGAATTATAAGAAGCCTGCATTTTGGATCATTATTCTGGCAGTGATTGCCTGTATAGTTGTTGCAGTTTGCTTCCTGACCAACCCGCCTGCCAAGGAAGCTGATCCACCTGTTCCACCTGATATGGAAGCTGACTCATCTGATTCACCCGCTAAGGAAGTTGACTCATCTTTCCTTCCCGGTACACAAATTGACGAAACAAAGAAGCTTTCTCTGAATGATGTAATTATTCTTTCACAAAATGGATACGATTTGACATGGTCTGATTTTGAGCAATATGATTATACTGAAACAGGTTCAGGTATGTATATTCGAGTGTACGAAATTGATGAACATTTTTCTCTGTGGATCGGCGGTGGTCAACCGGATAAAGACCCGATGTATATATATCTGGTTTTAACCGATGACTCAGACACACGAATCGACATTCGTGACGGCGGAGTAACAGAGTTTATTTCTGAGCATACATCTACCTCTATACAGAGGATAAGATAGAGGATAAGATAGAGGATAAGATAGAGGATAAGATAGAGGAAAAGAAGGAGTAGTGATATGCTGTTGATTTGCTATAAAAAATGTGGCACTTGTCGTAATGTGGAAAAAATCTTACAAGAGAAAAATATAGAGTATGAATATAGAAACATTGATTCTCAAAATCCTACGATTGAAGAATTAAAGTTATGGCATGAAAAATCGGAGTTGGCTATTCAGAAGTTTTTTAATAGCAGCGGCATGATTTATCGTGAACACAAACTGAAAGACAAGCTTCCCCAAATGTCGCTTGATGAAAAATACGAATTACTTGCAACAGACGGTATGTTAGTGAAAAGACCGATTCTTTTGCATAATGATAAAATTTATGTCGGACCGCAAGTAAAAAAATTTGTTGAAAGTCTTTAATCATAGATATCGGACTATTCAACAAATAATTATTCCGCATGTTCCGCATGATGTTGAGTAATATACAGCAATAAGATTTGCCGGTACATTCGGCTGCCGAGCAATACATACTCATATAACAAGGCAGAGTAAAAATGCTGTCTTGTTATTTTTTAATTATATCGGCATATCAGTTTGAGAGACTTGAGAATTTTTCTGTATGATGTCCTACTAAAATTTATCAACGTTTCTTTGGCTCTCAACTAAACTGCAAGCTTCTTCAAGGGTACTTCCGGCTTGAATGGCTGATGCTGCGACAATTGTTCCTTCAACCATTGGTGCATTCTGCATAATATGCTTTTCATTGGGATCAAATTCCAGTGCCATTTCGGTACTCATAACTGCACTTCCAAGATCCATAAAAATCATTACGCCGTCACCTTGATCAACTTCATTGAGCCCGGAGAATATCCTTTCAACATCTGTTCCGGGACTTCCGTCAGGCAATCCGCCTATAGCTACGATAGGGACTGAAGGAGCGATCATTTTAGCTAGTTCTTTCACACCATCCGCCAAACTTTGAACATGAGAAACAAGTAAAATGCCTACCATTTGATACTCCGCTCTATTGAATTACTTCAGCAATTGACTGTAATAGGATCAAAGATGAAGCTGCACCCGGATCCATATGACCGATACTTCGCTCGCCTATATAACTTGCTCTGCCTTTAGTTGCTTTGATAGTTTTTGTATATTCGGCTCCTGCTTCACAAGCGTCAAGCATTGCCTTAATTGATTCGTCTGAACTGCTGCCTCCGGCTAAAGCTTCTTCTAATGCAATTTTTGCAGGAATTAAAGCATCCAACATAGTTTTTTCATGCTGTTCGGCTTTACCGCGCATTTGAATTCCGCCGATTCCGGCATCTAACAGAGAAGGTAAATCCTCAATTACGATTTCATCTTTACCTTTAAGCAAATCGCTCGCTTTCATAAAAGCCGTACCATATAAAGGACCTGATGCACCGCCAACTTTAAAAGCTAGAGTCATACCGGTGGTTCTCAAGATTCCTGCTAAATCCTGATTTTTCATGTCGTCCATTTTTTTCATAACTTCTTGAAATCCACGGTCCATATTAATACCATGGTCACCGTCGCCTATTGCGCGATCTAAATCTGAAAGATATGATCTGTTTTCGGTAATATTTTTTTGCATACATTCAATAATGTTTAATAGAGTTTCTTTATTAACGCTCATGTGATTTTTCCTTAATAACGATAATTAATAGTTGATAGCTATCTGCCGGCAGTTTTGATACTTACCGGCAGATAATTAATCATAATTTGCTAATAATTTTGAAGACTAAATGACTGTGAGAGCAGGAGTGTCTGCTTTGGCATCTAACAGTTCTTTCATTTCATCATCTAATTTGAGTAAGCTGATTGAGAATCCGGCCATTTCGATTGAAGTCATGTATTCACCGACAAAACTCTTATAAATCTTAACATCTTTTGCTTCCAATACATCTGCAACATGATTCATAATAATATATAGTTCCATCAAAGGAGTTCCGCCTGAACCGTTAATCATTACAGCAACTTCGCTTCCCGTATAATCTAAATCTGCCAAGATTTTTTCTAATAAATGATCAACAATTTCATTGACCGGCGTAACGGTTTCACGATGTGTGCCCGGTTCACCGTGGATCCCGATACCGATTTCCATTTCATCTTCAGCCAGTTCAAACCCCGGTTTGCCATTTGCCGGTACTGTACATGGAGTAATCGCAACACCCATGGATCTCACTTGGTCACAAACTTTTTGAGCTGTTGCTTGAACATCATCGAGTGAAGCACCGGTTTCGGCTTTAGCACCTGCGATTTTATGCACAAAAACTGTTCCTGCGATACCACGTCTGCCTACAGTCCATGTACTGTCTTCAACAGCTACATCATCTTCAACAATAACTTGTTTCACATTAATGCCTTCACCTTGAGCCATGTCACTTGCCATTTCGAAGTTCATAACGTCACCGGTATAGTTTTTAATTACCAAGAGAACACCTTCATCTGTGGCAACTTCTTTAATAGCTTCATAAACAGCATCAGGAGTTGGTGAGGTGAATACTGCACCCGGTACAGCTGCATCAAGCATGCCGTATCCGACAAACCCTGCATGTGCCGGTTCGTGACCGCTACCGCCACCACTGACTAATGCAACTTTACCTTCTTTTGCATCTTTGCGAACCAAAACATGGCTGTCATCAAGTTTTCTCAGATATTGAGGATACGCTTTAACGAGACCTGCTATCATTTCATTTTCAACATTTTCTACATCATTGATAAATTTTTTCATTGCTTGCCTCCTGCAATTTTATAATTTTGTCATGTTTAATGGGATTCAATTTAGCTATTTGATAAATAATCTTGCTACTGCCGACAATTAAATCAAGAATAAAGATTCACTTTCTAATTAAGATAATAATTTAAAAAAGTTGATTGTCGCTTCTGTTTTAATCAATAAAACTGAAAATAACCTCCTTTTTACCGGAAATAATCATTGATATTTCTAAAACAAAAATTATCAATGAAAAAGTTTGCTGACTGCTTATTGTTAAAAAATAATAAATTATTACTTCCTTAGTATATCACAATTCAACAAAATATTAGTGTAAGATATAGGTTTTTCATGATGAATATCTAACTGATTTTTTGCATGATGCTTTTTATTTATTGATGCCTATGAAACAATCCACGATAGATATGACATTTATGCTTTATCTCTAAATAGTTTTTGGGAACTGTAAATATAATAATTATATTAGCAAAAATCTCCGTAAAGGTTTACGGAGAAACATGTTCTTGTTAAGATAGTCGATATGATGAGAAATCATCAAATACAAGCATAAATGAATTATCAGGAGGAAATTATGACAAAATTTGCAATCGTAACAGGTGGTTCCAGAGGTTTAGGCAGAGCAATGGTTCTTCGTCTCGGTGAAATGGGTTATAACGTTGTTATGAACTATGTCAGCGATACGAGCAAAAAAGAGTGTGAAAAGAATTTAGCAGATTTACGTGAGATGGGCGTAGACGGTTTGTATGTACAAGCAGATGCATCTGATTATGACCAATGTAAAAAAGTTGTAGATGCAGCTGTTGAGAAATTTGGCAATAAAATTGATGTTTTAATTAATAATGCCGGCGTTTCCAATAATGCTCCATTCTATCAACAAGATCATAGTGATTATGAATGGTTAATTGGTGTTAACCTATTCTCAATGATGCACATGACAAGATTGGTTTTACCTTATATGGTAGAGGCAGAAGCAGGTAATATAATCAACATTTCATCTATCGGTGGTTTGATGGGTGTTATCAATCAAGCAGACTATTGTGCATCTAAATCTGCTGCTATCGGATTTACACGTGCTTTAGCTTTGGAGTATGCAGGCAAAAATATTCGTGTAAATGCTATTTGCCCGGGCATGATTGATACAGATATTTTAAAAGGTGTAAATCAAGATGAATTAAATGCATTAGCCGCAACAGTACCTCTAGGGAAAATCGGTGATCCGAAATGTGTTGCTGATGCAATGGAATATTTAATTATTAATGATTACACAACCGGTACTTATTTAACTCCGAATGGTGGTATTCATATGCCATAATTCTTATTGTTGAATTATCTTTTTAAGAGAGATTAATTTTGGTGAAGTTTTACTGAAGTTAATCTCTCTTTTATTTTAATGCAAAAACTATAATTGAATAAATTCTGGGTAAAACGATTTCACGTAACTATGTAATTTGTCTGAATCTAACTTTGTAATTAAATAATAAACAATAACGATTTTGATAAAATAGCCATGATCTAAGTTGTAAGTTCAATTATTATTATGTAAAATATACATTATATATTTTGTTTAATAATAAGAGATGATTTTATGTATTTGTTAATTGGAGAATGAATCACAAATGGAAATGAATTTAATTTTAAGTTTCATTTCTTGTTTTTTGTTAAAAGAAAAAATAAGAAATGCCTGTGATTACGGATTTTGAAAGGAGCGTATCATGGAACCGGTCTATAAGATGAAAAAGTCAGCATATGAAAAAAAATTGAGAGAGTTACAGATTGAATTGGTTAAACTTCAAGAATGGGTTAAAGCAAAAGGTTTACGGATAGTAGTTATTTTCGAAGGACGTGATGCCGCCGGTAAAGGTGGTGCGATTAAAAGAATTACTGAAACGCTCAATCCTCGTATCTGCAGGGTTGTAGCTCTTGGTGTCCCAACCGAAAGAGAAGAAAGTCAATGGTATTTCCAACGTTATGTAGCTCATCTTCCTGCTGCTGGAGAAATTGTTTTATTCGACCGCAGTTGGTACAATCGTGCAGGTGTAGACAAAGTTATGGGATTCTGTACCGAAGAACAATATGATGATTTTTTACGGAGTTGCCCATCTTTTGAAACCATGTTAATTCGTTCAGGATTAATATTGATTAAATATTGGTTCTCAGTCAGTGATGAAGAACAAGAGCGTCGTTTCCAAGATAGGATAAATGATCCTGCGAGACGCTGGAAAATAAGTAAAATGGATCTTGAATCCCGCAAACGTTGGCTAGATTATTCAAAAGCCAAAGATACAATGTTTGCCTACACTGATACGAAAATATCACCTTGGTATGTTGTGCATTCCGATATCAAACGACACGCTCGTATTAACTGCATATCTCATTTATTATCAATGATTCCGTATGAAGAGATTGAGCATCCTGTGATCGAGTTGCCACCGATAGAAGAATACAGAGGATATATTAGACCGCCTCTGACGGAACAGACATTTGTACCCGATGTAGCATTAGAGATGGCAAAAGCTCAAGGAAAACCGACAACTGAAGAAAATGATTTAGATTTGAATGGTGATGATATGATCGAATAATCAAAATTGAATGATTAAACAGATCAAACAGATCAAATAGAATACATAAACAGATCAAATAGAATACAGAGGAATGGCAAAGTTGAATAGTTTCAAAGGCATTATTGCTTAGAAAATTATTTAGAATTTTAGAATCATTTAGAAGATTATTTAGATAGAAGATTATTTAGAGGCAGTTTCGATTACAAAGAGACTGCCTTTTCCGACTAAACTTTCTACACTAATAACTAAACCATGTCGTTTTGCTATTTCATGAGCAATTGCTAAACCGAGACCACTGCCTTCTTTATTATCATCCGCAGTTTGTTTATGAAATCTTTCAAAAATATAAGGTAAATCTTCTGCCGGAATTCCTGATCCGTGATCTTGGATCTTAATTGACAATTTGTTATCTGTGCTTTTCAAAAACAAATTAATCGTCTCATTTTTCGGAGAAAACTTAATTGCATTATCCAAAATGATGACAATCATCTGACGTAATCTTGCATAATCACCCAAAATGTTGAAATTAGAACCGTGTTGTTCATAATTAAGCTTAATGTTTTTTCCGGCAGCAAGAGCTTGCATTCCTTGGAGAGCATCCTGACAAATTTCGTGCAAATCAGTGTTTTCAAATTGGATTGAAAAATCGGGATCTTGCAAGCGGGACAATTCCAGAAGATCGGAAACTAATCTTTCGAGGTATTTACTTTCGTTGATCATCTGCTGATAATATTCATCAACGGTTTCATCTTCTGTGATTACTCCATCGGCAAGAGCCTCCAAAGAAGCTCGCATGACTGTAATTGGAGTTCGTAGTTCGTGAGAGATGCTCGCTAAAAAGTTCTGACGTCTTTGTTCTGCTTCGATTTTATTTTGATTGGCAATGTGTAAATCGGACGCCATCTGATCGAATGATGCTGCAAGATCACCGATTTCATCATTGCGATTAATCTCACTTTTTTGCTGATAATTTCCCTTGCCGATTTGGTCAGCAGATTTTGCCAATTTACGCAAAGGATCACTTAAGCGTTTAGAAAAAATTGCTGCTAAAATGAAAGCAATCAAAAGAGCAATTGGCATGCTAATCAGCAGTATTTCTAAAGTTTGTTTGCTGGTATTGCTAATTATTTGGATTGGTTCATGAAGCAGAACAGCACCTTTGATTGTGCCATCACTAATTACAATCGGAACTGATATAGTCATGGTTCGACTTCCGAGGAATGAACTCAAATCTTCGCCATAAGCATTTTCTCCATTGAGTGCTTGTTCAATTAATAGATCGGAACCTTCCGGCAGATCGTTGAGATTTAGTTCGGATTGTTTGTTGCCACGGGTAATTAACGACATTTCCTGATCAACCAACCAATAATCGCCTTGAATCAAATTATCGAGAATATTCATGTACATTCCAAGCCTGTTGCCTATTCCGCCCGTTTTATATTTACCTCTTGTCTGAGTATTTTGTTGATTAGATGGAATTGAACTGTTATTTTCAAAAACTATTTGAGCGACAATATTGGAGATTCTATGGGCGCGTTCGGTTAATTCAGCTTTATGATGTTCCAAATTATAATGTGAGAAAAAAACAAAAAACAACAAACTGATTACAATCGATAGTGTTAATAAAGCTATCGAGAAATACAACATTAAACGTCCGCGAATTTTAATTTTCATTTATTTTTCCTTCGAATTTATAACCTACACCCCAGATGGTTTTAATTTCCCAATTCGGATGCGACACCCGATCAAGCTTTGCCCGCAAGCGCTTGATATGAGAATCAACAGTACGTGAATCACCTTCATAATCAAAACCCCAAATACTATTTAACAAATTATCTCTGGTAAATACTTTTGAACTTTGAGCGAGTAGGGTCCAAAGTATTTCAAATTCTTTTTTTGTCAGAACGATTTCTTGATCTGAAATTATAGCTTGATAAGAATCCAGATTCAAAGTGAGATTATCATATGTCATAATTTTGACGGGGACGTCATTTCCATTTGATATATGCGGATCAAGCCTGCGTAAAATCGCACGTACTCTTGCCATGACTTCACCGGGCGAAAATGGTTTAACAATATAATCATCTGCACCGATATCCAGTCCCATAATTCGCTCGAAATCTTCACCACGTGCTGTGATCATGATAATCGGCACCTGACTTTTTTCGCGAATTTTACGACAAAGAGAGAAACCATCCACTCCGGGCATCATCACGTCAAGTAAAATAATATCAAAATCTTCTGTTTCAAAAGCAGCCAGTGCTGTCAGCCCGTCGTAAGCTTTGGTAACAGAAAACCCTTCTTTTTTTGCATAAGCTTCCAAAACTGATACAATCTGGCGCTTATCATCCGCGATTAACATCTTAGTCATATATATACTCCATAATATGTATTAAATCTGCATATGTAATAAATATGTATTAAATCTGCATATGTAATAAATCTGCGAAATATGTTTATAAAAATCTAAGCGTTTAAAATATTTCAATGGTTGTCTGATTTAATTAATTATTTATATCTAAATTAATATTAATCCAAATAAATCTATTTCAGAATAGGCAAAATATGTGTCAAAAGTATGTCAAAAATTGTTTTGTTGATAAACAATTTAATGTTTAAAGCTGCGAAAAGGCTGAAATGAAAGGATTTTGTATCCCATCGATCCGAGGAAAACTAATTTTGAAAAAGTTTTTAAAAAACATAAAATCGACACAAATTCTGATTATGATAATGACAATCAAGTTGAACAGAACAAATTAAATTGATAGGAGAGAATATCATGAAACGTTTTAAATCAATAACTTTAACATTAGCCTTGGTATTAGGCTTGACATTGGGTTCAGTAACGGCATTTGCAAAAGGAAATGACGAATCGAACCAAGGACAAGGTAGAGGCAAAAGACAAGCACAGGAGCAAAGTGTACAGGGACAGGATCGCGGCCAAGGCATGAAAGAACAGGGACAGGGTCGTGGCCAAGGTATGAAAGGTCAAGGACAAGGAATAGGTCAAGGCCAAGGGCAAGGATCGAAAACGGTAGAATTAGTCGCGGAAATAACCGACCGCAGCATTGAAGAATTGTTACAAGAACGTCGTGCAAACGGCAAAACTCTTAGAGAGATTGCAAATGAAGCAGGTGTAGGTCTTGGTTTGAGAATGGGTAACAATGGCTACGGTAACGGCTTACGTGATGGCAGCGGTAGAGGAAACAACGGTAACGGCTTGCGTGACGGCAGCGGTAGAGAAAACCGGGGCAACGGCTTGCGCGACGGCAGTGGTAGAGGAAACCGGGGTAACGGCTTGTGCGACGGATCCTGCATAGAATAGATTATTTAGATATAAATATTCTGTTAATTTAACTACTCTCAAAAAGTCTAGTGAGAATTTCTCGCCAGACTTTTTGCATTAGAGGATAATTTGTCTGCTTTTCAGTGTTTAGAATTTAAGATAAGATAGTAAATCAAAGAGTATATCAATGTTTAAGAAATTATTTTAACAGTTATAAACAAAAGATAGTGGTGAAAAATGCGAATTTTATCTGAAATGAGATTGACAGAATTGATCAGTCCGCAGGGTTTTGATTGTGATTGCGGTAAACATCATGTAATGGCAATCCGCCATGTAAAAATCGGTGAGCGAGTAATTGAGTTTTTGCCGGAAATATTACAGGATTTGGCCATCAATAAACCTTTGTTTGTAGCCGACCAAAATACTTATCAAGCAGCTTGGCAATATATTGAGCCTGTTTTATGTGAAGAAAAAATTAATTATGAAAAGTTTATTTTTCAAGAGGAACATTTGGAGCCGAATGAATATGCTGTAGGCAGCTTGACGATGGCTTATGACCGCAGTTGTGACGGAATAGTAGTTATCGGTTCCGGTGTTTTGAATGATATCGGAAAAGTTTTTGCTCATGCTGCAAAATTACCGCAAGTAGTAATAGCGACAGCTGCTTCAATGGACGGTTATGGTTCAAATAATGCATCTATGATTCAGAACGGTTTAAAAGTTTCTCTGTATAATGCCTGTCCTCAAGCAATAATTGCCGATACTCGGATTTTGGCTGAAGAGCCGATGCATATGCTGCAAGCCGGACTAGGTGATATGTTGGCAAAATATGTTTCAATCTGTGAATGGCGAATCAGCCATTTGATTACCGGCGAATATTATTGTGAAAACATAGCAAATTTGGTTCGTTCCACATTAAAGAAAATAATAGATTCGGCTGATGGCTTGTTATATCGTAAGCAAAATGAGCAGGAGAAAATAGCTGAGCAGGATCGGTTGAAATACTATCAAGCAATCGAAAATATTTTTGAAGGGTTATTAATCACAGGCTTAGCGATGGGCTTTGCTGAGATGTCCAGACCGGCTTCCGGCTTAGAACATTATTTTTCACATGTATGGGAAATGATGTCATTGCAACGCGGTGAAATTCCACAACTGCATGGTTTACAAGTTGCAGTAGGCACATTATTATCAGTTGAAATATGGCAGAAATTACACACTTATGCGGCATCATCTGAAGATGCAATAACGAAAGCCGGGCAATTTATTGATTCTTTTGATTCAGTTCAATGGGAAAATATGGTACAAAGAATTTACGGTAATAAGACAGCAAAACAAATAATAGCTACGGCAAATGCCGAAGGTCGCAATAATAAATTAAAACATGCGGAACGCCTATCTATTATTAAAGAAAAATGGCATGAAATTATTAATATTGTTGAATCTGAATTACCAAGTTACGAAGATTTAATTTCCCTAATGCGTAAATTTAATTTGCCTTTAAGCCCCCAAGAAATCGGATATTCAGAGCAAGACAAACGAGATGCCCTGATCGGGTCACGCGAAGTAAGGAATAAGTATGTTACAAGTTCACTTTTATGGGATTTAGGATTACTGTATGAATGGGAGATATGAGCATATTGAATTTATGAAAAAGATATTAATTTGAGTTGTTTGTAAAAATAGAAGATATTAAGGAATGAAAAGGATTGAAAGATGATTCAAAATAAGCAAAATATAAATAATGTACAAACGGACAAGTTGAAGGATATAAAGTGTTTGTTTTTAGATATGGATGGAACATTTTATGTAGGTAATCAGATTTTACCCGGTTCTTTAGAATTTTTAAGAGAAGCTGCAAAAAGAGATCTTGAAATTTTATTTTTAACCAATAATTCTTCACGTTCAGCTGAGTATTACGTAGAGAAATTGAAGAACATGGGTGTGAAATCACCTTTTCTCAATGTTTTAACCAGTGGTCAAGCTACGGGTAGATATGTTCTTAAAAACTTTCCGACACAAAAAGGTTTTCTCTTGGCAAACTCAATTGTAACGGCTGAAATGGAGAAGATCGGACTACAAATTGATGAGCAAAACCCGGATTATGTTTTGATAACTTACGATACAGAATTAGATTATAAAAAACTGGATAGAGTTTGTCATTTTGTAAGGGCAGGTTTGCCTTATATAGCAAGTCATCCGGATTTTAACTGTCCTATGGAATATGGTTTTGCACCTGATATCGGTGCTACGATTGCTTATGTCGCAGCAAGTACGGGTAGAGAACCGGATGTTATTATTGGTAAGCCTCATAAATTCATAATAGAAGATGCGATTTCTTTGGTAAATCAGAAAAAGGAACATATTGCAATGGTCGGCGATCGGCTTTACACGGATATTGCAGCAGCAATCGATAATGGTTTGTTGGGTATATTGGTTATGTCAGGTGAAACTGATCAAAAAATGCTCGCAAAATCTGAAATAAAACCGGATTTAGTCTTTGAGCGCTTAATTGATATAGTTGGTTTTTTGGATTAACGGTCAATTTAAAATATATTAATATTATGTATCCGGCTATATCCGGATGTTTTTCAGTTTAATTTAGAATAAAAAAAGTGTATAATACTATGAATTACTGTATAATACTTTTGTTTTTCCAGACGGATTAGGTATTATTTTATTTTTTTATGATTGGATATCTTTCTACAAACCGGAGGCGGAATTTTGAATAATAGAAAAAAATTGATACGTATAGTTATTTTCTTAGTAATATTAGTTCTTACAGCATCATCTTGTTCAAGGATAGGTGAAGATTTGGATCCTGCTGATTTAGGATATGAAATTGAAGTAACATACAATGCTTTAGGCGGACTTGTTAATCAACGTGAAATTCGTATTACCAATTATGCTGAGAATTCTTTGCTTTTTGCTCCGTCAGGAACTACAAACTTATTGGTCGAACCGGTAAAAGACGGCTATATAATTGCAGGGTGGTATACGGATGTTAAAGAAATTCCCGCAGCTGACGGTGAAGATGTTCAATATGAATTTGATCCTCAAGATCGTTGGGATTTTGATATAGATCGTGTAACTGAAAATATCACTCTCTATGCCAGATGGGCAAAAAAAGCAGAAGCGAACTACATTGATGCTGATACTAACGAAATTGTTTTTAGCAAAAACATTACTGCAAAATCTCCGTTAGCGGCCTTATCTTCTTCAATTTTGAATTTGGTTTCTAAACCCGGTTATACTTTTCAAGGTTATTATTATGAAGATTTAGAAGAAGAATTTGATTTTTCGCAATATGAGTACTCGCCGTTATTACCGACGACTAAACAATTATATGCTCAGTTAGCCGAAGAGTTTCCACAAAATATTGTGCAGTTGGATGGCGAAGCGGGAATAGATGAACAAGCGGAAGCAGAAGAGTCAGAGCAATTGGCAGAAGAATCAAAGGAAACTGAGCAAGCAGAAGAAACTGAACAATCAGAAATACAGGAACCGGAATCTGAAGAACAAAAAGAAGAACAGACCAATAAATCGGGTGGTGGTGAAGAAACTCTTTCAGCAGATGCAACTGATCCGAATTTTCCGGATGAAATGTCAGGGGAAGAAATTGAAGAACTGGCTGCAGTAGATAATGTTGCGGAAGAAACACCATGGCTATTCTTGAATAATCTCGGTTATGACATGATAGCGACAGAAGAAGAATTAGCAGAAATTCGTTATCGTAAAAATGAAATTATAGAATCATATATTTCGGAATATGATAGAAACAATGCGGATAATAATGTATATCTGGTTTTTTCTGAGGGCAATAAAGTGCAAATTAACGAACCGCAAGATATTGAAGAAAACGGGAAATTTGTTTTTAAAGATTTAGGTGAAAAAGGTGAATATATAATTAATCAGGATATTGATTTCGGATCCGGAACCTTTTCACCGACTGACAAATTTACGGGTGTTCTCGATGGTCAGGGCCATATTTTGTCTAATATTAATTTAAAAATATCCTTTTCGAAAAAAGATACTTTCTTAGGTGCGGAAGGAGCTCTATTTACTAATTTGGAAGGTGCAATAATCAAAGATGTTACTTTCAAAGACATGGTAATTAACATCAGTGCCC
The DNA here is from genome assembly GCA_012518795.1 of Clostridiaceae bacterium. Taxonomy (GTDB): domain Bacteria; phylum Bacillota; class Clostridia; order Saccharofermentanales; family DTU023; genus UBA5436. Next base: position 35,276 of record JAAYRL010000050.1, read on the forward strand.
CACCGAAAACAGATGTTAAAGCGGCAGTTATAGCTGTTAATGCAATTAACAGTCAACTTGAAAATGTAAAATTTGAAGGTTTGACAATCAATACCGGTTCAAGAGATGACGGCAGTTCAACTTATGAAGTTTCAGATTTTATTATGAACAATGATAATACTTCAGTAAACAATGTAACCGGTGAAAACATAGTTTTAGAAGTATCGGATTATGCTGTTATAACAAGATTTTTTGCAGAATAATTCAATTGGTTAAATCATAAAAGTCCGGTCATTACCGCATATTCAGTTATGTTGTGATCCGGTCTTATGATAGTATATACAACATTGTATCTCTATTTTAAATTAATAGCTGATAGAAAAACAAAAGAAAAAGGAGAAAAAAAATGAAAAATGCTTTCTTAAAGAAATTGATTGCATTAATCTTGATCGGTGTTATGATCTTGGGTGTTGTTGCCTGTAGCGGTGACAAAAAAGACGCTGATACAGACGAAAAAGAGACTGTAAAAGAAACCGAAAAAGCAGAAGAAAAAAAAGAAGAAGCTACCGAAAAGACCGAGAAAGCTGAAGAAACTGAAGAAGCTGAAGAAACTGAAGAAGCTGAAGAAGCTCCGGATACAAAAGTAACTGCGGATACTCCGCTGGTTATCGGTTCATATACTATGGACGGAAAATTCACTTCTTTCTTCAATACATCGGCATATGATCGTGCTATCGCAGATAATACATCATTATTCTTATTGTGGTCGGACGAAAACGGTGAACCTTTAGCCAATATGGATGTTCCCAGCTATGCTATTGATTACACCATGGATGTAGCAGATGATAACAGTGAAACAACTTATACTTTCGCATTGAAAAATGATGTATTGTTCTCGGACGGTACACCGGTAACAATTGACGATCTGTTATTCAGCATATATGTGTACTCAGATCCCTACTATGACGGAAGTTCAACATTCTATTCATTAGCAATTGAAGGTATGCCGGAATATCGTTTACAAACATCAACCGAAATGGTTGACGTCGGTGATGACATCTTAGCAGCCGGTATCAGTGGTGATGGTACAGGCGAACCTGTTATGGGAGAAGGCCTGACATTAGCTACTCCGGAACAGCAAACAGCTTTCTGGTCCTACTTGGATGAAGCAGGTACAAAATTTGCTCAAGAAATTATAGATTATGTAATTAATAATTACATCGGTTATGCAGCACAGGTATTTCCTGATTTCACAGCTGACGAAATTACTTCAAGTGAAACTCTTTCAGCAGGATTTGCCATGACTTTATGGGGCTTTGGTGATGTTGACGGAACAACTTACATAGACGCTGAAGAAGCAGAATTTGATTTAAGTGATCCTACAGTAGAACTCAATGCCGGAAAATTCTGGAGTGATATTAAAGTTGCATATGGCTATGATTTAAGCGATGAAGGTATCAATGGCGAAAAAGCCGGTGACAAGGATGTTCAAGATTACGTTGTAGAACTGTTCTACCAAAATGAAGGCGGAATTGAAGGCGGCGTTGAATCAATTACAGGTATTACCAAGACAACTGCTGAAGTTGACGGTGAAGAATATGAAGCACTTCAAATTAAATTAGAAGGTGTCGATCCGACTGCTATCTTCAAAATGGGTGTCGATATTGCTCCGAAAGCATACTATCTTGAAGGTTTTGCCGGTGAAGTTAATGAATACGGTGTAAATCCTGCTAATAACGAATTAATTGAACACTTGAAAACCAAAAATGACAAACCTATGGGTGCCGGTCCATATGTCTTTGAATCATTCAAAGATAACGTCGTAACAATGACGGCAAATGAAAACTTCATTATGGGCAAACCCAAAATTCAAACCGTGCGTTATCAAGTAATCGAATCCGGTTCTGAAATGGATTCACTCAAAACCGGTCAAGTACACTTTGCAGAACCGAGTGCTCAAACTCAAGTTGTAAGTGATATTTCCACTGGTGAAGGAGATTACGCAAAATTAGACTATATCTTAGTTGACAATGACGGTTACGGATATATCGGAATCAATGCTCAAGCAGTTCCGGAATGGAAAGTTCGTCAAGCTTTAGCTCATGCTATGAATATTCAATTATGTATTGATAATTACTACGGTGAATTGGCATCAATTAATAACCGTGTTATGACAAAAGTACAATGGGCATATCCGGACAATCCGGAACGTTTGTATCCGTTTGATGAAACAGGTGAAACATCAAAAGCTCTCTTCTTAGAAGAAGGCTATGTATATGATGAAGCAGCTAATGAGATGCAATATCCTGCAGATCATGAAAAAGCCGGTCAACAAGTAACCTTTAAATTCACTTTACCGTCAGCAGCCGAAGATCATCCGGCAGGTTCCATTTTCTTAGCCGCACAAGAGCTCTTAGCAACAATAGGTGTCAAAGTTGACATTGAAGAAGATTCCAACTTATTAGGTAAACTCTCAACTGCTTATGAATCAGGCATTCAAGTATGGACTGCAGCTTGGGGTTCAGGCGGTGTTGATCCTGACATGTTCCAAATCTGGTACTCCGATCCTGCCGTAAATCAAGCAGGTTCACCGAACAGCTCCGGTTTATACTGGTTGTTCGAAAACGGTACTGATGAACAAAAAGCGGTTCTGGTCGAATTAAACGAAAATATTATTGCCGGACGCAGCTCATTAGATCCGGAAGAGCGCAAACCTATCTATGCCAAAGCATTAGAGTTGGCGACCAGCTTAGCAACAGAAATTCCTACATATCAACGTAAGAATATGTTTGCATTCAATAAAGAAGTTATCAATGCAGACACAATGTTCACCGGTGAAGATGTAACTCCGTTCCAAAGCCCGCTCAAAGAAATCTGGAATGTAGAATTAAATCTTGATTAAGGTTGAATTTGTAGAGTAACTGACAATTAATTTCAGTGCATCGGCCGGAATAAATCGGTCGATGCACTTCATTTAACTAGGTGGTTTTGTTCTAATGGTAAAATATATCTTAAAAAGACTTGGACTTGCCATAATAATTTTATTAGGTGTATCTCTATTAATTTATATGCTGACAATGGCAATGCCGGCTGACTACATTGATAATCGAACTGCTGCTGCAGTACAGAGTGGTCAGATGACACCGGAAGATGTACTAAGGCTCAAAGAGCTCTATGGTTTAGCAGATAAAAGCTTGCCGGGAATCCTCAAAGGCTATGCCTCATGGTTTAGCAATGCCTTACAAGGTGACTTGGGTTTTTCGTTCCTTTATGGACGTCCTGTAACACAAGTTATTAAAGAATATGTTTGGATATCTTTCTTTATTTCATTAATAGCTTATGTTATAGAAATAATCATTGCCATCCCGATGGGGATACGGGCTGCGGTCAATCAGTACAGCGGATACGACTATACTGTATCAGTCTTTTCTATGATGGCGACAGCGTTACCGTCATTCTTTTTAGCAGCACTGCTGATGAATTTTTTCAGTATTAACTTAGGTTGGTTCCCTTTACAGGGGTTAACTACGGCAACTAAAATATTCCATCCGAGTGATAAATGGGGAATTTTTTTAGACAAAGCCTGGCATTTGGTATTGCCGATTATAACATTAACTCTCTTGAGTATTGGGGGTTTGATGCGTTACACGAGAACCAATATGCTTGAAGTAATGAATTCAGATTATATTCGCACGGCAAGAGCCAAAGGTTTGCCGGAAAAAAAGGTTATAAATAAACATGCTTTCCGTAATACCTTTATTCCTCTGGTTACAACATTATCAGGTATGCTTCCCGGATTATTCAGCGGTGCAATGATTACCGAAACAGTTTTCTCTATTCCGGGTATCGGCAGTATGGCACTGCGGGCAACTCTACAGGGAGATATTCCTTTCGTTATGGGCTACAATATGTTTTTGGCAATATTAACTGTAATAGGATATTTAATCTCCGACCTGATGTATGCGGTAGTTGATCCGAGAGTTCAAATTTCCAAGTAAGGTGGTGCGCAATGACAGATAACATTATTAACTTAACCAATCAGCACGATCTTAATTCTGAAGTAAAGAAAAAAACACCGGTTGTACAGGGTGAAATGGCTCGTTTAGAAGCCGAAGAACTTGCTATACAAACCGCTAAGAATTTCAGATCTATTTCTCCGGCCAGAATGGTAGCCAAACGCTTTTTCCGAAGTCGTCTTTCTATTGTAGGATTGTGTATAATTATTTTTGTTTTTATCTTTTCGTTTTTAGGTCCGGTCATTGTTGACGCAACTTGGGGTTATGGTGAGACACAAGTTTTCAAAGTACCACGTCAATCACAATTATTGACGACAGCAAACTTTGAAGGTGCGGATGGACGCAAATATGTCTACTATGACAGATCAATCAGTACAGTTACAACCAAGGCGCCGCCTTCTGCCGATCATTGGCTCGGTACTGATACTAACGGTTTGGATATTTTTGTTCGTTTAATGTACGGTGGTCGGATATCTCTGACGATTTCGTTCCTGACGATATTTCTGCAAATGATTTTAGGTACAATTCTGGGAGGTATTGCCGGATATTACGGTGGCTGGGTAGATCAGCTGATTATGAGGATAGTGGATATTTTTGCCTGTTTGCCCGGAATGCCGATTCTGATGATTTTATCGGCAGTATTGGCATCAATTGAAGAGATTCCTGCTGAACACCGAATTTACTATTTAATGGGATTTTTGACTTTGATCAGTTGGACCGGAACGGCACGTTTGGTCAGGGGACAATTATTATCGTTACGTGAACAAGAATTTATGCTGGCTGCTGAAACTACCGGGATTAAAACTTCACGCAAAATCTTTAAACATTTGATTCCCAACACCGTGCCGCAATTAATTGTTTCAGCTTCTTTGGGTTTAGGTCAAATTATTCTCTATGAATCAACTCTATCCTATCTGGGTATCGGTGTTCCGTTCCCGAATGCGGCATGGGGTTCAATGATTGCTTTAGCGGATCCTTCCAAAGGCCAAGAGATTTTAGCTTATTACCCTAATATGTGGCTGCCTGCAGGTATTCTGATTGTGATGACAGTTCTTGCATTTAGCTTTGTTGGTGACGGTTTACGTGATGCATTTGATCCGCGTCAGAAAAAATAGGAGTTAATATGGCAAAAGAAAATAAAAAGACAAAAAACACTCAATACCTAACCATAAAAGAAGAGCGTGAAATTGCAAAATCAAATCGTAAGATTATGAAGCAATTTGAAAGAGCTAAAAACAGAAAAAATGTTGATGAGTCTGAATTTACAACTCAAATGCATGATCCGCGTAATGTTATAGAAATTGATAATTTGCATACCTATTTTTATACCGATGTCGGTACGACCAAAGCTGTAAACGGTGTTAGTTTCAAGATACCTGAAGGTAAAATTGTCGGCGTAGTAGGGGAGTCCGGTTGTGGTAAATCAGTTACTTCATTGTCTGTGATGCAATTAGTTCAGGGACCGGTCGGACAGATTGTTGACGGTAGTATTCGTTATACGACAAGCGAGGGTAAATGCTATGATATTGCAAAAATGCCGCGAGATGAGATGCGTCGTATTCGTGGTAAGGAAATTGCGATGATTTTCCAGGAACCGATGACGTCGTTAAATCCGGTGTTTAAAATCGGTGACCAATTGGATGAAGCCCTGGCAATTTTTGAGCCGAAAATGTCAAAAAACGAAGTTAAAGCCCGTTCAATCGAGATGCTTGAAATGGTGGGAATTGCTGATCAGGAAAAAATATATCACAATTATCCACATGAGCTATCCGGCGGTATGAGACAACGTGTAATGATTGCAATGGCTCTGATCTGCAATCCGCGTTTAATCATTGCTGATGAGCCGACTACAGCCCTGGATGTTACAATTCAGGCTCAAATTTTAGAGCTGTTGCTTGAAGTTAAAAATAAAATTAACGGCAGTATCATGTTAATCACCCATGACTTGGGTGTTATTGCCGGTATGGCAGATTATGTCGTGGTAATGTATGCAGGAAAAATCGTTGAAGCCGGTGATATTCATGATATCTTCAAAAATCCGAAACATCCATATACTGTAGGTTTGATGCGTTCTTTACCAAGCCTGAGTCATGTTGTAACCGGATCCCGTCTTTATTCTATTCCGGGTCAAGTACCAAGCCCGGTAAATTTGCCGGACAACTGTTATTTTTGTAACCGTTGTGAATATTCATTTGATATATGCATGGAACAATATCCGCCCGACTATTACTTTGAAGATAATCATAGAGCTGCTTGTTTCTTATACGATGAAAAATATAAAGATTTAGATTTGATCAAACCGGAATTGCCGCGTAATTTAACCGATGACTCTGAAAGTATAATGGCTAGAAAAATCCCTCAAGGTAGAGTTGTTTTAGAATCTGAAACAGATGGGTTTGGAGGATAGAAGAACATGAGCAATAATCAAGTTCCAGAAACCATGTTAAACAATGATGCAATTTTATATAGTACAGAAATGAATAAAGATAATCTTGATCGTAATGTCCAGAACAACTCCAATGATTATCTTGTGCAAGTAAAGAACCTAAAAAAATATTTTCCTGCCGGACTTAAAGGAACAACCCGTCAATATGTTAAAGCGGTTGATGATGTTTCTTTTAATATACCTAAAGGTACAACTATGGGGTTAGTAGGTGAATCGGGTTGCGGCAAAACTACGGTAGGTCGCACTATGCTACGTCTGTATTCCATGACAGGCGGTGAAGTGTATTTTGACGGCCAAAACATCAATAAATTATCAAGGAGTGCTTTGAGGAAACTTCGCCCCAGAATGCAGATGATTTTCCAAGATCCATATTCCAGCCTTTCACCGAGAATGCCGGTTGGCGAAATTATCGGTGAAGCAGTCCGAGAACATAATATTGTTCCAAAAGCTGAATTAAACGAGTATGTTGCTAAAGCCATGAATGATTGCGGTTTACCCTATCAATATGCCCGACGCTATCCACATGAATTTTCCGGCGGTCAAAGACAAAGAATTTGTATAGCCAGAGCGGTTGCTTTGCAACCGGATTTCATCGTTTGTGATGAGCCTGTTTCCGCTTTGGACGTTTCAATTCAAGCTCAAATTATCAATTTGCTGCAAGATTTACAAAATGAATTCGGATACACTTATTTATTTATATCTCATGACTTATCTGTGGTGGAGTATATTTCCGATACAATCGGTGTTATGTATCTAGGTTCGATGGTGGAGTTCGGAGACAAGAAAAAATTATTTGCCAAACCGATGCACCCTTATACACAAGCCTTACTGTCTGCAGTTCCGGTACCGGATCCGGACTTTGAAATGCAACGCGTTATTTTGGAAGGTGATATACCTAGTCCGGTGAACCCGCCGTCAGGATGTAAATTCAGAACTCGTTGCCAATATGCAACTGAAGAATGTGCAAAATCATGTCCTAAATTCATCGAATATGAATCACAACACGAAGTAGCCTGTTTCCTTTATCCTCAAGAGTAATCCAGCATTATGACTGAACAGAACAAAATACCAAATAAGAACAATACATCTACCGGCAATGAGGAAATTTTAGATGATGACGGCAGAGTTTATGCAGATATGAGTATGATTGATGAAATGACTCCTGCAGGATCACTTTTTGGCGTTGGTCGTAAGAAAAAAATTCCACGTTTGGACGAAAACGGTTATCCGATTAAAGAAGAAGACAATTCGATTGAATTAGAAAAAGAAGAAAAAAAACAAATTGTGCGAGGGGTTATCAGAGCACATCTTGTTTTCGCTTTGGTTGGTATTGCATTCATAGCATTAATGTATGTCTTATTGGTTGTTTTCTGGTTAAAATGATAGTGAAATCAGGATAATCATGTAAGATTAGAGCCGCTATTTTATTTTCCCGGCATAGTCTGACATGAATGTGAATGATTTCAACTGTTGCCAGGTTTTCGGTATTTATTAATTAATTACTTAAATTATTTTTAGGTTCAATTACTTAAAACATTGTCAGGTTTCAGATATTTATTAAACCAATTAATAATCTCAGCAAGTCGTTTGATTCTGGCTTGAGGTTTACCGGATCTGGAAAGTTCATGCGTTTCGTTTTTGAATACAACTAATTTTGTATCTACTTGATGAATTTGCAGAGCTGCATACATTTGAATTCCTTGTTCCAACGGACAACGATAATCTTGCTCAGCATGAATAAATAAAGTTGGTGTTGTTGCTTGATCGGCATATTTTAAAGGTGATTGATTCCAGGTATCTTCCAAGTTTTGCCAAGGATTTGATGCGGTCTGATCTTGAGTGAAATAGTAACCGATATCGGAAACACCGTAAAAGCTTGTCCAGTTGGAAATTGAGCGTTGAGAATTGGCAGCAGCGAATCGATCAGTATGACCGATGATCCAATTAACCATGAAACCACCGTATGAACCACCCAAACAACCTAAACGCGAATTATCTATTTGAGGATATCTTTCGAGTACCAAATCGGTAAAATTCATCAGATCCTGATAATCAATCGTACCATATTTGCCTCTGATATCTGAAAACTCGTCACCGTGTCCATCCGAACCGTGTGGATTGGTAAAGAATACAAAATAGCCTTGACCTGCCAAATATTGCATTTCGTGATGCAAGACTGTACCGTAAACAGTTTTCGGTCCGCCGTGGATTGCCAAGAGAGCAGGATAAGATTGATTTTCTTTGAAATCTGCCGGTTTAATGACAAATCCGTCAAGAGTTGCTTCATTAGATTCAAATTGAAATTTTTCAATAGGCAAAAGCTCAGTATCTGCTAATATATTACTAAAATCAGTTAATTGGCGGATCGCACTATTTTCAAAGTCGAAACTAGTATTACCAAAATTATCCAAACTTTTGGAATCAGCAATATCAAAACCATCAGTATTGTTATTCTTAAGCGGCAAAGCATAAAGTTCGGGCAACTTAAAGCCAAACATTGCAACAAAATAGATTGTATCATCAACTATAGTAAAGCTGTCGATAGAACCGTTTTCTTCAATTATTGTGGAAACTTCACCACAAGGATTTATTTTCTGTAAAATGGCTTTGTCACGAACAGTTGAAACATAATATAAATCTGAACCTTGAATACCAATACAGTTACCTCCTCCGAATCTGGCATCAGTACCGACACTCGAACCGATTGAAGTGTCAAAACCGGCTTGACTGATTTGGCTGATCGAATTATCTGCCAAATCGATCAGGTAAATTTGAGGGTTCTGATTAAGTCCGATTTTGTTACAATCTGAAGCTATTAAATATGCCAAATTATTTTGTTCTGCGATGAAGTTTACGGAATATATCTGATATTCCTGTTGGCTGATTGTTTGTCGTTCACAGGATGATAAATCAATGACGAACAGATTTTCTTTAAGCTGGCTGACTTTTTTATTGGGTGAGCTAAAGAAAATTACTTTTTGTTTATCCGGAGAAAGTTCAAAACCATTGACTGATTCTTGTTCGGACGAAATCAATTTGAGAACGCCGGATTCAATTTGTTTTTGCTCATTGATTGTTGATTGCAAAATTTCGCTGTTGTTTACCGCAGGAGAATTATCATTGTCGTTTATCGTTTGAGTATTTTCGTCGTCGTTTGTTGTTTGTGTATTTTCGTCGTCGATTGTTACTTGAGAAGTTTCACTGTCTGTTGATTCTGTAAGTAAAATCCGAGTTGCTTTCGGCAATTGATCTGATTCCGATTTACTTTTTTTGGCTAAAGCCTGTTTTTTTGCTAATTCAGCATCAAACAGATAAAGCCCTGCACGAATTCCTGTTGTATATCCTGCGCCATTTAACCAAAATGGTAAATCGCCGATTTCTATCCAATCTAAACTGTGATCTAAATCCTGATAGCCGTGGATTAAATACAAATCAGGTTTTAATTCGTATATTTGGTTAACCTTAAGTTCAACTTCAAATTCAAATTCTGCTTCGCCACCGGCAGGATTAATTTTCCAAAATTTAGTTCCGGAAGAGGATTTATCCTTTGCAGATGTAGAGGAATCTTGTTGTTTAGCAACTCTGCCTGAAGTAAATAACAGACTTCCATCATGTAAAAATGTCACAGAGCTATCTTGATCCGAGCTGGTTAATTTATTTATTTTTGAATTTCTTCGATTATATGTCCATATATTAGTTTGATAATTGTTTGCAACAAGATCCGGTTTGCTGACTTGAAAGATAACTGAATCATTAGCATGATCTGCTTGTGGTGTATGTACGAAAGACCATTCGGTAAATTGTTCAATTTTCATTTTGTTCATATTTGAGGTAATGTCTGCAATGATTGTAGTGTTTGAGTTATCCATGTTTGTAATACCTATATTTTCTAATTTTTCTATTCTTTATAATTAAAATCATTTTTCTTATTATGTTTATCATTATTTGCTACTTATGTTCTTATGTCAAAAAAACCGTGACAAAAGCTGTTAAGTTGTCACTAGAACTACTAGATTAATTTTTAAGAGTTTTTAATATTTTGAGCTGTATAATTTATTACACTTTATACCAATTAATGTGTTTGATGTCATTTGGTGTTTTTTAGACATTATAAATATGAGTATTATAAAGAATTTTTCGAGGATTCTTTTATGTTATAATTTACTGAGTATTAATATATAAATAATATAATAGCTGTTAAATTATAGCTGCATTGATAAAGAGTTAAGCAGATAAAAGAATGGTTAGTAGAGGGTTTTATGGATTCAGTTAAATTGAACGACTTGATCAAAGAGTTTCATTTAGAAGTTATACGCGGTTTTGACATGATTGACACTACGGAACTATTTATTCCGGATATTACACGTCCCGGTTTGCAATTAGCAGGAAATTATATGCATTTCGGTCCGGATCGAATTCAATTGATCGGTAATATGGAAATAGCATATCTCAAGTCTTTGACTGAAGAAGAGCGTATTCAAAAATATAATGCGCTGTTTGCGACCGGAATTCCCTGTTTAATTATTAGCAGAAATCATCAAGCGGATCCTGCGATGCTGGAGGTTGCAGCTAAGTATAAAATTCCGATACTCAGCACATCAGAGGGAACTGCTGAATTTTATAGCAGTGTTACTAAATATCTTAATGTAGAATTGGCGGAACGTGTTTCAATCCATGGTGTTTTCATCGAAGTTTACGGTGAAGGAATTCTAATGTTGGGGAGTAGCGGAGTAGGTAAATCAGAAACGGCTTTGGAAATTGTTAAACGCGGACATCGCCTGATTGCTGACGATTTAGTTGAAATCAGAAAAGTATCTGATACGACTTTATTAGGCAGAGCGCCTGAAATTATTCGACATCTGATTGAAATAAGAGGTATCGGAATTTTAGACGTTAAAGAATTATATGGTGTTTCTTCGGTGAAAACGCAGGAAAACATTCAATTTGTTATTAATCTTGAATTATGGAAAGAAGATAAAGTCTATGACCGCATGGGCTTAATTGAAGAAACTACGGAAATTTTAGGTATTGAAATTCCCTCAATTACAATACCTGTTCGTCCGGGTCGAAATTTAGCCGTCATTGTTGAAGTGGCAGCAATTAACTTCAGACAGAAATCCATGGGCTATAATGCTGCACTTGCATTAACAGAGCGAGTTTTTAATTAAATTCATGGGAGTTTTTATGAAAAACAATGATTCGTTGTATCGACAGTTATTTGCTGAATTGCCAAGACACAGAACTTTTTTCGATTATGAGATGAAATCTTTTTCAACTTTTAAGGTAGGCGGTAAAGCAGATATCCTTTTTTTGCCGGAAAGTGTATCTGAAATTAAAGCTGCCATTACGATATGTAAAAATAATTCAATTCCTTTTCAGGTTTTGGGTAAAGGTTCAAATGTTTTGATTTCAGATCGCGGTATTCGTGGTTTAACAATTTATTTGGGTAGCAATTTTACAAAAATATCCCATGAGGGTAAGCGGATTAGGGCACAAGCAGGTGCATCTTTGGCTGCGATTACTTCATTAGCTGCTAAAAACAATCTGACCGGTTTAGAATTTTCGGTCGGTATACCGGGATCGGTTGGCGGAGCAGTGTTAATGAATGCAAGTGCCTATGACGGTGAAATTAAAGATGTGGTGATCAGTTCATCTTATTTAACAACTCAAGAAAAGATTGTTACTTTGAATGGAGCTGAACATCAATTTGGCTATCGATCCAGTGTCTATCAAAACATATCCTCTATTATCTTAGAGGCGGATTTTATTTTAGAGGAAGGTAATAGACTGGAAATTTATGAAAAAATACAGGATTTTCAAATTAAACGTAGAGCAAGTCAACCGATTGATAAATTTAGTGCGGGGAGTGCTTTCAAAAGACCGCCTGATAATTATGCCGGCAAATTAATATCCGATGCCGGATTAAAAGGCTATCGAGAGATGAATGCAGGTGTTTCTGCAAAACATGCAGGTTTTATTATCAATTATGGTGGAGCATCGGCTTCCGATATAAATCGGGTTTTCGCTCATGTGAAATCTGTAGTAGAAGATAAATTTGGCGTAAGTCTGCAACCGGAAGTCAAATGGATCGGAGATTGGACAGAAGAGGAAGTTCAATGGAAGTAATTGTAATAACAGGTATGTCAGGTGCAGGCAAGAGTTCTGCAATGCGTCATCTGGAAGACATGGATTATTTTTGTATTGATAATTTTCCGCCACTTTTATTGCCCGGTTTATTACAATCTTTTGCTGAAACCGAAAAGGAAATGGATGCTCTGAATTCAGATCGCAACCAAAAGCTGGCAATAGGTATAGACATCAGGAGTTTAGTGCGTTTTGGAAACATCAATGCGGATTTTTTGCAAATGTTTCCGGATGGAGTCAATCATCGCATTATTTTTATGGAAGCTTCAGATGAAACACTGGTGTCTCGTTATAAACAAAGCAGACGAAATCATCCTTTGGCAGGTAAAGGTAATCTAATTTCTGCCATTCGGGAAGAACGGGAAAAATTAAAAGAGTTGCGAGGCTTGTCCGATTTAATAATTGATACAACCGGAATGTCGCTCCATCGATTGAGAGATTTTTTGTTCGATCTTTTAACAGAAAATGGACAAGATGGATTAATGACTATCTTTGTTCAATCGTTCGGGTTTAAATATGGAATTCCGCTGGATTGTGATTTAGTGGTTGATGTACGATTTATGCCTAATCCGTTTTATATTGAAGAATTACGTAAGTTATCCGGACTTGATACGCCGGTTAAAGAATATGTCTTGCGTTTTGCAGAAGTACAGGAATTTTTGCAATTATCGCAAAAACTTTTTGAATTTTCTTTGCCGTTGTATCAAAGAGAAGGCAAAGTGCGTTTGACTTTAGGTGTGGGCTGTACCGGTGGCAGGCATCGCTCAGTCACGATAGCTAAAGAGTTGGCATCTATTCTGCGCGAGATGGATTATCGGGTGTTTGTTGATCATCGGGATATCCAACGGGATCCGGCCGGAGGACTTTAATGTCAAAGATTAACCGAAGTTCAAAAACCGATGTTCCTGATCAAATACCAGATTCACAAAATCAAAACAAATCTTTTTCCGCTCAATTAAGAGACTCAATTTTAGATAAGATTGAAGAAGATAGCAATTACTTGCGAATCAGTTTTATTGCATTTTGCAGTGTAAGTTTCAAATCTTTTAAGCAAAAACTGCGATTGGCAACACGTTCCGAAAATCTTGTTAACTATTTCCAAAAAGTCTTACGAAATGAATACCACACAGAAGCAATAATTGTACACCATAAAGAATTAATTACCTGCACCGTTAATGATCAAGTTATCGTTTCCAGGCTTGGTGCAGATGTAGATCATTTGTTTCATCAAAACCCTGCAGATTTTTATGCACAATATTCTGTTGAAGATTATTACTCACTAATCAGAGCAATTCTCAGAGGCTTATATCTCGGTTGCGGCTTTTTGGCAAATCCTCAGGAGAGATATCATCTGGAATTTAATATTCCTAAACGGTCGACTTCGCTCTGGTACGGACTTTTTCTCTCGGAATTGAATCTTGAACCGGGGCGTACCGTTCATCAGGGAAGTAAAGTTTTATATTTAAAAGAAGGCGAAATGATTGCTGACTTCCTACGCTATATAGGTGCTAATCAATATTTGCTCAGATTTGAAGAGATCAGAGTTGAAAAGGATATGCGTAACCGAGTTAATCGAATTGTCAATTGCGATAATGCCAATGCCCAACGTTTGGCAAATTCAGTGGCAAGACAGATCAATAATATAAATTATCTGATTGACAAAATAGGTCTGGCTGAATTGCCGGATGATTTAAGGAAAATTGCAGAATTGCGCTTGAATTATCCGGATTATTCTTTGCGCGAATTGGGTGAATTGGCTCAGCCACCATTGGGTAAATCGGGTGTAAATCACCGCTTAACTAAAATTGATAAATTGGCTGATGAATTGCGTCAAGAAAAGTCAAATCAAGAAGAACGACTGAAATAAATAATTAGAAGTTTAAATCATTTTAATTTTTGTTATAACTAATTCTCTAATAGCTAAATAGTTACAAAACAGCTGTATAAGTGTATGAAATCACTGAATATATAAATATCAGTATTATTGTGTTCTTTTACAATTCTCTCAAATTTGTTTTATACTACTTTGAAAGAACGGAAACGGAGCGGGAACTTACCCAGATAGATACAGGGAAACATGCCGGGGGGGTTCTCTATGATATTTAGTGAAATTTTGAATGTGATGCTGAACTTGTCAAATACAAGTATTCAGGAATTTGCTAATGCTATTTTATATGATCGATCCTATGTTTCTAAATGGGTAAATGACAGGGCATTGCCCGCTATTAGCGGGTGGCAAGAAACAAAAGCAAATATGACTGAATTTTTGGCAGCGAAGTTATCTGATTATGATATGGAGCATTTAGCAATCCAATATCCATATGTTCAAACTATTGTTCAAAGTAATATAAAACAGTCTAAAAAAGAATTAATTGAAACTTTATTAGAAAAAACATATACCCGAACTTTTAATAGAGATGAGATACTTAAACAGGAAAAAGTAATACTTGCACAAGATAAAACAAAGTGCTCAGCCATAACAATTACAGACACGAAAAATGTGATAAATTATCTTATCAATTTTTTAACACAGAATGTATACGAACTATCGGAATATTCAACATTTTACTATTCAGGTAACATTGTCCGATGCTTTAGTGCGGAGCTTTTGGACAATTACTATATTAACTATATGAGCCCGCACTGTCTCAGGGTAAAATTCACCGTAAATTTGGATTTAATTATTAATGATGAACAAGAAAAATTAATCTTTGTTAATTCATTTTTTCGTATAATTACCGGATTGCCATTTCTTAACTTAGAAATTTATGAGGCAACGAGAAAAACAGCACATATTGTCAGAATGGCACAAAAGGGAAATATGGCAGGATGGGGCTTTGATTTAAAAAACGAAGTACCGGAAGTGCTGTTTGTCATAGAAAATGAAGAAAATGTTAATGAAAGCTATCTGAGTCTGCAAACCTTATTTGAAAATAAAAACCCGATATTTTCCTTACAAGAGAATTTTGAGGAAGCTTTTAAGAATATAGATGAAGATTTACCTGAAAATATGCCTATTTTTTATACTCCTCGTCTATATCTTTATTATGGTTCCGATGAGTTGAAAGAGCAGATGCTGCAAGATCGCTTTATTAATATCCAAGAATATGAATTATGGAATAAATTACAGACCTTCTTGTCGAGACCACAGATTCGTCAAGCTAAAATTATTATTACTAAAAGTTCTTTTAATGATACTTTTGCTCGTGGTTGGATTTATAAGACCAACGGAGGTATCCAAATCTTCGGTGATTACTATAAAAAGTATATGGCGGATATTTATATGATGTTCCAACGTAATAACATAATTATCCTCGATGATGATAAAATATCTAATGTGCATCGTCTGCCCATGTCTATTGTATACGGTGACCAAAGTCATTCATTTGCCTTGCGATTTAATCAGATGATTCCTTATGAAACAAGAAATATTATGTATGTATCAAAGAACAAAGTTTATACAAAGTTAGTTTATGATTGGTTAAAAGCTATTATTAATATAGAAAATGAAAATTTCTTAAAGTAACATGATTAGCTGAAATTAATGGAGAATAGAATGGATTTTAACTACTTTTTTTGTATGTTGGTGGACATGACCGATTCGTCTATTGCAGAAATTGCCAGGACCATTTCTTATGACAGATCATATGTAAGCAAATGGTATAATGACAAAGCGTTACCATCAATATCAGCTTGGGATGATATTAGTCCGAAATTAGCAGCTTTATTTTCTGAAAAATTACGAAAAGAGCATTATGAAAAAATTGCACAAAAAGTTCCTCGTGTCAAAACAGAGCGAGCTTCTCTATCAGATCAAGAATTATTAAAATCTTTGTTAGACGATGCATTTAAGACCAGTTATCTGCAAACCTATCAAAAAGAAGATAGTCTTGCTGCATCTAACATTTCAATAATGATAAACGGCTTTGAAGAATTTATGGCATTTGTGGTGGATATTATCGACAAAGGACTGACAAATGAAGAAATCACGAAAAATATTTATTTTCAATATGATTTATTTGATTTTTTAACATCGGAAATTATTGATAGTATGGTGTTTCCATATACGAGTAACAATAATTATCGCCTTCACTTTACTGTAAACTCACGCTTTTTGAATAATTATGGAAATGAATTAATTAAAAAACTCCATAATTTTTTCCGTCTAACTTCTCAATTGCCATTTATGGAATTAATCCCTTATAAAAGCGATGATTTAAAAGAATTTCAATGTGCTTTTGATGAAACTTATTATAGTTATGGAGCTAATATCTCATCGGGGAACAATTTTAAAATCTTCATCACGAAAAATCCGAATATTTATGAAAAAGGCAGAAGAAAACTAAAAAAATTCTTTTCGGAATTGTTTCAATTGATTACGGTAGAGCCGTCCACTGAGAACTTTTTGTATTGGCTGAATCAAGAGCATCAAGGTCAGGTTGAGAATAGTGGTATATTTTTTCTGCCGGTATTACCTTTATATTGGGGAGGGTGGGATTTACGTGAAAAGTTGTACACAGAAAACCTCATATCACAGGCAGATTACGATGTCTGGCAAGTTGGATTAGATTTAAGTATACAAGAAAAAATTCAAAAATCGACTTTTTTAATAACGGAATCAGGAATCAATCGTGTTATGCACAAAGGTCAGGTGAAAACCTGTGAAGGGTTTTTGCAGCTCAATGCCGAAGACCGATCAACCTATATTGCTGAAATTCAAATACTACTAGAAGAGAAAAAAGCCAAAGATGAATTATATGTGATTCCAAATGACATGGCAAATATCAACCGTCTGCCAACCAATGTCATCTATTCCGACGGAATTACCGCTTTTTATCTGCAAAATAATCAAGTCAATGCTTACAAGACAGGAAGACTTTTCTATAAAATAAATGATATTACTTTGGCTGATTTCGTTTATCGTTATCTGACTGAATTACACTTTATAGAAACGAATGATTTTGTCTTATAATCTACAATTCAAAGTAACAATGCAAAACAAAGAGTATGTTTATTCTAAGATGTTGTCTTTCTTTCCAATACCGAGGAAACTTTGCCAAGAAAACTTTTCATTTTGGACTTTAAAATTGTATTCGATTCTCTCAACTTCATAATTTGCTTTGAATGCTTCTCCGAAAGCCAGATCATCATAGATAGCATATTTTCTGAAAAAATTCTCGAGACTGATGTTATTTTGTAAGAGATAAACAATAACATTATTCATAAAACGCCTACTGTCAGGCATACTTATTTCAGAAATTAATTTAACTTCCGGCCAATTAAAATGCGGATAAGGTAAAATGCTGATTGCTTCTTGAGTGTTCACTATAGGATCAGATCTTTTATATTGAACAGGTAATCTTTGTTCAGACAGTATTTTACACAATTCAGCAATAGTTTTAGCCAGCCGATTATCAGGATAAACAAATTGCCAAGTTAACCAACCATGGAAATAGAGAGTTTTATTGGCTCGCAACAAGATTAGTGTTTTGAGTTTATCCCTGGTTGAAGGTTTTCTTGTAGTAGCCAACACAGGAAAAAGCAATGACAATTCTTTATGATTCAGACTGAAAGCTAAATCATGTAATTTATCTTCACTATTTGCTTTACGAAGTTGGGCAATAAGCCAATTACGGTGGGTCTGATTGATTTTCATTTGTCTTTCACGCGGTAAGACATGAAATTCTTTGGCTTTGTCAGTTAATTGACTTAAATTCAAATTGCTTAATCTTTCATAAGTGGTTTTTGAAATATTAACTTTTGCCGGACGTCTTAAATTTAAATTCCTTGTAGAATGTTGTTGAATTCTTCTGACATTTAAAGTAAATCCCGATTGTTGATCTGAATTTTTGTTGTCTAATGCTGATTTTTCTATAATTGGTCCGGCTTCCTCCGATTTAGTCGATACTTCTGAATTAACTGTATCAATTAATTGATTGATTTTAACCGGTCGAATTGATTTTTGGATTTCAACCGATTCCGTAGAAGCGACAGCACCTACAAGGTCAACAGAATCAACTGTATCAATAGAGTCAACAGAATCAACTGTATCAATAGAGTTGACAGAATCAGCGGAATCGACAGAACTAACAGAGTCTACCGGATTTACAGATTCAACAGATTTTGCAGATTCTGTTGAGTCAACGAAATCTTTTTGATTAAAGTCTTCAGGTAAAGCTATCTTTCTAATTGACATACTACTTATCTTTTCTTAAATCAGTACTCAGAGCAAAAGGCAAAGCTTCGACCGCATCTCTGATTTCGGCTGTGGTGTAAATTAGTCGTTCTACAATATCTGCCAAAGCCGATTCAAATTCAGTTAAAGTTTTTCCGATTTTTTGATTAGATTTTTCTTTGAATTCAATAGTTGAATTATTAATTGAAGTATTAATCTTATCTAAATCCTGGATGACAGAATTCATCTTATCGATTAATTGTTCAAATTGATTTGCCTGTTCACTGCGCAATTTATCACTCATATAAATTGTTGCTTGTGATTGTTCGATACTATTGTTAATTGTTGATAAAGAGTTATTCAGAGCTGTTTCCAAGCTGCCGATTTGTTCTTTAAGGCTGGCATCTTCACCTGCATAAACCGAAGTCATCCTTTCGGTTACACTTGAGATTACTTCGAGATTATCTGCCAGTTTAGCCATATCGTTGGCGATATCATTTTTAGCAACAGTCATCAGTTCAATTGATTCCGAGACTTCGCGGTTTAAAAGGATATTTTGTTGACGAGAATTTTCCATAACTGCAATTGAATCCTGGATGAAGTTTTTCGTATCATCCATCATCGAATTAAACGAATTGAGTTCATCTTGGATAGACTGAAAATTATTTTTCATTGCAATGGTTAATTCATCAGAAAAATTTTGAGCTAATTGTTTCATTCCGTCATTTTGTTTATTACTCAAAGATTCAGCTAAATTGGACAACGTTTCACTAGATTTATTAATTGGTGGTGCAATCTCATTTTGCATCACTTCTTTAATAGTAGTGCTCAGATTATTATTAAAATCTTCCGAAACAAAATCTTCCAAATTAGAATTGAATTTATCCATAGCCTGGCTGATTGAATTTTCATGTTCGGTCATTTCATTTACTAACAAAGCGAGACCTGATTTGTCAGTATAAACAGGAACATACCGCTCAGTTTTTCTAATTAAACGATCAATGATTTGTGCAGAACTTTCTAACAGAATTTTACGCTGATTCAGTAAAAAGAGACTAACCAAGAGACTGACGATAAATGGAACTAACATCATAAAACGACTGATCTGAAATTGTTCAGGATTGATTTCCGGAGCGATAGCCAAGACCAGACTAGCTATAATTCCACATGTCAAAACAAGAATACTTAAAGTATATTGGAAACAAGTTTTTAATTGAGGTTCGGCTAAATTATCTAAATTAAATTCGCTATCCAGATTCGGTAGCCATTTTCCGTCATATTTTTCTTTGCTGTCCTCAATTAGATTATGTACACTCTCTTTAAGCAGTTCGGAATCAGATTCATCGGCATATATTTCTAATTCTACAGTATGGCTGATTTGGCAACCGTGTAATAAATCCAGTTTTTCCATGAAATTTTCAATAGAATACTTCAAGTTATTTCGTTGCTTATTGCTTATAATGATATAAATTATCCCTATTAAAACTAATACTATAGGTACTCCTGCGAAGAAAACCAATTCAAAATAGGATAAAGAGATATTGCTGATTAAGGTATGCATTATTTGCCTCCCAAAACGAATTTTTAGTTTTTATATTATATAATGATACTAAATTGACATAGTTAATGGCAATAATTAGAATAATGAAATGAATTAAATTGATATTATCTAGTTGATAAGGAGCACATATGGCAACAAAATATATTTTTGTAACCGGAGGCGTTGTTTCAGGTCTTGGTAAAGGGATTACCGCCGGAGCATTAGGAGCTTTGTTAAAAGCACGTGGCTTAAGTGTTGTAACTCAAAAATTTGATCCGTATATCAATGTAGATCCCGCCTTGATGAGTCCAACTCAACATGGAGAAAAATTTATTACTGAAGACGGTGCTGAAACCGATCTGGACATTGGACACTATGAAAGGTTCACCGATGTCAATTTGACAGCAGAATCAGATATAACTTCAGGTCAGATTTATCAAGCAGTAATCAAACGTGAGCGTGAAGGTGGATATAACGGTGGTACGGTTCAAGTTGTTCCTCATATTATTAATGAGATCAAAGATCATATGTTCCGTATTTCCCGCAATGAACCGACAGATGTTGTAATTGCGGAAATAGGAGGCACAGTCGGAGATATGGAGGGTACACCGTATATTGAAGCAATTCGCCAAGTCAGTTATCAAGTCGGTCGTGAGAATTGTCTTTTTATGCATGTAACGCTTTTGCCATATCTGAATAATCCGGGAGAAATTAAGACGAAACCGACTCAACATAGTGTGCTTAAATTGTTATCTTATGGCGTTCAACCTGATATTCTGGTTTGCAGAACCGAAGTGCCCTTAGACGAATCGATTAAGCGCAAGATTGCTCTATATTGTAATGTTAAATACGAGAATGTAATTGAAAATCTTGATGTATCTACAGTATATGAATTACCTTTATACTTTGAAAAACAAGGTTTGGCAAATGCAGTCTGCAAGCAACTGGGCATTGCCCAGTTTGTTGAACCGGATTTATCTTTATGGAAGCGTTTAAATGAACAAATCAGATACACTACTCGTAAATTAAAGATTGCTTTAGTCGGAAAATATGTTTCTTTACAGGATGCATATTATTCAGCTTTGGAAGCAATAGATCATGCTTCAATTGAAAATGGAGTTGCGCCGGAAATTGTATGGGTAGACAGTGATCCTCTGGAAGAAGTGTCCGAAGAGGAATTAAACGATATTTTTGCTGATGTTGATGCAATGATTATTCCTGGTGGGTTTGGTCCGCGTGGTATGGAGGGAATGATCAGATCTGCTGAATATGCTCGAGTAAACAAGTTACCGTTTTTGGGAATTGGTCTGGGCATGCAAATGGGCGTAGTAGAAATTGCACGAAATTTAGCAAATATAAAAGATGCTCATACGGATGAGTTTGAAAAACCCTGCTCGGATATTTTTTATTATGCAGGCTTAAGTGATACACAGGCAGCAATATTGTCAGAAATTCCCTTACCCGATCAACCGATGCGAGTAGGGGCATATCCGATGAAAATCAAAGAAAACACAAAACTGCATCAGATTTATCGAAGTACGGAAGCTTCTGAACGACATCATCATCGCAGAGAATTTAATCTGGTATGGCAAGGTCCTTTATTGCAAACCGGTTTAGTGTTTAGTGGAACATCACCTGATGGAAAATGGATTGAAGCAGTAGAATTACCTGATCATCCTTTTTATATCGGTATAATTTCACATCCCGAATTTAAATCGCGTCCGATCAAACCACATCCGTTATACAATGCATTTATCGAAGCAGCTTTAAAGTATAAAAAATCAAAACCGAAAGTCCAAACCGAATAAATTATAGGAGGCTAAATATGGCATTTATTTATGAAGAATTATCCCGCACATTTAGTGAATATCTTTTAGTACCTAATTTAACGAAAAAAACATGTGTGCCCGCGAATGTTTCCTTAAAAACACCTTTAATCAAATATCGTAAAGGTGAAGAAGAAAGCCCAATTAGTTTAAATATCCCATATACTTCGGCGATTATGCAATCCGTGTCCAATGACAGAATGGCTATTGCTCTGGCTCGAGAGGGTGGATTGTCATTTATCTTCGGCTCACAACCAATTAAGAAACAAGCGGAGATGATCCGCAATGTTAAAAAATTTAAAGCCGGTTTTGTTCCGAGTGACAGCAATTTACCACCGGAAGCAACTTTGACCGACGTGATTAAGTTAAAAGAAAAAACCGGTCATTCTACGGTACCTATTACGTCGGATGGGAGCTCGACGGGAAAGCTCTTGGGGATTATTACCAGCAGAGATTATCGTGTTTCGAGAATCCAAGGCGATGAGAAAGTCAAAGATTTCATGACTCCGATTGAACAGATGATTTATGCGAAGGAAGGTATTACTTTAAGTGAAGCGAATGACATAATCTGGGACCATAAATTAAATCAATTACCGATTGTTGATAAAAACGGCAGATTAACCAGTCTCGTATTTCGTAAAGACTATGATGAACATAAACAAAATCCATATGAAATGCTTGATTCCGGCAAGCGTCTTATGGTAGGTGCCGGAATCAATACTCGTGACTATGAAGAAAGAATCCCGGCTTTGGTCAAGTCAGGTGTAGATGTACTCTGCATTGATTCATCTGACGGATTTTCCGAATGGCAATCAGATACGCTTAAATGGGTGAGAGACAAGTACGGTGAGGATGTATATATCGGTGCCGGCAATGTAATTGATGCTCAAGGTTTTCGTTATTTAGCTGATGCCGGAGCTGATTTCATCAAAGTCGGTATTGGCGGCGGATCAATTTGTATTACACGTGAACAAAAGGGAATCGGACGCGGACAAGCTTCAGCCGTTATTGCTGTAGCGGAAGCTAGAGATGAATATTTCAAAGAAACCGGAACTTACATACCTATTTGTTCAGACGGCGGTATTGTGCATGATTATCATATGGCTTTAGCCTTGGCAATGGGTGCAGACTTCTTGATGTTAGGACGTTACTTCGCCAGATTTGATGAAAGTCCTACGCGTCGACTAATGGTAAATGGTAGTTATGTTAAAGAATACTGGGGTGAAGGTTCGAATCGGGCACGCAATTGGCAAAGATATGATGACGGTGAACATGAAGGCAAGATGGTTTTCGAAGAAGGCGTTGATTCTTATGTGCCTTATGCCGGAAAACTTAAAGATAATATAGAAAATTCCGTAGCTAAAATGAAATCTACTATGTGCTCATGCGGTTCGCTTACTCTGGATGAATTTAAAGAAAATGCCCGTCTGGTTGTGGTTTCTCCAACTAGTATTGTTGAAGGCGGGGCTCATGACGTTATTCGCAAAGAAAGTGATCGCTCCTGATAAATGAATGAATCCTGATAAATAAATGAAAATAATTTAAATAAAACTTGCAGTATTATGCTTTTTCTTATATAAAGAATAGCTAAAACAGTTGATTATATATTGCGATTGTGCAAAAACAATTAACCATGAAAAGAGGAATTACAGAGTGTCACAAAAAGTTTATGAAATGACCTATGAAGGAATTAAAGAACTACAAGATGAACTTGAATATCGTAAAACCGAACTTTCAATAGAGATTGCTGAAAGATTGAAAGAAGCTCGTGCTTTAGGTGATCTTTCCGAAAATTCAGAATATGATGATGCTAAAGATGCTCAAGCCAAAAATGAAGTAAGAATTGCAGATATTGAGGCAATCTTGAAAAATGCCAAGGTGATAGAAGATGCTGAAATCTCGAGTGATAAAGTAACTTTGGGGTCAAAAGTAAAACTCTTAGATGTTGAATATGACGAAGAATTGATATATACCATTGTCGGTTCACTTGAAGAAGACATTTTTAAAAACAAAATTTCGAATGAATCTCCGGTAGGAAGTGCAATCATGGGACATAGAGCCGGTGATACCGTTAAAGTTATATCTTTAGCCGGTGAACTGGAGTATAAAATTTTAGAAATACATAAAAAATAATTAGAAATACATAAATAATAATTTAGAGTTTCATAAAAAATAATTAGAGTTTCATAAAAAATAATTAGAGATTCATAAAAAATAATTAGAGATTCATAGAAAATAATATGAAAACAATTAAAGAATAAATGAGCTGCTGCACAAGTTGTTTCTATTCCTGATCAATAATCGATCTATAGTAAATCATAGAATACATAGAGAGCAAACTTATTATTAAAAGAAATAGGGGAGTCTATGAATAACGACGCCAATAATTCTCAACAAAAACAAAATCCTGCCGATACAAAACCTGATGTTCAGGAACAAGTTTTGAACAGATTACATAAATTAGAAGAATTAGAACAAGCAGGTCAAAATCCTTTTTGGATAACGACCGCTGAACAAACTGAACATAGTAAAGAAATAATAGAGAACTATGCTGAGTTTGAAGGGAAAAATGTTTCTGTTGCCGGAAGAATTATGGCAAAACGCGGTATGGGAAAAGTCAGTTTTGTCGATTTGCAAGATCGTCAAGGCAATATTCAGATTTTTACTAAATTTGATGCACTTGCTGACGAGGATTATAAAGCATGGCAAAATCTTGATATTGGCGACTTAATCAGTGTTAAAGGAGAAGTTTTTACTACACAAAAGGGTGAAATTTCTATTCGTAATCAAGGCTACCAATTGCTTGCCAAGTGTTTACGTCCTTTACCGGAAAAATTCCATGGTTTGACAGATACGGATACCAGATACCGCAAGCGTTATCTGGATTTAATTGTTAATCCTGAAATCAAAGAAGTTTTTGAAAAACGCAGCAAAATTATAACTACACTCAGACATGAATTGGAAGAACTTGATTTTATTGAAGTAGAAACACCGCTTTTAAATCTGATTGCCGGTGGTGCAGCTGCCAGACCATTTGTAACTCATCATAATACATTGGACTTGAGTTTATTTTTACGAATATCCCCTGAATTATATCTGAAACGCTTAATTGTAGGCGGTTTTGAAAAAGTTTATGAAATAGGTAGAAATTTCAGAAATGAAGGCATGTCGACCAAGCACAATCCGGAATTTACGATGATCGAACTTTATCAGGCATATACTGACTATAACGGTATGATGGAAATTTCCGAACATCTGATCAGTACAGCCTGTATGGCGGTCAACGGAACTTTGCAAATTAAATTTGGTGAATATGAACTTGATTTAACACCGCCGTTTGCCAGAATGACAATGTTGGAAGCCATAGAAAAATACACCGGAATTGATTTTACTAAAATTGAAGATGATAAAACTGCTCAAAAAATTGCTGAGGAAAAAGGAATTGCGGAACTGGCTGCCGGTAAAACCAGAGGTGAAATTATCAATATATTCTTTGAAGAATTTTGTGAAGAACATTTGATCCAGCCTACTTTTATCTATGACTATCCAATTGAAATATCACCTTTAACTAAAAAGAAAAAATCCGATCCGCGTATGACAGAGCGTTTTGAAATATTTATCTGCGGTGCGGAATACGGTAATGCCTATTCCGAGCTGAATGATCCGAGAGATCAACATGAGCGTTTTATAGAACAACAAAAGCAACGAGAAGCCGGTGATGAAGAAGCCAATATTCCGGATCTGGATTTTGTTGAAGCATTGGAATACGGTTTACCTCCGACCGGAGGACTGGGTATCGGTATTGATCGCTTAGTCATGCTCTTAACTGACTCTGCCTCAATTCGTGACGTATTACTCTTCCCGACAATGCGCCCGTTAGGCAATCAGATAATAGAAAATGAAGTTATTAATCAAGAAAGTGCCAAACCATTTGATTCGATTACGACTAATTTAGACAAAACCGATTTAGAACAAACTGATTTAGAAAAAAACGACTTAGAAAAAATTGATTTCGGTAAATTAGATTTTTCCAAAATAAAGATTGAACCGTTATTTGAAGACATGGTTGATTTCGAAACATTCTCCAAATCCGATTTTAGAGTAGTAAAAGTGCTAAATTGTGAAGAAGTTCCAAAATCTAAAAAACTATTAAAATTCACCTTGGATGACGGGTCAGGTAATGATAGAACCATACTCTCAGGAATCAAAGACTATTATAAGGCTGAAGACTTGATCGGAAAAACTTTAATAGCAATTACGAATTTACCGGAAAGAAAGATGATGGGCCTGCCATCACAAGGAATGATCATCTCAGCAGTATATGAATATGATGGAGAAGAAGGATTAGATCTTCTAATCTTAGATGACGATATACCTGCCGGCGCAAAATTATATTAAAAAGATGTTCTTATTAAGGTATGAGCAAGGGTGAGTTCAATATTGTCAAACAAGCGGTTGGCGGCTTGGATTATCTGATAGATCAAAACTGTAAAGACAAAGATGCTTTAGCACTCATTGACTACAAACATTGCTAATTTTATTCAGTCTCTGAACAAAGTTTTTTAATGTTTTCTAGCAAACACATGCATATAAGATTTATTATTATGCATAGAATTTCAGAGACAGTCTTTATTTTACCTCGTGAATAAGTTATAATATTGAAAATTAGCTGAATAAATGCACTTGTTTTTCAGCAGAGATAGTTTTAATAAAGAGAATTTAACAAAGCAAATTTCAGCAAAGTGATTTCAGTGAAGAGAATTAATATGGAAATAAAACGTGATTTATATTTACAGCAATTAATTGATCGTATGCATAACGGAATGATTAAAGTCATAACCGGTGTTAGGCGAAGCGGAAAGTCATATCTTGTTTTTAAGATTTTTAAAGAATATTTACTCGGCAATGGCATTGATCATAAACACATTATTTCGCTTGAATTGGACAGAATTGAAAATAAAAAGTATCGTAATCCGGATGTAATTTATGAATATATTAACAGTCAACTGATTGACAACCGAAAATATTATATTTTGCTTGATGAAGTACAAATGTTGAACGATTTTGAAGAAGTTTTAAATTCGTTACTATATAAAAGCAATGTGGATGTTTATGTGACCGGCAGCAATTCGAAGTTTTTATCAAAAGATGTCATTACTGAATTTCGCGGCAGGGGGGATGAGATACACATCTATCCACTTAGCTTTCAGGAATTTATGAGTAAATATGATGGCGATATGTATCACGGTTGGGCTGATTATGTAACTTATGGCGGTTTACCGCTCATATTATCGATGAAAAACGAAGAGCAAAAAATTAATTATCTAAATTCTCTTTTCACAGAAACATATATTAAAGATATAGTTGAAAGAAATCATATAGAAAAAGTTCAGGAATTGAATGATCTGATCAATATTTTGGCTTCCGGCATTGGTTCTCTTAGCAATCCTTCAAAAATTTTATCAACATTCAAGAGCCGGCTTAAATCTGATATCAGTTTAAATACTATTAGAGCATATATTGAATATCTTCAGGATGCTTTTTTGATTAATGAGGCTTATCGATATGATGTTAAAGGCAGGAAATATATCGGTACACCACTTAAATATTATTTTGAAGATGTAGGTTTAAGGAATGCTCGATTAGGCTTTAGGCAAGTTGAAGAAAATCACGTTATGGAGAATATTATTTATAATGAACTTCGATTTAGAGGGTATCAAGTAGACGTGGGTATGGTTGCCAAACGCTTTATCGATAAAGAAGGCAAACAAAGATCAAAACAATTAGAAATTGATTTCATTGCAAATCTTGGCAGCAAAAGATATTATCTTCAATCAGCTTTTAGCATGCCTACAGAACAAAAAATCAATCAAGAAAAAGCACCCCTGATTAATGTAAGTGATTCTTTCAAAAAGATAATTATTGTAAAAGATGTAATCAATGTCCGCAGAGATGAATATGGAATAACTACAATGAGTATCTTTGATTTTTTATTAAATGAAAATAGTTTAGAATTATAAATAATGAGTGAATAATGGCATTTTGATTGGAAATCACGTTCTCAGAAGGCCTTTTATCTTCTGAAAATGCGTTGCCAAAATTGCTCTAAGCGAAATCTGTAGCATCAAGCTTTGAAATTGTAAATAGGTTTCATGATATCTATGATGTCTACAGATTCTCTAATTGCATCAATAATATCTTCTAATGCCTTATATGCCATGGGAGCTTCATCAAGGGTTGAAGCTTTGACTGAAGTTGTATAAATACCTTGCATTTCTTTTTTGAAGTCTGCTAAAGAAATTTCTGATTTGGCTTTAGTCCTCGACATAATTCTGCCGGCGCCATGCGGAGCAGAATAATTCCATTCCGGGTTTCCTTTGCCGTATGCCAAAATAGAACCGTCTCTCATATTGATCGGTATCAGAACTTTTTCTCCTTTTCTGGCAGAAATTGCCCCTTTTCGCAAGATCATTTCTTTTGTATCAATATAGTTATGGATTGTGTGGAAACCATCTGTGCCGGCAAGACCGGTTTTATCCAAAATAATTTCAACCATTCTTTCTCGATTTCTTTTCGCATAGTTTTGGCAAATTTCAACGTCATGTAAATAATCATCCATATATTCACCGTACAAGAAACATAAATCTTCCGGTATAGTGGGTTCTTTCTTTGTCCAATATAAATTTTTAAGAGCTGCCTGGATTTCTTTGCGTCTGCCTTGTGCTTTGTAGAATTCGATAATTTGATCTCTTTGTTTAAAATAAGTTTCTTTGCCTTTATGTAAATCAATTGCCAATTTCTGATAAAGATCAGCAACTTGTTTACCGAGATTTCTGCTTCCGCTATGAATTACCAAGTAATTTGTTCCATCTCCGGCTCGATCAATTTCAATAAAATGATTGCCGCCACCAAGAGTGCCGATGCTGCGTTGAATTCTTGGGGTGTTGTTTAAGTATCTATAGCATCGCATATCGGTTAAATTGAAGCTTTCTGTACGACTTTCCCAGACGTTTTTACCGGAAGGAATATAATGTGCAATTCTATCAATTTTTTTCAAGTCGATATCATTTTTACCCAAGTTTACCGTGTACATACCACAGCCGATATCTACACCGACAACATTAGGTACAACTTTATCTTTGATAGTCATGGTAGTTCCGATTGTACATCCTTTACCATAGTGCACGTCAGGCATGATACGGATTTTGCTACCCTTGGTAAATTCGTAATCACACATCCTTTTAATTTGTTGGATGGCATCTTCTTCAATTACTTTAGCAAAGCTGATTGCTGTATTATATTTTCCTTTGATTTCTAACATTTGTTCTACTTTCATTGAATTAGGAATTTCCGGACATTTCATGCAATATATCATAGAACAATTTAGTTGTCATCTTGCCTCTGGTCTTCTGTTTTAAAGCTGACATGATGAATTGAAGTTGATGAAAGTCAGGAAGTTTTGTAAATTAGCTATATCTTACTGATAATATAAAAAAGAATAATATCCAAAGTATAATCCGAATTAAAATTTAAGTAGTAATATAAAACTACAATATATTAAATTAAAATGTGGAACAAAAATCATGCTTCAAATAAATGGAATTATTTAGGAAATGAAATGGAACGTATTGATAAAATTTTGGCGAAATCCGGTTACGGAACGCGTAAAGAAGTAAAGCAATTACTAAAAGATGGCAGAGTTGATTTAGCCGGAGAAGTAATAACTGATGCAAGTTTCAAAATTTCGGAGAAAATGTTCAAACAAATTTCAGTTGACGGTAACAAAGCGGAAATTCATAGTTCGTTGACTTTTATGCTAAACAAACCTGCAGGTTTTATCACAGCTTTATCCGATAAACGTCATAATACGATAGCTGAATTTATTCCGCAAAAATGGCGAAACAAAGGACTTGTACCGATCGGTCGTTTAGATAAAGATACCGAGGGATTGTTATTGCTGACTAATGACGGTCAATTGTCGCATCGAATTTGTTCACCAAAATGGGAAATTGAAAAAGAATATCATCTAATAACTCAAGGTCGTCCATTTGACCAACAAGATGTTATTAACTTTGCTCAAGGTTTCAAAACCCTTGACGGAACTGAATTCAAACCTGCCAAACTGAAATTGGTTGATGGATTTGAGGCTTATCTTACAGTTTACGAGGGACAGTATCATCAGGTAAAGCGGATGGCGAAATCTACAGGACGAGAAGTCAAATATCTGAAACGGATCCGTATCGCTGATTTAGAACTGGATCCTGCTTTGGAACCGGGCGAAATCCGCATACTCACAGACGATGAACGTGACAAATTATATTTATCCTGTCAACTTGCTAAATTAGAGTTGTGAATATCCCGAAGAGAATGTATATATAGTTAAAAAAATTGTATGTTTCTCCAAAAATCATTTGGCATGCAATCACTTTACATGGATTTTACAATTGTTTTATCTAGTAATAACAAACTCTCGATAAGCTAACGGTGTTATGAAGTAGAGTGATTTTCTTTATAGAGGGCTTCAAACATAATTTTAGTTGAAGTTCTAAATTAAATTCAAAAGAGAATTCAAAGAAAAACCATAAAGAAAATCAATAAGAAGGAATAGATTATTTCTTTTTATTCTTCTATAACATCAAACAGTTTGCAGTAATGAGTAAGTTATCAGATGCAAAATCAAATTGTGTGGATAAAATTACCTGTTATCAAGCAAAACAATATTAAAAAATACTATCTGGAGGTAGAAAGTGAAAAATTTAAAGAAAATCTTAGTTCTAGTACTTGCTTTAGTTATGATGATTTCAGTTGTAACTGCATGTGGTGGTGACAAGAAAGACGAAAAAGAAGAAAAAGAAACTAAAGAAGAAGTAAAAAAAGAAGAAAAAACCGAAAAAGAAACTGAGAAAGAAACCGAAAAGGAAACCGAGAAAGAAACCGAAAAGAAAACTGAGAAAGAAACCGAAAAAGAAACCGAAGTTGAAGTTGAAGAAACTGAAGCAGAAGCTCCTGCCGGCGAAATGACCGGACAAATTAATGTTTATACCCGTGATGCCGCATCAGGAACTCGTGAAGGTTTTGAAAGTGTTGTCGGTTTTAAAGATCAATTAACCGATAATGCTAATGAAGTTTCCTCAAATGGTGACATGGCAACCAAAGTTGGCGAAGACGCTCAAGGTATCGGTTATGTTTCATTAACAACAGATTTTGAAGCTAATAATTTGCAACCGGCAGATTATGAAGGCGTAGAACCTTCAGTCGAAACCGTAATTGACGGTTCTTATCTTTTAAGCCGTCCTTTCTGCTATACAACACGTGCAGAAGGCGACTATGAAAGTGATGAATTAGAACAATTAGTCAAAGCTTTCATCGTATTCTTGACTGAATCAACCGAAGGTAAAGAAGCTGTTTTAAGTGCCGGCGGAATCGTTGATGTAGAAGATAGTACACCCTGGGATGAACTCAAAGCTGATCATCCGATCGTTGATCAAGATAATTCAGGTCTCACTATTACAACCGGTGGTTCGACATCAGTTGAAAAATCCTTGAATGCTGCTTTGGAAGCCTTCCAACCTTTAGCAGGCAACTTTGATAAAGTTGTAAACCAAACAGGTTCAGGTGACGGCTGGAAACGTACATTAGGTGATGATAAAGACGGTCCTAACGCTTCCGATATCGGATTTGCTTCACGTAACTTCAAAGATGAAGAGCCGACAGAAGATGCTATGAGTGCCGATAAATATTGTGATGATGCTATCGTAGTAGTTATTGAAAAGAACAACCCTGTGACAAACTTTACTCAAGAAAATTTATTTGATATCTTCACAGGTGCAGTTACCAATTGGGAAGATATTGCTAAATAATTTAACTTAGCAAAGAAAGTTTTATTCAACACGAGTTTCGGTAATTGCTGAAAGAAAATAAAATATAAAAGTTTCAGTAGTTTCTAAAACTACTGAAACAGCAGAATAAAAGAGAGTTTCTATGACTACTGAACAACAAAATAAAAATAAAACTTTAATAAGAGAACGGTCTGCAAAGCGCCGTTCTCTTTACAAGTCTGTCGATCGTACTATGCAATTTATTTTCCGCCTATGCGGATTGATTGCTGCATTGATGATTATTCTGATTGTATTTTTCGTAGCTGCACGCGGTATTCAGGTTTTCTTACCGGGCTATGAAAATCCCGTTTCATTGGGAGAGTTCCTGACGGGTATGAGATGGCGTAGTGATCAAGGTGTTTACGGTGTATTATTTATCGTAATTAATACAATTATCACGGCTTTTTTTGCCGGATTAATTGCTTTCCCCTTATCTGTATTATCAGCTTTAATGATCGTAAAAATTGCTCCGAAAAGATTAAGTAATGCTTTAACCACTGTTGTTGAATTGTTAGCGGCAATACCTTCAGTTGTTTACGGTGTTTTTGCCTCAGGTGCCATTACCGATATTGTTGAAAAAATGGCGGGATGGTTTAACTATACCACCTTCGGTGGTAACTCGATGTTGGCAGTTATTCTTTTGTTGGCAATAATGATTTATCCGACCATAACTTCGATGGCTGTAGTTGCAATTCGTGCAGTTCCTGAAAGTCATGAGCTAGGTTCATTGGCACTCGGTGCTTCCAGAACACAGACCAACTTTAAGGTTGTACTTTCATCTGCAAAATCAGGTATATTTGCCGGACTTATTCTCGGTTTAGGACGAGCATTCGGTGAAGCGACCGCTGTTTCAATGGTTGCCGGCAATGCCTTCGTCGGGCCGACTTGGAATCCGTTTGATTTAACCAGAACATTAACTACAACAATGCTGTCGGGTTTACATGAAACAGTAGGTGTCGATTATGACGTACGTTTCTCGGTCGGTATTGTATTAATGATCATTATTTTGATTACTAATTTAGCGATCAATGCATTACGTAAAAAAATGGAGTCGGGAGATTAGGTATCCGATTGATTAGTTGATTTTTAAAATTCTTTCTAAATTAGATTTATTAATTTTCATCTAATCAATCTGTTTAGTTTTCTAATCTATGTAAGAAAATATGAGAAAATAATATGAATAGAATAAGAATAATAAAAGATAGAATAGCTGAAGGCTTAACTTGGCTGTCATCCGGCATTTCAGCTCTTGTGCTGATTGCGATATTCGTGTTTATTTTTAAACGTGGTTGGTCTACATTAAACTGGGATTTGTTAAAAAACAATTACAATTCAGAAAATCTGATGGCAGGTTATGATCATATCGATTGGGATGAGCATGGTGCTTTCGCAGCTCCCGATACACTCCCTGAGAATGCATTCTTTTCGGAAAAATACGGCGTAGCCTTTGTAGACAGCGTTAGTGCGGCAAAAGAATCACAGATGGAAGTTGTTTTTCTTGATCCTGAATCACCTTTACAAGATGGTAAAATCACAACTGCCGGACCCAGACAAGGTGATAAACTCGGTTTGGAAGAAGGGCTATATCTGAAAAAAATATCCTACATCAATCTTGAAGGTGACAAGAAATCTGCCGGTTTAACTGCAACTCAAGGTAAAACTTCTGAAGAATTAGTTTCAGTCTTAGATAATGATTCGCAAGAAGTGGTTGACTTCTATGCTCAAACTGAAGGCGGCGGACTTAAAGGTTCCATCATTACAACTTTGCTGTTGATTGGTCTTACTTTAATTATTGCTTTACCGATCGGTGTTTTTGCTGCAATTTATTTACATGAATTAGCCCCGAAAAATAAACTTACAGCTTGGATCAGATCTTCAATTGAATTATTGTCAGGTGTTCCGAGTGTTATCTTCGGTCTAATGGGAATGACAATGCTATTTCAAGTTACTCGTTTGATGGGCATAACAGGACAAAGTACGATGTTAGGTGCATTAACTTTAGCAGTAATCCTTTTGCCTGTTATAATAAGACAAACCGAGGAAGCTTTGATCAATGTTCCCGACGGATATAGAATGGCTAGTTTGTCAATGGGTGCTACTCAATTTCAAACAATATATAAAATTATCATTCCTAATGCTATGCCGGGTATTTTAAGTGCAACACTTTTGTCGATCAGTCGAATTATCGGTGAGTCGGCAGCTTTGATCTTCACTATGGGAACGGCGATTATGGATAATCCGGCTTGGAATACACGTGGTACTTCTCTAGCGGTACATATATGGACAGTTATGAGTGGAGAACAACCGAACTTTGAACTTGCTTCAGCAATTTCAATTGTTATTTTGATTATTGTCTTGATTTTGAATGTAAGTGTAAAATACCTTACTTATCGTATGACAAGAGATAAAGATGATCAGAAAAAGAAGAATACAAAAGTAAAAGTAAAAGCTACAACTGAAACCTGAGTTTAAACAGAACATTGTAAAATTCTTAGTTTAGGTTGCGAATACAATGATAGAATTTGATTTCATTCAAAATAAAGATATTCTAAAGTTGTTATTGAAGGAGTAATTATTTAAATGACACAACAAGTACAAGTAAAAACTGATTATGCGTTTGATATAAAAGATTTGGATCTTTTCTATACGGATTTTCACGCATTAAAGAAAATTAATATGCAGATTCCTTTAAATAAAGTTACTGCTTTTATAGGTCCATCAGGCTGTGGGAAATCAACCTTGTTACGTTGTTTTAATCGTATGAATGACTTAATTGAAGGTGTGAGAATTGAGGGCGAGATTTACCATCACGATGTTGAAATTCATAGTAAAGAAGTTGATGTTGTTCAATTAAGAACGGAAGTCGGTATGGTATTTCAACAACCGAATCCCTTTCCTATGTCAATATATGATAATGTGGCTTATGGACTGCGTTGCCAGGGTGTCAGGGATCGCAAAATATTAGATGAAGTTGTTGAAACCTCTCTAAAACAGGCTGCACTTTGGGACGAAGTGAAAGATCATCTCAATCGCAATGCGACCAAGCTTTCCGGCGGTCAGCAACAAAGGCTATGTATTGCCAGAGCAATTTCTTTGACTCCGGAAGTTATTCTGATGGATGAACCAACCTCAGCTCTTGATCCGATTGCAACAAATAAAATTGAAGATTTAATTACCGAGTTGAAAGAATCGTATACAATAATAATTGTGACGCATTCAATGAGTCAAGCGGCACGTGTAAGTGACATGACAGCTTTTTTCCTTTTGGGAGATATGATCGAATATGACGTTACGGATAAAGTTTTTCATAATCCTAGAGATGAAAGAACTGAAGATTATATTTCTGGAAAGTTTGGTTAATTTTTGAAAAACTTGGTAGAATTCTGATTATATTGAGATTGAAACAGGAGAAAGGAATAAGAATATGTCTCAACGTGTAAATTATCAAAAAGAATTGGAGAGCTTACATCAAAGCATGATCCGTATGGGTTCCGATGTTGAAGAATCCATTCATTTAGCAGTTCTTGCTTTAACTGAAAATGATGTTGAATTAGCAACAAAAGTAATCGATCGTGATGATGTTATTGATGAACAAGAACGCAAGATAACCCAAGATTGTATTTTGCTAATAGCCCGTCAACAACCGGTTGCCAGTGATTTGCGCAGCATTGCAGCTAATATGAAGCTGGTCACTGATTTGGAAAGAGTAGCTGATCATGCTGAAGATATTGCGGAACATGTTGTCTTTTTAAATGATAAAAACTATAGTGTTATTGTACCGCATGATGTTGTAAAATTGACGGAGCATACATCGAAGATGATTCATGCTGTTTTAGATGCCTATGTTGAGAGTGACTTAGAAAAAGCAAAACAAGTAGTCATGATGGATATTCGTGTCAATGCTCTCTATGGCAAATTGAAAAAATATCTCGTGCGTCAAATGAAACTTGATCCGAATGTTGCACCGGCAATGGTTGAAATGTTACTGGTTTGCAAGCACTTGGAACGAATAGGTGATCATGCGAAAAATATTGCGGAATGGATTGTTTATTTTATTGAAGGTGAATATGTAACATCTGCTGAAATCCGAAGAGAAGCCGAAGCAAGTGAAAAAGACAAGGAATAGCAGTGGGAGAGCAATCATTTGTCGTTGTTGTAGAAGACGATCAATCAATAGCCGAATTAATCCGTTACAATCTTGAAAGTGAAGGTTATCAAGTTTTGCACGTTGAATCGGGCGATGAGTTGTTCCAAAAACTAAGCCGGGAAAAACGGAATGTTGATCTCTTTCTTCTGGATGTTATGTTGCCGGGTATTGATGGATTTGAGATTTGTCAGACACTCAGGAAAAACAAGAAATATTTCTGGTCATCTTTTTTATTTTTGACTGCACGTTCAACAGAGAAAGACAAGTTGGAAGGCTTTAATGCCGGGGCAGATGATTTTTTAACGAAACCTTTCGGAATGAGAGAATTATTAGCGAGAGTGAAAATTCTGGTCAATCGGAGCAAGGAACGGGTGGCTTTGAGTGAAGGCCAGACGTTTCAATCCGATCCGGTTGCCGGCAAATCTGAGTCACCGGAAAATGAAATTATCTCTATTGGCGAAATAACTTTAGATGATGCCAGACATCGTGTTTATGTAAATGATCTTGAAGTTTCAATGACTCATCGTGAATATGAATTGCTTAAATTTCTTATGCAAAATAGTGGTTTGGCTTTTACCAGAGATGATTTGTTAAATCATGTTTGGGGTTATGAGTATAGCGGGGAAACTAGAACAGTCGATGTTCATATTCGTCAATTACGTCGTAAAATTGAAACTGATTCTTCTAAACCGATTTATATCCAAACGGTACGAGGTGTCGGATATCGTTTTGCTGAAATAGATGATGGTTGAAATGATAGAATAAACAAGATTTTCTAAGAGAGCTATCTATGAAAAAACGCTTACGAATATTGGGAAACATTGTAATCATTTTAGCAATAACCATAGTTTCAATTTTGAATTATCGAGAACTAAGATCAAAACTCATTCAAAGTAACGAGAATTACTTAGCCAATATTACATCTTTTTTTGATCGTGCATTAAGTCATAATATAGAGAAATCAGGCTCTAATGATGATTTTGCAACAATTGATGAGAATGAGGAATCAAGTCAGACGGAAATTACCGACCAAAGAAGTACTGAAAATAGTAATGTGACTCAAGAATTGCTTGAGCAAACAATTGGTCTGACATTTGAAACTTTTAATGTTTTAACGTCGGATTTACGAATTACCGTAATGGATGAAACCGGTAAAGTTCTTGCAGATAGCAATTTCCCGGGTGATAAATTGAATAATCACCGAGCCAGACCTGAAGTCTGGGGTGTGATTTCCGGTGAAGAAAGCCACTCTAATGTGCGTTTTTCGAATACAGAATCTGTTGAGCGTCTATATTTTTCAGCCAGATCCACTCATGATAATATGATTGTCAGAGCGGCGGTGTTAATGGACTTCTTATCTAATGCCGCCTCGACAATTACACTTTCCGGCTTTATTATCGGTGTTGCAACATTAGTGCTATTCAATTTAGTTTTACACTTATTATTCAAAAAGCAAGATAAACATCAGGCTGATTTAGAGAAAGTTTTAATAAAACTTGAGTCCGGGGATTTGTCCGCCAGGATGGAAGAAGATCGTAATACTTTTGCCAATTATCGCAAGTTTGCCGAAAATTTTAATCAGACTGTTACGAATTTCGAACATGATTTCAATGAAATGCA
Organism: Clostridiaceae bacterium; assembly: GCA_012518795.1. Lineage (GTDB taxonomy): Bacteria > Bacillota > Clostridia > Saccharofermentanales > DTU023 > UBA5436. Next base: position 73,047 of record JAAYRL010000050.1, read on the forward strand.
GGCAGGACGAGCATGGCTTGAAGAAATGGTTAATTCACTAATGGAACCCCTAGTCGTAGTGAATAATGACCTGCAAGTAGTTTTTGCCAATAAATATGCCAAAACTCTATTCAACCGGGACATTGATCCTATAGAAAATCCTTATCCTTTCGTGCTGTTAACGCATGAAGACAAATTAGACGATCTTTGTCAACAAGTTCTTAACAATGGCAAAACTGTACGTAAGGAATTTAAATTGCAGGTAACCGGACGTTATAATGCTTTCCAAGTTATGCTTTCTCCAATTGATGTGGATCATGTAGTTGTGTTGTTTAATGACATTTCCGCTGAATACGAGGCTCGTGAACTACGGTCCAGCTTTGTAGCAAACGTAACTCATGAATTGAAAACGCCCTTAACTTCTATTAGAGGTTTTGTTGAGACTTTGCGTAATCGCAACAATACTGCACCTGAACAGGTCAATAATTTCTTGGAAATCATCGATATTGAAGCAGCCCGACTAGAACGATTAATCAATGACATTTTGCGTCTATCGGATATTGAACGCTTAAACAATGATTCTGAAATGGAAGATTTTGATTTGGTCGAATTATTAGATGAATGTTTAGTTCAATTAGATGATCAAGCCAGTGAAAAACAAATCAATCTGATTCCGAGTGATGATCCTACATTTTTGCCGGTTAAAGCGAATCGTGATCGAATTAAACAAGTGTTACTGAATTTATTAGAGAATGCGATTAAATATCATCGCAAGAAAGGTAATATTTGGATTGATCTGAAGCGCAAAGGAAGATTTGTCACAATCAAAGTTAAAGATGACGGTTATGGCTTTGATGAACAATCTGCCAAAAGAGTCTTTGAACGTTTTTATCGTGTGGACAAAAGTCGTTCTCGTATGCTTGGAGGTACCGGCTTAGGTTTATCAATCGTTAAGCATATTGCTTTATTGTATGACGGTGAAGCCAGTGTTAAAAGTATACCTGATAAAGGTAGTACTTTTAAAGTTATGTTGAAAATCTAGCTTTATTTCGTTTGTCAAACATGCGATTTTCCATACAAAATATTGCAGTAATTATTAGCCAATGAAATCACTTCTGATGCGTACTGCTAAAAATTCTAAAAACTAAAGGCTCATTGTCTAAAAATCGCAAACTCGGGCTAAAGCCCTCAAACATGCGATTTTCCATGCAAAATATTGCATTACTTATCTTTACATAAATAAACTATTTGTTTACAATGAATACATGTAGTCGATTCGGAGGTGATACTGTGCCTACTTCAGTCAGATTAAGTGAAGAAACAAATCAAAGATTAGATCGATTGGTAAAACGTACCGGTCGCTCAAAAGCTTTTTATTTAAGACAACTTATTGAATCCGGTTTGGATCAACTAGAGTATGAATACGACATTTTACAAGATGTTTCTGACTACAGAGCAGGAAAATTAGAAACATATTCTATTGAGAAAGTAAGAGAAAACTATGGCTTGGAAGATTGAGTTTTCACCAAGGGCTTTTAAGGCGTTTAATAAAATAGACAAATCTTCGGCAATCAGGATTCTTGCTAAACTTGAAGAAATATCTAACTTAAAAGATCCAAAAGAAACAGGATCCCCTCTAACCGGTATTTTATCAGGCTTATGGCGATACAGAATAGGGGATTATAGGGTTATCTGTTCTATCGAATATGAAACAATAGTTATATTTGTTGTAGATATTGGGCATCGAAGAGATATTTATCGTTGAACTTGATCTTCCAATTATTTACTTTATTTTCAATGTCTGAATATAATATAGTCAAAACACATAACATTAAATAAATATCTAAATGTTATATTTTTATCAGTACACATAAGAAGCGATTTCCTTGTCTAATAATTAAAAAAAATACATTATAATTTTGCAATATACTTATCTGGTTTCTTAACTTATCCGGCAAGATTTGATAAGATTGACAGAGAAAATTCGAGGTGGATTAATGGAAAATCTAGATCAAGTTGAGCTTTTTAAATCAGATGCAAATCAAGACGATACTGATTTATTGCAAGAACAACAAACTACTCATAACAAAGCTATTACCAATGAAATTCAAAGATTAACAGCTGAGGTAGAGAAGCTTAATCAAGCATACTATGATCTGGATGCACCATTAATATCTGATGCCGAATATGATTTGCTCTTGAGACGTTTGCAGGACTTGGAAGCAAAATATCCTGAATTTGCTGTACCGGATTCGCCGACGCAGCATGTCGGAGGTCAAGTAGCAAGTCAATTTTCATCGGCACCACATCGTTTTCCCATGCTTAGCTTAAATGATGTTTTTTCCACGCAAGAAGTTCTGAATTTTACGCAAAATATTCGCGAGCAATATCCGGATGTTACTTTTATCGTTGAACAAAAAATAGATGGCCTATCAGTCAGCCTTGAATATCAATCCGGCGTTCTAACTCAAGCCTTAACGCGTGGCGACGGAGTAACTTCAGGTGAGATAGTCACGGAGAATGTACGTCAAATACAAACTGTCCCTCAGGTCTTGCGAGAACCTGTGAATGATTTGGTGCTTCGTGGAGAAATATATATGACGAAGCAGCGTTTTGCTCAGATTAATCAGCAGCAAGTTGAAAAGGGTGAAAAGAAATTTGCCAATCCGCGTAATTCAGCAGCAGGAACCTTGCGCCAATTGGATCCGAATATTGTCAAAGAGCGTGGGCTGAGCATTTTTATTTTTAATGTCCAATATTGGGAAAATACTTCGGATCAAAGTCATCATGCTGCCCTGGAACACCTCGAAAAACTCGGTTTCCCGATTAGTCCGGATTATTTTATCTGTCAAACAGATGAAGAGATTTTGACGGCAATTGAGTCGATTAATCAAGCTCGGGCGAACTTGGATTACGGAATTGACGGAGCTGTAATCAAGGTTGATTCTCTGGCTCAAAGAGAGGCGTTAGGCAGCACTTCAAAAGCGCCGCGCTGGGCGGTTGCTTATAAATATCCACCCGAACAGCAACAAACTTTAGTGCTTGATTTAATTGCTAATGTGGGACGTACGGGCAGAATTACTCCGATGGCGATCTTGGAACCTGTGGTAATAGATCAGACCACTGTTTCTCGGGCTACACTGCATAATCAGGATTATATTAATACCTTGGATATTCGGATCGGAGATACTGTAACCGTGCAAAAAGGCGGTGATATTATACCGGGAGTTGTTGCAGTGGATTATAAGAAGCGTCAGCCCGATGCTTTACCGTTTGAATTACCGGGGCATTGTCCGATTTGCGGTGCTCCCACTGAATACTTGGATGATGGAGCAAATTTATATTGCACAGGTTCGGATTGTCCGGCTCAATTGGCACGAAAAATAGAATATTTTGCTTCGAAAAGTGCGATGGATATAGAAGGTCTTGGCGAATCCACTGTTGAACGTTTGTTGGATAAAGGACATTTAAATCATCTTTCAGATATCTACCGTTTATTCGAAAAACGCGAGCAATTGATTAGCGAAGGTGATATCGGACGTACTAAACGAGTCGATAACTTATTAAATGCAATTGAAAAATCTAAATCGAATACTTTTGATCGCTTTATTACAGCCTTAGGGATTCATAATATCGGACCGCAAACAGCGAAGAATATTGTTGAATATTTCTCGGATATTGATTTACTGGCTAATGCTAAACAAGAGGATTTGCTATCAGTTCCTGATGTTGGTCCAACCAGTGCCCAAGCTATTGTGGATTATTTTGCTCAAGACCAAACACGTGCTCTGATTAGTGATTTTAAGGCATTAGGCTTAAATATGGTTTACGATAATTCTCAAAAAATACAGGAGAATCAGGTTTTGCAAGATTTGCGTTTTGTTTTAACCGGAACGTTACCTACGATGTCCCGTTCTGAAGCACAGAAAATAATTGAAAATCATGGTGGTAATGTCTCCTCATCTGTTTCAACTAAAACCGATTATGTTGTTGCAGGCGAGAATGCAGGTAGTAAATTGACAAAAGCTCAGCAACTGAATGTCAAAATTCTTACAGAAGCTGAATTGTTGGCAATGTTGGAATAAGGTTATGTTATCGAAGTTACCGGATAATGGTATAATAATACTGTAATTTTAACATTTAACAGCAGTAGGAGCTTGTACATGCCTTTATTTTTTTTATTTTCATTAGGTGTTAGCCTGATACTGGCAATTGCTTTATTTGCATTGTTAATTAATAGGCTGCAAGTTAATTGGACAAGACAAAACAAGATAGGAATCTCGTTTTTACTACCGGTTTTAATTACTATAATTTTTATCTTTGTTGTATATCTTGATACTCAACCCAAGATATTAGACTTAATCAATTTAATTCAGGGCAATACGAAAACTATTGAAGTACAAAGCGAGGAAATTAAAGTACAAGGTAATAATTTGATCATAGATGATCAAATCTATCTCTTGAGTCCGCTGAGTGAGAAAATTTCTGATCAGAAAACTTATCGTTTCAGTTATTTGCCGAACAGTAAAATCATAGTTTATCAAGAATATGATGCTACTTTACCTATAATGCAAGAGGTTACTGCAGATGGAACCCCGACTGAGTCTGATCCGAATAACCTTGAGGATTCAGATAATCCGACAGATACTACGACTCCGGTAGAAGTTATAGATCCTGCATTCTGAGATGTGAGATTGATTAATTTATATTTATTATTATGTTGTCAATTAACTTTAATTGATATAATCTAAATACAAATTATCTTTTTCTTTAGTTCAAATACTTTCAACTTTTAGTGGAGGTATTTTTTATGAAAAATAATATCGAAATAATCCGAAAGCAGCCCGATTTACATTTTTCAATTTGCAGCTCGAATAAAGAACTATTTCTAAAGTTTGAACAAATTCTCAAAAAAGACGGATTGATTGGAATACCGGATTTACAAGGGAATTTACATTATATCGTTGATGCACGTAAAGGATTTTATACTGCGTACAGTAAAGTCAAACAGACAACTCTGGAACTGATGGAACAAAAATTTGAACAAAGAGAAAATCAAATCTTAAGATATGAAGAGATTGCAGAAAATCTAATTACGAAATATGAATTTGATAGAAGCTTAATATGAATTTGATAGAAGCTTAATCGGTACTAAATTTGTTAAATATATAATAGTTCATTGTTTACTCGATAAATCTTTAATGGTTTCATTATCAAAAAAACTATATCCGGCTATTGCTAAGATTTTTTCCAGCACGGCAAATAAGGTTTGTTATAGTACCCGTTATTCATTACGTAAAGTTGAATTGTTAGAAAAAAAACAGAGACAACAAAAAATAAACAAAGAATATCTACTGCCTGACAATGCATCGTATAGCAATGGTGTAGCTTTGCATAAATTAATTAATGAAGGTGAATTAATGTTGCAAAAGAATCAGTCAACAGAAACTTGCAACTAATACGTGGAATACAATGACAAGAAATGAAATTTGCACATTTTCAGGAGTCCGGCAAATTAAAATTTGTCCAGCTCCGGATTCTGAGCAGAAATCATGTTATGAGAAAAAATATTTAAAAATAAAAAAGGCCATCGAATGCGACAGCCTTGCAAAGTAAAGATACAAAAGATTATGAATTAACACGATCTTTTAAATTTTTACCAGCTTTAAAAGCAGGTGATTTTGATGCAGGAATTTTAATAGGTTCTTTTGTAGCAGGATTTCTGCCCATACGTTCTGCGCGATAACGAACCTCAAAAGTACCAAAACCAACTAAAGTAACTTTTTCTTCTTTTTCAAGTTCTTCAGTAATTGTTTCTAAAATAGCATTTACTGCTTTTTGGCTATCTTTTTTGCTTAAGAGTGTTTTCTCTGCAACTGCAGCAATTAATTCTGTTTTATTCATAGGAGCCTCCTTTTTTATAATGCAATCAGTATTATGCTTTGTTTTGGAGGAATTTGTCAATAGTAAAATGGCTGAAAATCCTTATATATCAAGATATTTCTTGTTTTTTTCAATTAAAATGAGAATATTGCAAGAAATTAATTTATAAAACAAATAAAACACATACATTACAATATATTTTATTAACTAATATGATTAACCTAATTATTTGTAGTTATGTAGTTGCTGTTAAATTTCATAGTTACGTTGTCACTGTTACTTAAGATTTCCTAAACAACAAATTGATGTCATGAGTATAATTCAGATAGTTGCACAGTCCGAGAATTTTAGCTAAAATAGATTTCTGAAATCGGGGTGTAGCTCAGGTGGCTAGAGTGCGTGCTTGGGGTGCACGAGGTCGCAAGTTCAAGTCTTGTCACTCCGACCAATTTGTTAAGGCTTTTCGTACATTTCGTAATTTGATATGATTCGGAAAGCCTTTTATTATTTTGTATTTGCAGAACTGATTTTAATAATCGATAATATTTAAAATAGCATAGTCAGACCTGTTGAATAATCAAATAATAATGTGACTTTTGTGCAAAAAAAGAGGAATTTCAAATGAAAAAAAGAGAAGATTATATTTCTTGGGATGAATATTTTATGGGAGTTGCATTGCTCTCAGCTCAACGCAGCAAGGATCCCAATACTCAAGTCGGTGCTTGTGTTGTTAATTCGGACAATAAGATTGTTTCTGTAGGTTATAACGGGATGCCGTTAGGTGTTTCAGATGATGAATTTCCATGGGCAAGAGAGGGAGAATTTCTTGATACAAAGTATCCATATGTTTGTCATGCTGAACTGAATGCGATTTTGAATAATCCGGGAATGTCTTTGAAAAATTGCAGCATTTATGTTCCTTTATTTCCTTGTAATGAATGTTGTAAAGCAATTATCCAGTCCGGTATTCGCAAAGTGTTTTATTTGTCGGATAAATATGCTGCTACAGATAGTGTCATAGCATCAAAAAGAATGATGGATTCAGCCGGTGTTGAATATAGTCAACTGCAAACAAATTTAGAAGAACTGACGATTTCATTCCGAGTAGAAGATGTTTGATTAAAAGAATAATTTGTAATCTAATTGTAAACCGAACAAAGTTTTGTTTTCTTGACTTTGCGGAGTACAGATGTTAAATTACCAACAGAACAAATGTTCTGGAAGGTGTTAATATGATTACAATCTTTTTTTATATAGCTTTATTTGCAGTTGCTGTTTTTACTTATTATCAGATGAAACGAGAAGTGAGAGCAGAAAAGCTTTTACTACAGGAAATTATTGAACTTGAACAAAAGTTACAATATTTTGATTCGCAAAGGTATTTGCTGAAACAAAATCAAACAAGACAATCAGATTCTAAGAAGAACAAGTCGAATAAAGCCAGGATTATCAATTATCAAAAACATGTAAGATCTTCGAGCAACCAAAAAATTAAATCTAAAATTAAATCTCAAATAATACCTGCTCAATCCAATACGATACCTAATCAAAGCTTGGCTTTTTATCTTGAGGATATAGATAAAATTGCTTAATTTGTATTACTTCGCTATAATTCTAAAGCAACTTTATTTATATATATGGAAGCGTAGCGAAGATGGCCGTAACGCGCCGCACTCGAAATGCGGTTGTCCAGAGATGGGCACGTGGGTTCGAATCCCACCGCTTCCGCCAATTTTATATTCTGAAAGCTTGTAATGTACTCATATCAGTGCTTACAGGCTTTATCGTTTTTTAATAATTAAAATAGTTTAGATTTGTCTAAACAGTATTAAACCGGAATTACCAGTTTGGTATTGGTGTTTACCGGTACGAAGTGCCCATAGGGGATCGAACTTAGCTAAGCTTATTAAGTACAGTAATGCGAAAACTTATCAATTAATACGTGATTGAAGATCGAACTTAGCTATGCTTATTGAGCACATCTCTTCTATCGGGAAGTATTCCTTCATAAATCTTTCTCTTCTTGTCTTCATACATAGAAACATCGATCTTCCTCAAAAAATTATCTACTGAATCAAGCTTGCTTTCGTATGTACTGTAACCAATTGAAAAATGTATCTTATAAGGTTTCTTTTCTGATTCATTGAACAAAGTTGTTTGTGTTTTAATGATGTCAATCATATCTATAATTTCTTTCTGAGAGTTTATTTGCATTAATATGACAAACTCATCACCCCCACACCTAAATATTGTTCCTTGATTACCCACAGCTGTGCGTAATATCTTTCCGGCTATTAAAATGGCTTCATCACCTACTAGATGTCCAAATTTATCATTTATGCTTTTGAAACCATCAATGTCTAACATGATTCCGGCAAGTGTATAGGGAGTATCTCCTTTTTTGCTATGCATTAATAACGTATTATTTAAGTACTGTCTGTTATATAATCCCGACAGCACATCGATATAAGATGCTTCATTTTGAAAACTGACGAATAGTGACACCATCCCTATAGCCACTCCAAGCCACATGAGAGAGTATCCATAAAAGAAGAATTGTAAGAGAGTTCCAAGCATGATGGGAGTTATAAACACAAGAGCAGGAAAAAACAAGTACTTAAGAACCTTCTTACGATACGAATAAATTAATATAACCCCATATGCAATATAAAAATATGTCACAGCATATGGAATGATATACAAACCTGCTCTTTGATAAACATTATATTCATCGATTAAAAAATATACGGGCGTTATCAAGTTTACTAAGCAACCGATTATTGTCAGCATGGCAGGTATAGCTACAAAAGGATATATTCGCTTGATTCTTTTCATATCTGTAAACAATTTAAAGTCCACATAAACTACCCATAAATAAGCAAATATAGTACTGTTAATAAATAGAATGGTATTCAGTACTATTGTCAGCGTACGATATCCATAGCCGATTTTACCATCCATAATAAAACCAGCTGTTTCAATAAAGCATTGCATAATATTTAAAATTATCATCGTATAGAATATTTTTTCTTCAAACAATCCATGACGTATTGGGCTTTTTAAACTCAATAAGATAACTATTAACAGCAGAATTGCTGTTCCATTTGCGATATATATAGCTGGGAAATTAACCATTTCTAATATGTCCTTTTCTTTACCACTATATCCATTCTTTACCACTATATCATAACTTATTTCATGTTAATAATATGTTAGTTTGACAGCAAGAATCGAGCCTCATTTCCGCAACCATTTTTTTGAAAATCAAAGCCGCGACGAACTCGAGAGGAGCTTGAGAAAATACGTAAAAGAAAAATTCAATTGAACTCTGTGAAAATGTTACACAAACTTTACACCAACATTAAAAAACACTTTGCTTTTCGTAACAGAAATGTTACATTATTTATACAGAGTGTTAGACATTCTTTCTGAACCGTTAAAATTTATATCTAACAATATTATAAAGAAAGGGGATTGCTATGGCAAGTGTATTTGATGTGGCAAATTGGTTTTTGCATCATAATAAATTTTTAAGAAATTTTCTTGATCAAGACACAGATGAAATTAGTAATTTAAAATTACAGAAATTGCTTTATTATGCCCAAGGTTCATATTTGGCTCTCAAAGGCAAGCCTCTTTTTTATGATCCTATAGAGGCTTGGAAACATGGGCCTGTAGTAAAAGCAGTATATAAGAAATATTGTGACTTTGGCGCATCCGGAATAAATAGGCTTGAATATTATCAATTAGAAGATGAAGAAAAAGAAGTTTTATTGAAAGTTTATAATAGATTTGGTGGTTATTCAGCTTGGGGGTTAAGAAATTTAACCCATTCTGAAACTCCATGGAAAGAAACAGATCAGTTGTCCGAAATATCACAAGAAAAAATCAAGAAGTATTTCAAAAAACATTATGTTTAGACTCGTAGAATAATATTTACCTGTGTCAAAGATGTATTTTCTTTACGAGATTTCACATAAAAAAACCGACCCCTTATGGAGTCGGTCTTCTGATTCATCAGTGAATTTCATTACTTAATGCGTTTCATGCTATTGTCTTCAAACGTCAGTGTATCGTCTTTAATCGTATAGGGCGCGTCTTCAAGTGGCGGGAAGGTCGGGTCATCAGTATTAACACCCAAGTTATAAGCTTTTTAATATAAATTGATAAAGAGTTCGAAAAAAGGCAATCTATTTTAAATCGACAATTTCATTTTCGTTTTTATAAATTTTTTGCGATTCAATAACACCTCTGACCATTGATAAAGGATAAATTATTGAGTTTTTGCCGATCATAACTCCCGGATTAAGCACTGCATTGCAGCCGACTTCAACATGATCACCGATAATTGCACCGAATTTTTTCAAGCCTGTTTCAATTTGTTGATTCCGATAATTTAATATTATATTCTTGCGATCAGCCTTAATATTTGATGTGATGGCTCCGGCACCGAGATGACTGTACGGGGCAAGAATTGAATCGCCGACATAATTAAAATGCGGAGCTTCGACATGAGAGACTAAAATGCTGTTTTTTAATTCGGTTGAGTTACCGACGACACAGGAATCGCCAACTATTACGTTACCTCTGATGAATGCACTATGTCTAATCTCGTTGTTAGGTCCAATGATTAGTGGTCCGTTAAGTAGAGCAGATTCTGCGATTATTGCAGTTTGATGAATCCAAACGTCATCTTTGATTTGTTTATATTCTGATTTTGGCAAAGTAGGCCCTAAATCTAAAATAAATTGATTAATCAAGGGGAGTGCCTGCCATGGATATTCCACTTGTTCCAACAACTTTTCTGCTAAGGTTCCTTGATAAGAGATAAAATCTTTGGTTTTTAACATGTTATACTCCGTTCTTAATATATAGTATTCTTTCAGATTGACTTTTTAAATAAGTCAAAAGGTTTTTGTTTCGGTTGACTTTTGAAAATACAAAGCTCGTCTTTAGTCGGATGTTTAAATTGTATAAATGAAGCATAGAGTGCAGGTCCATCCGTATTACGATCCAAGTCGGTAATTTTTCCATATAATCTGTCTCCTACTAAAGGATGATGATGAGCCCTCATTTGTGCTCTGATCTGATGACTACGTCCGGTTTTTAAATCAACTTCAATCAGACTGAGATCACTCTCTGATAAATAATCTTGTAATTGATAACTTAACTCACACTTCTGATATTTAGTTTGATGTGATTTATCCGGTTGACTTATTACGATATATTTTCCTTGGACTTTATTGCGTGAAATAAAATCGGACCAAACAGCATTTTTCAGTTCAGGCTTTTTATGAATTACTGCTACATATTTTCTGACAAATTGATGTTCTCTTATTTGAGCAGATAATCTTGAGGCGGCTTTTGATGTTTTAGCAAATACCATTAAACCTCCGATCGGTCTGTCTAAACGATGAACTAAACCCAGCCAGGCAGCACCCGGTTTATTATATTTAATACGCAAATACTCTTTAATTATGTTGAGAAGATCAGGGTCTCCGCTCTGGTCTTCTTGCGATAGCAAACCAACCGGTTTTTCTACAACGATTAAATGATTATCTTCGAATATAATTGGTATATTAAATTCTTGATTTTGATAAAATATTTTTGTCATATTATTCCTTTTGACAGCTGCTCATTCTTATGGCTAAGTATTTATTGTCAAGTATGAAATATATTTAATATTATCATTTAAAAGCCGGTTTTTCTTAAGAATAAAAAATGTGCTGACAATTAAACAAAAAAACATATAAATGATCACGTAAATTAGTTATAATGTAAAAAAATATAAAGTAATAGGAAATATGATAAAAGTGCAACTTGAACGAAAACAGCAAAGACTGAGCAAGAAACAATTAAAATCGAATTTGACTCCACATGAAAAATCTGATTTGCATGGTAATCCGGATTCGGATATGTATATAAAATATAATTGGTTAATTTGTCTAACAATGTTTTTAGTATTCATGATATTGGGATTTGTTTTAGACAGTCCGAGTAATTTGTTGAGTGGAATTGTCCGGATTCTCTTGAGTTCCTCAGTATTAACTACCGACTATCTTGCTGTTGGCGGAGTCGGTGCAGCTTTAATTCACAATGCTTGTTTTCTGCTTTTGCTTTTGGTGGTAGTTTTGCTTAGCAGAACACGGCTAACCGGAAAAATTATGGTACATATTTTTATGCCGGTAGGTTTTGCTTTTTTCGGTATGAATATTTTAAACATTTTGCCATTTATTCTGGGTGTATATTTTTATGCCAGAAGGCAAAAACAACTATTTAGTAATTATATTACTAATGCTTTCAATTTCGGATCTCTGGGCCCCATAGTCAGTTTTATCGCTTTACACAGTGGCTTGCCATTTTATTTTTCAATCCCGTTGGCAATTATGTGTGGTACGCTAATCGGATTTTTTGGAGTGCCTTTTGCTGCAAGCTGTTCCAAACTACATCGAGGTTTTACTTTATATAATACGGGGTTTACCGGGGGTTTTATCGGAATATTGGTCTTTGGACTCTTAAGTGTTTTTAGGATTGAGGTAATTAGACCGGATATCTTAATTGAGCAAACATCTTTGCCTCTTGTTGTTTTTTTGATTATCTATTCTGTATTTATTCTTTTGTTAGGAATTATTCTGGCGAGTAATAAAGGTCCCGCTGAGTCAGGCAAATCGAAATCTTATTACAAGATTCTTAAATGTAGCGGATATGGTGAAGTTATTTACGAGTCTTACGGAGCGGAAATGACTTATATCAATATGGGAATTATGGGTTTGTTGGCGACGGGATTTGCTTTATTAATGGGAGCAACATTAACGGGGCCGGTTATGGCAGGTATTCTTTCTGTAATAGGCTATGCGGCACTCGGGAAGCATCCGTTAAACACTATTCCGATTATACTGGGAGTGACTTTGAGTGGATTTGTAGCGGGAGCTGACTTATCCGGTACCGGTTTTGTCATGACAGGACTTTTCGGTACTGCTCTGGCACCGGTAACGGGCAAGTTCGGATTAATTCCGGGTTTTGTCGCAGGTTTCATACACTATGCTATTGCCAGAATGACTTCCAATTTTCATGGCGGATTTGTTTTGTATAATAACGGATTTGCCAGCGGTATTGTTGCTATTCTACTGGTAAATATTTTAATTAATTTACCGCAAAATATCTTTCGCAGAAATAATACAAATTCTTAATACAAATAACATTGTTTTCTGTTAGATTAGTAAAGAAATTTATTTTTTGGGAGAAAAACATGTCAGAACGAAATAGAAAATATATACCGGAAGTTCGATCCAGTTTAAGAGATGATTCTATAATTGTTACACCTTCGGTTATCCGTAATTCAAGCGGAATCAAAATTTATAATCGGAGAATTAAATCATTTATTTTTTCGACCGATGTTGCGACTATAACATATTCCGATGCAGATGCAATTTTGGCGGTTTATCCTCAAACACCGCATCCGGCAATTATTGAAGCGATTACTGCTGTGGCAAGTCAACCGGTTTTTGCCGGTGTCGGCGGTGGAACGACAGGCGGTAAGCGTAGTGCCTATGTTGCCGAATTTGCTGAAGCAAGAGGTGCGATGGGGATTGTAGTCAATTCTCCGACTACGGTAGCGACGATTCGTTTACTGGAAGGTTCAGTTGATTGCCCGATTATTGCAACGATTGTTTCGCATTATGATGATATTGAAAGCAAATTAAAAGCCGGGGCAGATATTTTGAATGTAGCAGACGGTAAAAATACGCCAAATCTGGTGCAATGGATCCGTAAGCGATATCCGGAAGTTCCGATTATAGCTACCGGAGGTCCGACAGACGAAACAATCCAAGAATCTATTGATGCAGGAGCTAATGCAATCAGCTGGACTCCGCCAACCAACGCTGAACTATTCAAAAATAAAATGATTAAATACAGAATAGAAAAGCGTCAAACTTTCATGGATAATCATGACGGTATGACAATGAATGAATATGAAGACAGAAATCTCGAGCATTAATGAATGAATATGAAGACAGAAATCTCGAGCATTAAAAAATGTATTGATTAGTTATTAAATATAGTGATTATTTGTAATAATCGGATTTTTGTTTTATCTTAACTATATTGACTTGATGATTTCCGGAGGAGTATATGAGCAGCATACCATTAATATTAATAAGTGACGATGATCCTGTCGTGCATGAAGCTTTAAGTATTTATTTAAATGAAGAAAACTATCAATATTTTTCTGTTTATGATGGTGAGGCTGCATTGACGGCATTTAAAGAAAAACAACCCGATTTAATTATTTTAGATTTAATGATGCCCAAGATGTCGGGAATGGATGTATGTAAAGAAATCAGGAAATCAAGCAATGTGCCTATTATTATGTTAACCGCAAAAGGTGAAGAAATTGATCGGATTTTAGGATTGGAACTCGGTGCTGACGACTACATCGTAAAGCCTTTCAGTCCTCGAGAAGTGGTTGCCAGAATCAAAGCTGTATTACGCAGAGCTAATGATGCGGAAGCAGGCAAGTCATCCTCGATTTTACGCTTTGACGGTTTGGAAATTAATATTGACAATTATGAAGTGCTTGTAGATGGTATTCCTGTAGCATTTACACCGAAAGAAGTTGAAATTTTACACCTTTTAGCTTCAAATCCGGGTCAGGTTATGGATCGTGAACAAATACTTTCTAAAGTATGGGGTTATGATTATTTTGGGGATACCAGAACTGTAGATACCCATATTAAAAGGATCAGACAAAAAATTGACAGTGATAATCATAAATACGCATTGCTTACAGTCTATGGCGTAGGTTATAAATTCGAACCCGGTCAATAAACAATTGCTTAGCGAAATTTTATGCAGAAAAACTTTATTTTACGTCGAATTTTATTTTTGTTGCTTTTGGCTATTGTTTTATGGTCTATTTTAACCAGCATAGTATATCTAAGTATTGCCCGTCCGATTTTTCGCAATTTAAAATCCGAAAGCTTATATGATCAAGCCAGAATAATTTCTTATGTAGCATCTGAAGGAGACAAGCTTATTACCGATGATGTCATTCAACTTTTGGCTTTGTCCATTCGCTTTTACGAATCCGGTGTATTTATTACTGATGAAACCGGAATGACTTTGATTAGTAATTATCCTAAAGATATACCTGATTATTTTTTAGACGGCATTGACCAAGAATACGATAATTTTGTGAATGATGTATTATCATTGCAGTCACGTCAATCAATGATTGTTTTTTCTGAGAAGTTAAATAAGGATTTGATTTTTGTAGGTGTGCCGATCATCAAAACGATTGAAGACAAAAGCTATTTGATGGGTTCAGTTGTTATAGTACAAACGGTTGATGAACTGCAAGCAAGCTATTCAAGTCTGAATTCTGCACTTCTTATTTCCACGATTATTGTGGGTTTATTAGTTGCAATACCGATTGCATTCTTCGCAAGTAAGGTGGTTCAACCTTTAACCAAAATGCGAGAGGCCGTATCTGCAATGGTTAAGGGAGATTTTTCACAAAGGCTGGAACCGATAGAAGAAGATAATGAGATTTCGTATCTGATCAATGCTTTTAATCATTTAGCTAGTGAGCTGGATTCCAATATCTCAAAACTAACTAATGAACGTAATCAATTACAACATATTATTGATGGTATTGCAGAGGGGATTATTGCGGTCAACAGTGAAGGTAAAGTTACCCAGAATAATGATATGGTTTGGCATTTATTTCATCAGAATACACGTATTTATACTGCTGATGAATTGTTGAAAATAATTGGTTTAGACGAATTATTTGAAATTTGTTTAAGTGAACAAAGAATAGTTGTAGAAATAAAGGAATCCGGTAATGATTTGATCAATTGTTTGATTTCTCCTTTGCTTGATCAGGAAAACGTTCTCTATGGAGCAGTTGGTTTATTCAGAGACGTTACGGAATCGGAAAAACTGGAAGAAACCAGGCGGGAATATGTAGCCAATGTATCCCATGAATTAAGAACTCCGATTACTGCAATACGTGGCTTGCTAGAACCGTTAAATGACGGTTTGGTCAAAAATGAAGAGAATAGACAAAAATATTATGCGATTCTGTTACGTGAAACTAAACGCTTGTCAGATTTGATAGATGATATGCTTGAACTGTCGCGTATCCAAACTTCGGAAAAGATCATTAACTTAGAACCTGTATATTTAAAAAATGATTTGTTAGATTTGGCTGTGCGTTTTGAAGTATTAGCAGATCAAAAACAGATTACTTTTGAAATACAAGAGTCGCAAGAACAATGGTCTACAGTGTGGGGAAAAGCGGATCGGATAATTCAAATTCTTTCAACAATTATGGAGAATGCTGTCAAATTTACTCCGGAAGGCGGCAAGATAGTGATGTCAATTGCTGAAGATGAAACCGGTTTGACCGTATCTATCAGCGATAACGGACCGGGAATTTCACTCGAAGATTTACCGCATGTTTTCGAGAGATTTTACAAAGCGGACAAAGCACATAATGAGCGAGGAACAGGACTCGGATTATCGATTGCTGCTGAGTTGGCCGAACAGATGGGGCATACTTTGGAAGTTAACAGTGCAGAGGGAAAAGGTTCAACTTTTTCGCTTTCGATGCCGTTTGCCAGAGATGTCATGAAATCGGAACCTCATCTTAAAGATGTTTATGAAAGTGATTTTGATTCTGAAGAATAGATAGTAACAAAGCAATTTAGAGATGAAAGATGATGGTATTCGTTTAAATAAATATATTGCAGCTGCCGGATATTGCAGTCGCCGCCAAGCAGATCGCTTGATTGCCGAGAATAAAGTCTATTTGAATGGGGTAATTGCTGAATTAGGAACAATTGTCATGCCCGGTGATACTGTTGAGATAGAAGGCAAATCTATTGTTGCGCAAACTGCAGACGATTTAGTTTATTTAGCATTTAACAAACCCCGAGGGATAGTGTGTACAGCCAATCCTAAAGTAAAAAATAACATTATTGATTATATTGATTATCCGCAAAGAATATTCACAATTGGCCGTTTAGATAAAGATTCAGAAGGCTTAATTCTTTTAACTAATGATGGTTCGATTTTTAATAAAATTGTAAGAGCTGAATATGAAAATGAAAAAGAATATATAGTAGAATTAAATCGTCCTTATAATCAATCTTTTGTCCGGTCGATGGAAAAGGGTGTGCGAATTTTGGATCAGATAACCAATCCGACACAAGTAAAACCATTAAACAGGACCAAGTTTAAGCTGACTTTAACTCAAGGTCTGAATCGGCAGATTCGCCGCATGTGCGATGCACTAGGTTATCGGGTGATATTTTTGCAAAGAATTCGAATTATGAACATAACTTTGGGAAAATTACCACATGGTAAGTATCGCAAACTTTCAGAACCTGAATTACGGGATTTGTTTGAACTGTTAGATAAATAATTACGCAATATTTAAACTATAATAAAAAAACCAAATAGTATAGAGTAATAGATGCTTTGCTAATTAACAGAAGCTAAATGTTTATAGAATAAGACACGTGGTCTTTAGATTAGATAGGAAAACAATGCGAAAAATACGATTTATATTAGGAATAATATTAACTATCAGTTTGATATCAAGTATATTAGGTTGCAGTTCTGCTGAGAGTTCCAACTTTGAAAAAAAGTCAGCAGATTCAGCTGTTGTTATTGAAGAAGCAAAGAGTGATCAACTTGAACAGGAACAAACAACAACTCGAAAATCTGATATTCAAAGTGACGGTACAACGTCAAAAGAAAACTCATTCGATAAACAAACGGCTAATCAGACAACAATAACTAGTAATCGAACTTCAGTTGCAACGACTACAACATCGCATCAAACTGAAAAATCTTCAGAAGAAAGAACAACCACGGCAGGAACAAGCCTTGCAACAACTCCCGCAGGAACAAGCCCTGCAACAACCACTGCAGCAACAACTCTTGCAACGACGCCGAGCCATGTGGTAACAACTCCGGCAGCAACGACTCCGGCAACAACGACTCCGGCAGCAACAACAGAAGTAATTCCGGATACAATCCGGGTGCAAATCAGTGTGGATTGTATCAATGCGTATAATGCCGGTAATGAGATAGCACAGGCAATTTCTTCCGACGGATGGATACTGGGGGCAACAGTCTATGAAATGCCGAAAAATTCGACCGTCTACGATTTGTTAATGGCTACCGGTCTGGTTATCGGCTCAACGACTTCAAGTTTTGGTGTATATATTAATTCAATTCAATCTTTGGCAGAATTTGCCGTAGGGGGAAGCAGTGGTTGGATTTACACTGTAAATGGCTCAATGCCGTCAGTCGGAGTTGATTCCTATATTCTGCAACCGGGAGATATTGTTCATTTCAGCTATACGGTTGAATTAGGGGATATTTGACGCAAGACATACAGGAGAAGTCTGATGCAAAGTTTAAAAGATTATCATCCGATCGCCAGTTTGTTTTATTTTGTTTGTGTTTTAACTTGCAGCATGATAACCAGAAATCCGATTTGGGTTTTGCTTTGTTTAATTTTCGCGATGATCTATGTTATTCAACTTAAAGGCCTCAAATATTTCCTGCTTCAGGTACTCTATTTTCTGCCGATGTTAATTTTTATCGTTTTCATGAATAGTTATTTCAATAGCTTGGGTCTTACGGTTTTGTTTTATTTAGGCAAGGGTAGTCCGGTCACAGTAGAAAATCTTACCTATGGTATAATCAGCGGCTTGGCCTTATTTACGATATTATTATGGTTTATTTGTTTTAATTTACTTCTGAGTGCTGATGATATTTTGGCAATTATGGGCAAGCGTTTGCCGACGATCGGTTTAAGCTTAGCGATGATCATTAAGTATATTCCGGATACGATCAAGCAAGGCAGAGAGGTTTTATTAAATCAAAAAGCAATGCTCAGTGAACAACAATTGACCGGTAAACAAAAAGTAAAATTTGCTACACGTATGCTCACCGTACTGCTTAGTTGGAGTATGGAAAATTCGTTGGAAACAGCAGACAGCATGTTAGCCAAGGGCTATCCTGCCAAGAATCGTGTCAATTATAGCAGAGAATACTTTAATTCGACAGATGCAGGTTTAATTTTGACGATGGTAATTTTATTTCTCGGCCATTTGATTTGTGCATTTTCCGGGTCAATTAAATTTGCCTATTATCCATTTCTCAATTGGACCGGCCTAACAACTAATAGGATTTTATTAATTGGTTCCCTGCTCAGTTTAAGTCTGATTTTGGTATTTCCTTTGCTTTTAGACATTATAAATTGGTTTAAGTGGCAGAGAATTCTTAAACAGGAACAAATAATGCAACAACACATTGTTGACGGAATAATAGTATATGAATAAACAACAAACTTTAATTGAATTTCGGGATTTTTCTTTTGTCTATCCTACGGGTGAGGATGTGCCGGCTTTACAAAAAATAAATTTACAAATTAAAGCCGGTAATCTGACTGTGCTCTGCGGAATGAGCGGCAGCGGAAAAACAACTCTCTTACGCCACTTGAAGCCGGAATTAAGTCCGGCTGGAAAAAAGACGGGAGATTTAATATTCGCAAATAGTTTAATACAAAAAAATACTCCGAACAATCGACAAAAAATTGCTTATGTAATGCAAAATCCATCTAATCAGATAATAATGGATTCGGTTTGGCATGAATTAGCTTTCGGTTTAGAAAATCAAGGGCTTAAAGTCCAAGAAATAGAACGTAGAATAGCTGAAATTGCAATTTTTTTCGGTATAGAAACTTGGATTGATAAGAAGGTCGCAGAATTATCCGGTGGAGAAAAACAAATTTTGAATTTGGCATCCAATATGATTTTACAGCCTGATCTGCTTGTTCTGGATGAACCGACTGCCCAATTAGATCCGATTGCAAGGCGGGATTTTTTGCAAATGTTATTCTATATACATTCAGAAACCGGAATTTCAATTGTTATTTCGGAACACAATCTCAATGATTTATTGGAAAATGCTGATCATGTTTTTTTCTTAAATGAAGGTAAACTTGATTTTTCAGGTTCAGCAATCGGTTTGGCCGACTATTTATTCAGTAATGATCATCCATATAGAACGGTGCTGCCGCTTGCAACGCAAGTCAGTTATTTACCTGGGATAAATCAAATAACGAAAAATTCATCAAATCGTCCGTTAAGTATCAAACAAGGTCGTGATTTATTAAGTCGCACTTTACCATATAAATCAGCGATAAATCTTGTGGATGATCAAATGTATTTTTCCGATAATAAGCTTGGGATTACTGATAATGAGATAGATGGTTTCAGTGATGAAATAAATATTTCCGATGAAACGCTAAAGAGTTCAAATCTCAAATCAGAAAAGTTCGCCAATATTCTTACAGTTGATCGAATCTGGTATCGCTATAATCCGGATGATGATTTAGTTCTCAAAGAAGCCAGTCTTAACTTATATAAAAATGAAATATTTGTCATTATGGGTGGCAACGGCAGCGGCAAAAGTACTTTGCTATATTTAATGAGTCGAGCTTTAAAACCGTTTAAAGGACAAATAAAAAGCACGGAACAAAAAAGGATTGCAATGTTAGGACAAAATCCGGAAGCGGTTTTTGCTCAAGATACGGTGTTACAGGTGTTGACAGAATTCAAGCAGCGTTTTGCCAATACCGAGCAGGAAATCAACGATATGATTGATCTGTTTGATTTGCGTGATCTCTTACAACGCCATCCCTACGATTTAAGCGGAGGTGAAAAACAAAAACTGGCTTTAGCAAAAGTTTTATTAATAAAACCTGATATCTTATTATTGGATGAACCTTTCAAAAGCCTGGATGTAATAAATAAACAGAAAATCAAGCGAATATTGCTGGATTTAAAACAAAAAATGTCAATTGTGATTGTGACGCATGATGTTGATTTTATTGCAGAAATTGCGGATCGTTGTGCCATGATTTTTAATCGACGGATAATTGCTCAGTCTTCTACGACGGATTTCTTCCAGAAAAATTCATACTTCACAACGACAACTTATCGTTTAACCAGAGATATTATTCCAAAATGTATTATTTATCATGATTTACAACAAAAACTGCAAAGTATCATGAACGGAGAAATATCTGATGCGTAAATGGAGTTGGTTGGCAATAATAACTTTAATTTCAGTAATGGTAATTTGTACCATACTGCGAATTGAGCAAACCGCATTATTTACTTTTTTTGCGGCAGTTATTGCCATAATTCCTTTTTTTATTTCCTATGAACAAAAAAAGCCTAAACCACGCGACTTGATGCCGGTAGTAGTTTTATCTGCTTTAGCAGTTGCCGGCAGAATACTGTTTGCAGCATTACCGAACTTTAAACCGGTAACTGCAATTGTGATTATTGCCGGTATGGCTTTCGGTTCGGAAAGCGGATTTATGACCGGAGCATTATCCGGTCTAGTCAGCAATCTGTTTTTCGGTCAAGGTCCGTGGACACCTTGGCAGATGTTAGCTTGGGGTCTGATCGGCTTTATTGCCGGAATATTATCCGAGAAAAACATTTTAGCCAAACCTTGGTCGATATTTTTGTACGGTATTTTAGCAAGTTTCGGTTTCGGCTTATTTATGGACACTTGGAACATTTTAGGTTTTGTTCAACCCTTAAATTATAAAAATATAATTTCGGCTTATCTCTTAGGTATTCCTTTTAATATCAGTCATGCGGTCTCGACCGTAATTTTTCTTTTGCCGGTATATAAGACATGGCTTTGTCAATTAAAGCGAATCAAGCTTAAATTTAATCTCAAATAATGTGCATTTAGTAAAAATACAACATCTTTTTGACAGTTAATCTAAGATTAAGTATATTTTAATTAATTAAATAGTTAAAAAATTTTAATTAAAATGTTAAAACTATTTAAACTTACAACCTGAAAGGACATCAAATGGTATTTAATCAAGTCAAAGCTGTCTTAGTTGACGTAATGGGTATAGCTGAAGCTGATGTGGTTCCAAGTGCATATCTGATAGATGATTTGGGCGCGGATTCATTGGATGCAGTTGAAATATCATTAGTTTTACAAAATCAATTCAATATTGAAATAGAGGATGACGATATCCTGAAAATGCATACGGTCAGCGATATTGTTGACTATATTGAGCAAAACCGTTGAATAAATAATTTTTGGTAATGAAATTAATTATTGAGCGATCTAAAACATGAAAATTTACTGAGATAAATAGAGAGATATAAATAAAACGGTATAAATTATGGATAAACAAGATATTAAAGAGTTAATGCAACAATTTGATCAAAGTTCTTTGAACAAATTCAAATTAAAAAAATCAGATTTTGAATTAAGTTTTAGCAAAGAAATTAATTTTGATCTTTCGCAAGCCGATTCTGCAAGACTTATGCAAGCATCATCTCAATCTATTGACCCAAATGCCGATCTTAAACAAGCTGAAGAAAACAATTTGGTTGAAGTCAGATCACCGATGGTTGGCACATTTTATGCTTCAGGTGAAGAAGGCGGTAAACCCTATGTTGAAGTAGGTGATCAAATAAAAGCCGGGCAAATTGTTTGCATAATTGACGTTATGAAAACGATGAATGAGATTCCTGCTCCTGTAGACGGAAAAGTCGTCAGCATTCATGCCGAGGACGGTGAATTAATGGAATTTGATTCATTGTTAATGATTTTGGATACTGAAAATGTTTCGTAAAATTTTAATTGCCAATCGAGGAGAAATAGCAGTTCGTATTATGCGTTCATGCCGTGAAATGGGAATTGATACGGTGATGGTTTATTCGACAGCGGATAAGCATGCATTGCACGTACAATTAGCCAGAGAAGCTTATTGTATTGGCGGACCGGCACCGAAAGACAGCTATCTCAATATGCAGGCAATTCTTACAGTTGCTTTGGCAACAGGTTGTGAAGCGATTCATCCCGGTTACGGTCTTTTATCAGAAAATGCGGCTTTTGCCGATATGGTTGAAGCGGCAGGTCTGAAATTCATCGGACCCTCCGGTGAAACGATTGATGCTTTAGGAGATAAAGCGAATGCCAGACGCTTGATGATAGAAGCCGGCGTTCCTGTTCCTCCCGGCTCAGAGGGAGTTTTAGCCGATGCTGAACAGGCGATTGAAATTGCAGATAAAATCGGATATCCGGTTTTAATCAAAGCTTCTGCCGGCGGCGGCGGTCGCGGTATGCGTCGAGTTGATAGTGCGGGACAAATGCCGCAAGCTTTTAATGAAGCAACTATGGAGGCTAAAAGTGCATTCGGCGACGGATCTTTATATCTGGAAAAATTAATAGAAAATCCTAAACATATTGAATTTCAGATATTAGCTGATCAACAAGGCAATGTGATTCATCTTGGAGATCGTGATTGCTCCTGGCAAAGACGTAAACAAAAGGTAATTGAAGAAACTCCATGTGCCAGATTATCCGATGATTTAAGAGCCGAAATGGGCGAAGCGGCAATTCGTGCGATTAAATCTGTTGCCTATGAGGGTGCAGGTACAGTTGAATTTATTTTGGATAGTCAACAAAATTTTTATTTCATAGAAGTAAATACCAGAATTCAAGTTGAACATCCGATTACTGAAATGGTAACCGGAATCGATATAGTGCGTGAACAAATTCGCATTGCAAATGGTGCTGATTTACCGATTACTCAAGATGAAATGCAAATTCGGGGTCATGCGATTGAATGTCGAATTAATGCAGAGAAGCCCTCAGATAACTTCAAACCGAGTCCCGGAATAATAAACAACTATATCATGCCCGGTGGTCGTTCGGTCAGAATCGACTCAGCAATTTATCCCGGATATGAAATAAGTCCCTTTTATGATTCGATGGTGGCGAAAATCATTGTCCACGGTAACAACCGCAGTCATGCGATCAGACGTATGCGACGCTGTCTGGAAGAATTAATTATTGACGGAGTGGAAACCAATGCGGCATTGCTTTATGTTTCACTGTTTGATCAATCCATGATTCGCGGAACTTATGACACCTCAACTTTAGAAAACAACTTAGATGAATTGTTAAAATATGAAACTGTTTTTCATCTTCCTGCAAATGCGGAAATTAATCTTGAAGACAATGAATAAAATTTGCAAAGGAAAGGAAATCATATAATGAAAGATTTTTTTAATCTTAGGCGTAATCAATTGGAAAAAATTGATAAATTGACACGATTAAGAGCTCCTGCAAAGAAAAAAAAGGTTCCGGCAAATGTTTTTACTGCCTGTCCTGAGTGTGGAAAATCATTTACGCATCAAGTTTGGGATGAAAATCTTTATGTTTGTCCGGAATGTAATAAACATCTCCGATTAGGTGTCAAAGCTCGCCTAAATCTGATTATGGATGCCGACTTTGAGTTCATTGACGAGCCGGCTGAATTCCGCAATCCGATAGATTTTCCGGGATACGAAGAGAAGTGGTACAAAGCTTATGATAACACTGCTGCTGATGAAGCAATAGTTTTTGTAAAAGGTACAATTTCTCAACAACCTTGTATTGTCGGTGTAATGGACACGAATTTCCTGATGGGTTCATTAGGCAGTATAGTCGGGGAAAGAATAATTAAAGCATTGGAACTGGCAACACTGGAAAAGTTACCGGTAATAATATTTACTGCCAGTGGCGGAGCAAGAATGCAAGAAGCTATTATCAGTTTAATGCAAATGCGTTATGTATCGGCTGCAGTAGGCAAGTTCCAACGTGCCGGCGGATTATATATTACAGTGATGACTGATCCGACAACCGGCGGCGTAACTGCAAGTTATGCTTCTCTGGGCAATATAATTTTGACTGAGCCGGGCACTTTAATTGCTTTTGCCGGACCGCGAGTAATTAGAGACACAATCAAACAGGAATTACCGGAAGGATTCCAAACCGCAGAACATCTGGAAAAACGCGGTTTTATCGATCGGATTATCGAACGTAAAGACATGAAAACCGCTTTAGCTGAATTGCTGAAAATGCATAACAGCAAACAGAACAAAGTGGAATTTTCAGATGCCGACTTGGAAGAAACTATATGTCCGGAAAGCGATATTAAATCATATGAACAAAAACCTGATAGATTAACGGCTTTCGAACGGGTCAAAATGGCACGCGATCCTGATCGAATCAGCCCTAAGCAAGTACTAGAATTTCTTTGTTCGGATATTTTTGAATTACGGGGAGATCGCTTATACGGTGATGATCGAACGATTTGCGGCGGACTTGCTAAGCTTGGCGGCCTGCCAATAACCTATATCTATACACAAAAAGGTGATGATCTGGATAGCAGGATTAAATTAAATTTCGGAATGCCGCATCCTGAAGGATATAGAAAAGCTCGACGTTTAATGCAGGAAGCAGAAAATTTCGGCCGTCCGATTTTGACTATTATCGATACGCCGGGAGCATATCCCGGTATAGGTTCGGAAAACAGAGGAATGGGCGAGGCTATTGCCCAGAATTTAAGATTTATGTCAGCTCTGAAAGCGCCGACAATAGCGTTGATTACCGGTGAAGCCGGCAGTGGCGGAGCCATAGCTCTGGCGTGTACGGATAAATTATTTATGTTGGAGAATGCAGTTTATACAATTTTATCTCCGGAGGGTTTTGCAACAATTCTCTGGAAAGATGTTTCAAAAGTTGAAGAAGCATCTGCCAATATGCGTTTAACTGCGGAAGATATGTATGAATTGAAAGTATGCGACCGGATCTTTCCGGACAATTTAACAGGATTGAAACAAGCAATTGCGGAAACTTTTAATCAATTAATAGAAGAAAAACAAAGTAATAATTAGAAATTAGAGAGTAATCTGATAATTGATTTGAAGAACTAAACAATTATTAGCAGAAAAGAGGATACGATGGGTATAAGTTTGATAAGTGCAGCAAGATATTTGCCGAAAGGTACATTAACCAATTTTGATTTGGAAAAAATGGTTGAAACCAGTGATGAGTGGATTCAGCAAAGAACCGGTTTAATTTCCAGGACAATCGCTGAAGATGAAACGATTGCTGAGATGGCAATTAAAGCCGGAGAAAAGTGTTTGCAAACAGTAGCTCCGGAAATTAAAAACAATATTAAGGTATTGATCGTGACAACAGCTTCTTATTTGCAAGTTGTACCACATGTTTCATCAGAAATTGTAGAACCTTTGGGCTTAAATAAGGATATTTTAGCTTATGACTTAAATGCCGGGTGTACAACTTTTATTTATGCAATGAATACAATTGAAAGATTCTTAACCGAACCCGGTGATTATGCTTTGATTGTATCTTCAGATAAAGTAAGCGATTATATCGATTATACGGATCGCGGAACTTGTATTTTATTCGGAGACGGTGCAGCTGCAACTCTTTGGGGATATTCAGAAGAAACAGATTATTATTCAATTAATCAAACGATAACCAATCCTGCAGTCCTTTACCGTGAAGGTAAATATGTTCATATGAACGGAGCAGAAATTTTTAAATTTGCTGTGGGTACATTACCGGGTTTAATCGAAGAAGTTTGTGCTAAAGGTAATGTTGCGATTGAAGATGTAGATTTTTTTCTTTTGCATCAAGCAAATGGTCGTATTGTTGAATCTGTTGCCCGTAAATTGAAAATTGATGACGAAAAATTTCCGGTCAGATTTCAAAATATCGGCAACACTTCTTCACCGAGCATTCCAATTTTGATGACTCAATTGATGGATGAAAATAAATTACAGAAAGCAAAAAACATAGTTTTTGCCGGTTTCGGTGCCGGATTGAGTTTAGGAATTGTTTTATTGAAAGGAAACGGACAATATGTGGTTAAATGAAAAATTTAATTTGAAATATCCTGTAATATCAGGGGGAATGGCAAATATAAGTACAGCGGTTTTTGCAGCCGCAGTAAGTAATGCCGGTGCTCTCGGAATGATTGGTACCGGTGCTTGGACAGCAGATCAAGTACGTGCTGAAATTAGAAAAGCGAGAGAATTAACTGATAAGCCATTCGGTGTTAACTTAATGCTGATGAATCCGTATTCGGATGAAGTGGCAGATGTTGTGGTTGAAGAAGGCATCAAAGTAGTCACAACCGGTGCAGGCAATCCCGCCCCTTATATAGAAAAATGGCATGCAGCAGGAATCTCGGTAATACCGGTAATTTCTTCACTGTCTCAAGGTGAACGCATGCAAAAACTGGGAGTTGATGCTGTAGTAGGTGAAGGTCAGGAAGCCGGCGGACATATCGGTGATTCAACTTCAATGGTTCTGTGGCCGCTGTTAGTGAAAAATCTTGATATACCGGTGATTGGTGCCGGAGGTGTAGCACTGGGTAGTCATATTGTAGCCGGCCGTGTTCTGGGAGTTCAAGGTTTTCAATTAGGAACCTTGTTGCTGTCAGCAGAAGAATGCCCGATTCATGATGGTTTCCGTGAACAATTAATTAAAGCTCGTGATTCGCAAATTACGGTAGTCGGTCGTGCCGGTGGCGGTATGCCGACCAGAATTATGAAAAATCCTTTAGCAAGAAAATATATTCAATTTGAAAAAGAAAATAGACCTAAGGAAGACTATGAAGAAATCATGAATGGTGCTTTGAAAAAAGCGGTCTTCAATGGTGATAAAAAAGATGGTTGTTTCATGATGGGTTTGGTTGCATCTTTAGTTGATGAAATTAAACCGATGGATAGAGTATTAGGTGATTTATTTGCTGAGGCTGAAGCCGAATATGCCAGAATTAAAGCCGAGGATATTTTAGCATGAAAATAGTATTTCTTTTTGGCGGTCAAGGTAGTCAATTACCCGGAATGACTCTGGATATACGTCAAGAGTTTCCGCAAACCGAGAAACTCTTTCAAACCACATTCAATGTTAATCCGGATTTAGAAAAAGTTTTGCAAAGTGAATCAGAAGATATTAATCAAACTAGATTCACCCAATCAGCAATTGCTTTATTTGGTGCAGCGACAACTCAAGTTTTAAGTGAAAACGGGATTGCAGCGGATGCCGCAATCGGTTCAAGTATTGGTGAATATCCTGCACTTGCAGCTCTTGGTGTTTGGTCTTTAACTGATATGATCAAAATTGCATCTGCTCGTGGCAGTCTGATGACAGAACGCTTAATTAAGCGTAAAGCGGAAGGCTTTACAGACGGTATGCATGCTGTATTGGGATTGACCGAAACGGAAATTGCTCCTTTGATTGAAAAATATGATCAACTTTGGATTACTAATATCAACGATGCAAAGCAAGTCGTGATTAGCGGTGCAACTGAACAATTGGCTGAAATTTCGGCAGAGCTTAAACAAATAGGAGCACGCAGAATTGTACCTTTAGCTGTTGAAGGAGCTTTTCACACACCGATTTTTGCTGAAGAACAAAAAGAATTGTTGAAAATTATTGAACAATATCCATTGACCGTTCCCCAAAAAGAATTCTACTTTAATCGTAATTCCGGACCATTATCAGATGCTTCTGTTTCAGATGACGAGCAGAAAAATAATATTCAACTCTGGATGTCTGAACAAATGATTTCACCGGTCAGATTTTACGAATGCGGTGAGAAACTGTTCACCGATAATGAATTTGATTTGGCGATCGAAATTTCGGCAAAACCGGTTATTGCAGGTATGTTAAGAAAAAATCTGAAAAATATCCCGACCGTTCAAATAAATTCAGCAGAACAATTAAAAGAGTTCCTGCAAACATTGAACAAATAATTAATTACTATCTTAATAGTATCGTAGTTTAAGTATTTTTAAAGAAAGGTTAACTGAATGGAAAAAGAAATTGCATTAGTCACAGGTGGCGGAACAGGTATAGGTCAAGCTATTTGCGAACAATTAGCAAATTCAGATCGATATATTTATATTCATTATGGCGGTTCACAACAAGGTGCTGAACAGACTTTAAGCCTGGTAGAGGCTAAAGGCGGATCAGGTGAAATTATCCGGGCTGATCTAAACGACAGTGAACAAATATCAGCGATGATTCAAAAGATTAAAGAACAATCGGGACGTCTGGATATTCTGGTAAATAATGCAGGGATTACCAAAGACGGTTTAGCAGTTCGAATGTCTGACCAAATGTATGACGATGTAATCAGAGTTAATCAAAAAGCGGTTTTCGTTACGATGCGAGAAGCCGGTAAACTCATGATGCGTCAACGTAAAGGCAAAATTATTAATATTAGTAGTGTTGTAGGCTTACACGGAAATGCCGGTCAAATTAACTATGCAGCAGCTAAATCAGCAGTCTTTGCTATGAGCAAATCTTTGGCAAAAGAATTAGCCACAAGAAACATTACGGTTAATTGTGTTGCACCGGGTTATATTAACACCGCTATGACGGATGAATTATCCGATCAGGTTAAAAATGAAATTATTAGTCGGATTCCTCTGCAAAGAACCGGTGAACCGAAGGAAGTCGCTTATGCAGTGAAGTTTTTAGCTAGTAAGGAAGCTGATTATATTACAGGACAAAGCATTTCTGTTGACGGCGGAATGAATATGTAAGTGGAATGAATATATAAGCGGAATGAATATATAAAAGGAAGGCAAATATGGAAAATAGAGTAGTTATTACCGGTATTGGTTTAGTGACCCCGTTGGGACTTGACCGTGAAACAACATGGCAGAATCTTAAAGATGGAAAAGTAGGGATTACCGAGCTTACCAGATTCAGTGCACCGGAGATTGATGTGCATGTAGCCGGTCAGATTCATGATTTTAATACCAAAGAACATTTTGATCATAGAACAGCTCGTCGTATGGATCCTTTTACACAATATGCGGTAGTTGCTGCCAGAGAGGCTTTTGAACAAAGCGAACTGAATGACACCGAATTTAATCGTGATCGGGTGAATGTTATTGTATCTACCGGTATTGGCGGAATCATAACCTTAGAAACTAACAAAATAATCGGCGAAGAAAAAGGCTATAACCGAATATCACCTTTCTTTATTCCGATGGCAATAGCCAACATGGCTTCTGCAGCTATTTCTATGGAGTTTGGTCTGCATGGCCACTCTTCCTCTATTATTACTGCCTGTGCCGGCGGTACGGATGCTATAGGAGAAGCTTATCGACAAATTAAACATGGCTATATGGATGTAGCGATTACCGGTGGTACGGAAGCGACAATAACACCTTTATGTGTTGGCGGATTTGCCGCAATGCGAGCTTTATCCACATCTAAAGATCCGTTATCTGCTTCGAGACCTTTCGATAAAGATCGTGACGGTTTTGTCGCAAGTGAAGGTGCCGGAATTTTGATTCTTGAATCATTGGATCATGCTTTGGCAAGGAAAGCACCGATTATTGCAGAAATTATCAGCTATGCTACAACCAGCGATGCCTATCATATGACAGCTCCGGATCCTGAAGGTACGCAAGCAACCAGAGCAATGCAAGAATGTATAAGCTTTGCCGGTATTGAACCGACAGATGTTGATTATGTTAATGCTCATGGGACATCAACACCCTTAAATGACACAATTGAAACTCAAGTTATCAAAAATGCACTCGGTGAACATGCGTACAATGTGAAAATTTCATCAACAAAATCTATGCTGGGTCATGCTTTAGGCGGCAGTGGCGGTATAGAACTCTCAGTTACGGCTCTATCCATTCGTGATCAATTTATTCATCCGACCATGGGACTGAAAGAAGCTGACCCGGAATGCGATTTAGACTATGTACCCGGCAAAGGACAATCACATAAAATAGACATTGCAATCAGCAATTCGCTGGGTTTCGGCGGACATAATGCTTGTATTGCAATTAAGAAATTCAGTGAATAGTGAATAATGAAGGTGACAATAAAACAACTTATGCTAAAAACCCGTGACACAAGTTGCAACGTTGTCACCAAACGACTTGAATACTTTTTAAAGGAGAAAAAATGTCATTGAAATTTGAAAGTTATGAAATAGAAAAAATTCTACCTCATCGTTATCCTTTTCTTTTAGTAGATCGGATCATAGATGGAGAATGGGGAGAGTTTGCCGTAGGGATCAAACAGGTGACTCGCAATGAGTGGTTTTTTGATGGACATTTTCCCGGAAAACCAATCATGCCGGGTGTCTTACAACTTGAAGCAATGGCGCAAGTAAGTGGTGTAGCTTTTCTTGGCTTACCGGAAAATGAGGGAAAACTTGCTTTGTTTGCCGGTGTAAAAAATGCGCGTTTTTCAAAACCGGTCCTACCGGGTGATTCCCTGACCATTCGTACGGAATTTACCGGCAAAAAGATGAATGTAGTATTTGTAAAAGGTGAGATTCGTTCAGCTGATCAATTGGTATGCAAAGCAGACATGATGTTTTCCATAGTTGATGCTGATCAAAATATAAATAATTAAATAAATAATTAATAAAGATAAATCAACAAAAAATAAACAATAAAACAAGGAAAATAAAATAAAATAAACGAAAAACAAACAATAAAACAAGAAAATAAAATAAACTAAAATAAACTAAACGAAACGAAAAATAAACAATGTATAAAAACGAGGGCTGTTAAAATGCATGATACTGAAATTAGAGACAATATTGCTCAAGATATTTATGAAATTTATCGCAAAGTTAAGTTATACACTTTTCATAGAATATTTCGTAAGATAACTACCAAAGAAGAAGATTCCTTAACAGCACTTGAGGTATTGAGCCTAGATTTAATTCAAGGCATGGAAGATCCGACTCAAACAGAATTTGCCAGATACATCAATGTTTCAATGCCAAATGCAACATACAAATTAAACAGCCTGGAGAAAAAAGGCTATTTAACTAAAGAGCAATCGGCTGAAGACGGCAGAATTTATTATTTAAGAGTTACCGAAAAAACAAAAGAACTACTCGGAACCAGTGAAAGATATTCAGATATTCTTTGCAAAAGACTACAACGAGAATTTAAACCGGAAGAACTAAAAGTGTTTGAGAAGGTAATTCATGCCGTCTCGAAAGACTTGATGAGCGAACTGGATCGTTACGTCGAATACAATATATGAAAATGGTGACCCTAAGGGGAATCGAACCCCTGATTCCGCCGTGAGAGGGCGGCGTCTTGACCGCTTGACCATAGGGCCATTCTATCTAATTGTTAGATAATAACAGAATCGTATTTCAGCATCAAGTATTTTTATTGCAAATTAAAACTATTAATTTCAAATATATCTGAAATTAATTTTTGTTTATTATACAATCAGCTTCATCAATCAGCTTCATCAATCAGCTTCACTTTAAGCCGCAAGATATAAAAATATTAACATAGACTTAACCTATAATTTACACAGGATTAACAACAAGCCACTGTATGAATTAAATACAGCTAAACTCTTTATAAAAACGCAAATAAATGTTAGAGTAATGTAAAATCTAAGTAAAATATGGGGGAGAACGTGTATCTTAATTATGTATTGTGATAATTTAGGTACAATATATTCTTAATGATTCATCGTCTTAATTTGATAAATGACAATTTTTAATTTTTTAGAATTGCTAGGCGGTCTTTGTCTATTTTTATTCGGTATGTCTATCTTAGGTGATAGTCTTACAACAATTTCCGGTGGAAAATTAGAAACAATTCTCGGCAAGTTATGTTCTACTAAGATTCGTGGCTTGCTCTTAGGAATGTTAGTGACAGCTGTGATCCAATCTTCATCTGCTACAACTGTCATGGTGGTTGCTCTGGTTAATTCAGGAGTAATGAAGTTGGTTCACGCGGTTCCGGTAATTATGGGAGCAAATATAGGTACAACTGTTACCGGCTGGATTTTAAGTTTAAGTGGAATTTCCGGTGATACCATCTTTATCCAAATGTTAAAACCGAGTTCTTTTACACCGGTTTTGGCTACGATAGGAATTATTCTGATTTTCACTGCTAAAACTGAAAGTAGAAAGGCTGGAGGACATGCTTTACTAGGTTTTGCCGTTTTAATGTTCGGCATGGAAGTCATGTCCGGTTCGGTTGCTCCATTACAAGGGATGCCTGAATTTAGAAATATGTTCCAAGTATTTACGAATCCTTTAGTCGGAGTACTTGTAGGTGCAGTGCTGACAGCTATAATACAATCTTCGTCTGCTTTTACCGGAATTTTGCAAGCTTTGAGTACAACCGGAGCAATTACTTTCGGTTCAGTTATTCCATTAATAATGGGCCAAAATATTGGTACCTGTATTACAGCAACTTTGGCTTCAATCGGTGCAGGTCGCAATGCAAAACGAGCCGCTTTTATTCACTTAAGTTTTAATGTAATCGGGACAATCTGCTTTATGATTGCATTCTATACGATCAATTTTTTCTGGCCATTTCCGTTTATGGGAGATGTGGTCAATGAAGTCAATATTGCTTTGGTTCATACAATCTTCAATGTATTTACCACTATCCTATTATTTCCGTTTAGCAATCAATTAGTTAGATTTTCAAAAATTGTTCTGCCACGTAAAGAACCGAAAATTAAAAAAGACGAAATTACTAACAATTTGAGACTTTTGGATCCGAGATTTCTTGAACGTCCGGGTTTCGCGGTTGAACAAGCATATACAGTAACTTGTAGAATGATTGAAACTGCAACAGCTTCGTTAAATGCAGCGATTGAATTGATTTATGATTTTGAGTATGAAGAATATGCTCATGTTGAAGAACTGGAAAAACAGGTAGATCAGTATGAAGATGCATTGATGGAGTATACGATGGCAATTACTGCAGGTAGCCTTAATCAAGCCGACAATCGCAAGTTGACTATCGTCATGCATTCCCTAAATGATATTGAAAGGATCAGTGATCATGCAATCAATATTGCTGATCAGGCAAAAATTAAACATCAGGCAGAGAATTCGTTCTCTGAACAAGCGATGATTGAATTGGAAGTTTATACCAAAGCAATTGTAGATATTATGCAATTGACACGAGATGCTTTTATTAATTTAGATCTTGATCTGGCAGAAAAAATATCTCCTTTGGAAGATAGAATTGATGAGATCAATAAAGTTTTGTACGATCGTCATATTGAACGTTTGAAGAATAACATTTGTCGCATCGAAAACGGAATGACAATTGTCGAAATTTATACATGTTTCGAGAGGATATCCGATCATTGCAATAATATCAGTATTGTTTTACGTCAATTTAGCGAACAGCAGTTCCGCTCACATGATTTCGATAACAATCTGAACAGATCAAGTCCGGAATATAAAGATCTGCTCACAACCTATAAGAATAAATACTCTTTACCTGAAATGGGAAAAGTGTTAGAGAATTCTTGTGCTAAATGATAATTTGTTTGAGCTGAAGATCAAATGTAATCTTGAATCCAAATCTAAAGCTGTCTTTAAATTGTTATAATTAAAGATCAATTGTTATAATTAAAAATCAGATGAATAAAGAATCATGTACTTGACAATTTTGCATTGCAAAAGGATAATGTAGAACTGTATAAAGAAAAGGTACAGTTTGTATTTATTCTTTTAATAACGAGGTGTAGCGCAGTTGGTAGCGTGCCTGCTTCGGGAGCAGGAAGTCGCAGGTTCAAGTCCTGTCACCTCGACCAAAACAACTCCGTGATATAGGTTATTGCGGAGTTGTTATTTTTAGAAAAATTTGTATCTCTAAATATTCTTATGATTCTCAAGCGATTTGTTTGCTGTTAAAACTAAAGATATAATTTCATCGAATTAAAGATCAAATTAAGGGTCGAATTAAGGATCAAATTCAGGAAAATCAGTTAGCTTGACAGAAAAGTAATTTGTAACTATCATTGTTAATGCTGATTAAACCGAGGTGTAGCGCAGTTGGTAGCGCACCTGTTTTGGGAACAGGGGGTCGCAGGTTCAAGTCCTGTCACCTCGACCAAGCAATCAATAGTCCTGAGCTTTTGAATTTAGGACTATTTTTACTTTCAGCTAATTTTTTATGCTGTTTATAGTTTATAGTTATTTTAATTTTATTAAGATAAACGTTACACGATTTTTACTTAGATAGACTGTACATTAATGATTCTTTCTAGTTCTATATAAGAGAAACCATGCTCGTTTATTATTAATAAAATTATACATTATTAATTATCTGTTTTGGCTTAGCAAAACTATACATAAATTGTTTATTTAGGCAATATAAATTAAAAAAATCGCTAATAATATGTATAGAGAATTGCTTAAGAAAATTATTATTGATAATGTTAACTTTGAGTGAATATTAATTCATTAATATGATTATTTTTAAGCGGACGGGAATAATATGAATCGAATTTTTAATTTTTCAGCAGGGCCATCTGTATTGCCGGTAGAAGTACTGCAAAAAGCAGGTGAAGAAATGTTAGACTATCATGGCTTCGGTTTATCTGTAATGGAAATGAGTCACCGCTCAAAAGCTTATAGTGATATTCAAGATGAAGCTGAACAGCTTTTGAGAAAGCTGATGAACATTCCGGATAATTATTATGTGTTGTTTTTACAAGGTGGTGCCTCAACACAATTTGCGATGGTTCCGCTAAATTTGATGAATAAAAATAATACAGCTGATTTTCTGATTACGGGTAGTTGGGCGAGTAAAGCTCAACAAGAAGCTGCACGTTTTGGAGAGGCGAGAATTGTTGCATCTTCAAAAAATGATAATTATTCCTATATTCCGAAAACTGTCAAGTCTGATTTTAATCCGGATGCTGATTATGTGCATATTTGTACTAATAATACAATTTATGGAACGAGGATCAGCCCTGACAATATTCCGGATATTGGTGCATTGGATCTGGTTGCAGACATGTCGTCAAATATTCTTTCTGAAGTTTATGATGTGAATAAGTTTGCTCTGATATATGCTGGAGCACAGAAGAATATGGGTCCTGCCGGTGTGACGGTTGTTATTATACGTGATGATTTGCTTGGCAATGCGATGGAATATACTCCGATAATGCTGAATTATAAAACTCATGCAGACAATGGTTCGATGTATAATACACCACCTTGCTACAACATTTATATATGCAAATTAGTTTTTGAATGGTTAGATAAATTGGGCGGAGTTTCTGCAATTGAAGAAATTAATAAAGCAAAAGCTCAAAAACTATATGATTATATTGATAACAGTGATTTTTATCGTGGTACTGCAGAAAAAGATGATCGTTCCTTGATGAACGTGCCTTTTGTCTGTACTAATGATGAATTGAATGAGGAATTTGTTAAACAGGCAACAGCCAGGGGCTTACAGAATTTGAAAGGACATAGATCTGTTGGCGGTATGAGAGCGAGTATTTACAATGCGATGTCGTTGGATGGAATTGATGCTCTGATTTCTTTCATGCAAGAATTTGCCAAACAAAACGGTTAGTTTTAAAAACAAATTTAGATTATATCTTTGGAAGGATAAAATGAAAAATTATAAAATTTTAACATTAAATAATATTGATGAAACGGCTTTAAACCAAATTCCGAAACATTTTGTTGTTGATAACGAAATTGCAAATCCTGATGCAATCATCGTCAGGAGCAAAGATATGCATGACATGGAATTTGGACCGGAATTGAAATTTATCGGACGTGCAGGTTCGGGTGTTAATAATATTCCTTTAGAAAAATGTTCTGAACAAGGTATTGTTGTTTGCAATTCTCCCGGAGCAAATGCTAACGGTGTTAAAGAATTAGTTGCCTTAGCGATGATAATGGCATCAAGAAATGTTGCAGAAGCTCTGAAATGGACTGCTGAATTGGATGCTGACGGTGAAGTTATTACCAAAGTTGAATCGGGTAAAAAAGAGTTTGTAGGTCCGGAACTTTATGGCAAAACAGTCGGTGTTATCGGTTTAGGAGAAATTGGAGCATTAGTAGCAAACATGTGTGTTGATTTCGGCATGCATGTATATGGTTATGATCCGTTCTTAACAGTGAAACATGCCTGGGCATTAAACAGCTGTATTAAAAGATCAAATGACGTTAATGAATTATTCCAAAAATGTGATATTATTACAATCCACATTCCTTATAACAAGGATACTGATAGTTTTGTGAATGAAGAATTGTTAATGAACGCAAAACCGGGGTTAATTGTTGTTAACTTGGCACGTGGTGGCTTAGTTGATGTAAAGGCTATGAAAAAAGCAATTGACAACAATATTGTTTCACACTATGTTGTAGATTTTCCGGATGAAGAAACTTTAAAATTAGATCGTACAATCAACATTCCCCATCTGGGAGCCTCGACTCCGGAAAGTGAATTCAATGCTGCTAAAATGGCTGTAGAACAAATGCTCGATTATCTTAAGAACGGCAATATTCATAATTCTGTCAATTTCCCGAATTTCGATTTTGGAGTATGTAACGGTTATAATCGAATTACTGTGTTACACAAAAATATACCGAACATGATTAACCAAATTACGAGAATCTTAGCAAATAAAAATATTTCGCGATTGAGTAATCGTCATAAAGAAGGCTGGGCTTATACGATGCTGGATGTAGACGATGAAGTTGATCGTGAAACAATCAATAAAATTAAAGCGATTGATGGTGTAGTTCGTGTCAGAAAACTCATCGGAGGAAACGGACTGGATTAAAAAAGGAACAATATGGCAAAAATTAGAGCTTTTAGGGCAATTCGTCCTGTTGCAAAATACGCTTCCGAAGTGGCTGCACTTCCATATGATGTAATGAACAGTGAAGAAGCTCGTACTGAAATTCAAGGCAAGCCGAACAGTTTTATGCGGATTGACCGACCGGAAACGACTTTAGACAAGAATATTGACATTTATGATGAGCGGGTTTATCAACAAGCGGTCATTAACATGAATTCTCTGATTGAGCGTGGAATCATGCAGCAAGATTCTACAGCTAATCTTTATCTTTATGAATTAACTATGAATGATAGAAGTCAAACCGGTGTGGTTTGTTGTGCCTCAGTAGATGAATACTTGAATGAAACAATAAAAAAACATGAAAAAACAAGAGCGGACAAATTAGCAGATCGCATTAAACATGTTGATGTATTAGATGCAAATACCGGTCCCATTTTTTTAGCTTACAAAAAACAAGAGAAAATTAATGCAATTGTTACAACTTATAAACAAAACCAAGCGGAATATGATTTCACTGCTTCTGATGGCGTAACACACCGAATCTGGGTGATTGATGATTCTGCAATTATTCAAAAATTAATTGATGCTTTTGCAGAAATAGATGTACTTTATATTGCTGATGGTCACCACAGATGTGCTTCCGGTGTAGAAGTGGCTAAAAAACGCAGAGTAGAGAATCCGGACTATTCAGGTGATGAAGAATTCAATTATTTCTTAGCTGTTGTTTTCTCGGATCATGAATTGAAAATTATGGATTATAACCGTTTAGTCAAAGATCTAAACGGGTTATCAGAAGATGAATTTTTCGAAAAAATAAAAGAAAAATTTAATGTTGAAAATGTCGGAAATAAAATATATCATCCTCAGACTAAAGCTGAATTCGGCATGTATTATCAAAGTAAATGGTACAAATTAACAGCGAAGCCCGGTACTTTTGATCCGAAGGATCCTGTTAATTCATTGGATGTTGCGATAATGCAAAACAATCTTTTACACCCAATCTTGGGTATTGAAGATCCTCGTACAGATCAAAGAATTGATTTTGTCGGTGGAATAAGAGGACTCACGGAATTGGAACGCAGAGTTGACAGCGGTGAAATGAAAGTGGCTTTTTCTATGTATCCGACATCAATTTCTGAACTGTTTGATGTTGCAGATGCAAATGAATTAATGCCACCCAAATCAACTTGGTTTGAACCAAAATTACGCAGCGGTCTTTTTATCCATAAACTGTCTTAAACTACTGTTCTGCTTGATTCGCTATAAACTCTTGAATAATGTCATTGACTTCGTTTAATTCGAATCGAGTTGAAGAAATTGCTGTTGCGCCATCAGTCAGAGCTTGTAGAATATCTTGTTTGGTCCGGATTAATCCGCCGGCAATAATCGGAATATCAGAATATTCTTTTATGAGAGCAAATGCTTTGGTTGCGATACCCGGTAAGATTTCAATCATATCCGGATTTGAATAATCGATATTTTGATAACCGTTTTCCAGAGCCATCGAGTCTAACATAAAAATTCTTAATACCGTAATTAAACCGAATTTTTTTGCGTATTTTAGCAGGCGTGCTCTTGTTGAAATTACCCCATCTGCTTTTGTATATTGATGTATAAAATCTATGGCTATTTCTCGATTAGTGATACCGTCAACCAAATCCAAGTGAACAAAAATATATTTTCCGTGTTGTTTAGCTAATCTTGTATATTCTTCGATATTACAGATGTTTCCGAATAACATAAAAATAATTTTACATTCACTTTTTAGAGCTTTTAGCAGAGATTCTTCATCTTTAACAGCTAAGATAACAGGAGACTTCAACAGATGTTTTTGTAAAACCTGAAATTTCATATTGATCAAGACACCTTTCAAAATAAATATGATTTTTTGTTATTATTATTTCACAGATTTTATTATAAAACCATAACACTTGACTTTGGAAGCATTTATGATATTATTAATTTTGCACTTGGGGGTGTAGCTCAATTGGGAGAGCGCTTGAATGGCATTCAAGAGGTAGCGAGTTCGATCCTCGCCATCTCCACCAGATAAGGTAGCAGATTTTGACAGAAGGTTTGCTGCCTTTTAATTTTGCTGAAACTTTTTGATTGTAAAGGGAAATTGTTTGTCTTGTTAATCTTTAATGAGCTTGATATACTGTGAACGTGTTCAAATAAGCTACGATGTTTTACATGTACGAGAACATATCGTAAAAAAGGAAAATAATCGCAAAGAATATTTATTTCATAGATCTAGGCCGGTGCAATTGTAAAATAGGTCGGTGCACTTGTAAAACTTTCCGTCAGGAATATGGGAGTTGAATGAAAGTGAAAATCAGAAATAAAAAAGGTTTTACCCTAATGGAAGTACTTATCGTGGTCGCAATCATTGCCGTCCTCGTAGCGATAGCTATTCCTGTTTATAATGGCTTGGTAGAGAAGGCCAGGGTAGCGGCGGATGCCAAAGTTATGAGGCATGCCAAAACCGCATTTGTAATTTATGAGTTGGAAACAGGCGAAAAGCCTATAGAGAGAGCAATTTACGACATAAAAAGCAATACATTCATTACAAGGAACGAATTTTTAGCTGGGAATAAGTTTGAAACATACCCATATTACGGTCAGGCCTATAATAATAATGGCGGATTGAGTCAGAGTGGTAGCATTAGTGAAGGTATAAACGGTCATATATATGTCTCTGAAGAAGGCATAAAAGAATCTGGTGAGGACAACTACGGTCCCGAGGTTTTGCGCTGGTGGGCTGATAACAAA
Organism: Clostridiaceae bacterium; assembly: GCA_012518795.1. Lineage (GTDB taxonomy): Bacteria > Bacillota > Clostridia > Saccharofermentanales > DTU023 > UBA5436. Next base: position 113,208 of record JAAYRL010000050.1, read on the forward strand.
ACAGAACACCCCGACCGGTGGGGTGAATGAGAGTTTACGCCTATACCCCTCGATTTGGAATCAATTTAAAATTCTGTAACTCCATTGAGGATATTTTCTCTTATATTTCTGTTTATTTATATACATGGCTCTATCAGCATGTTTTATATAGTCTTCGACTGTCTCATTATTAGGATTATTCGGGTCATAAAATGATACACCGAATGACATTACAACGGGAATATGTTCTGTAACACCTTCCACATAAACCTCTTCTGATTTATACTTAGACAGTTTTTCATAGTCAATGTAATATTCAAATATTAGAACAAATTCATCTCCGCCTATTCTAAATATATCACTGCCTCTAAATTTTTCTTTTAAGTATTCAGCAACACCTTTAATTGCTTTATCACCTGATTTATGTCCTAACTTATCATTGATAAATTTTAAGTTGTTTAAATCAACAAACATTATTACACATTTGTTATTAGATTTATTCAAATCAAATAATTTACTCTCATAAGCGTATCTACTGCCTAATTTTGTAAGGTTATCAGTCCTTAATGCTTCATCCATAAATGAGAAATGAATTCTTTCTTTTTCAATAGTTTCAAAATATTTCAATGCAACTGATATCAGGAATATTATGAACAAAATAGTTTCTGCAGACAATACATAATTGAATATGTGAAATTTAAGATAAGTCGAATTTATCATTGATAAAGCATTCATAATATATATTAATGCATAAAAGATTTTCTCAAATTTACTTAATTTATCCCTGTTTATGACACAGGTTAATACGAATACAAATGAGGTTAATACAGTCAAAGTTACACTAATTAATATAGTATCTATATATGCTATGTATCCGTTTATTGATAATATGAATTGTATAATAGAGTTTAAAATAGTTAGAACTATCAGTACCTGTCCGGATATGGACACAACTTTATTCCATTTATTCGGCTGAGAACGATTAATATCCGTATCTTTATACTCTAAAGTATGTCCAAACCTGGTTGTTATATAGTTAATTATAGGTACGTTTATTAACTGCGATGATATATACAACATGTAATAGATAGTATTTAATTTGGATGGGAAAATTGCTTTCAGAAAATCTGTTTGGCATAGTAACATTAATCCTGTAAGCCCTGCTAATTCAGTTAAATACAGTATGCTGATATATTGCTTTTTATATAACCTGCGAATAGTATATACCAGTATACCTATCAAACCGACAATAATCATAATAACAGACGGTATTACAAGATGTACCTCTTTTAAAAATATCACCGTCATTAATTCAGCCGGATTATTTACGTTATATATATTAGTAACGATGCCTGTATCTGAATCTTTTATAGGATTTAAGGTTATTTCTAAATATCTACCTTTATACTCACTTGGAATTTTAATTACTTTAAAATTATCTTTTCTGGCTAAATTATCAATTTTCGGTACGCTTATATTTTTGTGACTTCCGCTCTCATTTATATAACCGGAATATCTTTCGTCATAACTACTGTATAAAGTATCACCATCAGATGTTGTTACTTCTATATCGGAATATCCATAATTTATTACTATAAAATTAGATAAATCCGATATATCATCCGACCTTTTTCTATCTACAGAAAATTTTAATCCGGTTTCGGTCTCTAAAGGTAATTTCTTTTTATCTTGAACATCCGAATCGGAATTGTATTCTATAACATTGTAAGCATTTTCTACTGTACTTTTATTTATACTGTTATTTATACTGTAATTCCAATTATCTTCAACTTTCTTCGATTTTATTGAGAATGGTATTATAATGCACATTGTTATTAAAATTACAGTTAATACTATGCTTGGTATATCTATTTTATTCTCACTGTCAGGGTTGTTTTGATTATCTAAATTGTTTTCTTCTCTTAAATAATTACTCATATCTACTACACTTTTTTCCAGCCTTATCATTTTTTCGGTAACTTTTAACAACCACCTCTTTTCCTGGACTTTTCAGCAACATAGACATACATTGCATTGGTGAAGTGGTCTTAGTCCCTTTATGGGGAATGATTGGTTTCGAATCCAGTATATAATTTATCACAACTTATTTGTTGTTACAATTGTTACTTAACCTCGCTGTTTCCGCCTTGTATCGTTTAAAAAAAGCAGAGAAAAGAAAGGAAATGATATTTACAGGCTTTCTCAAAGACTAGATTGTAAAACTTTAGATAGATATAATATAATAGCTTGAATATAATCAAATTTGGTAGAATACAGGATTTTACCTTAGAATCGGGATATAATAGATATAATGTTATCAATAATCATTTATGCCATCGGCTTTTTTTACGTGCTCTTTGGTGTATACGCAATATCGATATATAAAAAAGGCACCATTAACCGATTGTTTTTGTTGATGACAATTTCGTTGGCAATTTGGTCGTTCTCATATTCCGTTGCTCTTGCAGCACACACTGCTGAACAGAGTATTTTTTGGCGCTGTGTCACGGTTTTCGGCTGGGGAATCATTTACAGCATTTTTCTCCACTTCGTATTAGTGCTTGGGAATAGCCGTTTATTAAAAAGACGGATGACCCTTGTTGTAATTTATTTACCTGCAATAATAAATATTATTTTGTATGCCCCGTTTGGGATTTTTGGTCCCAAACAGTACAAAATGGTGCAGACCCAATTTGGTTGGGTAAATACATTTCCTACAACTGTCGACTCTTATTGGCTGTTTTTTTATTATATTGCATTTGGAGTCGTCAGTATCGTATTACTTTTTCGTTGGTTGGGAAAAGTCGAGTCTAATGCTTTATTAAAAAATGATGTATTTCAATTCAAGCTATCCTTCTACTTAACAGTTGTTTTGGGCATAGCAACAGATATTTTACCTGACATCTTAGAAATAAAGTTGTTTCCCAAAATAGCAGTTTTAATCCTTTTTATTCCGGCAATAGCGTTGTTTTTGACATTGAAAAAGTTCGGATTGTTTCTTGAAAAGAAAAAGACAGCACCCCAGTATTTAACATATGGCAGATTGATGACAAACGACCGATTGATATTGTTTAGAATAGTCGGATACATATTTATAGCAAGCGGTGTAATATCTTTTTTAATAGGATTCTTCATAATGAGGGGTCCATTAGAAATTGAGTTTTTGCTCTCTTTAAGACCGGTTTTTATGGGAATAGTTACCGCACTTGTACCGATTGTTATAAAAAATCAGACAAATCAAAATACCATGTTTTTACTGATATCTGTAGCAGGCACATTGCTTTTCTCATTGGAATATTTTGAAACAGGGGCGATAACTATATGGGCGATATATGTTATTTTCTTCCTGCTTACAGTTATTCTGGGAAATAAAATCCATTCCATTATTTTTGCTTTAGTAAGCATAGTCGTGCAAATTATTTTTTTTATAACTCAACCGGAGATTGTTGTCACTGTTGGCCGCACCGATTATGTGGCAAGGATTGCCATTATTGTACTTTCTTATGCAATTACGCAATTTTTAATGACCTTACAGACAGTGAGAATGCAGAAGTATGAAAAGTCCACAAAGGAGCAAAGTATCCTTGAAAGAATTTCTTCCAAATTCATTTCCTATAGTAAAGATGATGCTGAGGAAAAACTTAATGAAATGTTTGAAATGTCCGCTGAAATTCTTAATTTTGATTATGCATATTTATTAGAAATAAGTCCCGATTACGAGAACACAACCTTCGTAAGTACGTATGTCAATAGTAGCTTGGATGAGGATTCATCCCCCTACTATTCGGAAGTAGATGCCAAGAATGCAATTTCATCCATTTGCGAGTCTATAATTACTAGCAAACAGCCTATAGTATGTGACGATGTTACAGGTATTTCTATTCGTGAATATGAGTCCGCAAGAAATTACTTTATGGCAAAGGAAATCAATTCGTTTTCCGCACTGCCTGTATTTGTTGATGAGAGGATACATGGAATTCTTGTTGTTGAATATCGTAGCTGCAATGATAAGCACACCTGGGAAAATCGACTATCTATTTTAAAAATATTAACTAATGTCTTGGCTGATGCAAGGAAAAAACTACTTTACGAAAAAAGGCTGCATGAATTTGCTTATTTTGATGAGACTACAAAAATGGCCAATTATAATATGCTCAGAAAAACATTGGAATCAATTTTGCAAAACGGAGAAGAATCAAAGAATATAGCAATTTTGAATATTGAAATAGAGAATTTAAAGCTGATTAATGACACTTTTGGCCATGTTGTCGGAGAACAGGTAATAATAAAATTTGCATCAATCCTTGAGAATCTTTTTCAAGACTGCATCATTATTTCAAGGACAGGTGCAAAAGAGTTTATAGTTGTTCTAACCTACTGTGGCAATAAGGATGAAGTAAAGGATAGGGCGCAGGAAGTGATTAACACTTTTTCCAGTCCTTTATTGACTGAAACCGGAGTAGAAGCCTTATTTGTTATTATCAACATAGGTATATCATTGTATCCGCAAGACGGAAAAGATGTAAACGTTCTTTTAGAAAGTGCTGAATTAGCAGGAAATGAGGCTGAACACTCTGACAGTAAGATTGCTTTTTATACCTCAATAATAAAAGAACATATTACAGAAACCACCTTGCTTACCAACAGACTTTTCAGATCATTGCAAAACAATGAATTTTATCTGGAATTTCAGCCTCAAATCAATCTTGCAACGGGAAAAACTGTCGGAGTTGAATCTTTACTCAGATTGACATCTGAAGATAATAAAATAGTAGATCCTGATAGATTTATCCCCATCCTTGAAACCACAGGGTTAATTTACGATGTAGGAGCCTGGGCACTTAAACAGTCAATAATGGCACATCAGCGGCTTGTAATGAAGGGATTTCCTCCTCTTCGCTTTTCTGTAAATGTTTCAGCTGTACAGTTCCAAAGGTTTAATTTTGTGGATGCTATTTCAAAAATTATAGAAGAATGTCAAATAGAATCGCAGTATATTGAATTAGAACTCACGGAAAGTGCATTGTCTGAAAATTTATCAGAAATGATAGAAAAAGTATCAGAATTGAAGAAATTGGGAGTAAGTATTGCCATTGATGATTTCGGCAAAGGATATTCATCATTGCATCGATTAGAAGCTATACCTTTTGACAGAATAAAAATAGATAAAAGCATTACAGATAATATTAATTTGGGAAGAAGAACAAACATTGTTACTGAAATGATTATTTCGCTGGCTAACGCCTTTAAAACTTATACTACTGTTGAAGGTGTTGAAACAAAGAACCAAGTCGATTTTTTGAAGGAGTTGGGCTGCCATGAAGCACAAGGATATTATTTTTCAAAGCCTTTATCCATCGACAAATTAGAAGAATTTCTTAGAAACGAGATTTAAATTTTTGCAAAATAAAATGGTGACACGTCTTAATATTAATTCCGGAGCATTTGCCTACTTTACAAATAAAAGCGATGAAGACAATGACTCCTGAAATAGGCCTAATGATGAAATAATGTTCTGTGAATGAATAATAATTAGCATAATTTGAATTAGGATAATTTAGATTATGCTAATTTGATTTATGCTAATTCTTTATATATAATTTTAGGTAGAAAATCATCTAGGAGGATCTTATGAACTTTTTTGGAAGAAAAAATGAATTAGCTGAATTAGAAAAATCCTATAGATCTGATAAATTTGAGTTTACGGTTATATATGGAAGAAGAAGAGTTGGAAAAACTTTTTTAATTCAAAAATATATTGAGGATAAAAATAGTATCTATTACATGGCAAGTCAAACCGGCGGATTGAACTTGGAGAGACTTTCCATCTTAGTTAATGAAAAATTAGGCTTGGGAAATTTTGGACCCGTCTACAAGGATTATTTTTCCTTGTTTCAAGCTGTTGGAAAACTGGCACAAGATAAAAGACTTGTATTTGTAATTGATGAATATCCATATCTTGCAGAGTCCAATCAGGGAATATCGTCAGTTATTCAAGCCATGTGTGATCATGATTGGAAAAAAAGTAAACTCCATTTAATTTTATGCGGTTCATCCATGTCTTTCATGGAAAAACAGGTTTTATCTGCCAAGAGTCCGCTTTATGGAAGGAGAACTTCTCAAATTCAGCTAAGGCCTTTTACTTTTTTTGAGACTAAAGAAATGTTGGAAGGTATGGATAAGGAGGATATTGCGATTATTCATTCTGCGACCGGCGGAGTTGCAGATTATCTTTCGTACGTGGATAAAAACATAAACTTAGATGATAATTTGATTAATTTATTCTTAAAACCATCCGGCAGACTTTTTGAAGAACCGATTAATTTATTAAATCAAGAGCTGAAAGCACCTGAAGTTTATAATCAAATAATTTATGCTATTGCCAATGGGGCAAGTAAAAACATTGATATTGCTAATCAAACCGGAATTCCCAGTGGAAGTTTGTCTCCCTATTTGAATAATTTAATCGAACTGGAAATCATAAAAAAAGAAGTTCCTTATGGGAAAAATAGTGGAAGAAAAACCATATACAGAGTAAAGGATGGATGTTTCAGATTTTATTTCAAATATGTTTTGAGGTTTCAATCTCAAATTGTCGGTATGAATGGTGAGAAAATTTATAATGAGTTTATTAGAGAAGATCTTCCTAACTTTATGGGGGAAGGTTTTGAAGAGATAGCCTATGAATTTTTTGAAAAACTCAATCGGGAAGACAAGCTTCCGGGACTTGTTCATTCTTATAGCAGGTGGTGGGGAAACAACCCATTAGAAAAACGAGAAGAAGAAATTGATCTTCTGGCTGAGGGAAAAGATTTTTCAATTTTTGGAGAAATTAAGTGGCGAAATAAAGATTTTGATATGAGCGAATTAGAAAAGTTGATTAATAAAAGCAGGTTTGCCCCGGTTAACCAATCTAATTCATACTACATAATTTTCACCAAACAAAACTTTTCAAGCGAAGTCAAAAAATTGATTGAAACAGATAAGAAAATTATAGGCTATTCTTTTGCAAAAGATTTCTAAACTACCCTGTTAGTCCGGAAGATCATGGAACGTATATATAACAATAATTAGCTCGTATACCACATTCTTTGTTATAATTTCATAAGAATATGATTGCTTTTCTTAATAAATTTATGGGAATGTCACTTTAATTCAAAAAAATTAATATCAAATGCTTTTCGGATTCATTTTGCTTTGAACTTAATAGAACAAACACAAATCAATATAGAAGAGAGACAATATGACGGAACAAATAAACGGTGCGAACCTAGGTTTTGAAAGAGAAATTTTTGCAGCGGCAGATAAATTAAGAGGCAATATTGATGCAGCAGAGTACAAAAATGTAGTCTTAGGTCTGATCTTTCTTAAGTATATATCTGATAGTTTTGAAGACAGGTATCAAGAACTTGTTAATGAGGGTGAAGGATTTGAAGAAGACAGAGATGAATATCTCGCTGAAAATGTCTTTTTCGTTCCCAAAAAAGCCAGATGGGATTTTATTGCTTCCCAAGCAATGACTCCCGAAATAGGTCAAGTCATTGATCAAGCTATGGTTTCTATCGAAGAGGAGAATAATCGGCTCAAAGGAATTCTGCCTAAAAATTATGCCAGACCGGAATTAGATAAAAGACGTCTAGGCGAAGTGGTTGATTTATTTAATAATCTCAACCTGAAAGAACATGGAAATTCCAAAGATATATTGGGGCGTACTTATGAATATGCTTTAGCTCAATTTGCTTCTTTGGAAGGGAAGAATGCCGGTGAATTTTATACGCCTTCAAGCGTTGTAAAAACCCTGGTAGAAATATTACAACCTTACAAAGGACGTGTATATGACCCGTGCTGTGGCGCCGGAGGGATGTTTGTTCAGTCTGCTAAGTTTGTTGAAAATCATCAAGGGCGAGTTAGGGGACTTTCTATTTATGGTCAAGAATCAAATGCCAATACTTGGAAACTGGCACAGATGAATTTGGCAATTCATGGACTGGAAGGAGACTTAGGACAAGGCCATGCCAATACTTTCTTTAATGATTTACATTCATCAATGAGAGCTGACTTTATCCTGGCAAATCCACCTTTTAATATGAAAGATTGGGGTGGAGATCGACTTATAGAAGATGCTAGATGGAAATATGGACTTCCGCCGGCAGGAAATGCCAACTATGCCTGGATGCAACATATGATTTATCATTTAGCACCAAAGGGAAAGCTGGGTTTAGTTTTAGCGAATGGTTCATTGTCAGCTAGTGGCAAAGAGGGTGAAATTAGAGAAAACATTATCAGAGATGATTTAGTGGAATGTATTATTGCAATGCCGGACAGACTCTTTTATTCAACAGGGATTTCTGTTTGTCTATGGATTATCAATAAAGATAAAAAGCAAAAAGGAAAAACCTTATTTTTAGATTGCAGAAATATAGGTCATATGGTAGATAGGGCTCATAGAGATTTATCGGAGGAAGATATTGACAGAATTTCCGGAACTTATAAAGACTTTGTATCCGGTAAGGATGTTGAAGAAGCCGGTTATGCTCATGTAGCTGACCTTGAAGAAATAGAAGAAAATAACTTTGTGCTAACACCGGGTAGATACGTAGGGCTTGAAGAAATAGAAGATGACGGTGAACCTTTTGAAGAAAAGATGGAGAGATTGACAACTGAGCTTTCTCAACTCTTTGCAGAATCTCATAAACTTGAAGATTTGATTAAAGAGAATCTTGGTGAGATTGGGTATGGAATATAAAACACTAAAAAATATTACGCTTAAAATTGCTAGTGGTGCTACTCCGCGTGGGGGACAAAAGGTTTATATTGAGAATGGAATGCCGCTTATAAGAAGCCAAAATGTTTTGGACTTTTCTTTTTCTAAAGAGGGGTTAGTTTTTATAAACCAAATTAATTCAGAACAATTATCAAATGTTAAAGTCGAAAAAAATGACGTGCTTTTGAATATTACTGGTGATTCGGTCGCAAGAGCATGTATTTTTCCAGAAGAGTTGAAGGAAGCAAGGGTTAATCAACATGTCATGATTGTTAGACCATATAGCAAAGTTATGGATACGAATTATTTACTTTGCTATCTTCAATATATAAAGCCACACTTATTACAACTTGCAAGTGGTGGTGCTACTAGAAAAGCATTGACAAAAAGTATGGTTGAAAATTTATCTGTACCGAACATTACGATAGAAGAACAAAGAAAACAGACAAATCTTTTAATGCTGATAAATGAGAAAATTAAAAACAATAATAAAATCATTTCTAACTTAGAAAACCAAGCACAAGCTATTTTCAAATCTTGGTTTGTAGATTTTGAACCTTTCCAAGACGGAGAATTTGTTGAGAGTGAATTAGGTTTAATTCCTGAAGGATGGACAGTAGTTGAATTGCTTGAACTTGTAGATTTTGTTGGTGGTAGTCAACCACCAAAATCAGAACACATATATGATATGGAACCTGGGTATGTTAGATTTATACAAAACAGGGATTATAATTCTTCTGTAGACCATTTAACTTATATTAAAGAAAATAGTAAAAATAAAATGTGTACTAGAGAAGATATACTAATGGATAAGTATGGTGAAGCTGGTAAGATAAGATTTGGCTTAGCGGGAGCATATAATGTTGCTTTAGCCAAGATAGATCCTTTAGATATAAAAAATAGAGAATATATTAGAAGATTCCTAGAACAAGAACATGTTCAAAGATACATTTATAATTCTTCAATGGCGTCTACAAGACCCTCGGTGAGTAAAAACACTTTAACAAATATAAAATTGGTATATCCTAATACAAATCTGTTAGAAACATTTACCGTATTATCAGAATGGGTTGTAAATATTACGTTGAGAAAAACTGATGAAAACAAAACCCTCGCCCAACTCCGTGACACCCTACTCCCAAAGCTAATGTCCGGCGAAATTGATGTAAGTAACATAAGTGTATGGATATAGAGGATAGTAGCTATGGCTGAAATATATATTGAAGAAGGTTTTGAAAAATTATTTATAAAATATATTCAAGATTTAGGTTATGAGTACGTTCCTCAGCAAGAGATTGTTAGGGACAGAATGAAATCTCCTGTTGCCGTGGAAATTTTAAAAGAAGCACTTATCAGAATTAATCCCAATCTTCCTGTAGAGGTTATTGAGCAAACTATTTACCAAATAAAAAATATCGATGCAGGGCTTTTAGAAATCAGAAATGAAATCTTTTTTGAATATCTGCAAAATGGAATAGAAATATCCTACTACACAGATGACAGACAACAAACAGAAAGAGTTTACCTGTTAGATTATGAAAACATCGACAACAATTCATTTATTATTACCAATCAATTAACTATTATAGGCAAAGATACAAAAAGACCGGATATTATTCTATATATCAATGGTTTACCTTTAATTGTCATTGAACTTAAATCTCTGACATCAGAATCGAGTGATGTATCCAGTGCTTATCGTCAGATCAAAAATTATCAATACGATATTGAAGAATTGTTTGTTTATAATGCTTTCAACATTATTTCTGATTTTACGACAACTAAGGTCGGTACTATTACAGCTGATGAATCCTGGTACAAGGAATGGAAATCAATCGACGGTTCTTATGAATCCACTCAATATGCAGATTACAAAACACTCTTAGAAGGTATTTTAGAAAAAGAACGTTTTTTAGACATCATCAAGAATTTTATTCTGTTTGAACACAAAGATGATAAAACGTATAAGATACTGGCTCAATACCATCAATATTTCGCAGTTCATAAGGCTATAAGGTCAACCTTGGAAGCCATGCAAAGAGGTGATGGTAGAGGTGGTGTGTTTTGGCATACTCAAGGATCCGGTAAATCTTTATCTATGGTTTTCTATACAGGTTATTTGATAAGAATTTTAGAACAACCAACTTTTGTAATTCTGACTGATAGAAATGATTTAGATGATCAATTATACGGACAGTTTTCAAGAGCTAAAAAGTTTTTGCGCCAAGAACCTATTCAAGCGGAATCAAGGAAGAATCTGGATCAATTGTTAAATGACCGGAAATCGAACGGTATATTTTTCTCGACCATGCAAAAATTTGCTGAATCGGAAGAAGCCCTGACCGATAGAAATGATGTGATTGTGATAGCTGATGAAGCCCATCGCTCACAATATGGTTTAAGAGAAAAGATAAATAAAGACGGTCAAATCCAAAGCGGTATGGCAAGACTGGTTAGAAAATCTTTGCCGAATGCTACTTATATCGGTTTTACCGGAACACCCTTAAGTGTCAACGATAGAGATACCCGAGAAGTCTTCGGAGAATATATTGATGTTTACGATATGAGCCAATCTGTTGAAGATGGTGCTACTAAACCTGTTTTTTATGAAAATAGAGTTATCAATCTGGGTTTAAAAGAAGAGATTCTCAAAGAAATAGATAATAAATATGAAGAACTTTCTGCAATTGCCAATGAAATGGATATTGAAGCCAGTAAGAGAGAATTGAGCAGATTGGAACAAATCATCGGCTCCGATGAAGCAATCAATACTCTCGTCCATGACATTATCAATCACTATGAAGAAACCAGAGCTAATCTTTTGACCGGCAAAGCAATGATCGTTGCCTATAACAGACAAATTGCCATCAAGATATATAAGAAGATTTTAGAACTCCGGCCGGATTGGGATGCAAAAGTACAAGTGGTTGTAACAGCCAATAATAACGATCCGGAAGAATGGAAAGCAATTATCGGTTCCAGAGCTGACAAAGACGAATTGGTTAAAAAATTCAAAGACGATGAAGACCCGTTCAAGATAGCTATCGTTGTAGACATGTGGTTAACAGGTTTTGATGTTCCCAGTTTAGCAACCATGTATGTTTACAAACCGATGAAAGAGCATAATCTGATGCAGGCGATAGCCAGGGTCAATCGTGTTTTCAAAGATAAAGCAGGCGGCTTAGTTGTTGACTACATTGGCATAGCTAATGCTTTGAAAGCAGCTATGCGGGATTATACAAAAGCAGATCAAAAAGCGATACAGAATGCTGATATACGTGATTCTGCTTATCCAATGTTTCAAGAAAAACTGGAAGTTTGCCGAAATGTATTTTTCTATAATTTTAATTACTCTCACATTTTTTCAGAAAGTATAGAGAATACGGAATTAGCAGATTTAATAACAGAAGGCTTAAATCATATATTTACTTTCCCGGAAAACAGACAGAATGAATTCATAAAAGAAGCTTATGCCTTAAAACAGGCACATACCCTTTGTTCATCCATAACGACAAAATCCGAGCAAAGAGAAGCAGCATATTTCGAAGCTATCCGTACAAGCATAAACAGAATAACTTTGCCCGGAAGATTAAAGAAAGAAGATATCAATAAACAAATAGGTGAACTGTTGGAACAATCGATTCATAGTGATGGTGTTATTAATTTATTCCAGGACTTTGATAAGGGATTTAGCATTTTTGATCCATTGTTTCTTGAGAAGATTGCCAAGATGAAACAGAAAAATCTTAGCATCGAACTTCTTAATAAATTACTTCAAGATGAAATCATCATCTATACCAGAGGAGACATAGTAAAAGGCAGAGAGTTTTCTGAAAGATTAAAAAATATCATGAAAAGATATCGGGAAAGCATGCTGGACAATGCAGAAAGTCTTGACCAGTTTTTTGGCTTAATTGATGGAGCTACTGAACCATATCAATTAACTTCTGTAAGAGAATCATTATTAAATCTGGCCCAGGATATTGTAAAACTTGATCAAGAAAACAAATCCTTAGGACTAAGTAAAAAAGAATTAGCTTTTTATCATGCGATCAGTAAGCCGGAGAATATTTACGACTTTTATACAAATGATGAACTCATTATATTCACTCAGGAACTCACAGAAACAATAGGTAAAGAAATGACACCTGATTGGATGATGCGAGAATCAGGCAGAGCAAACATGCGAAGAACAGTTAAGAGATTACTTAGCAAATTCAATTATCCGCCGGATGAAAGAAATAAAATAATAAAATTAATTGTAGAGCAAGCAGAGTTCTATCAGGGAATCGAGGGAGTGTAATGGCGATTTCTGATGATGAATGATTTAGATTTAATTTTGCCGGAAAAATCCTAAGTTGTGGATGAGTTGTTTTTTAACTTAATCGTTTGTTTGGGGGAAGTGATTTGTTCTGGCTGAGAATATTCTATCAACTGCCTTTGGATCATATCAGAAACAACTTCACTTAATGTAGAAGAAATGGAACGATAGCCAAGTCGTTTTGCAACTTCATTTGTTGATAATTCTCTATTATTTGAAAGGAGAAGCAGGATGTCTTGTTCCATTTCAGCTCTGGTTCTTCTTTTTCTTTTTCTTTGTTCTGCCGGAGCCGATTCATGAGTCTGCTTGCTTTCAAATGTCGGATGAATCTGTAGTGTTACCTCAAAAAAAGAGCGATCTTCATCTGTTTGGAATTTGGCAGGTGGAGATCCGTTTAGTTGCAAAGCATTTGCAACGGTGGGAATTCCGGTGTTTCGGCCTTCTACCAAACGTAGCTCTTTAAGAAAATCTCCAATGCGACGGTTTCTATATCTTCTCCCCATCAAAGTACCATGCTTGATATCTTCATTAGTGATTGACTTTTCAGGACCGGGGAAACTGGTAATGACTATTTTTTGCGGGGTGATCCTAACGACTACCGGTTCGGGGATTTGATAGCTTTTGTGAAATACTGCATTTGTGAGTAATTCTTCAACAGCGTTGAAAGGGTAATTGAAAACACGAATTGACTCTGCTTTGTCTTCAATCTTAATTATTTTTTCAGCGATGAAGGAGTTCTCAATGTACTGTAACGCTTGAACTAATTGTTCATTTAGCGGTCCTTTGAATGTTCGTTCAATCATTCCAGTTCCCGTCGGATTTGGAATATAGACGACTTCAATCCATGTATATCTAAAATATTTCTCCGGATTGTAGTTGAAGAACATCAAGCCCACGTTTAGCGGTTTCAAGTTCTCTGGTGGGCCGTCCAGTATTCGCATGTCTAATGACACTTCCTTGAGCGAACGATTTTCAAGATTAGCTAAGAGCGCACTGTTTGTCTCAGTTAGAAAACTTCTGATTAGGTTAATTTTTAAGTCGTCAGGTTCTGCCTCTAGGTTCAGACGATCATCATAGGGAATGTTACTGCCAATATCATGAAGTTCTTGCACATCTTTTCGACTTGCTTTGATCGTGTTGGACATTTTTCGGATATAGGATGACCTGCCGGCATTTTTGGAGAGACTTTCCGGACAGTCATATGGTCTATCGTATCCACCAGGAGCCCAAATCAGAAGTAGGTTCTTACCTTCGTAAGTAACAGGTTCACAGATCGGTAGGTATTCCGGCTTTATAAGCTTTGATATTTGTAGAAGCTCTTTCATGGTGCTGTCGAGACTCTCTGTAGGCAGTCCGCTAGGTGGAAGAATTGGCTGCCCGCTTATTTCGGATAAGCCAATGACAATATATCCTCCTCCCCAATTATCAATATCATTCGCAAAAGCACAGAGAGTATGTAGAACTGCCTGAGGATTCCAAGCTTTTTTATACTCGATACGAGCCGATTCAACAACCGAACTTTCCAGTAGTTGGTATATTGTAATAGGAATTGCCATCATCCATCTCCGTTCTTTTTAATTACTAAAGCAATGCATGCATTATATCAGCTTTCGACTTAGCTTTCGACTTAGCTTTTGACTTATCCTTCGACTTGATAATACATCAAATAATCGGCGTCTTGTATTATTTTACCGAGAATTTAATTTTCAATAAAATATTTAATAACTTGTTTAAAAGCGGTCGGTGTGAGAGTTAGAGATTTTGTACTTATCCCTCTGTTATCAGCCTGGATCCTTCAGTAAATACCCATTTACGGATTTAGATAATTATAAATCTCGAGAGAGAGATTTTGCATTAAAAGGTTGGCCTGGTAAGAGTTTGCTGAATCGGTCATCACGGTAAGAACATAGTCACAATTAGGTGATTTGATTATTGCTGCATCATGACTAAAAGGCTCTTTTTCACCGGTTTTATTAGCCGTAATTGCTTTGTCAGGCAAGAGAGCAGGGATTTTCCAAGTGCGTTCCTGATCAGCCAATAATTCATACATTTTTTTTGATGCTTCTTCATTGACTAATTCACCCTGATAAATCATCGACAGGAAACGTCCGACATCTTTGGCAGAGGTTTCGAAAACAAAGTCTGTAGGATATACGAATCGTTCGTTTCCATTAACAATAATCAAATTATGAATTGTAGTTTGTGAAAAATTATTTTGCTCACAAAAATCATCAACAAAATCAAACATGTTTCTCTCGGGCACTGTGTCTTGTAACAGATAAAAAAGTCGATTAAAAGAAGCATTATCGCTGATTGTAATCATTATTTGCAAGTCGTAAGCTATATTATCATTAAATTCAATGATCCCATCTTCGATTGCTTGAAAAATTGTACCCATCAAAAATAGTTTTGCAAGACTTGCTGAATACATGGGTTCTTTGCGACTGGCAAAAACCAGGTCATGATTCAAAATTTCAAAATAGATATCTATTTCACCGTTAAAAGAATTCATAGTAGGTTTAATTATATTTTCACAAATTTCTGAAAACATTTGTTTGTTGATTAAAGAAGGTTCAGTTGTAGAGCATTCAGAAGTTCGAATTTCATTGGTTGCAGATTCAGTAGTGTTGAGTTGAGTCTCGCTTGTACCGGGTTTATTCGGATCTCTCAAAGTATTACTTGAATTAGGTTTAGTTATTCCTGCTTGAGTAATATTTTTTGATTCATCCAAATTTGTTTCCGGAGTTGATTCCGGTACGTTGGATTCATCTTCTGTGTTTTCGTGTACGAGAGATGCTTCAGATGTGTTGTTGACGGTTGGTTTGCCGGCTTTATCATCTTTTAAATTACCGTGTGAAGAAACATTAATACCAATTATTATGAGGATTATGCTTATTAATATAATTGCGATCAATTTTAAATATTTAAATTTTTTCATTTATTTAGATCCAAACGTCTTACTTGCTCTTTTAACTAAAAATCAATGTATATACATCTTATACTAAACTAATAGTAAAACATTATCAAAAAAAGGAGCTCTTACGAACTCCTTGCAGGATAGTTTCTTAGGATATTTATTTAAATATTTTGTTAGTATTTTTAGATTAGAATGAGTATTATGAAAAAGATAATGGAGATAGTTAAATTTTTCAAAATAATTTTTTGGAAGTGAGCAAATATGAAAGCGATAATTCAAAGAGTTTCAGAGGCACGAGTTGTAATAAATAATGAAGTAGTAGGAGAAATTGAACAAGGCTTTGTTGTTTTTCTGGGTGTCGGAGCTGAAGATACTGAATCCGAAGCGGATTTATTGTGGAGAAAGATTTCTCGAATGAGAATATTTGCTGATGATGCAGGAAAAACCAATTTAGATCTAAATACAGTTGACGGCAATCTTTTAATCATATCTCAATTCACTCTTTATGCTGATTGTAAAAAAGGTAATCGCCCAAGTTTTACTAAAGCTGCTCCTCCTGAATTGGGTAATTCACTTTATGAATATTTTTTAGAGCTCGCAAGAAAAGAATTTCCCACTGTTCAAAGTGGTGAATTCGGCGCAGATATGTCGGTTCATTTAATCAATGACGGACCTTTTACAATCCTTTTGGATACGGCTGAACTTTAATATATATATAATTATAAGATTAGAATTGATAATCTTTTACTAATTAATCAGTAGCCTAATTCATCCGGTGGTGCATTGTGGCATATGTGTGGAGTCAAGGGAACGCCATATATTCGATACAGGTCAGAAACAGTGACAAAACGATAACCTTGCTCGTATAGGACGGGTAAACTCTTTTCTAAAGCTTTCAGAGTCTCGGGATATAGAGAATGCATCAGGACTACAGCTCCGGGTTTAACATTCTCTAAGGACTTACTAATCGAATCTACATCTTGGAGCCGCCAGTCTAAAGTATCATAATTCCACATAATTAGAGGATACGGCAAAGCTTCCAGAACGAAATTATTATAAGAACCACCGGGCGGACGTATCAGAGCAGGAGTAATCCCTGTATATTCTTGAATTATTTGATTTGTCAGATTAATTTCTGCTAATAATGCTTCATGTGATAACGTTGTAAAATTCGAATGGCTGAATGAGTGATTGGCAAGTTCGGAACCTTGTTCAGCCATTGCTTTTACAGTATCAGGAAATGCATCTATTCGACTTCCAACCAGGAAAAATGTAGCATGACCGTCAAATTTATCTAACAAAGCTAAAATTCCTAAATCAACTACATCATATGGGCCATCATCAAAAGTTAAAGCAATATAATGATAGTCGACTAAATTATGCATGGGTATCTCTGTAGTTGAAGGTTCGGTCGTTTCATCCGGCAAGTTTGTTTCAGTATCCAAAGTGTTAGAAACGGAATCTGAATCTTTGGTATTCGCAGGGTCTGAATCAGTTAATTGACTACGAGAAAATTCAGAAATTGTATTTTCTATATTTTCAGTTTGCTCGTTTATTTCACTAATGATACATGATAAATCTCTGGTTGAGTACAGGATATTGTCATCCGGATTCCTGTTCAGACGTTGACTATTTGAAGGATTATGTTTATTTTTTACATTTATCTGATTTTGTTGTTGAGCTTGTTTTGAATGTTCCTCGATAAATGAATCCGGAATATCTTGAGAAATGAATTGGCTTGAATTCCTTGTTTTGCGAGAAATGAGAATAGCTAAACAAAAAAGCGTGATAATTAACAAACCACTAAGTACAAAAGCAACAATTTTAGGTATATTTCTTTTTTGATTTGCTTTATTCATGTTTCAACCTTATTTTATAATATCATAATATATAAATGTTAAAATATAGACACTTTATTATCAAGATTATCAGGCGAATTAATTTAATATACTGATAATTGTTAAATTGGTTTGTCAAGATAGGAGAATCGGATGAATGCATTAGTAGGAGTATTACGCCAAAACGGTAAGCATGGAATTGTTGAATTGGATCGTAAAGACAATGAACTGGGTGCGAGAATAAATATACCGCGGAAATTTTTAAATGGTGCTCCGTTCAATATGAAAGTGGTTTGCAATTATAAAGGTACAGATTCCGGCGGTGAACCTTGGGGTTCGGTAATTGAAGTTCTAGGTGAAGAAGGAAATCCTGATACTGCTATTTTGGGGATAATCAAGTATTATAATTTACCTTTAGAATTTCCCTCTGAAGTTCTTGAGCAAGCAAAATCTTTCGGCAAAAGTATATCTGAGCAGGAGATCATTGAAGAAATAAATCAGGGCAGAGTGGATCTGCGTAATTTGCCAACGATCACAATTGACGGTGAAGATGCAAAAGATTTAGATGACGCAATTGATATAGAAAAACTGGAAAATGGAAATTATTTGCTTTATGTCCATATAGCAGATGTGTCACATTATGTAAAAGAAAAATCGGAATTGGATCAGGAAGCTTTCAAAAGAGGTAATAGTGTATATTTAGTTGATCGTGTGCTCCCGATGTATCCGCCGCAATTGTCTAATGGTATTTGCAGTTTAAATCCGGATCAAGATCGTTTTGCATTTACTGCCGAGATGGAGATCAATCATCAGGGAAAAGTTGTTAAAGGCAAACTTTATCCTTCAGTTATTCGCAGCAAAGTCAGAACTTCATACAACGAAACTCAAGCGATTTTGGATGGTGAAGAGGTAGGTGAAGATCGACCGGATTGGTTTAGAGAGCAATTATTTTTGATGCAGGAATTAACCGATATTCTGCAAGCAATGCGCAGAAGACGCGGAGCTTTGGAATTTGAATTTCCCGAGTTGAAAATTGAGTTGGATAATGCCGGTAATCCTATAAATATATACCCGGAACCGGATCTGTATACTAACCATATGATTGAATCTTTTATGATTGCTGCCAATGAATATGTAGGAGATTTAGCACAAAAACATAAAATTCCGATAATTTACCGGGTGCATGAATTACCTGATTCAGAAAAATTAAACATTTTTGCAAATATAGCAAAACGGTTTAATATCAGACTACATATTAATTATGAAAAACCGGAACCTAAGGAATTGGCAAAAGCACTTGAAGAAATGAAAAACGAACCGTTTGGAACTGCTCTTTCAACAATACTGTTGCGCTCATTAGCTAAAGCCCGTTATAGTGAGAAAAACTTGGGTCATTTCGGTTTAGCCTCAGATAATTATTGTCACTTTACGGCACCGATCAGAAGATATTCGGATACTTTTACCCATCGCAGTTTAAAACGCTGGTTGAAAGAACATAATAATGCTGATAAAAAATGTTTGAAGCGTGCGTTTAAAGTCAGTAATCATGTTTCGGATACAGAAAGAATAGCTATAGATGCGGAACGTGATACCGTCGATCAAAAGGCAGCGGAATATTATGCTGATAAAATCGGTGAAATATTTGATGGAAAGATTTCCGGATTTACTCCGTCAAGTCTATTTGTACAATTGGAATCACTGGTTGAAGGTGCAGTTTTTTTCAGAAGTCTGCGAGGATATTACGAGTATGACCCTGAACAATTTATTGCCATAAACCGTGATACCGGAGATGTTTTGTGGTTAGGTCAAAAAGTTAAAGTCCAAATTGCGGCAGTGGATACGAATCGACGTTTTATTGATTTTAATTTATTGGAATATGATACCACTAAGACCAAAAATGCGTAGAGGCAGAAGGAGATAATTTTGCCGAAATTATACATACATAGTTTAGGTTGTAAAACAAATCATTATGAAAATCAGGCACTGGTTCAACAGTTTTCAGAACATAATTTTAAAGTGGTTGAAAAAATGCAAGATGCTGATGTAGGTATATTGAATACCTGTACGGTAACTGCTGAAGCAGGTCGAAAATCAAGACAATTTCTTCGCAGAATGAAAAAACAAAATCCGTCAGCTTTGATTGTTGCAATGGGTTGTTATTCACAATTGTATGATGTTTCAAAAGATTGTGATATTGTGATCGGAACCAGTCGAAGAAATACGATTATTGATCTGATTTTAAATGAATTGGCAACTCTTAATCAAAAACAAATTGAACCGATGTCTTTTGCTAATAATGAAATGAAGGGAGTTCTTAAGCGAGATCAATCTGAACTTATGTCTTTAGGTAAAAAGAGTAATGAAACCGAATATGAAGAATTGGGTGTAATACATCACCAACTGGATACCAGAGCCTTGATTAAAATTCAGGATGGCTGTAATGAATTTTGTACTTATTGTGCAATTCCTTTAGCTCGAGGTCGAAATCGCAGCAGAACCAGAAGTAAAATTATAGAAGAAGCAAAAAGATTGGTTGAAAACGGTCATAAAGAAATTGTTTTAACAGGTATCCATATTTGTTCATTTGAAAGAGAATCAGGTCGTAACAGTGATGCTTTAGCCGAACTTTGTCTGGAATTGAATAATATTGCCGGGTTATCGAGAATCAGGTTAGGTTCACTGGAACCTTTGTCGATTACAAAATCTTTTCTCGAGATTTTGCGTCAAGCAGATAAAGTATGTCCTCACTTTCATCTTTCATTACAGTCCGGAAGTGATAATGTCTTAAAAAGAATGCGGAGAAAATACAATTCCGAGCAATATCGGACAAGAGTTCAACTTTTGCGTGAAATATATACTGATCCTGCGATAACAACAGATATCATGGTAGGATTTCCGGAAGAAACGGATGTAGAATTTGAGGAGAGTTTGGCATTTGTCAAAAAAATAAAATTTAGCAGGATTCATGTCTTTCCCTATTCGTCTCGACCGGATACTTTAGCTGCTAAAATGGAACAAGTCCCGAAAGATCTGGTTAAGCATAGAGTGCAAAAGATGTTAGCGGCAGGTGATGTTTTAGCTGCAAGATATGCTGAAAAATTCTTAAATAAAACAGTTGATGTATTGCTGGAAGATGAAGATGAATCATATATCAGGGGATATACGCAACACTATATACGTACCTTGATTCCTAAAAATCAAGGGAAAACCGGGGAAATTAAAAATGTTTTAATATTAGATACGCAAAATGATGAATTAATTGGTAGAATTGTATGATAATATATTACTTACAGTAGATAGTTAGTAGAAAAGAAAGAGGTAATATAATGGCTAATCAAGAAACTGCAAAATTTGTAACCAGTATCAACCGTAAAGCGGAAGCTGCCGATATTATGACACAAGTTATGGCAGCTCTAAAGGAAAAAGGATATAATCCCAAGAATCAACTGGTAGGCTATTTTATCTCCGGTGACCCTACTTACATAACGAATCATCAAGGTGCAAGAGCGATTATCAGCAAAATGGAGCGGGATGAACTACTGGAGGTTATTTTGACAGATTATTTAGATAATCTTGAAAAACAATCATAACAGCTAAAGGTAATTACGATGCAGAGATATCTTGCGATTGATTATGGGACCGTACGAGTGGGTTTGGCAATCAGCGATCCTTTAGGTCTGATAGCTACCGGCTTTAAAACTCTCAATCATAAATCAAAAACGATGGATGAAATTGCAATTAAAATTTCTGAAATAATTGAAGAACAGGGTATCACCGATTTAATTTTGGGTTTACCGAAACGAACCGACGGTATTGTTGGAGAAAAAGAGCAATTGACCAGAGATTTTGCTGAAATACTTGAGAGTGCGACGGGATTAAAGCCGATTTTGTATGATGAGCGATACACTACGGTAATCGCGAATCAGTTTATGAACAAAACAGGTGTCAGTCCTAAACGAAAAAAAGAGATTGTGGATCAGGTTGCCGCTGAAATTCTTTTACAAAATTATTTAGAAAAACATATCAGGTAAAATCTTTAAATAGTACTTCGAATTTAGATGTTTTTCTATTAATACAATAATTTAAAATATATTGGAGGTTTTATGTATACAAATAGATTGTTCTTTTATAAAGATGAAATTGATGCAGGATGTGCTTGTGGACAAGATCACAATCACAATCACGATCATGATTATGATGAATTTGAAGAAGATATGATGATCGAAATTGTAGATCCGGAAACTGATGAGGTTTATCAATTTTATCTGGGAGATGAATTTGACTATCAAGATGATCTCTATTACGTATTGGTAACAATTGATGATGATCCTGTTTTTGTAATAGCCAGAGTAGTTGAGCAAGATGGTGAAATTTACATTGAAACCCTGGATGACGAAGAAAATGAAGAGATCTATGAGGTTTATGATAGAATTTTAGAAGATACTTTTGAAGATGAGGAATGATCAATCACAAAAAACATTACAAGGTGTAGAGCCCGGTTCTAATCCGGTAAGAATAGAGCAGGTAAGAGAAAAACCGGCTGTAGCCAGTGACAAACAATCCTCTCAAAGAGGTTTGAGAAAGAGACCTGTTAAGAAAAGCGCTGACGATTCTCTGAGTGATGAAATACTTGGCATTATTGTGGAAGAGCGAAGCGGACAGGCATTTTACATTTCTTTAATAGATAATTTTGTTTATAAGGGAAAAGAATATGCAGTTATGTACCATTATCGGGTTGAAGATGGTATTGATAGCGTGCCTGAGATGGTAATTATGCGTTCTTATCGGGATAAAGACAAACAATATTTTACTTCAATACGTGATAAAAATGAGCTAAACACTGTTTTTGACGTATTTTATGATCGTTTCCAACAATCAGTATGATGGAGGATTCATGAATTTCCATTCTCTGCAGCCGTTCACTATAGAACAGGCTGAGTTATATACGCATTATTTTAAACAGAGTAATACCAGATTGGCAGATGCTTGCCCTAACAGCAGATTTGCCTGGAATGCCGGTTATGCTTATCGCTATTTGATTTTAGAAGATTGTTTCTGTTTAATCTCAGATGGCGGAATATTTACTGAACCTCATTTTTCTTTACCTTTAGGAAAATTAAATTCTGAAAAAATGCAAATTATTCTGAGACAGATTGAACCGATTTTTGAACAGGAGAATTGGTCTTTTGTAGGTATGTTTATTGATCAGGATTATACTGCTTTATTCTCGGAACTTGCGACGTATAACACGGAAATGTCATATGAAGAGGATTTTAGCGATTATATTTACCGAACTTCCGACTTAGCAAACTTAAAAGGTAAGAAGTATCGTGCCAAACGCAATCATGTAAATCGCTTCATTCGGGATTATGCAGAATTTGAATATAAGACTCTGGCTAAATCTGATCAGGAAAAAGCGGTGGAATTAGTCAGGACGTGGTGTCAGGACAAGGAAGTAGATTGCACTGATCCTTTGGTAAGCGATTGCGGACCGATTAATAATTTATTTAATTATTGGGATGAATTGGATGTACGGGGCGGTGCTATTTATTATAATTCAGATTTAATTGCTTTTTCGATGGGGTCGGTTATTTCAGATGATAAAGAAGCTGTTATTCATTTTGAAAAAGCTCATCCTAATTATGAAGGTCTCTACTCCATGATAAATCAACTAACCGTAATACATGAATTTTCCGAGACAGAATTGATCAATCGTGAAGAGGATATGGGTGAAGAAGGTATCCGAATTGCAAAGGAATCTTATTTACCGATAGAAAAATTAAAAAAGTATAGAGTCATATTAACGAAAAAGTAAACATGATATGAGAAAGAAATTGTTTATGGATAATAATGAACAAAAATTTCA